>NZ_PSUB01000001.1:0-580146 GCF_002931595.1 Rathayibacter sp. AY2B9
CACCCCGCTCTACGGAACGCACCCCGTCGCGAAAGCCCTCCGCCGTGTCCGCTCCCGCCCGCCCGTCTCCCGGCGCCCCCGCGCAGAAGCGCCCGAGCACGCTGCAGACCCTGCTGCGCCTCGTCCCCTTCGTCGGCGACTCCCTGCCCCGGCTGGTCGGCGGCATCGCGGTCGCGCTCGTGGCGAGCCTGGTGTCGCTGGTCATCCCGATCGTCCTGCAGCAGCTCGTCGACGGGCCGCTGGGGGACGGAGCGGCCTCCGCCGGCTCCGGCGACCTCGGGCCGCTGATCGGCCCGGTCGCCGTCATCCTCGTGCTCGGCGTCGTCGAGGCCGGTGCCATCGCGCTGCGGCGCCGGATGGTCCTCACCCCCAGCACGCGGATCGAGGCGCGCATGCGCTCGGCGCTCTACAGCCGCCTGCAGGACCTCCCCGTCTCGTTCCACGACCGCTGGCAGAGCGGGCAGCTCCTGTCGCGGGCGATGAGCGACCTCAGCCTCATCCGCCGCTGGATCGCCTTCGGCTTCGTCCTGCTCGTGGTCAACGCGCTGACGATCGTCGTCGGCTTCGGCGTCCTCGTCTACTGGAACCCGATCCTCGGCGTGCTCTTCGTCGTGTGCTCGATCCCGGTCTGGATCTACGGGTTCGCGTTCGAGAAGCGCTACTCGAGCATCGCGCGCCGCAGCCAGGACCAGGCGGGCGACCTCGCCACGACCGTCGAGCAGTCGGTGCACGGCATCCGCGTCCTCAAGGCCTTCGGCCGCCACCAGCACGCGCTGGAGAACTTCGCCGGCCAGGCCGAGAAGCTCCGCGGCACCGAGATCGACAAGGCCCGCGCCATCGCCGGGATCTGGCTCGTCCTGCTGCTGGTGCCGGACATCGCGTTCGCGCTCTGCCTGCTCGGCGGGGTCTGGCTCGCCGCGGCCGGCCAGCTGAGCGTCGGCGAGCTGTTCGCCTTCTTCGCCACCGCGACCGTGCTGCGCTGGCCGGTGGAGTCGATCGGCTTCCTCCTCTCGATGACCTTCGACACCCGCACGGCGGTCGACCGCTACTTCGAGGTGATGGACAGCCGGAACACCATCACCGACCCGGAGGACCCCGACACGATCCTCGAGCCGCGCGGTCGGGTCCGCTTCCGCGACGTCCACTTCCGCTACCAGGACGCCCCCGAGCGCTACCGCGACCTCCTCGACGGCGTCGACCTCGAGGTCGAGCCGGGCGAGACGATGGCACTGGTCGGCATCACCGGGTCCGGGAAGACGACGCTCACCGCGCTGCTCCCGCGCCTCTACGACGTGACCGGCGGAGCCATCGAGCTCGACGGCGTCGACATCCGCCGGCTCCGCCGCGACGAGCTGCGCACGCACATCGGCATGGCGTTCGAGGACGCGACGCTCTTCTCCACGAGCGTGCGCGAGAACGTCCTCCTCGGCCGACCCGACGCGACCGAGGAGGAGCTGCTCGAGGCCCTCGAGATCGCGCAGGCCGACTTCGTCCACCGCCTCCCCGAGGGCCTGGACACGAAGGTGGGCGAGGAGGGGATGAGCCTCTCCGGCGGCCAGCGCCAGCGCCTGGCCCTCGCCCGCGCGGTGGCCGCGCGTCCGGCGGTGCTCGTCCTCGACGACCCGCTCTCGGCGCTCGACGTCGACACGGAGGCGCGCGTCGAGGCGGGGCTGCGCCGCGTGCTCGGCGATACCACGGCGATCATCGTCGCCCACCGCCCCTCGACGGTGGCGCTCGCCGATCGCGTGGCACTGATGGAGGAGGGCCGCATCACCGCGGTCGGCACCCACAGCGAGCTGCTCGCGAGCAGCCCGCACTACCGCTTCGTCATCTCGAGCCTCGAGGAGGACGAGCTGACCCGGCCCGCCGGGACCGAGCGCATCGGCTCCCGCCCCACGACGACCCACCAGGAGACGCGATCATGAGCACGCTCGGTTCCTCCGAGGAGCGCGACGACCTCAGCAGAGCGGAGTCGGCGGCTCTGCGCCGACGCTCGCTGCGGCTGCTCGGCTCCCTGCTGCGGCCGCTCCGGCTGCGGCTGGTGCTCACCGCGGTCGTGGTCGTCGTCGCGACCGCTGCCCAGGTCGCGGGACCGGCGCTGATCGCGGCGGGCATCGA
The DNA here is from genome assembly GCF_002931595.1 of Rathayibacter sp. AY2B9. Classification (NCBI taxonomy): domain Bacteria; kingdom Bacillati; phylum Actinomycetota; class Actinomycetes; order Micrococcales; family Microbacteriaceae; genus Rathayibacter; species Rathayibacter sp. AY2B9. The sequence goes on from NZ_PSUB01000001.1 coordinate 2,119, forward strand.
CAACGGCCTGCCCGCGGTCCTCGCGGGGAACGCGGCCCCGCTGGCGGTCACGGTCGGCGCCTACATCCTCACCGGACTCGTCGGCGCGCTCCTGGTCGCCTGGTACACCGTGCTCTCCGCGCGGGTGAGCCAGGCGATCCTGATCGACCTGCGCAAGCGGGTCTTCCTGCACACCCAGAAGCTGAGCCTGGAGTTCCACGAGAACTACACCTCCGGCCGGATCATCTCGCGCCAGACCAGCGACCTCGACTCCATCCGCGAGCTGCTCGACTCCGGCATCAACCAGCTGGTGCAGGGTGCGCTCTACATGGGCTTCGTCGCGATCGCCCTCGTCTCCCTGGACGGCGTGAGCGGCATCGTGCTCGCCTGCGCCCTGGTGCCGCTCGCGCTGCTCACCCGCTGGTTCCAGAAGCGGTCGCAGGCGCTGTTCCGCGGCACCCGCGTCGCCTCGTCGCGGCTGATCGTGCAGTTCGTGGAGTCGATGACCGGCATCCGCGCCGTGCAGACCTTCCGCACGCAGAAGCGCAACGAGTCCGTGTTCGGCGGGGTCGTCGAGCAGTACCGGCTCGCCTACAAGCGCGTCTTCGGGGTGTTCGGCACCTTCGACCCCGGGCTCGTGCTGATCGGCAACGTCACCGTCGCCGTGGTGCTGTTCATCGGCGGCGTCCGCGTGCTCGACGGCGGGCTCGAGATCGGCGCGCTGCTGGCGGTCCTGCTCTACACCCGGCGCTTCTTCGACCCGGTGCAGGAGATGGCGATGTTCTACAACTCCTACCAGTCGGCGGCCGCCGCGCTCGAGAAGATCTCGGGCGTGCTGGCCGAGGAGCCGAGCGTCCCGGATCCGGCGCGCCCGGTCGACCTGCGCCAGGCGCGGGGCCGCCTCGGCTTCGAGGGCGTCCGCTTCGCCTACACCGCCGACCGCGAGGTGCTGCCGCGCTTCGACCTCGACATCCCCGCAGGGCAGACCATCGCCCTCGTCGGGTCCACGGGCGCCGGCAAGACGACGCTCGCCAAGCTGATCTCGCGCTTCTACGACCCGAGCGACGGCGTGGTGACCCTCGACGGAGTGGACCTGCGGCAGCTGCACCCGAAGGACCTGCGGCGCGCGATCGTGATGGTCACCCAGGAGGCGTACCTCTTCTCCGGATCCGTCGCCGACAACATCGCGATCGGGCGGCCGACCGCGTCCTACGACGAGATCGTCCGGGCCGCGCAGGCGGTCGGCGCGCACGAGTTCATACAGGCGCTGCCGGAGGGCTACGACACCGACGTGAACAAGCGCGGCGGCCGCGTCTCGGCCGGTCAGCGCCAGCTGATCTCATTCGCCCGCGCGTTCCTGGCCGACCCGGCGGTGCTGATCCTGGACGAGGCGACCTCCTCCCTCGACATCCCGAGCGAGCGCCTGGTGCAGCAGGGCCTGCAGACGCTCCTGGCGGACCGCACGGCGGTCATCATCGCGCACCGCCTCTCGACGGTCGCGATCGCCGACCGGGTGCTGGTGATGGAGCACGGCCGCATCGTCGAGGACGGCACCCCGGAGGCGCTCATCGCCGGCGAGGGCCGCTTCGCCACCCTGCACGCGGCCTGGCGGGACTCGCTCGTCTGATCGGCTGCTGCTCGCGACTCACGTCCCGGAGCCGCTCCCGGCTCAGGGGCGCCAGCGGGCGCTGCGCACGTCGACGCGCCAGCCGCCCGGCGTGACGACGAGGGGCGTGCCCTCGCGCTCGTACTCCCGGCGGGCGCGCTCCTCGTGGCCGACCGGGGGCGCTCCTCCCGCGCGGACGACGCGCCACCAGGCGGTGTCGGAGCCGTAGCGGGCCATCACCGTGCCGACCGCGCGTGCCGCACGAGTGCCGAGGACCGCGGCGATCTCGCCGTAGGCCATCACGCGGCCGGGCGGGATCGAGGCGACCACCTCGAGGACGGCGGAGACGAAGTCGGCCGGCTCCGCTGCCTCCGGCGCCGCGCTCAGAGCGTCAGCGCCCCGATGTTCTCGCCGTACTGCGTCTCGCCGACGACCTCGAAGCCGATCCAGCGGAAGAACTGCTCCGGGCCGTCCTCGCCGGACTCCCAGATCACCGTGAGGGTGTCGAAGCCGCGGGCGCGGGCCTCGTCGGCGGTGGCGCGGACGGCGAAGGTGCCCACGCCGCGGCCCTGCTTCGCCGCGTCGATGTTGATGCGCCAGATGCAGCTGCGGAACTCCTCCGCCGCCTCCGGGTCGAAGTGCGCGTGGATGAAGCCGACCAGCTCGTCGCCGTCCATCACGGCCCGCTGCCAGGAGGCGCCCGGGTCGATCACCGCGGCGGCGGCGGAGTAGGAGACCGGCGCGATGAACTGCTCCTGGCCGGGTTTGAGGCTCAGACCGTTCACGGCGGAGATGTTCGAGGCGGACAGCTCTTCCAGGCGGAGGTCACTCATGCCGTCACTGTACCGGCGGCGCAGGACGGCGGGCATCCTCCTGTCGGGCGACGTGCGCCGGCCCCGGCGCGGACGATCGAGAACTGTCTCGACATCGAGACAGTTCGGGCCTCGGGTAGGCTGGCGGAGGCCATCCGGAGCGGTGCAGAGCCGCCCGTCCCGCACAGGTGCGGGGTCATCGACACCATGGGAGAGCAATGTCCAAGATCAAGGTTGAGGGAACGGTCGTCGAGCTCGACGGCGACGAGATGACGCGCATCATCTGGCAGAAGATCAAGGACACCCTCATCCACCCGTACCTCGACGTGAACCTCGAGTACTACGACCTCGGCATCGAGTACCGCGACGAGACGGACGACCAGGTCACGATCGACGCGGCGCACGCCATCCAGAAGCACGGCGTCGGCGTGAAGTGCGCGACCATCACCCCCGACGAGGCCCGCGTCGAGGAGTTCGGCCTCAAGAAGATGTGGAAGTCGCCCAACGGCACGATCCGCAACATCCTCGGCGGCGTGATCTTCCGCGAGCCGATCATCATCTCGAACATCCCGCGCCTGGTCCCCGGCTGGAACAAGCCGATCATCATCGGCCGCCACGCGTTCGGCGACCAGTACCGCGCCACCGACTTCGTCTTCAAGGGCAAGGGCACGCTGACCGTCGAGTTCACGCCCGAGGACGGCTCCGAGCCGATGAGGTTCGAGGTCTACAAGGCCCCGGACGACGGCATCGCGCAGGTCCAGTACAACCAGGACGCGTCGATCCGCGACTTCGCCCGCTCGTCGCTGAACTACGGCCTCTCGCGCAACTACCCGGTCTACCTCTCCACCAAGAACACGATCCTCAAGGCCTACGACGGCCGCTTCAAGGACATCTTCGAGGAGATCTTCGAGACCGAGTTCAAGGAGCGCTTCGACGCCGCGGGCCTCACCTACGAGCACCGCCTCATCGACGACATGGTCGCCTCGGCCATGAAGTGGGAGGGCGGCTACGTCTGGGCCTGCAAGAACTACGACGGCGACGTCCAGTCCGACACCGTCGCGCAGGGCTTCGGCTCGCTGGGCCTGATGACCTCCGTGCTCTCCACGCCCGACGGCAGCGTCGTCGAGGCGGAGGCGGCGCACGGCACCGTCACGCGCCACTACCGCCAGCACCAGGCCGGCAAGCCCACCTCGACGAACCCGATCGCCTCGATCTACGCCTGGACGCGCGGTCTCGCGCACCGCGGCAAGCTCGACGGCAACCAGGAGCTCATCGACTTCTCGCTCACCCTGGAGGACGTGGTCATCAAGACGGTCGAGTCCGGGAAGATGACGAAGGACCTCGCCCTGCTCGTCGGCCCCGAGCAGGGCTGGCAGACGACCGAGGAGTTCCTCGCGACCCTCGATGAGAACCTGAAGGCCCGCATGTCGGCCTGATCACCGGCTTCAGCAGACGCGTCCGGCCCGCACGATCCTCGGATCCTGCGGGCCGGACGCGTCTCCGGGCCCGGTGGGACGCGCCCGGGCCGAGCGCCTCAGAGCGCCCGGGCGAGCTCCTCCATCGCGTGGAGCGGATCGGGCCCCGACGGCATCAGCACGACGCTCGACGCACCGGCCTCGTGCAGCAGGCCGATGCGGCGACGAGCGTCCTCGGGAGTGCCCACGACGGCCAGCTGGTCGACCCAGGCGTCGGGCAGGTCGCGGACGAAGGCGGCGCGGTCGGCGCTCTCGGCCCGCAGGCGGGCGAAGTCCTCGGCGAAGGGGAGCGGCTCGATATGCGGCGCCCAGTCCGGCTCGCCGATCCATTCGAGTCCCGGCCGGACCGCGTCGCGCGCGGCGGCCGCGTCGTCGTCCACGGCGGCCACGTTGTAGGCGACGATCCGTCCGGTGCCGCCCAGGTGGCCGCGGGCCGCCGCGAGGTACTCCGGAGTGACGGGCTCGGCCAGGACGACCCCGTCGGCGATCCGGCCCGCGAGCGCCAGCGACTTCGGTCCGCGGACGCCGGCCAGCAGCGGCGGCACGACGGCGGGCGGCGACTCCAGGACGAGGCCGTCCACGTGCACGTAGCGGCCGGAGCGGTCGGTGCGCTCGCCGGAGAGCAGCGAGCGGATCGCGCCGAACTGCTCCTCGAGCAGGGTGAGCGGGCTGCGAGGCCAGACGCCGAGGCCGTGCATCCAGTGCGGCATCCCGTGCCCGATGCCGGCGTGGACGCGGCCGGGGAACAGCTCGGCGAGAGTGCCGAGCTCCATCGCGGTGAAGGCCGCCGTGCGGACGGCGGCGGGCAGGATGCCGATGCCGACGACGATCCGCTCGGTGGCGGCGAGTACCGCGCCGGCCTGGGCGATGCCGCCGCGGAAGCCGAGGTCCTCGACCACCCAGAGCTCGTCGAAGCCGAGCTCCTCGGCGCGGCGGGCGTAGCCGAGCACCTCGGAGGCGGGGAGATCGCGGGGGAGCAGGACGCCGACAGCGGTGTCGGAGGAGGAGGCGCGCATCCGGCCAGCGTAGGGCGTGCGGACAGGCGGAGGGCCCGCCCGCACGATCGCGGACGGGCCCTCGCTCGTCGTCCTATTCGGCGGCCGCCTCGCCGATCCGCACCTGCTCGGGGCGGGCGGTCGAGACGACCTCGATGCGGCGGGGACGCGCCTTCTCGCTGACCGGGATGGTCACCGAGAGCACGCCGTTGTCGTAGGACGCGGCGATGCGCTCGGTGTCGACGCCCTGGCCGAGGCTCAGCTGGCGGACGAAGGTCGCCGACTGGCGCTCCCGGGTGATCCAGGTGACGTCGTCGCCGCTCGCGACGGTGCGCTGGGCACGGATGGTGAGGAGCTGCCCGTCCACGTCGACGTCGACGGACCCCGGGTCGATGCCGGGGAGGTCGGCGGTGAGGACGTAGTGGTCGCCGTCCCGGTACAGGTCGATCGGCATCCGGCGGGGCCCCTGACCGGAGCCGAGGAGGGCGGTGGCGAGGCGGTCCAGCTCGCGGACGGGGTCGTAGGTGACAGCCATGAGATCACTCCATTCAGTCGTGCAACGAAGAGTTCCAAGAGTTGAGCCGACCCGGCTCAACGCGAGTAATTTAGCACTCGGGGAGGGGGAGTGCCAACGGATCGGCCCCCTTCAGCGTCAACTTCGTTACCTGTTCGTAACAAAGCTGGGCAATCGAGTTCGTAGGGTCGTTTCTGTGTGGAAACCGATCCGGTTCCCAGCGAATGTGAGTAAGGACATCGATTGCCGATCCACCTGTCCCACCGACCACCCGTCCGCCGCGCTGAGAGGCGCATCCTCGCGGGCCTCGCCGTCCTCGGAGTCGCCGCGACCGCGGCCTTCGCCACCACCGGCGCCAGTGCCGCCCCTCTCGCCGGCAGTGCCTCGCTCGTCGGCGGGCTCTCCGTCGGCCAGAGCTTCGACGACGGCGACTACGTCGTCACCCTCGTCGAGCCCTCCGCGGCCACCTACCAGGGCAGCGATGCCCGCTTCGCCCGCACCGCGCCCGTCGACGGTGCGCAGCTGCAGGCCGCCTCGGCTCCGGTGGAGGACTACTCCGCCCACCTCGAGCAGCGCCAGGAGGACGTCGCCTCCGCGGTCGACGCCGCCATCGGCTACCACTACACCGTCGCCCTCAACGGCTTCTCCGCGACCCTCTCGGGCGAGCAGGCGGGCGAGCTCGCGAGCCGCCGCGACGTCGCCCAGGTCCGCAAGGTCGAGAACCTGAAGGTCGACCGCGCCGCGCAGGCCTCGCCGCTCGCCGCGGCCGCCGCCGGCACCCCGGTGCCCGACACCGGACAGCAGCGCTCCACCGACTTCCTCGGCCTCGAGGGCGAGAACGGCGTCTGGCAGAAGCTGGGCGGCATCGACAAGGCGGGCGAGGGCGTCGTCGTCGGCGTCATCGACTCCGGCATCGCGCCCGAGAACCCCTCCTTCGCAGGCGCGCCCCTGGCGACCTCGCCCGGAGCGGCCCCCTACACGGACGGCACCACCACCTCCTTCGTGAAGTCGGACGGCGGCACCTTCGTCGGCTCCTGCTCGCCGGGGCTCCCCGCCTCCGAGCAGTGGGACGGCGACGAGTGCAACCAGAAGCTCATCGGCGCACGCTGGTTCCTCGCGGACGAGGAGGTCGGCTCGACGGACAACCCCGAGTACCGCTCCCCGCGCGACGCCGACGGACACGGCTCGCACACCGCGAGCACGGCAGCCGGCAACAACGGCGTCGAGGCGAGCGTCGACGGCTACGACTACGGGAAGATCTCCGGAGTCGCCCCGGCCGCCAAGGTCGCCGCGTACAAGGTCTGCTGGAACGGACCCGACGAGGGCACCGACGACGACGACTTCTGCTCCGGAGCGGGCATCCTCGCGGCCATCGACGCCGCGACCAAGGACGGCGTCGACGTCATCAACTTCTCGATCGGCGGCGGCTCGGCCACCTCGACCCTGACCGCGATCGACGAGGCGTTCCTCAACGCCGCCGCCGCGGGCGTCTTCGTCGCGGCCTCGGCCGGCAACTCGGGTGCGGGCGCCTCCACGCTCGACCACGCGTCGCCCTGGTACACCACGGTCGCCGCGTCCTCCATCCCGACCTACACCGCGACCGCCGCTCTCGGCGACGGCCAGAAGTTCGTCGGAGGATCCATCTCGGTCCACGAGGACGTCACCGGACCGCTGGTGAACAGCGCCGACGTCGTCCGCTCGGGCGCCGAGAACCCCGCCATCTGCGAGACCGGCACCCTCGACCCCGACAAGGTGAAGGGCACGATCGTCGCCTGCACCGCGGGCGTCACCGCGCGCGTCTCCAAGTCGGCCGAGGTCGAGCGGGCCGGCGGCATCGGCATGTTGCTGCTCAACCCGACCCCGAACGCCCTGCACGTCGACGACCACTCGGTCCCGAGCATCCAGATCGACTCGCAGGCCTACCAGGCGATCACGACCTACGCCGGCACCGCCGGTGCGACCGTGACCCTCTCCGAGGGCAACTCGTCCGGAGCCTCCATCCCCGTCCCGCAGGTCGCCGGCTTCTCGTCGCGCGGACCCGCTGAGGCGGACGGCGCCGACGTGCTGAAGCCCGACCTCACGGCGCCCGGCGTCGCGATCCTCGCCGACAGCTTCAACGCCGAGGGCGACGACCCCGCCTTCGCGTTCGAGTCCGGCACCTCGATGTCGTCGCCGCACGTGGCGGGCCTCGGCGCGCTGATCCTCGGCGCGACCCCGAAGGCCTCGCCGTCCGCGGTGAAGTCGGCCATGATGACCTCCGCCTACGACAGCGTCGACCAGTCGGGCGCCGCGTCCGAGGACGTCTTCGCCCAGGGCGCCGGACACGTCGACCCTGCCGCGTTCCTCGATCCCGGACTGCTCTACCAGAGCGGCACGGAGGACTGGATCGCGTTCCTCAAGGGTGCGGGCTACGTCTTCACCTCGAACCCGGTGATCGACCCGATCGCCGCGATCGACCCGTCCGACCTCAACCAGGCCTCGATCGCGATCGGCGCCCTCGCGGGCACGCAGACCGTGACCCGCACGGTCACCTCGACCGGCGCGGGCACCTACACCGCCTCGGTCGACGGCCTCGCCGGGATCGACACCGTCGTCTCGCCCTCGACCCTCTCCTTCACGGGTGCGGGCCAGACGGCGGAGTACACGGTCTCCTTCACCACCGGCTCGGCGGCGCTCAACCAGTTCGCCACCGGCTACCTGACCTGGGCGAGCGCGGAGCACGACGTCCGCAGCCCGATCGCGGTGCGCCCCGTCCTGCTGGACGCGCCCTACGAGGTCTCCGGCACCGGCTCGACCGGCACCGGCACGGTGACGGTCACGCCCGGCATCACCGGCGCGCTGCCGCTCACCGCGAGCGGTCTCGCCGAGGGCGTCCTCGCCGTGGACGCCACTGCCGCTGACGGCCACTCGGCGACGCTCCCCACGGGGAAGTCGCTGACGACCACCGTCGTGGTGCCGGAGGGCGCCGAGTTCGCCCGCTTCGATCTCGATTCGCTCGACGACGCGGCCGACCTCGACCTCACCGTCACCAGCGAGAGCACCGACAAGGTCTTCACCTCGGCGACCGGCTCGGCCGACGAGCGCGTCGACATCGCCGACCCCGCTCCGGGCGAGTACACGGTCCAGGCCGATGTCTACTCGACCGCTCCGGGATCCTCGACCGTCACGTTCGACTTCCGCAGCTTCGTCATCACTCCGGAGAACGGTCTCGGCTCGCTGAGCACCGACCCCGCCGTGGTCGACGCCGTGCAGGGCGAGCCGATCGCGTACGCGGTCTCCTGGTCGAACCTGGCGGGCCCGGCCCGCTACCTCGGCCGTGTCGCCTACACCGATTCGGGACTCGCGACGCTCGTGAGCGTCGACGTCACCGAGGCGGTCACCCCCACCCCGACGCCGACCGCGACTCCGGAGCCCACGGGCACCCCGGAGCCGACCGCGACGCCGACGGCCGGCCCCACCGCCGGACCGGGGGAGCCCACCTCCACGCCGACCGCCGGACCGGGCGCGCCCGGCCACGGCGCCGGCGGCCTCCCGTCGACGGGCTTCGACGGCGGTCTCCTCGGAGCCGCCGCCCTCGCCCTCCTCGGTGCAGGTGCTGTGATCACCGGCCTCCGACGCCGCGCCCTGGCGCAGCGTGAGGCGGGCGCCGCGGAGTAGTCCTCCGCGACCGCCGCGAACGGCCGTCCCCCTGCTCCTCCCGGAGCGGCGGGGGCGGCCGTTCGCCGTTCCCGGCCCGGGGAGGCGGAGACGGGGCGGCTCGTGGTGCGTGCCGGGAGCAGGACCGGCCGGGCTGCGTGGGGAACGGCTCGAGAGGGAAGGCGGGAGGGGGTCGGGGGAGAGAGCGGCGATCAGGCGGGGCGGAGCACCTTCGACTGCGGGCCCGGCGGCGCGATCGGCCCTGGATCCCGCTGCGGTAGCGCATCGACGGCGGCGCATCGACGGGAGAGCGCAGTGGCGACAAGCGGCTGCGAGCCTGGACGACGCGTTCGGTTCCGCTCCGGGGCCGCGGCGAGCGCATGGGGACAGCGGTGCCCGCTCGGGGACAGCGGTGCCCGCTCGGGGACAGCGGTGCACGGCTCCGGGCGAGCGCCCCTCGGCCTGAGCGGCCGCCGTCAGGATCAGAGGGAGCGGCGTCCCGCGATGACGCCGGAGACGACGGCGAGGACGCCGAAGACGATCGCGACGACCGGCTGGCCGAGGTCCAGCCACGCCAGCGCGGCGGCGCCCATCACGAGCAGCTCGATCAGCGAGCGGCCGTAGACGTCGATCGCGAGGACCGCACGCGGCGAGAGGAAGAGCGCCCAGATCAGCGCGGCGACCACCGGAGCGCCGATGCCGAGGACGATGTTCCACGGGAGGTCCCACGACGCGAAGCCCCAGAGGGCGAAGGTCGCCAGCGCGACGAGCTCCAGGAGGAACCGGAGGATCGCGTTCGGGCCGATCCTGATGTCGGTGCCCGCGGTGTCCGCTCCTGCTCGATTCACGCCGACCATGCTAGCCGCCGGAGGTCAGCGGAAGATGATGGTGCGGGCCCCGTCGAGGAGCACCCGGTCCTCCGCGAACCATTTGACCGCCTGCGTGAGCGTGCGGCTCTCCTCGTCCTGCCCGATCGCCACGAGCTGGGCGACCGAGTGCGAGTGGTCCACGCGCACCACGTTCTGCTCGATGATCGGCCCCTCGTCGAGGTCGCTGGTCACGAAGTGCGCGGTCGCCCCGATCAGCTTGACGCCGCGGGCGTGCGCCTGCTTGTACGGGTTCGCGCCCTTGAAGCCCGGCAGGAACGAGTGGTGGATGTTGATGGCGCGACCGGCCAGTCGCGCGCAGAGCTCGGGGGAGAGGATCTGCATGTAGCGCGCCAGGACCACGAGCTCGACGTCGTGCTCCTCGACGACCTCCAGCACGCGCTCCTCGAACCCGCGCTTCGACTCCGGCGAGACCACGGGGCGCGACTCGAAGGGCACGCCGTAGAACTCGGCGAGGTCGCGCAGGCTGCCGTGGTTGGACAGGATCATCGGGATGTCCACCGCGAGCTGCCCGGCGCGCTGGCGGAAGAGCAGGTCGTTGACGCAGTGCGCGGCCGTGGAGGCGAGGACGAGGGTGCGCAGCGGCCGGCCGACGACGTCGAGGCGCCAGGTCATCCCGTAGTGCTCGGTGATCGGCAGCAGGGCGGCGGCGAACTCCTCGCGGCTGATCGGCGACTCCACCTGCAGGCGCATGAAGAAGCGGCCGGTGTCGGCGCTCGAGAACTGCTGGCTCTCGGTGATGTTGCCGCGGGCCTGGACGACGGCACCGGACACGGCGTGCACGATGCCCGGCTGGTCGGGGCAGGCGAAGGTCAGGGTCCAGTGGTTTCCCGCGGGCCGGGCGCCGGACCACGCGGCGTCGCTGCCCGTCGGACGGGTGCTCGCGGAGGCGGGCCGGGGAGTCGCGGACGCGGCGGGTTCGGGCTGCATCCGCCCAGGATAACGGTGGGGCACGGGGCGCTCCGTGCGCCTCAGCCCGCGTCGACGGACACGACGGCGACGGGTCCCGTCCGCCCGTCCGGGGAGGAGTAGCGGACGCCGATCGTGTGCCTCCCAGGACCGACCTCCAGGGTCGCGGCGAGGACGGGGGCTCCGGGAGCGAGGGACCGCACCTGCCCGCCGTCGACCAGGAGGTCGAGGCCGTCCGCGTCGGGATCGGCGAGCACGAGCACGCCGACCGCGCCCCCGCTCGACGCGGCCCGGGCGAGGAGCACCGGAGCGCGCAGGTCGACCGTCTCGGGGGCGCTGACTCCTGCAGCGGTGCGCGCCAGCACCGTGGTCGTGCCCGCGGGGAGGGGGAGCGCCGGCGCGGTCCAGGAGCCGTCGGCGTCGGCGGTGGCGGAGCCCACGCGGCGTCCGTCGGAGGCGTCCTCGAGGAGCACCTCGGCGCCGGGCGTGGCGGTGCCCCGGGCATCGGGCAGCAGCCGGCCGTCGGTGTCGAGCGCGAGGGTCGGTGCGGCCGGAGCGGGAGGTGTGGCCGGAGTGGGGGTCGTGACCGGTGCGGGAGTCGAGACCGGAGCGGAGGTGCTCGGCGCCTCTGTCGGGACCGGCGCCGGAGTGCTCGGTACGTGCGTCGCTGCCGGAGCCGGAGTGTCCGGTGGGGGAGTCACGATCGGAACAGGAACCGGGACCGGAGTGCTCGGTGCGGGGGTCGGGACCGGGACGGGGCGGGCTCGGCGGCAGGAGTCGGGGAGGCGGTCGCCTCGATCCCTCTCGACGCCGGTGCGCCGACGGGATCGTGGGACGGCTTTTGTTGCGGCGGGCGTCCCGTCCTCCCGGGGGTCGCGCGCGTCGCTCCGGCATCGTCCGACGCAGCCCGTCCGGCCACGGTCGGCACCGTGCTCCTCGGAGCGGCGCCGGAACCGCTGGACCGCCCCGCCGGATCGCCGTCCGCTGCACTCGTCCGGTCCGCGGCCTCCGGGTCCGTCTCCGGCCGGTCGGCGCTCGCCGTCGCTCCTCCGCTCGACGCCGGCGCAACCGCCTCGGCCGTTGCGCGCTCGTCCACCCGCGCGGAGGCGTCCTCCGCCGCCACGAGCGCGCCGCCCCCGTTCCCGGACAGCAGCACCGCCGCGCTGACGACTCCCGCGACCGCGAGTGCCGCCGCAGCGGACGCGGCGACGACCACTCCTGTTCCACTGCCCGCTCTCGACGCTCGGACCGCGCTCGACGCTCGAACCGCGCTCGACGCCCGGACCGCGCTCGGCAGCGGACCGGAGGCCGCGCCGGAGCCCCCGCCCGCCGCCCAGGCGGCCGCACCGCTCACGCCGGCCGAGAGCGGCAGCAGCACCGACGCGAGGCGGCGCGCAGTGCTCTCGGCCTCCGCCAGCGCCTCCCGGCAGGAGAGGCACCCGTCCAGGTGCCGGTCGATGCGGTGCCTGTCCCGGACGGGGGCTCGTCCTCGCGCGTACGTCCCCGCCCGCTCGAGCACCCACTCGCACTCGCCCGTCGCCGAGGCGTCCGCCACGTGCTCCCGGATCCACCCGGAGCGCAGCCCCTCCCTCGCCCGCACCCCGAGCGCTGCGACCGCGTTGGGCCGCAGGCCCATCAGCGGCGCGGCGGCGGCGGGGGACAGGCCCTCCACCTCCGTGTACCAGAGCACCTCCTGCCAGCGCGGCGGCAGCGCCCGGAACGCGCGCGCGCCCAGGTCGCGCTCGAGGGCGGCGAGGGCGTGCGCCTCGGGATCGGGGCCGGCAGAGGGGAGGGCGCGGTCGGCCTCGTCGAACGGCCGCTCGTGCCGGTCCCGCCGGGCCCAGGACCCCGCGACGTTGCGGACGGCGGTGAAGAAGTAGGGGCGGAAGGCGCCCTCGGGTCCGCCGCCGCGCTCGATCGCCCGCAGGACGCGGAGGAACGCCTCCGAGACCAGGTCGTCGGGGTCGGAGCTGCTCGCCCACGCCCGGGCCACGGTGCGCCCGGCCGAGGAGTGGCGGCGCCAGAGCTCGGAGACGGCGTCGGTGCGGCCCTCCCGGACCAGCGCGACGAGCTCCTCGTCGCTGCGGCCGTCGACGCGCTCGGAGCGGCGTCGAGGACTCACGGCGACGCCCTCCCTCCCGGTCCCGCGCCGGGACCGCCCGAGGGATCGTCGCACGATCGCGCGTGCCCGCCCCCGACTGGCGCGACTCCCGCGCCACCCGGCCCGCTTGCTAGAGTGAGCCCGCCGCGACTGGCGTTCGGATGGGTGACCATCAGGGAGCGGCACCTCCTCCGGGGCAGCGCCCCGGACACTTTTCCCGCCGCACGCCTGGGCTGGAACGGATACCGTAGATCGGGTCGCCCGAACGAGCCGTGTCGCGCCGCAGCGACCTGCCGGGCCCCTTCCGTTTCCCAGCCAAGGAGCGTCCGTGTCCTCTTCCCCCGCCAGCCCCGGCGTCGCCGCCTCGTTCGACCAGCCCGTGTCGGTGGTCGACCCCGAGATCGCCGCCGTGCTCCAGCAGGAGCTCGACCGCCAGCGCGGCTACCTCGAGATGATCGCGAGCGAGAACTTCGTGCCGCGCGCGATCCTCGAGTCGCAGGGCTCCGTCCTGACCAACAAGTACGCCGAGGGCTACCCCGGCCGCCGCTACTACGGCGGCTGCGAGTACGTCGACATCGCCGAGCAGCTCGCGATCGACCGCGCCAAGGCCCTCTTCGGCGCCGAGTTCGCCAATGTCCAGCCGCACTCCGGAGCCTCCGCCAACGCCGCGGCGCTCGCCGCGCTCGTGCAGCCCGGAGACACCATCCTCGGCCTCGAGCTCGCGCACGGCGGCCACCTGACCCACGGCATGAAGCTGAACTTCTCGGGCAAGCTCTACAACGCGACCGCGTACGGCGTCGACCCGCAGACCTTCCGCATCGACATGGACGCGGTCCGCGAGAAGGCCCTCGAGGTCCGGCCGCAGGTGCTCATCGCCGGCTGGTCCGCCTACCCCCGTCAGCTCGACTTCGAGGCGTTCCGCGCCATCGCCGACGAGGTCGGCGCGAAGCTCTGGGTCGACATGGCCCACTTCGCAGGCCTCGTGGCGGCGGGGCTGCACCCGTCGCCGGTGCCCTACGCCGACGTCGTGACGACCACCGTCCACAAGACGCTGGCCGGCCCGCGCTCGGGGCTCATCCTCGCGAAGCAGGAGTACGCCAAGAAGCTGAACTCGGCCGTCTTCCCCGGCCAGCAGGGCGGCCCGCTCATGCACGTGATCGCCGCGAAGGCGACCGCGTTCAAGCTCGCCGGCGAGCCCGAGTTCGCCGATCGCCAGGCACGCACCATCCGCGGCGCGCAGATCCTCGCCGAGCGCCTCACGGCGGCCGACTCGAAGGCCGAGGGCATCGACGTCCTGACCGGCGGCACGGACGTCCACCTCGTCCTCGCCGACCTGCGCGACTCGCCGCTGGACGGCAAGCAGGCCGAGGACCGCCTCCACGAGGTCGGCATCACGGTCAACCGCAACGCCGTGCCGTTCGACCCCCGCCCGCCGATGGTCACCTCGGGCCTGCGCATCGGCACGCCGGCGCTCGCGACCCGCGGCTTCGGCGACACGGAGTTCACCGAGGTCGCCGACGTCATCGCCGAGGCGCTCAAGCCCTCGGCCGACCTCGAGGCGCTGTGCGGCCGTGTCGCCCGCCTCACCGACGACTTCCCGCTCTACCCCGGGCTGTAGTCGATCCGCTGCACCACCCGCGCGGCGGAGGCCGGGGCACCGTCCCCCTCCGCCGCGCCACGACCGAGGAGCCCGAGATGACGGCACAGGTACTCGACGGCGTCGCGACGGCGACGGCGGTCAAGACGGAGATCGCGGAGCGGGTCGCCGCTCTGCGCGAGCGGGGCGTCGTGCCCGGGCTCGGCACGCTGCTGGTGGGGGACGATCCCGCCTCCCGCTCGTACGTCGCGGGCAAGCACCGCGACTGCGCGGAGGTCGGGATCGAGTCGATCCGCGTGGACCTCCCCGCGACCGCGTCGGCGGACGACATCCGCGCCGCCATCCGGCAGCTCAACGACTCGGAGGCCGTGACCGGGTACATCATCCAGCTCCCGCTGCCGAAGGGCATCGACGAGAACGCGATGCTCGAGCTCATGGATCCGGACAAGGACGCCGACGGCCTGCACCCCACCAACCTCGGCCGCCTGGTTCTCGGCGTCGAGGGCGAGCTGGACAGCCCGCTGCCCTGCACGCCGAACGGGATCGTCGAGATGCTGCAGCGCCACGGCATCCCGACCTCGGGCAGACACGTCGTCGTCGTGGGCCGCGGGCTCACCGTCGGCCGACCGCTCGGGCTCCTGCTCACGCGGAAGGGCCTCGACGCCACCGTGACCCTCACCCACTCCCGCACGGCCGATCTCGCCGCGGAGGTGCGCCGCGCCGACATCGTGGTGGCCGCCGTGGGCGTGCCCGGGCTCATCCGCGCCGACTGGGTGAAGCCCGGCGCCGCCGTGCTCGACGTGGGCATCACGCGGGTCGAGAACCCGGAGACGGGCCGCGCGAAGCTGACCGGCGACGTCGCACCGGAGGTGGCGGAGGTCGCGGGCTGGCTCTCGCCCGTGCCCGGCGGCGTCGGCCCGATGACGCGCGCGATGCTCATCCACAACGTGGTGACGGCGGCCGAGCGCGCCCTGCGCTGACCGGCCCCGCGCCACGGGACCCGCGCCGGACCGCGCTCGGGGGCGACGTCCAGTCGCCTGCCGGTAGCGTGGCCCGGCGCTCTCGCGTCCCCCACCCCGTCGGACACGTCCTCGGAGCGCGCCCCGCCCCACGAGGAGAACCCATGCTCACCGTCACCGCCTACGCCGCCCCCTCCGCGACCGAGCCGCTCGTCCCCACCACCATCGAGCGCCGCGACGTCGGACCGCACGACGTGCTCATCGAGATCGCCTACTCCGGCATCTGCCACTCCGACATCCACACCGTCCGCGGCGACTGGGGACCGGTGGCGTACCCGCTGACCGTCGGCCACGAGATCGTCGGCGTCGTCGCCGAGGTCGGCTCCGAGGTCACCAAGCACTCCGTCGGCGACCGCGTCGGCGTCGGCTGCATGGTGAACTCCTGCCGCGAGTGCGAGAACTGCCTCGCGGGCGAGGAGCAGTACTGCCTGAAGGGCAACACCGGCACCTACGCCTCCGTCGACCGCGACGGCACCATCACCCAGGGCGGCTACTCCACGCACGTCGTCGTCGTCGAGGACTTCGTGCTCCGCGTGCCGGAGTCGATCCCCTACGAGGCCGCCGCTCCGCTGCTGTGCGCGGGCATCACGACCTACTCGCCGCTCTCGCACTGGGAGGCAGGCCCCGGCAAGCGCGTGGCCGTCGTCGGCCTCGGCGGGCTCGGCCACATGGCCGTCAAGTTCGCGCACGCGATGGGCGCCGAGGTCACCGTGCTCTCGCAGACCCTCAGCAAGAAGGAGGACGGCCTCCGCCTGGGCGCCGACCACTACTACGCGACGCGCGACGAGGCGACCTTCACCGATCTCGCGAACACCTTCGACCTGATCGTCAACACGGTCAGCGCGCCCCTCGACCTCGACGCCTACCTGGGGCTCCTGCGCCGCAACGGCACGATGGTGAACGTGGGCGCTCCGGCCGAGGCGCTGCCGTTGCACGTCTTCACGCTCTTCGGCGCCCGTCGCTCCTTCGCGGGCTCGGGCATCGGCGGCATCCGCGAGACCCAGGAGATGCTCGACTTCTGTGCCGAGAAGGGCATCGCGAGCGAGGTCGAGGTCGTCTCGGCCTCGCAGATCAACGAGGCCTACGAGCGCGTCCTCGCCTCGGACGTCCGCTACCGCTTCGTTATCGACGCCTCCACGTTCGAGAAGTGAGCGCGGCCGGGGCGCTAGCCTCGGCGGCATGAGCGAACGGAGCCACCCGGCCGTCGACCGCGTCCTCGCCGACCTCGACCGGCACGGCGTGCACCCGACCGTGCGCTGGCTCGACTCGGCCGCGTCGACGGCCGCACTGGCGGCCGAGGCGCTGGGCGTCGACGTCGGTCAGATCGCCAACTCGCTCGTGTTCCTGCTCGACGGTGCGCCGCTGCTGGTCCTGACCAGCGGCGGCCACCGCGTCGACACCGCCTGGCTGGGCGTGCAGCTGGGCGGATCGATCACCCGGGCGCCGGCCGCGGAGGTGAAGTCCGCGACGGGCCAGACGATCGGCGGGATCGCGCCGGTGGGCCATCCCGCGCCGCTGCGCACCGTGGTCGACGCGGCCCTCGCCGCTTACGACGTGGTCTGGGCTGCGGCCGGGCACGCGCACACCGTCTACCCGACGAGCTTCGCCGAGCTGGTCCGGGTCACAGGGGGAGAAGCGCGCGCCGTCGTTCCGCCGGATCCGGCGCCGTAGCGGCTGGACGAGGGACGCCCCCTGCGACGCGAGGTCGCAGGGGGCGTCAACTGGAGCAGAGGTCAGAGCACGCGGCCCGCGCCGTCGGCGGCCGTGACCAGGAAGAGCTCCGGAGTCGTGAAGCCCTTCTCGGCGAAGGCGGCGAGGACCGCGGCGCGGACCTCGTCCTCCTTCTCCACCGGGGTGAGGGCGATCGCGGAGCCGCCGAAGCCGCCGCCGGTCATCCGGGCGCCGATCGCTCCGGCGCTGCGCGCCGCCTCGACGGCGGTGTCGAGCTCGGGCACCGAGATCTCGAAGTCGTCGCGGAGGGAGACGTGGCCGGCGTCGAGCAGATCGCCGATCGCCCGGGGACCGTGCTCGCGCAGGGTGCGGACGG
This sequence comes from Rathayibacter sp. AY2B9, assembly GCF_002931595.1. Classification (NCBI taxonomy): domain Bacteria; kingdom Bacillati; phylum Actinomycetota; class Actinomycetes; order Micrococcales; family Microbacteriaceae; genus Rathayibacter; species Rathayibacter sp. AY2B9. The sequence continues at coordinate 19,696 of NZ_PSUB01000001.1, forward strand.
TCTCGAGCACGCGGGCGTCCTCGGTCACGACGTGCTTCACGCGCCGGTAGGTGACGTCGTCGAGGAGCTCCTTGGCGCGCGGCAGGTCGTCGACCGTCAGCTCGCGGAGCGACGGCACGCCGAGGGTCGCGGCGCCGAGCTCGCAGGAGGCGCGCCGCTCGGCGTAGCCGCCGGTGGCGTGCGCGTGCTCGACGCGGGTGTCGACGACGAGCAGGACGAGCCCGGCCTCCTCGAAGCCGAGGGGGACGACCTCGGTGTCGAGGCTGCGGCAGTCCAGGAACACCGCGGCGTCGCGCTTCCCGAAGAGGGAGGCGGACTCGTCCATGATCCCGGTGGGGGCGCCGACCGCGACGTTCTCGGCGCGACGACCGACGCGGGCCATCGTCGCGCGGTCGAAGCCGAGGTGCCAGAGCTCGTCGAGGGCGACGGCCATCGCGCACATCAGCGCCGCCGAGCTCGAGAGCCCCGCGCCGACCGGCACGTCGGAGTCGACGTACGCGTCGAAGCCCGAGCGGGAGCCCAGGTCGACGCCGTACTCGGTGAGCGCCCAGACCACGCCGAGCGGGTAGGCCGACCAGCCGGTGACGGCGCCGGGGCCGAGCTCGTCGAGAGCGACCTCGACCACCTCGGGGGAGAAGGCGCTGCTGATCCGGATCAGGCGGTCCTCCCTGGGCGCGACGGCCATCGCCGTGGCGCGGTCGATCGCGAAGGGGAAGACGAAGCCGTCGTTGTAGTCGGTGTGCTCGCCGATCAGGTTCACGCGGCCGGGGCCGGCCCAGACGCCGGCGGCGGGGCGGCCGAAAGTGCGCTCGAAGGCGGCGGCCGCGCTCTCGGCGACGGCGGTCAGGGAGGCGGGAGCGGCGGTCATCGGTTCTCCTCGGCGATGTCGGCGGCGGTGGTGGCGGGAGTGGCGGCGCCGCCGGGAAGCGAGTCGTCGCTGTGTGCGGCGACCGGCAGGGCCGCGCCGGGGCGCTGTGCGATCCAGGCCTCGAGCACGGCCGCGTCGGACCGCTCGATCGCCGCGCGCAGGGCCGCGGCGCTCGTCTCGGGGGCGATGTCGCCGATCCAGGCGCCCATCGCGGCCTCGCTCCCCGCGAGGTACTTGAGCTTCGTCTCGGCGCGGCGGGGCGAGGTGATCTGGAGCATCAGGCGCACCTCGTCGCGGCGCTCGTGCACCGGGGCCTGGTGCCAGGCGGCGATGTAGGGCGTCGGGGTGTCGTAGAGGGCGTCGATGCCGCGGAGCAGGCGCTGGTACATCGCAGCCAGCTCGTCGCGCTCCTCCGGGGTCGTCGCCGCCAGGTCCGGGACGTGGCGGTGCGGCAGGAGGTGCACCTCGACGGGCCAGCGCGCGGCGAACGGCACGAACGCGGTGAAGTGCTCGCCGCGGAGGAGGACGCGCTCGCCGGCCTGCTCGAAGGCGAGGACGTCGGCGAACATCGACGGCCCGTAGCTGTCGAGCGAGGCGAGCAGACGGGTCGTGCGCGGCGTGACGTAAGGGTAGGAGTAGATCTGCCCGTGGGGGTGGTGCAGCGTGACGCCGATCGCCTCGCCGCGGTTCTCGAACGGGAACACCTGCTGCACGCCGGGAAGGGCCGAGAGGGCGCCCACGCGGTCGGCCCAGGCCTCGACCACGGTCCGGGCGCGGGAGGCGCTGAGCGTGGCGAACGAGCCCTCGTGCTCGGGGCTGAAGCAGACGACCTCGCAGCGGCCGACGCTGGTCAGCGTCCGGCCGAGCCCGAGGGTGCGCAGGTCCTCCAGGGAGGCGGGCGCGTCCGCGTCCTCGAGGAGCGGGCCGAAGGAGGGGGAGCGGTTCTCGAAGACGGCGACGTCGTAGCGGCTGGGCACCTCCGACGGGTTCGTCGGCGACGCCGGGGCGAGCGGATCGAGCTCGGCCGGCGGCAGGAACACGCGGTTCTGGCGCGACGCGGCGATGGAGACCCACTCGCCGGTCAGCACGTCCTGGCGCATCCGCGCGGTGGCGGGGCGGGGGTCGAGGTGGCGTGCGTCGGCGGCGCGCTCCGGGGGGAGGGTCGTGTCGGCGTCGTCGAAGTAAAGGAGCTCGCGGCCGTCGGCCAGCGTGTGCGGGCGCTTGACGACGCCGGCGGAGAGTGTGATCGCTTCGTTCATGGCAGGAGTCAGACTAGGGCCGCATCTTCGAAAAGGAAAGCTCGTTTTCCCTTTGACAAGTCCACCGGTCCGCGGGCACGATGGGCGGATGAGAACGGACGGCGAGCAGGAGTCCACGTCGGCGATCGAGCGCCGGCTGCGGCTGCGTCTGGCCGCCGAGAGCTCGGGCTTCGTCGGGGTCGCCCCGATGGCCGACATGCTCGGGGTCTCGGTCGTCACGGTCCGCTCCGATCTCGCCCTGCTCGCGAGCGAGGGCGTCCTCCAGCGGGTGCGCGGAGGGGCGATCCCGGCGCCGAGGCCCACCGGCGAGCGCTCGCTCGAGGAGGGCCTGACCTCTGCCTCCGAAGAGAAGGCCGCGATCGGCGAGGAGGCCGCCGCCTCCGTCTCCTCCGGGCAGAGCATCGTGCTCGACGTGGGCACCACCCCGCTCGCCATCGCGCACGCGCTCGTGGCGCGGGAGGATCTGCGCGACGTCACGGTGATCACGAACGGCCTCTCCACGGCGCTGGCGCTCGAGCCGGCCATCCCGCGCTTCACGGTCGTCGTCACCGGGGGCACTCTGCGGCCGCTGCAGCACTCGCTGGTCGAGCCGCTGGCGTCCGAGCTGCTCGAGCGGATCCGCGCCGACATCGCCTTCATCGGCTGCACCGGCGTGCACCCCGAGGCCGGCGTCACCAACGTCAACCTCCCCGAGGCGACCCTGAAGCGCCGGATGCTGCAGGCGGCGACCCGCCGGGTCGTGGTCGCGGACTCCTCGAAGCTCGGAGTGGTCGACCTCGGCCGGGTCGCCGCTCCCGACGAGTTCGACCGTCTGCTCACGGGGGCGGGGGCCGGCGACGGACTCGTCGCCGCTCTGGAGGAGGCGGGGCTCGCGGTCACCCGCTGCCGGGCGCTCGGCGAGCGCGTCAGTCCGTAGGATCGAGGAATGGCCGACTTCACCCCCGCCCCCGCCACCGGGCGCCAGTTCTCGCTCGACCTCACCGCTGAGGGACGCGCCCTGCACGCCGTCGTGACGGAGGTGGCCGCAGCGCTGCGCCACCTCTCGGTCGACGGAGTGGAGATCACCGCCTCCTACCCGGAGAGCACCGTCCCGCCGTTCGGCTCGGGCATCGTCCTGATGCCCTGGCCCAACCGCGTGAAGGACGGGCGCTGGCACCACCGCGGCGAGACGCTCCAGCTCGCGATCACCGAGCCGAAGTACCACAACGCCATCCACGGACTCCTGGTCAGCACCCCGTACCGCCTCGTCGATCAGGGCCCGTCCTTCGTCGAGCTGGCCGCGGCGGTCGTGCCCCAGGCGGGCTACCCGTTCCACCTCGAGACCTCGGTCCGCTACGAGCTGCAGGCCGACGGGCTGAAGGTCGTCCACCGCGTCGTCAACGTCGGAGCCGACGAGGCACCCGTCGCCATCGGCACGCACCCCTTCCTCGCCATCGGCGACGTCCCGACCGACGAGCTCGAGATCACCGTCGACGCGGCGGTGCACATCGAGGTCGACGAGCGCCTCAACCCCACCGCGCAGAACCCGGTCGAGGGCACCGAGTGGGACCTCCGCTCCGGCCGCCGCATCGGCGACCTGGAGCTCGACGACGCCTGGGCCGACGTCCGGATGGTCGACGGCGAGAGCGTGCACGGCCTCCGCGCCGTGGACGGCCGCCGCGTGCTCCTCTGGGCCGACGCCTCGCACAACTTCATCCAGGTCTTCATCACCCGGATCTTCCCCGACGGCGACGACGTGAAGACCGCGATCGCCGTGGAGCCGATGACCGCTCCCGCCGAGGCGTTCAACAGCGGGCAGGGCCTGCGCTGGCTCGAGCCGGGCGAGGAGTGGACCGTCGCGTGGGGCATCCGCCACGAGGGGTTCCCCACCGCGTCATGACCACCCTCGCGGCCGTCGGGCGCGACGACGAGGCCAAGCGCGTCGCCCTCGTCCGGATGAAGCGGCTCGCCACGGGCCTGCTCGTGGTGATGGCCGTCGTCTTCGCCGTGTCGTTCGCCCTGCAGGAGCGCTACCCGTGGCTGCAGTGGGTCCGGGCAGCGAGCGAGGGCGGGATGGTCGGCGCGCTCGCCGACTGGTTCGCCGTGACCGCGCTGTTCCGGCGGCCGCTGGGCCTGCCGATCCCGCACACCGCGATCATCCCGACCAAGAAGGACGAGATCGGCGCGAGCCTCGCGCAGTTCGTCGAGGAGAACTTCCTCCGCGGCGCCATCGTGCGCGAGAAGCTCGACTCCTTCGGGATCGCCCAGCGGGCGGGGTTGTGGCTCGCCGAGCCGGAGAACGCGCACCGGGTCGGCGGCGAGAGCGCCGCGGCCGTCCGCTCGGCGATCGCCCTGCTGGACGACTCCGACGTGCAGCGCGTGATCGAGGCGCTGGCGCGGCGCCACCTCCTCGACCCGCAGTGGGGCCCGCCGCTGGGCTCGCTGGTGGGCAGCGTGGTCGAGGCGGGCCACCACCGGCGCCTCGTGGACACGCTGGTGGAGCAGGCGGAGGCGTGGCTGACCGCGAACCCGCAGAGCTTCACCCGCATGGTCAGCGGCCGCCTGCCGAGCTGGCTGCCCTCCGCGGTCAGCCGAGCGGTGGACGAGCGGCTGTACCGCGAGGCGCTCGTCTTCGTCGCCGCGGTGCGCGAGGACCAGGTGCACCCGTTCCGGATCGCGATCGACGGCTACCTCGCCACGCTGGCGCAGGATCTGGGCACAGACCCCGACCTGATCGCCCGGGTCGAGGAGATCAAGAACCGCGCCTTCGACAGCCCGCGCGTCCGCGAGCTCGCCGGGGACGCCTGGGAGGCGACGAAGGCCTCCCTCCTCGGCGCGATGGACGACCCGTCGAGCCCCCTCCGCGGCAGCATCGAGTCGATCGTGGTCGATCTGGGCCGCCGGCTCTCGACCGACGCCGGTCTCGCGGCGACCGTCGACTCCTGGATCGGATCGGTCGCGGCCAACCTGGTCGACCGCTACCGCACCGACATCGCCAGCATCATCGGCGACACCATCCACCGCTGGGACCCGCGCGAGACGTCCGAGAAGCTCGAGCTGCAGGTCGGGAAGGACCTCCAGTTCATCCGGATCAACGGCACCGTCGTGGGCTCCCTGGCCGGGCTGGTCATCTTCACCGTCGCGCACGCGCTGCTCGGCTCGTGAAGCGGGGCGCCCGGGCCCGCTCCGCAAGCCCTCGTCGGCGTCGGTGGTCGGGCGTACGGTCGCACCATGAGCGATGACAACACCACCGATCCCGATGTCAAGACCGAGGGCGACGTCCTCGGCGCCCGTGCCGACGACGGCAGCGACACCAGCGCCAGCAAGGACCCGTCCGACTGGGTCACCGGCGATGAGCCGATGACCGGCCCGCAGCGCAGCTACCTCGACACCCTCGCGCGCGAGGCGGGCGAGACCTTGCCCGCCGATCTCACCAAGGCCCAGGCCTCCGAGCACATCGACCGCCTGCAGTCCTCCACGGGCCGTGGCGACGGCAGCAACGGGCACGACTGATCCCGCCGGGGCGCCCCGGGGGTGAGCATCAGTCCCCGTCGGCGCCCCCGTCCGGGGCGCGCACACCGCGCCCCGGCGTCCCTAGGGTTCCGTCATGGCGATCTCCCGCACCACGCGCAACGCCCTCGACCTCATCGACGCGATCCGGATCCCCGGCCGCATCGATCCCCGTCTGGCCCGGCAGGTGACCCTGTCCCTCCGCCAGCTCCTCGAATCCGGCGCCTTCGGCCCCAGCGAGCGGCTGCTCCGCCGGAGAGCGCGGAGGCTGCGCTCCCGTACCCGCGAGACGGCTGCCTTCCGTTCGGCCCGCGCGGCCGGCTGCATCGTCGAGTCCTGAGCCGTCGAGTCCTGAGCCGTCGCGCCCCGATCCGACGAGTCCTGCGCCGCTCGGACCCGGATCGTCGTGACCCCGTGTCGGCTGGGTAGTGACGCCGCGCTGTGACCACCGGTGGGACAGACACGGCCTGCGGCGTCGTCTAGAGTTCCTGGCATCCGGTGCGCCGGATGCCCGCCGCAGTCTCCCGGCCGGTCGACAACGGAGTCGTCCCGGTGCGGGTCACCTCCCGTTCGCCGGTCGAACCTCCCGCTGCACTCCAGCACCCCGCTCCCTCGTCGAGAAGGGACGTCCGCGATGACGACTCGCGTCTCGCACACCGCCACGACGGTCCGCCTCGTCCGCTGGTACCGGATCGACTCCGACTGGCTCTCGGAAGTCGTCACCGGACGCCTGCTCGAGCATCAGGAGGGCCGCTGGCGCCTCCTCGTCGGCGAGAAGGTGCGCGACTACCCGGACGAGGTCTGGTCGCTCTGCCACGAGTGACTCCACTGCCCAGCGTCGCCCGCCGGACCAGGCGTCAGTGATAGAGGTAGTACGTCTTCGCGCAGTCCGTCGAGCAGAACGGATCGCGGCGGCGGGGCCGCCGGAGGCGGCACGCCTCGCACAGCCGAGGCCGCCGCAGAAGAGCGCGGAGGAAGGTCAGCACTCCTGAACGGTAGTCGTGCGACCTGGCCGGGCCCTGGCACTGTCCCGAAAGCGCGACCAGGCGGGCGGGTGGTGGGCCCCGTCGGGCTCGAACCGACGACCCGCGGATTAAGAGGCGGACTCCGAAAGACCTCCTCGACCGTCGTCTTCTGTCGCACCGGCTCTCAGGCCGTCCGTCGGTGCGGTTCTGGCCGGAAGGAGCGGCCGGGGGTAGCACTCGTCCGACTAATCGCGAGTTACGGACGACACGACTTTCCGCCGGAACTACTTCCGTCTCGAGACCGTCGCCGCGGAGCTATTGAATGTGCGCATCTGAGACCTTCGCCGCCCGGCCGCGTCGCCGTGATTAATGACCGCGTTTCAGCCGTTTGAGGTGAGCTGATGGCTTGGACGCTCGAGTGTAGCCACGACAGACATGACTTGAACTCATATTCATGTTACTGACTACACTTCGCAGATCACCAAGTCCGACGCCTCGGTAGCGAGGTGACCGGGAGAACAGAGTGTGCAATGATCTAGATATGGATCGGATCACGACAGCATACGTCGAAAGCTTCAGAGTAGAGCAAGCGCTACCAGCGGGCCAGAACGCGACTACTTTTGAGCATTTTGTAAATTACTGCGTCCTCTCCGACAACTACGACGAAGAATTAAGTGTAGTTGACGTTCACACAGGCGGTGGATCTGATCTTGCGCTTGACGGAATTGCTATTCTCGTCAATGGTGCACTCGTCACTGAGATCGACGAGATGGAGGACTTGCTTCGAACCAATGGTTTCTTGGACGTTCGTTTCTTGTTCATGCAGGCAAAAACTTCTAGCGGTTTCAGCGGCGAAGAAATTGCCGCGTTCGGTGACGGGGTACTAGAATTCTTCGAAGAGACCCCGTCGCTACCAATGTCTGAGCGAATTATAATCGCGAGGGAGCTGATGAGTTGGATCTACGACCACAGTTCGCAGTTTAAGCACGACAAGCCCACTTGTGAACTCTTCTATGTCACGACAGGAAAATGGACGAACGACGCTCATCTTTTGGGAAAGATTGCGAAGGCGGAGCAGCGTCTTGGTGACACAAATCTATTCGAGCATGTTGTGCTGCGCCCGCTTGGTGCGTCCGAAATTCAAGCCAGTTGGAACCGAAGTAAAAACGCCATCTCGGTAGAGTTCACGTTCGCTAATAAGGCGACGTTGCCCGAGATTGAAGGTGTTACAGAATCGTATGTCGGCGTCCTCCCGCTAAGCGAGTTTATTAAAATTATCTCAGATACCGAGACTGACACCATTCGTCGTCATATCTTCGAAGATAACGTACGTGACTTCCAGGGTGATAATCCAGTCAATAATGAGATGGCGAAAAGCCTTGCAACTACTCAGGGCGCAGATCGTTTCGCTGTGCTCAACAATGGTGTGACCCTGGTCGCTCGAGGCTTAAAGAGTACTGCGAACAAATTCTTGGCATCCGACTATCAGATTGTAAACGGTTGTCAAACTAGCCATGTGCTCTTCAACTCACGTAACTCGCTTCCTGACGACCTGGGTGTTCCCTTCAAAGTTATTGCGACCAATGATGATGAAGTGATTAATGCGATCACTGCAGCAACTAACCGCCAGACTCAGGTCACCGATGAAGATCTCTTTGCACTAAGTACTTTCCAGAAGCAACTGGAAGCATTTATGTCGTCAGTCGACGAGCGTTTTCGTCTCCACTATGAGCGACGATCGAAGCAGTACGGCTCACAGGGTGTGGAGAAGGTCCGTATCATCACGAAAATACTAGAGCTTCGTTCCTTCGCTGCGATGTTCCTTGATGAACCCCGCCGGGCGGCAAACTATTATTCCGAACTTAAGCCTTATGTTGGCAAGACTATCTTCAACTCGGATCATCAGATCGAGCCGTACTACACGGCTGCATACGCCTATTACAAACTCGAGTACTTTTTTCGGAATGGTCAAATTCCAGTCCGCTACAAGCCTGCACGGTACCATATGTTGACTGCGGCTCGTTATCTTGCGGTGGATGATCTAATGCCGCCTCTATATGCGAACAAGGTGGAAAAGTACGCCAAGAAGATAAATGATGTGCTTTGGGACGATGTCAAGAGTCTCGCGCTTTTCGAGGCTGCAGCCGCGTCGATTGAAAGCGCACTCGGTGGGGGCGTGCTCGATCGAGATACCGTTAAAGTTCAGTCATTCACTGATTCCTTGCTCGCAGCAATTCGTAAATAGAAAAGGGCGGGAGGCTGAGATCGCAGGCTGGGACCCTAATCACTTGGTGACAGCGGCAGCCGGACTTCAGGTGCTGAAGCTTTCGGGTTGGACGCGATGACGATGGGACGACGATTCACAATATTCGCGGTGCGCGCGGAGTGAGTAATCGTCGATCGCGCCACGCAGATACTGGTGGGCCCCGTCGGGCTCGAACCGACGACCCGCGGATTAAAAGTCCGCTGCTCTGCCAACTGAGCTAGAGGCCCGCGCGCTCCAGGGTAGCGGGCCGTCGACGCCCCCGGAGCAGGTGCGGCCCGTAGCAGGTGCGGCCCGGAGCGCGGACGATCCCGGAGCGGACCGCGTCCTCCGCGCGGGCATACCCGCCCAGCCGCGGGCGTTACCCTCCTCGAACCCCCTACGGAGCGCGAGCGCGAGAGCGTCCGCGCGCACGACCGCGGAAGGCGGCCCCATGACAGACGGCTTCCACAAACCGACCAAGTTCCCCTCCCACGTCTTCGAGGCGTTCCAGGGAGGGGAGGACCCGGCGCAGATCAGCCGCGTCGCCCACGAGACCGCGATCGCGCTGCTGAGCCGTGTCCGGAACGACCCCGACCCGGTGGTCATCGACCGCCTGGTCGAGTACACCGACCACAACGGCATCGACGCGCTGGCCGAGCTCTGGGCGCGCTCCAGCGCGGCGAGCCTGCCGGGCGCCCTCTGGCGGATCTACCTGCTGCGGTTGGTCATCCGGCAGGACCCGGAGAGCACGAGCTTCCTCTACCAGCGCGGAGTCGAGCTGTCCGCCACGATCGACCCGGTGGTCGCCGGAGCCAGCACTCCCACGGGGCCGGCCGAGATCACCGAGCTGGCCGACCGGATCCTCCGCGGCGTCTTCGACGGCGACTTCGCGGTGGCACTGGACCGCGCCGCGGCGTTCTGCCGCGTGAGCGCCTCCGGAGCCGTCTCGGTCGCCGACGACGTGGAGCCGGTGAACCCCGCCCGGGCGAGCGAGCTGACCACCCGCGCCCTGCGCCTCTCGACCACCGCGGCCGAGCTCGTGAGCTGCGCGCGGCTGTGGCGGAGCGACTCCCTGGAGTGACGCGCAACCCGCGTTCACCCATTGCGAACGCCGCTCGCCGCCACCGCGGAGGCCTTTGGTAGACTGGCGGAAGCCGGATCGCAGTAACCCCGGGCTCCACTTATAGCCGCTTCGAGCGGCCTCGCGCCGAGAGGCGTTCCTGCGGTCCGGCCCCTTCTCTGCTCGCATCGAGGCCACGGTGCGCGAGGCGAGGGCCCAGGAGGAGTCGATCCTCGCCCGAGTCCCCACAGACAGGCGCCAGCGGAATGAAGAACAGCAGAGCTCTCCGGATCGGCGCGCGCGTCTGGGCGGGGACGGGGCTGCTGGTCGTCGCCGCCCTCTACCTCCTCGCCGCGCCGAGCGTCGACGACGCGGAGGGCGCCCAGTTCGCCGCGGGGGTCTCGCTCTCGCAGGGCACGGTGATGCGCGTCCTCGCGGTCCTCGACGTGCTCGCCGGGCTCTGGGTCCTCATCCGCCCGCGCAGCTATCCGGGCATCACCGCTGCGGCGGTGGCCGTGATCTCGCTCTGGCTGGCCCCCCGGCTGGGCGACCCCGCGCTCGTGCCGATCGGCGCGTTGGCGCTGGATGTCCGATTCGTGACGCATCCGATCGAGGTGTCGGTCGTCGTTGCAGGCCTGGCCGTGACAGCCTTCTGGATGACGCGGAATCTTTCAGCCCGGGCGCGGGCGAGGCGGGGCTGATGACGGACGACACCACAGCGGAGGCGGCTGTCCTCCTCGAGCGCATCGCCGGGGGAGAGCAGGCCGCGTTCGCCGCGCTCTACGACCAGATGGCCGGCCGGGTCCTCGGCCTGATCATCCGCGTCCTCGTCGACCGCTCCCAGTCCGAGGAGGTGGCCCAGGAGGTCTTCCTCGAGATCTGGCAAACCGCTGGGCGTTTCGCTCCGAATAAAGGAAGCGCGACGACCTGGATCCTCACGATGGCACACCGCAGGGCCATCGACAGGGTCCGCGCGGCTCAAGCCGGCCGTGATCGGGACATGCGCATCGGAATCCGAGACCTCGGACGCGACTACGACCAGGTCTCCGAGCAGGCGGAGGTGTCCCTCGAGCACGAGAAGGTCGCGGCCGCCATGGGCCGCCTGACGGAACTGCAGCGGCAGGCGCTGCAGCTCGCTTACTACGGCGGATACTCGCACAGCGAGATCGCGGGGATCCTGCAGTGCCCCGTGGGAACCGTCAAGACACGCCTGCGTGACGGAATGATCAGACTTCGAGAAGAGATGGGGGTGGCCCTGTGAACGATGTGCGACTCCCCGACGGGATGGACGACCCGCGCGATCTCGCGGCGGGTCACGCACTGGGCATCCTGACGCCCGAGGAGCAGGAGCGCTACGAGCGCTTCCTCTCCGAGCACCCGGAGGCGCGCGGCGAGGCCGACGCGTTCGCCGAGGTGGCGGAGGCGCTGGTCGCCGACGCACCCGCCGTGGAGCCTTCGCCGGGCTTCAAGGCCGACCTGATGGCGCTCATCGCCACCACTCCGCAGCTGCCGCTGGAGGAGCCCGACGAGGACCACGAGGTGCCCTCCGCGCCCCGTCTGGTCCCCGTCGCCTCCGAGGGCGAGCGGAGCGGTCCGACGGCTCGCCGGGACGGTGGCGGCAGCGCCGCGAACCGCGCCCGGAGCCGCTGGTTCGCCCGCCCCGCGGTCTACCTCTCGGCGGCCGCGGCCGCCGCGGTGATCGTGGTCGGCGGAGTGACCCTTCCGCCGCTGCTCTCGTCCGGCCCCGGCCAGACGCAGCAGCAGACGGCTCTGGAGCAGATCCGCAGCGCCCCCGACGCGCAGGAGACGACCGGCACGGTCGCCACCGGCGAGCAGGCGACGCTGGTCTGGTCGAGCTCGCTCGGCCGCTCCGCCCTCGTGGTGGACGACCTGGCGCCGCTGCCGGAGGACAAGACCTACGAGCTCTGGTACATCGGCTCATCCGGTCCGGTCGCCGCAGGGACGTTCGACGGGGGAGAGGGCAGCACCGTGGCCCCGCTCGAGGGGAGCCTGACCGAGGGCGGAGTCGTCGCCGTGACGGTCGAGGACGCCGGCGGCTCGCCGACTCCGACCACCGATCCGATACTGGCGATCGACATCGCCTGACGGCCCGAGCACGAGAAGAGCCGCACTCCGATGACGGAGTGCGGCTCTTCTCGTTCCCGGAGGGAACGCGGTGGAACGAGAGCGAGCCGCGACCCCGGAGGGACGCGGCTCGCTCTCGTCTGCGGCTGATCAGCCGAAGCGGCCCGAGACGTAGTCCTCGGTCGCCTGGACGGACGGGCGCGAGAACATCGTCGCGGTGTCGTCGTACTCGATGAGCTTGCCCGGCTTGCCCGTGCCCGCGATGTTGAAGAACGCGGTGCGGTCCGAGACGCGCGAGGCCTGCTGCATGTTGTGGGTCACGATGACGATCGTGTAGTCGTTCTTGAGCTCCTCGATGAGGTCCTCGATCGCGAGGGTCGAGATCGGGTCGAGGGCGGAGCAGGGCTCGTCCATCAGGAGGACGTCGGGGGAGACGGCGATCGCGCGGGCGATGCACAGACGCTGCTGCTGGCCGCCGGAGAGACCGGAGCCCGGCTTGTCGAGGCGGTCCTTCACCTCGTTCCAGAGGTTCGCGCCCTGGAGCGAGCGCTCGACGAGCGCGTCCGCGTCCGACTTCGAGATGCGGCGGTTGTTGAGCTTCACGCCGGCCAGCACGTTGTCCCGGATGGACATCGTCGGGAACGGGTTGGGGCGCTGGAAGACCATGCCCACCTGCCGGCGGACCTGCACCGGGTCGACGCCCGGGCCGTACAGGTTGTTGCCGTCGATCAGGACCTCGCCCTCGACGTGCGCGCCGGGGATGACCTCATGCATGCGGTTGAGCGTGCGGAGGAAGGTCGACTTGCCGCAGCCGGACGGGCCGATGAAGGCGGTGACCGTGCGGGGCTCGATGGCGAGCGAGACGCCCTCCACCGCGAGGAACTGGCTGTAGTAGACGTTGAGGTCGTTGACCTCGATGCGCTTGGACATTGCTTCCTTCGGGGATTCCGGCCGGAGCCGAGTGGTGGGTGTCAGCGGCCGAGCTTGGGGGCGAAGATCTTCGCGATCAGGCGGGCGACCAGGTTCAGCGCCATGACGATCAGGATGAGGGCCAGCGCGCCGGTCCAGGCCCGGTTGAGGAACGCCTCGGCGTCGGGGCCCTGGTTCGCGTACTGCGTGTAGACGAAGACCGGGAGGGTCATCATCCGCTCGCTGAAGAGGTCGTAGTTCATCGACGCGGTGAAGCCGGCGACGATGAGCAGCGGGGCGGTCTCGCCGATGACGCGGGCGATCGCGAGGGTGATGCCCGTCGTGATGCCGGCGATGGAGGTCGGCAGCACGATCTTGACGATGGTCAGCCACTTCGGCACGCCCAGGGCGTAGGACGCCTCGCGCAGCTCGTTCGGGACCAGCTTCAGCATCTCCTCCGACGAGCGGACGACTACGGGGATCATCAGCACGGCGAGGGCGATCGAGCCGGCGAAGCCCATCCGGACGCCGGGGCCGAGGAGCAGCGCGAAGAGCGCGTACGCGAACAGGCCCGCGACGATGGAGGGGATGCCCGTCATCACGTCGACGAAGAAGGTGATCGCCCGGGCGAGGTGGCCGCGGCCGTACTCGACGAGGTAGATCGAGGTGAGCAGGCCGATCGGCACCGAGATCAGCGCGGCCATGGCCGTGATCTCGAGCGTGCCGATGATCGCGTGGAGGGCGCCGCCGCCCGCGTCGATGACGTTGCGCATCGACGAGGAGAAGAAGAGCGGATCGAACCGCGCGACTCCGTTGGAGACGACCGTGTAGAGCAGGGAGATCAGCGGGAGCAGCGCGATGATGAACGCGGTCGCGACCAGCGAGGTCACGAGGCGGTCGACAGCCTTGCGGCCGCCCTCGACCAGGCGCGAGACCACGTAGATGGCGACGTCGAAGAGGACCGTGCCCCAGAAGATCGCGCCGACGAGGCTGAAGTCGTTCATCATGCCGGCCGCCTGGAGGATCAGGAAGACGGCGGCGAACACGACCCAGCTGCCGACGAGCAGCATCCAGGGGGTGCCCTTGGGCAGCTTGCCCGCCTGCAGCGAGAAGGGCATCGACGAGGTGGCGGCGGACATCAGTTGGCTCCCGAGAAGGCCTTGCGGCGGTTGACGATGAACCGCGCGACCGAGTTCACGACGAGGGTGATGACGAAGAGGATGAGGCCCGAGGCGACGAGGACGTTGACGCCGACTCCGCTCGCCTCCGGGAACTGCAGCGCGATGTTCGCGGCGATGGTGTTCGAGTTCTGCGAGGTGAGCAGGAGGAAGGAGACGACCGTCGCGGGCGAGAGCACCATCGCGACGGCGAGCGTCTCGCCGAGGGCCCGGCCGAGGCCGAGCATGGCGGCCGAAACGATACCCGGAGCGCCGAAGGGCAGGACGGCCATGCGGATCATCTCCCAGCGGGTCGCGCCGAGCGCGAGCGCCGCCTCCTCGTGCAGGCGCGGGGCCTGGAGGAAGATCTCGCGGCAGACCGCGGTGATGATCGGGATGACCATGACGGCCAGCACCACCGAGGCGGTGAGGATCGTCTTGCCGGTGCCCGACGCCTGGCCGCCGAAGAGCGGGAACCAGCCGATGTTCACGTTGAGGAAGAGGTAGAAGGGCTGCACCATCGGCGCCAGCACGGTCGCGCCCCAGAGGCCGAAGACCACCGAGGGGACGGCGGCGAGGAGGTCGACCACGTAGCCGAGGGCCATCGCGATGCGGCGCGGCGCGTAGTGCGAGATGAAGAGGGCGATCGCGATCGAGAGCGGCAGGGCGATCACCAGGGCGATCACCGCCGACCAGACCGTGCCGAACACCAGGGGGCCGACGTAGGCCCAGAAGCTCGTCGCGTCGCCGGGGAGGCTGCCGGCCGGCGCGGTGAACGCGGGGATCGACTGCGCGATCAGGAAGATCGCGACGGCGGCGAGGACGAGGAGGATGAGGGAGCCGGCGGCGACGGTCGAGATCGAGAAGACCCGATCTCCGACACGCACCTTCGCCTTCGGGCGGACGACGGTCTCAGTTGCCATTCCAGGGGACTCTCTTCAGACGAGGGGTTCGGCGGGGCGCACAGGGAGATGCTAGGGCTCGGAGGGGGCGTCCGGTGGGTCGAGCCCGGCACAGGCGGGGCCCGTCCCGCGGATCGTGCTGCGAGACGGGCCCTGCCGGTGGGACTACTTGATCGACTCGATCGCGGTGGCGACGGTCGAGGCGAGCTCGGAGCTCAGGGGAGCGGAGCCGGCCTGAGCGGCGGCGGCCTCCTGGCCCTCCTCGCTCGCGACGTAGGAGGCGAAGGACTTGACGACCTCGCCCTTGTCGGCGTCCGCGTACTCCTGGCACACGATGAGGTAGCTGACCAGGACCATCGGCCAGGCGTCCGCCTCGGTGCCGGTGCGGTCGATCTTGATCGCGAGGTCGTTGTCCTCGCGGCCCTCGGCGATGGGCGAGGCGGCGACGACCGCCGCGGCTCCGTCGGCCGAGATGGTCGAGAACGCGTCGCCGACCTTCAGCTGGGCCATGTCCATGCCCTGGGCGCCGGACTCGTCGGCGTAGCCGATCGTGTTGGTGCCGTTCTTGACCGCGTCGACGACACCCGAGGTGCCCTTGGCGCCGTCACCGCTCTGGTACGGGAAGGTCTGCGCGGCGGGAGCGTCCCAGACGTCGCTCGCGGTGGCCGCGAGGTAGTCGGTGAAGTTCTGCGTGGTGCCCGAGTCGTCCGAGCGGTGCACGGAGGTGATGTTCGCCGACGGGAGGGTCGCGTCGGGGTTCAGGGCCTTGATCTCCGGGGCGTCCCAGGAGGTGATGGTGCCCTTGAAGATGCCCGCGATGGTGGCCGCGTCGAGCTTGAGCTCGTCGACGCCCTCCACGTTGAAGATGACCGCGATCGGCGAGATGTAGACCGGGAGGTCGATCGCCTTGGTGTCGGGGGCGCAGGCGGCGAAGGTGCCCGCGAGCTCCTCGTCCTTGAGCGCGGAGTCGGAGCCGGCGTAGTCGGCGGCGCCGTCGATGAAGTTGGTGCGGCCGGCGCCGGAGCCCTGCGGGTCGTAGTTGACCGTGACCTCGGGGTTCGCGGTCTGGAACGCGGCGGCCCAGGTGGTCTGCGCGGTGCCCTGAGCGGACGAGCCGATCCCGGTGATGGTGCCGGAGAGCGCGGAGGTGGTGGCGGAGCCGGAGCTGCCGCCTGCGGCCGGTGCCTCGTTGGCAGCGCAGGAGGTCAGCGTGATCGCTGCGACGGCGGCGACGACGGCCGCCTGGCCGAGACGCGAGAATCTCACAAGTATCCCTTTCGGGTAGGAAAGCGTGGAAAACAGAACAGGGCCTGGTGCAGCCCGCGAGCGAGAGTACGGAGGGGTCGTGTCCTGGCACCGACCGCTCGGTGAACGCGCGGTGAACGGGTCCGCCTCGGGGATTGCGGAGCGACGGTGCGGCGGGGAAGGCGCGGTGCGTCGGGCGCGTCCCGGCTGCGCGACCGGCCCGGTGGGGACGGACCCGTCGAGCCGGTCGCGCAGCGCGCCCGGGCGGTCAGGCCAGCGGCGTGTGCGTCTCGATCGCGACGATGCCGGAGCCGGGGTGGCCGGTGGAGAGGTGCACCACGGCGAAGCCCCCGGTCGGGAGCGCTGCCGCCTCGTCGAGGTAGGCGCCGAGAGGAGTCGCCGTGGCGAGGGCGATCTCGCGCAGGATCTCGGGGATCACCGGCCGGTGACTGCAGAGGACGGCGGTGCGGCGGGCGCGGACCCGCTTGCCGACGAGGGCGCGGACGTCGGCGGTGCCCTGCTCGTGCGCCTCCTGGCTGAGGTCGTCGCGCAGCTTGACCGGCTTCCTGACCAGACCGGACAGCGGGGCGATGGTCGACCGGCAGCGCTTGGCGGTGCTCGAGACGAGGCGGCGCGGGCGCCAGGCGGCCACGGCCTGAGCGGCGGCCGCGGCCTCGACCCGGCCGCGCCCGGTGAGGCGGCGGGTGGAGTCGCGGCCGTCCCAGGAGGAGGCGGGCACCGCCTTCGCGTGCCGCAGGACCACGATCGCGAAGGTCTCGAGCGCACCGCGTGCGGCGATCCGGGCGAACTCGTCGACGATCGTCACGTCGTGCGGATAGGTCAGGTAGCTCCGGGCCCGCTTGAGCGTCACCCACTCGAGCGCCTCGACCTCGTCGTTCGGGAGGAAGTCGGACGCCAGGACGGCCTTCTCGGTCACCTGCGCCGCCCAGTAGTAGACGGCCTTCGGGCGCCCGCTCGGCAGCGTGTACTCGGTGCGCCCCAGCGGCACCCCGAGCGCCACCGAGAGCCCGGTCTCCTCGCGGATCTCGCGGACCGCGGTCTCCGGGAGGGACTCGCCCGCGTCGACCTTGCCCTTGGGCAGGCTGACGTCCCGGCGGTGCGGCCGGTGGATCACGAGGATGTGCGGGCGGCCCTCGATGATCCGCCAGCACACCGCTCCTGCTGCGTAGACGGTGCCCGTCACGGGCGTCAGCGGCTGGAGGCCCGGTTGGCGGACCGTGTCGCCGCGCGCTTGCGATGGGTGATGTGCTGCATCAGCTGGTTCTGGAGGTCGGCGAGCGGAGCGCCCTCCTCGTCGAGGTGGTGCCGCGTCCAGTCGCCGTCCGGGCCGAGCCACCAGGAGGCGGTCCGCTCGTCCATCGCCCGCTCGAACATGTCGTCGATCTCGCTGAGGTGCGCCGGCTCTACGATCCGCACCAGTGCCTCGACGCGGCGGTCGAGGTTGCGGTGCATCATGTCGGCGCTGCCGATGAAGACGTCCGGCTCGCCGCCGTTGACGAAGCTGAAGATGCGGGAGTGCTCGAGGTAGCGGCCGAGGATCGAGCGCACGCGGATGGTCTCGGAGAGCCCCTCCTGGCCGGGCTTCAGCCCGCAGATGCCGCGCACCCAGACGTCGACCGGCACGCCGGCCTGGCTGGCGCGGTAGAGCGCGTCGATCACGGACTCGTCGACGATCGAGTTGACCTTGATCCGGATGCCCGAGGGCCGCCCCGCGCGGGCGTTCTCGGTCTCGGCGGCGATCCGCTTGAGCAGGCCCTTCCGGAGGTGGCGCGGTGCGACGAGCAGGCGCTTGAACTTCTTCTCGATCGCGTAGCCCGAGAGCTCGTTGAACAGGCGCGTGAGGTCCTTGCCGACCTCGGGGTCGGCCGTCAGGAGTCCGAGGTCCTCGTAGATGCGCGAGGTCTTCGGGTTGTAGTTGCCGGTGCCGATGTGGGAGTAGTGGCGGAGCACTCCGCCCTTCTCCTGGCGGATGACGAGCGCGAGCTTGCAGTGGGTCTTCAGCCCGACGAGCCCGTAGACCACGTGCACGCCCGCCTTCTCGAGCTTGCGCGCCCACGAGATGTTCGCCTGCTCGTCGAAGCGCGCCTTGATCTCGACCAGGGCGAGCACCTGCTTCCCCGACTCGGCCGCGTCGATGAGCGCCTCGACGATGGGGGAGTCGCCGGAGGTGCGGTAGAGCGTCTGCTTGATCGCGAGCACGTCCGGATCGGCCGCCGCCTGCTCGAGGAACGACTGCACGCTCGTCGCGAAGGACTCGTAGGGGTGGTGCAGGAGCACGTCGCCGCGGGAGACGGCCTTGAAGACGTCCTGCCGCTGGTTGGGCTCGCTGGGCGAGAGCTGCACCGCCGTCGTCGGGACGTGGTTGGGGTACTTCAGGTCCGGGCGGTCGATCTTCTGCAGGCTGAAGAGCCCGCTGAGGTCGAGCGGGGCCGGGAGCTTGTAGACCTCCTGCGTCGTGATGTCGAGCTCGCGGACCAGCAGGCCCAGCGTCTCGTCGTCCATGTCGTCGGTGACCTCGAGGCGGATGGGCGGGCCGAACCGGCGGCGC
This sequence comes from Rathayibacter sp. AY2B9, assembly GCF_002931595.1. Classification (NCBI taxonomy): domain Bacteria; kingdom Bacillati; phylum Actinomycetota; class Actinomycetes; order Micrococcales; family Microbacteriaceae; genus Rathayibacter; species Rathayibacter sp. AY2B9. The sequence goes on from NZ_PSUB01000001.1 coordinate 38,449, forward strand.
AGCAGCTCCTTCTCGAGGGCCTTGATCAGGTTCTCGGTCTCGTCCTCGTCGACCTCGACGTCCTCGTTGCGCGTCACCCGGAACACGTGGTGGTCGAGGATCTCCATGCCGGGGAACAGGTCGTCCAGCTGGTTGGCGATCAGGTCCTCGAGCGAGATGAACCGCATCGGCTCGCCCGGCGCCGCGACTCCGGCGATCCGCACGAAGCGGGGGAGCATCTGCGGCACCTTGAGGCGCGCGAACTCGACCTTCTGCGTCTTCGGGTTCCGCACCCGCACCGAGAGGTTGAGCGAGAGGCCGGAGATGTAGGGGAACGGGTGCGCCGGGTCGACCGCGAGCGGCATCAGCACCGGGAACACCTGGGCCGAGAAGTAGTCGTCCAGCACGGTGCGCTCGGCGTCGCTCAGCTCGTCCCAGCGGACGAGGTCGATGCCGCCGTCGCGCAGGGCGGGCTCGACGAGCTCCTTGAACGCTCGGGAGTGGCGCTGCTGCAGCAGGTGCGCCTTCTCCGAGATGTCGGTCAGCACGTCGACCGGCACGCGGCCGATGTTCGTCGGCAGGGCGAGCCCCGTGAGGATGCGGCGCTTGAGGCCGGCGACCCGGACCATGAAGAACTCGTCGAGGTTGGACGAGAAGATCGCCAGGAAGTTCGCCCGCTCGAGCGCCGGAACCAGCGGATCCTCCGCGAGCTCGAGCACGCGCTGGTTGAACGCCAGCCAGCTCAGCTCCCGGTCGAGGTAGCGGTTGTCGGGGAGGAGCGGGTCCGAGTGCTCCTCCTCGTCGTCGAAGTCGTCGTCGAGGTCATCGCTGAGACCGTCTTCGAGAAGCAGGTTGTCGCCGTCCATGCGACCATCCTGGCACCGCGTCCGTCCGCTCCGCGCCGCCGCTCGTGAATGCCGGATGAACGGGGCCGGGGGAGGCCCTGTGGAGGAGTGCCGGCTCAGCGCAGCGGCGCGGCGCGCTGCAGGTACTGCACGTCGACGGAGGCGTCCGTGAACCCGAGCGAGCGGTAGAGCGCCACCGCCGACCGGTTCTCGGCCTCGACGTAGAGGTCGGCCGTGGTGCAGCCGCGCTCGAGCATCCGCGCGAGCCCGGCGTTCAGCAGGGTGCGGCCGAGTCCCCGTCCGGCCGCCTCGGGGGCGACCCCGAGGACGTAGATCTCGCCGGTCGTCGATCCGGGCTCGATCTTGAGCCAGTCGTAGCCGAGGAGCGTGCCGTCGGCGTCGCGGAGCAGGAGGAAGTCGCCCTCGTCGAACCACGGCTCGGCGCGGCGGGCCGCCAGGTCCTCCTCCGTCATCCGCCCCTGCTCGGGGTGCGCGGCGAAGATCCGCGCGTTCAGGGCGATCCACTCGGCCGGAGCGAGGTCGCGGGCGTCCGAGAGGACGACGCCCTCGGGGACGCGGACCTCGGGGGCGGCGAGCGGCTCGAGCTCGAGGTGCAGGAGGGTGCGGACCGGTGCGAAGCCGTGGGAGGCCGCGAGGGCCCGGGCGGCGGGGTGGTCGCCGTGCGCCCAGGCGAGCAGGCCCGTCCGGCCGCTCGCGAGGACCTGCTCCAGGGTCGCGGTGCCGAAGCCGACCCCGCGCCACTCGGGATCGACGACGAACTCCAGCTCGCCCTGCCCGAGGATCGCCGCCGCCACGACCACGTCCGCGCGCAGCCCCACGAGGAGGGTGCGCGAGCCGGCTCGGGCGTCGACGAGCGTCTGGTCGCTGAAGGGGGGCTGGTGGTCGAACCAGGCGGCGCGCCCGATCAGGTGCTCGAGGCCGGCCGCCACCGCGGGATCGGCCAGGTCCTCAACGGACAGGTTGAGCGACTCGCTCATTGTCCTCTTCGTACACGTTGAAGCGGTATCCGACGTTGCGGACCGTGCCGATCAGCGACTCCAGGTCGCCGAGCTTCGCGCGGAGGCGCCGCACGTGCACGTCGACCGTGCGGGTGCCGCCGAAGTAGTCGTAGCCCCATACCTCGCTCAGCAGCTGCTCGCGGGTGAAGACGCGCGAGGGGTGCGTGGCGAAGAAGCGGAGGAGCTCGAACTCCTTGAAGGTGAGGTCGAGCGGGCGCCCGTGCACCTTGGCGGAGTAGCTGGCCTCGTCGATCACGACGCCCGACGCCTGGATGCGCGAGGTCGACTGCTCCTGCGCCAGCCGGCCGATCACCAGGCGGATGCGGGCGTCGACCTCGGCGGGGCCGGCCGAGTCGAGGATGACGTCGTTGACGCCCCAGTCGGCCGAGACGGCCGTGAGCCCGCCCTCTGTGAGGATCAGGATGAGGGGGACGTTGATGCCCGTGGTCGTGAGGATCTTGCAGAGCGACTTGGCGCTGGCGAGGTCCTGCCGCGCGTCGACCAGGATCAGATCGCAGCTCGGGGCGTTCACGAGCTGGGCGGGCTCCGCGGGGATCTGCCGGGTCCGGTGGCTGAGGAGCCCCAGTGCGGGGAGCACCTCGGCGCCTCCCGCCGAGGTCAGTATCAACAACTGCGCCACGGATCCTCCAGAACTGGTCTGCCCGCAATACTAGCGGCGGGCCGGGAGGGGCGTCCGCCTGGGGCACAATTGTCGGATGGGCAGGGATCGGGTGGGCATCGGAGTCGTCTGGGCGCTCGCACTCGCGGGCTCCGTGCTGACGCTGGCGATCGCCGCTCCGGAGTCCCGGCAGCTCTGGCTCGCGCTGACGTTCGGCGGCTGCGTGCTCTCGACCTTCGCGGTGCAGCTCGCCGTGGCCCGCGCCGAGGGGTACCTCCTCCGCGCGATGACGAGCATCGTCGGAGCGATGGCCGTGGTCGCGGTCGCGAGCGGGATCGCCCTCCTCCTCCCCGCCTGAGCGGTCGCGCCCTCCCGTCCCGAGCGCCCGGATCCGCACCGCCTGAGCGGCCGCGTCCGCCCCGCCCCGGCGTCGGAGGCGGCGGGTAGGATGAGCGCATGCTTCTCGCCCTGGAACTCTTTTACCTCGGTCTGCTCGGGCTCGCCTCCCTCGCCATCGCGTGGGTCTCCGGCGTGGTCGTCTACAAGCTCTACCGCGGCCAGCGCTAGCCGCCGCCGGAGCCCGAGTGATCTCGCTTCCGTCGGGCCTGCCGCCCGAGCTCGTCCCCCTGTCCTGGCTGCTCGGCGTCTGGGAGGGCTCGGGCGTCATCGACTACACGATCGGCGACGACTCCGTCCAGGCCGAGTTCGGCCATCGCATCAGCTTCAGCTACGACGGCCTCCCGTACCTCAACTACAACTCCTACACGTGGCTGATCGAGGAGGGCGCCGAGGAGGCGCCCCGGCCCCTGGTCACCGAGACGGGCTACTGGCGCCTCAGCCGCGCGCTGACCGACTCCGACGCCGGCCCGGGAATGCTGCCCGGCCGCGGCGCACCCGCCTTCCCCGACGCCGAGTCCGTCGAGACGCTGCGCAACGCCGCCGGCGGGTTCGACATCGAGGTCTCGCTCGTGCACCCGGACGGGGTCAGCGAGCTCTACCTCGGTCAGGTCAAGGGGCCTCGGATCGACCTCGCGACCGACGCGGTGATGCGCACCGCCGCGGCGAAGGACTACGCCGCCGCCACGCGCCTCTACGGCCTGGTCGACGACCACCTGCTCTGGGCGTGGGACATCGCCGCGCTCGGCCAGGGCCTGCGGACCCACTCCTCCGGACGGCTCGCCCGTGTCGACTGACGCGCCCTCCCCGCTCCTGGCCGCCCCGGGCGCCGTCGCCACTACGAGCGCCGCCGAGCCCGGCGTCGCCGCCCACTACGGCGAGCCCTTCCGCGAGCAGCGCGCTCTCGCCGCGGGCACCGCGCTCGTCGACCTCTCCGGCCGCGGCGTCGTGACCGTCACGGGGCCGGACCGCCTCACCTGGATCGACTCGCTCACCAGCCAGGCCGTCTCGCGCCTCGCTCCCGGCGCGTCCGCCGAGACGCTCCTGCTCGACCCGACCGGCCGGATCGAGCACGTCATCCGCCTCGTCGACGACGGCGAGACCGCCTGGCTCCTGCTCGACCGCGACGAGACGGCCGGCCTGGCCGCCTGGCTCGACCGGATGCGCTTCATGCTCCGCGTCGAGGTCGCCGACCGCACCGACGACTTCGCGACCCTCGCCGCCCTCGGCGACGGGCCGGCCCTGACGCTCGCCCTGTCCCTTGCCGAGGAGCCCGTCGTCTGGAGCGACCCGTGGTCGCAGGTCCAGCCGGGCGGCTGGCAGTACGCGCTGACCACAGAGCACCCCGGGGCCTCCTGGGAGCTCCGCGAGGTCCTGGTCCCGCGAGCGGCCCTCGAGGCCCTCGCGGAAATGGCCGTCGGGGCGGGAGTGGCCCTCGCCGGGGTCGACGCCCTCGAGGCGCTGCGCATCGCCGCCTGGCGCCCGCGCCACGCGACGGAGGTCGACGAGCGGTCCATCCCGCACGAGCTCGACCTCCTCCGCTCGAGCGTGCATCTCGCCAAGGGCTGCTACCGGGGCCAGGAGACGGTGGCGAAGGTGCACAACCTCGGGCACCCGCCGCGGCGCCTGGTCCTGCTGCAGCTCGACGGCTCCGACTCGATCCTCCCCGCCCACGGCGACGTCGTCACGGCGCTCAAGGGCGGCGAGCCGGTCGAGGTCGGCACGGTCACCTCCAGCGCCTGGCACTACGAGGACGGACCGGTCGCTCTCGCGGTCGTCAAGCGGAGCGTCCCGGTGGATCTCGAGCTGACCGTGCTGGCCGGCGACTCGCGCGTGGCCGCGGCCCAGGAGGTCGTGGTCCCGCCCGGAGCCGGAGCGGAGGCGGGAGTGCCCCGCCTGCCCCGCCTCGGGGCGACGACCAGGTAGGCCACGCCGTGGTGGCCGCACGTCCCGCCGAGCGGGGCCGGGCGGCCGAGCGGCTGCGCGGTCTCGTCCGGACCCCCGAGCTGAGTCCCGCGCGCGCCCTCGCCCGCGCGGGGGCGTCGCTCCCCGCCGTGCTGCAGATCGTGCTCGCGGCGATCCTCGCCTACTCCGTCGCGCACTTCCTCCTCGGGCACCCCTCGCCGGTGCTGGCGCTGACGGCCACGATCTCGAGCCTCGGCATCGCGCGCGACACCCGCCCCAAGCAGGTGGCCGAGACAGCGACGGGGATGCTCATCGGCATAACGGCCAGCGAGGTCCTGCTCCTGCTGTGGGGGAGCGGCGTCTGGCAGCTCGCCGTCGTCCTCGCGATCGTCTTCACGCTCGGCCGGGCCCTCTCGCCCTCGCCGGGGTTCGCCGTGGCCGCCGGGACCCAGGCGATGCTGGTGATGGTCCTCCCTGCGCCGGACGGAGGCGTCTTCACCCGGAGCGTCGACGGCCTGATCGGCGGGCTCGCGGCGCTGCTCTGCACGGCGATCGTGCCCCGCCCGCCGCTGCGCACAGCGCGGGCCGAGGCGCACCGGCTCCTCACCGCGCTCAGCCGGACCGTGGAGGAGCTGGCCGAGGCGCTCCGCCGGGGCGACTCCTCGGCGTCCACCGCAGCCCTCGAGCGGATCCGCGGGACGCAGCCGGTCATCGACGGCTGGACCGCGGCGCTCGACTCCGCGACCGGCGTCGCCCGGATCTCGCCGTTCGTCCGCCGGCACCGCGGCGAGCTCTCCCGCCAGGCCGTGATGCTGTCCGCGCTGGACCTCGCGACCCGGAACCTGCGCATCGTCGCGCGCCGCACCGACTTCCTCGTCCGGGACGGCGCCCCGCGGCCGGAGCTCGCCGGAGCGGTCGCCGCCCTCGGCCCGGGCATCGCGCTGCTCGGCCGCGCGGTCGCCGATCCGTCGGTGCTCGCCCTGGCGCGACAGGACCTCGTGCTGCTCGCGACCACGCTCGACCCCCAGCGGCTGATCCCGGAGGCGCGCCTCGCCGAGAAGACGGTGCTCGTCCTGCTCCGCCCGCTCGTCGTCGACCTGCTCACGGCGACAGGCGCCGCTCCCGCCGAGGCGCGGGCCGCCCTGCCCCCGCTCGCCTAGGGCTCAGGAGGTCCGGTGCTCAGGTCCGGTGCTCAGGCCCGGCGCTCAGGCCCGGCGCTCAGGAGGAGGGGGCGACTGCCTCCCACGCGACCGTCACCTCGCCCAGGCGCCAGCGCCGCGGCCCGCCGAGGACCGGCCACTCCGGCCGGAGGTCCCGGACCGCCGCGATCCAGCGCTGACCCGGACTGTAGACGGCGAGAGGGGCGTTCAGCGTCCACGCCCGCTCGAGGGCGGCGAGGAAGGCGTGCACGCCCTCGCCGGGCACGTTGCGGTGGATGAGGGCCTTCGGCAGGCGCTCGGCCGCCGTCATCGGCGAGGGGATCGCCGCGAGCCGGAGCGAGAGGGTCAGCGAGCGCGGGCCCTCCCGGCCGACCTCGACCCAGGTGCAGATGCGGCCGATCTCGTCGCAGGTGCCCTCGACCAGGACGCCGTCGGGCTGCAGGCGGTCCGTCATCGTCGCCCAGGCTCCCCTAACCGCGTCCTCGTCGTACTGGCGGAGCACGTTGAAGGCGCGGATGACGCCCGCCCGCCGCCCCGCGGGCAGGGGCACCTCGAAGCCGCCGCGCTCGAAGCGCACGCGCGCGTCCGCGGGGAACGGCGTGCCGCCCTCCCTCACCCGGGCGAGCTGGCGCCGAGCGGTGTCGACCCGGGCGGGCTCGATCTCGAGGCCGAGCACCTCGACGTCGGGCGCGGCCTGGACGAGCCGGCGGTGCAGCTCGAGCGTGGTGACCGCGCTTGCCCCGAAGCCGAGATCGACGACGAGCGGGGAGGCGGTGCTGCGCAGGACGGGCAGCTCGGCGAGCCGGCGGTCGACCCGGCGGAGGCGGTTCGTGCCCGTCGTTCCGCGGGTGACGGCTCCGATGGGCATGCTCTCCAGCGTATCCGCGGGCGAGGGGGCCGCCTCTAAGCTGGACGCATGTCCGAGACCTACACCCTCATCCTCGTGCGCCACGGCAACAGCGAGTGGAACCAGAAGAACCTGTTCACCGGCTGGGTCGACGTGCGCCTGACCGAGCAGGGAGTCGCGGAGGCCACCCGCGCCGGCGAGCTGCTGACCGAGGCGGGCCTGCACCCCGACATCGTCTACACGTCGCGCCAGACCCGTGCGATCCAGACCGCCAACATCGCCCTCGAGGTCGCCGACCGCCTGTGGATCGACGTCAAGCGCTCCTGGCGCCTCAACGAGCGCCACTACGGCGCCCTGCAGGGCAAGGACAAGGCGCAGACCCTCGCCGAGTACGGCCCCGAGCAGTTCCAGACCTGGCGCCGCTCCTTCGACGTGCCGCCGCCCCCGCTCGACGACGACGACCAGTACTCGCAGGCGCACGACGAGCGCTACGCCGACCTCGGCGACGCCCTGCCCCGCACCGAGTCGCTGAAGCTCGTGATCGAGCGGATGCTTCCGTACTGGGAGTCCGACATCAAGCCGGACCTCGCCTCGGGCAAGACCGTCATGATCACCGCGCACGGCAACTCCCTCCGCGCGCTGGTGAAGACGCTCGACGGCATCTCGGACTCGGACATCGCGGAGCTCAACATCCCGACCGGGATCCCGCTCGTCTACGAGCTGAACGAGGACTTCGAGCCCATCGGGGAGGCGCGCTACCTCGACCCCGAGGCCGCGGCCGCCGGTGCCGCCGCCGTCGCCGCCCAGGGCGCCAAGAAGTAGCACCGCCCCGCACGCGCGAACGGCCCGCCCGAGTCCTCGACTCCGGCGGGCCGTTCCCGTAGCCCCGGAGGCGGAGCGCACGGACACGTCCGGCCCGCAGGAGACGATCGTTCCTGCGGGCCGGACGGTGAGACGGGCCGGAGCCCGAGGTGTCGACTAGGAGTAGTCGCCCGAGATCAGGTACTGGACCTTCTTGGCGATCGACACGGCGTGGTCGGCGAAGCGCTCGTGGTAGCGGCTGGCGAGGGTCGCGTCGACGGTGTCGGCGGCCTGGCCCTTCCACGCCTCGCTGAGCACCTTGTCGAAGACGCTGACGTGCAGCTCGTCGATCTTGTCGTCCTCGTCGCGGATCTCCTCGGCGATGCGCGGGTCCTGCGAGCGGAGCAGGTCGGTCAGCTTGTGCGCGACGACCACGTCGAGGCGGCCCATCTCGACGAACGTCGGACGCAGGCTCTTGGGGACCACCTTGTCGGGGAAGCGGTAGCGCGAGAGCTGGGCGATGTGCTCGGCGATGTCGCCCATCCGCTCGAGCGATGCGCTGATGCGCAGCGCCGAGACGACGATCCGCAGGTCGCGGGCGACCGGGTTCTGCCGGGCGAGGATGTCGATCGCGAGCTCGTCGAGGCTGATGGCCAGCTCGTCGATGCGCGCGTCGCTCGCGATGACCTCCTCCGCGAGGGTGACGTCGGAGTGGTTGAACGCCTGGGTCGCCTTCTCGATGGCGATCTCGACGAGTCCGGAGATCTCGACGAGTCGTTCCTGGACCTCGGCCAGCTCCTGCTGGAAAACTTCGCGCATCTGTGTTCGACCCTCTCTACGGCGCGCGCGGACGACGGCGCCGGATCTGCGGCGAGCACCTCGCACGCCGCTGCGACTGCACTCCGTGGGCGCAGGCGCAGTCATGATGACCACGGCAGGTTAACGGACGGTGCCGGGCGTTTGAACAGTACTCGACCCCCGGAGGATCGACGGGCGTCCGGTAGGGGGACGCCCGGTGGATGGTTAGCCTGGGTCCGTGGATTCGGGCTTGATCGTGGTTCTGTCGCTCGTTCTCGGTGTCGCGATCGGGATCCTTCTGACGACCGTGCTCACGCTCGCCGCCCGCCAGGGCCGCATCGCGCAGGACGTGATCTCGGTCGGGCTCCCCGAGGGGATCGAGGCGATCATCGACGCCGTCGGCTCGCCCGCCTTCGTGACCGACCCGTCGCACAACGTGCTGAAGGCGTCCACCCGCGCCGTCGCGCTCGGCCTGGTCTCGCAGGACACGCTGCTCCACCCCGACCTCGCCGCCATCGTCGACCGCGTCCGCCGCTTCGGCGACGACATCGTCCAGGACCTCGAGCTCGCGACCAGCCCGCTCTCCGACGCTGCCGTGACGCTCGTCGTCCACGCGACCCGCCTGGGCTCCCGCTACGTCCTCGTCATCGCCGAGGACCACACCGAGGCGCGCCGGCTCGAGGCCGTCCGCCGGGACTTCGTCGCCAACATCTCCCACGAGCTGAAGACCCCGATCGGCGCTGTCGGCCTGCTCGCCGAGGCCCTCGACTCCGCCGCCGACGACCCCCAGCAGGTGCGCCGCTTCGCGCACCGGCTGACCCAGGAGTCGCACCGCCTCGCGAAGATCACCCGCGAGATCATCGAGCTCTCCCGCCTCCAGGCCGCCGACGTCGCCGGCTCCGCCGAGATCATCCGCGTCGACGACGTCGTCACGGCGGCGCTCGAGACCACCCACGTCATGGCGGAGTCGCACGACGTCACCCTGGTCAAGGGCGGGATGAAGAAGGCCTACGTCGTGGGGCAGGAGAAGATGCTCGTCTCGGCGCTGCACAATCTCCTCGCCAACGCCATCCAGTACTCGCCCGCCGGCTCCCGCGTGGGCATCGGCGTCCGCTCCACCGGCGGCGTCGTCGAGATCGCCGTCACCGACCAGGGCATCGGCATCCCGGAGGAGGACCTCGACCGGGTGTTCGAGCGCTTCTACCGCGTCGACCAGGCCCGCTCCCGCCACACCGGCGGCACCGGCCTCGGCCTCAGCATCGTCAAGCACGCCGTGCAGAACCACGGCGGCGACGTCCGCGTCTGGTCCAAGCCCGGCCGCGGCTCCACCTTCACCATCCGGCTCCCCGAAGCCGACCCCGCCCGGACGCCCTTCGCGGCGACCGCCCCGATAGGAGAACACGCGTGACCAGCATCCTGCTCGTCGAGGACGAGAGCGCCCTCAGCGAGCCCCTCAGCTACCTGCTCGAACGCGAGGGCTACGACGTCACCGTCGCCGAGGACGGCAACCGCGCCGTCGCCGCCTTCGACGAGGGCGACTACGACCTGATCCTCCTCGACCTCATGCTGCCCGGCATGCCCGGCACCGAGGTCTGCCGCGAGATCCGCACCCGCTCCTCCGTCCCGATCATCATGGTCACCGCCAAGGACTCCGAAGTGGACATCGTCGTCGGCCTGGAGCTCGGCGCCGACGACTACGTCACCAAGCCCTACTCCACCCGCGAACTGCTCGCCCGCATCCGCGCCGTCCTCCGACGCCGCACCGAGGAGCCCGGCGAGGAGCGGATCGTCGTCGCCGGCCCCGTCCGCATGGACATCGAACGCCACACGGTCGAAGTCGACGGCGTCGAGACCCCGATGCCCCTCAAGGAGTTCGAGCTCCTCGAGATGCTCCTCCGCAACGCGGGCCGCGTCCTCACCCGCGGCCAGCTCATCGACCGCGTCTGGGGGAGCGACTACTTCGGCGACACGAAGACCCTCGACGTCCACGTCAAGCGCATCCGCTCGAAGATCGAGAAGACGCCGAAGGAGCCGGTGCTCCTGGTTACTGTCCGCGGCCTCGGCTACCGCTTCGACGCTTGATCGCGGGCCCTGGCGGGGCGATCTGCGGCGTTGTCGTCGGTTGCGATACCGCTGGTATCGCGCCCTCCTCCGCCTTGCAGCTCACCCCGCCAGGACCCGCGATCAACCCTGTACTGGAGGGGTGGGGGACGAGGCCGTCGCTGCGCGACGAGCCGGATGGGGGCGTCGCTCAGGGCGTGGTGCTCGAGTGGTCGGCGGAGTCGGTGTATCGAGACGCGCGCAGCCGGACGTCGCGCGAATGGTGGTCGAGTGGCCGACGGAGTCGGCGGATCGAGAGCTGCGGGGACGACGAAGGGCCGCCCACCGGGGTGGACGGCCCTCGAGGGCGGAGGGGGCTACTCCGCGGTGGGAGCGTCGACGCCGGGCTCGGCGGTCGGAGTGGGGAGCGCGGTCCGGGCGGGGTCGGCCGTCGGGGTGACGGTCGGCGTCGCGGAGGGCGCGGGGGTCAGCGTCGAGTAGGCCTCGAGGGCGTTCGTCAGGACGGGGACGAGGAGCTCCTTGCCCTGCTCGGAGCCGTACTGGAAGTAGACGGGGAGCAGGCCGCCGGGGATCGTGTCGATGTCATCCATCTGGACGGCCTCGGTGCTGTCGGGGCGGACCTCGGTACGGCCGGGGACGGCGTCGACGGTGTCGCTGGTGCGGCCCGCGGAGCCCTCGTACTGCACCTCGACGCTCAGCGCCTCATCGGTGGAGTTCACGAGCGTCACGATCAGGGTGCCGGCCTCGCCGTCGTCCGAGACGATCATCGCGTTGCGGATGGCGAGATCGCCGATCGTCGCGCCGACTCCGTCGCTCGGGTCGTAGATCTTGCGCGTCGCCTGCGGGGCGACGAGGTTGCAGCCGGCGGTAGCGAGGGCGACGCCGACCGCGAGAACGACGGATGCAGCGATACGCGCCTTCACAGGAACCTCCAGATCGTCGGCCCCGCTCGCCCCGGACAGGGCGACTTCACTGTGCACGAGCCGACACCAGGCTAGCGTAGCGAGCACCGCGGCTCCGCCCGTCCGGACTCCCGTCCCGCTCGGCGCGCATGGTAATCTGTCCGCCGCTGAAAGGACGTCGCATGCAGTTCGAGGTCGGAGAGACGGTCGTCTACCCCCATCACGGAGCCGCCACGATCGCCGAGGTGAAGACCCGGACGATCAAGGGCCAGGAGAAGACGTACCTGAAGCTCCGCGTCGCGCAGGGCGACCTCGTCATCGAGGTGCCCGCCGACAACGTCGACCTGGTCGGCGTCCGCGACGTGATCGGCCGCGAGGGCGTCGAGCGCGTGTTCGAGGTCCTGCGCGCCGAGGTCGTCGAGGAGCCGACCAACTGGTCGCGCCGCTACAAGGCCAACCTCGAGAAGCTCGGGTCCGGAGACGTCGTCAAGGTCTCCGAGGTCGTCCGCGACCTCACCCGCCGCGACCGCGACCGCGGCCTCTCGGCGGGGGAGAAGAGCATGCTCGCCAAGGCCCGCCAGATCCTCGTCTCCGAGCTCGCCCTGGCCGAGAAGACCGACGAGGACGCCGCCTCCGTGCTCCTCGACGAGGTCCTCGCATCCTGAACGGTCCGGCCGGCGCGCCGACCGCGGCCGTCGTCGTCGTCGCCGCCGGCAGCGGCACGAGGCTCGGCCGCGAGCGCCCCAAGGCCTACGTCGACTGCGCGGGGAGGACGATCCTCGAGCGCAGCCTGCGCACGGTGCTGCTGCTCGCGGAGCCGGTCCAGATCGTCGTCGTGGCTCCCGCCGCCCTCCTCGAGGAGACGGCCGCTCTGACGCACGCCGCCGGAGCCCCGGACGGCTCCGTCAGCGTCGTCGCCGGAGGCGCCAGCCGCCAGGAGTCGGTCGCTCGGGGGCTCCGGGCGCTCGGCCCGGCCGTCGAGACGGTGCTCGTGCACGACGCCGCCCGCGCCCTCACGCCCGTCGACCAGTTCGAGCGGGTGATCGCGGCGGTCCGGGAGACGGGCGGCGGAGTGATCCCGGGTCTGCCGGTCACCGACACGATCAAGCGCATCCGCGCCGACGGCGGGATCCTCGGCACGGTGGACCGCTCCGAGCTCGCCGCGGTGCAGACGCCGCAGGGCTTCCCGCGCGCGCTCCTCGACGAGGCCTACGCCTCGGCGGAGGAGGACTTCACCGACGACGCGGCGCTCCTCGCCTCGCGCGGCAGTCCCTCGATCGTCGTCGCGGGCGACCCGCTCGCCTTCAAGATCACCACCCCCTGGGACCTGGCCCGCGCCGAGCAGGTGCTCGCACCGCCGCCCGTCGTCGTCGTGCCGCGCGTCGGCATCGGCACGGACGTGCACGCGTTCGACGACGCGTCGCCGCTCTGGCTCGCCGGGCTGCACTGGCCGGGGGAGCGGGGCCTGTCCGGGCACAGCGACGGCGACCCGGTCGCCCACGCGATCTGCGACGCGCTCCTGGCGGCGGCGGGTCTCGGCGACATCGGCTCCCGCTTCGGCACGGCCGACCCGCGCTTCGCGGACGCCCACGGCGAGGTCTTCCTCCGCGCGACCCGCGAGCTGGTGGAGGCCGCCGGCTTCGCCATCGGCAACGTCTCGGTGCAGCTCATCGGCAACCGCCCGAAGTTCTCGCCGCGGCGCGAGGAGGCGCAGAGGCTGCTCTCGGAGCTGCTCGGCGCACCGGTCAGCGTCGCCGCCACCACCTCGGACGCGCTGGGCTTCACCGGACGGGGCGAGGGGGTCGCCGCGACCGCGACGGCACTCGTCCTCCCCATCCCCGCTGTCACCCGGTAGTCCCCGGGCGGAGCGGCCGACCCGGCCGGGAGCGGTCCGCCCGGTAAACTCGCCCGCGTGACTCTGCGACTGCATGACTCGAAGGCCCAGGCCCTCGTCGATTTCGTCCCCCTCCGCGAGAACGAGGTCGGGATGTACGTCTGCGGACCCACCGTTCAGTCCTCGCCCCACATCGGGCACCTGCGCTCCGCCCTCGCCTACGACCAGCTGCGCCGCTGGCTGGCGTACCGCGGCTTCCAGGTCACCCTGGTGCGCAACGTCACCGACATCGACGACAAGATCCTCGCCATCGCCGAGGACGCGCGGCGTCGGGTGCCCGAGGGTGCGCCGGTCGAGCAGTGGTGGGCGCTCGCCTACCGCGTCGAGCTCGAGTTCACCGCCGCGTACACGGCCCTCGGCATCCTCCCGCCGACCTACGAGCCGCGCGCGACCGCGAGCATCGCCGAGATGATCACCCTCATCCAGACCCTGATCGAGCGCGGTCACGCCTACCCGGCGCCCGACGACTCCGGCGACGTCTACTTCGACACGCGGTCCTGGCCGGACTACGGCTCGCTCACCCACCAGCGCCTCGAGAGCATGGAGGCGGCGACCGACGCCGACCCGCGCGGCAAGCGCGACCCGCACGACTTCGCTCTCTGGAAGGGCGCCAAGCCGGAGGAGCCCGAGTCGGCCGCCTGGGCCTCGCCGTGGGGCGCCGGGCGCCCCGGCTGGCACATCGAGTGCTCCGCGATGTCGACGAAGTACCTCGGCACCCGGTTCGACATCCACGGCGGCGGGCTCGACCTGCGCTTCCCCCACCACGAGAACGAGCTCGCCCAGTCCAGCGCCGCCGGCCACGCCTTCGCCAGCTACTGGCTGCACAACGGCCTCGTGTCCGTCATCGGCCAGAAGATGAGCAAGTCGCTCGGCAACTCGGTGTTCGCCTCCGAGCTGCTCGAGGCGGCCCGCCCGCTCGTCGTCCGCTACTACCTCGGCTCGGCCCACTACCGCTCCACCCTCGAGTTCCACGCTGGGGCCCTCGAGGAGGCCGAAGCGGCGCTGGAGCGGATCGAGGGCTTCCTCGAGCGCTCCCGCCGCCGCCTCGACGGCACGCGGTTCGCCGCGCTCGGCGAGCCGGTGGTTCCGGAGGAGTTCGCCGAGGCGATGGACGACGACCTGTCCGTCCCGCAGGCCATCGGCGTCCTGCACGAGACCGTGCGCGCCGGCAACGCCGCCCTCGACGCCGAGGACCTCGGCTCCGTCTCGGCCCTGCGCACCCAGGTGCTCGCGATGGCGGCCGTGCTCGGCATCGACCCGGAGGCGCCCGAGTGGGCGCGCTCCGACGACGAACCCTCGTACCGCGCGCTCAGCGTGCTGGTCGACCGCCTGGTCGCCGAACGCCAGACCGCGCGCGAGCAGCGCGACTGGGCGAGCGCCGACCGCATCCGAACCGATCTCGCCGCGGCGGGAATCACGATCGAAGACACCCAGACGGGTGCGCATTGGAGTCTCGATGGCGAATAAGCCCGGCCGCCCCGGAGCGGTCCGAAAGAAGAGCAAGGGCAAGGCCGTCGGTTCCGGCGGTCAGGGCCGTCAGGCCCTCGAGGGCAAGAAGCCCACGCCCAAGGCCGAGGACCGGCCCTACCACCCCGCAGGCAAGGCGAAGCTCGCGCGCGAGCGCTTCGTCGCCGCCGGCGGCAAGAGCCGCCCCGGCGGAGCCCTCTCCGCGGCCGCCCGCGGACAGGGGCGCCCCGCCCCGTCGCGCAAACCCAAGAGCGGCGACGACTTCGAGATGGTGACGGGCCGGAACTCGGTCCTCGAGGCGCTGCGCGCCAGCATCCCGGCCACCACCCTCTACCTCGCGACCCGCATCGAGATGGACGACCGGGTCAAGGAGGCGCTCAAGATCGCCACCGCCCGCGGCCTTCCCGTGCTCGAGGTCATGCGCCCGGAGCTCGACCGCCTCGCCGGCCCCGACTCCGTGCACCAGGGCCTCGTGCTGAAGGTGCCGCCCTACGAGTACGCCCACCCGAGCGACCTGCTCGAGCGCAGCGTCTCCCGCGGAGCGGTCCCCCTCCTCGTCGCCCTCGACGGCATCACCGACCCGCGCAACCTCGGAGCGATCATCCGCTCCGTCGCCGCGTTCGGCGGACAGGGCGTCATCGTCCCGCAGCGCCGCTCCGTGGGCCTCAACTCCGCCGCCTGGAAGACCTCCGCCGGAGCCGCCGCACGCATCCCCGTCGCGATGGCGTCCAACCTCACCGCCATGATCAAGGACTTCAAGCGCGCAGGCGTCTTCGTCATCGGACTCGACGGCGACGGCGACGTGATGCTGCCCGGCCTGGAACTCGCCGACCGGCCGCTCCTCGTCGTCGTCGGCAGCGAGGGCAAGGGCCTCTCCCGCCTCGTCACCGAGCAGTGCGACGCCGTCGTCTCCATTCCGATCAGCTCCGCCACCGAATCCCTCAACGCCGGGATCGCGGCGTCGGTCGCGCTCTACGAGATCTCCAAACTCCGCTCCGCCTCCGAGTAGCGCGGGCGCCGGCACGGCGATCTGCGGCGTTGTCGTCGGGCGCGATACCGCCGATATCGCTTCCTCCTCCGCCTTGCAGCTCACCGCGCGGGCACCGGCGCGGCGATCTGCGGCGTTGTCGTCGGGCGCGATACCGCCGGTATCGCTTCCTCCTCCGCCTTGCAGCTCCCCGCGCCGGCACCCGCGCTACGGGTCTGGATGTCAGAGGCGCCGCCTGCGGCGAGCGGATCGAGGGGCGCCGCCTGCGGCGAGCGAGCCGGGGGAATGCGAAGAGGGCCCGTGCTGATGGCACGGGCCCTCTTGCGGTGGTGGGGGGTCAGACGTTCTTCGTCCAGTCGACGTCGGCGTCCTCATCGGTGAGCTCGGCGTCGCCGGACTCGTCGAGGACGAGGTTCGGGAGGGTCAGCGCCTCGGTGGGAGGAGCGATGACCGTCGCCTCGTCGCGGCGGTGACGCAGGATGTCGTTCACGTAGGCGGTGACCGCCTCCGCCAGGGGGACGTCGCGCGCCTGCTGCTGCGACATGAACCAGCGGTGCTCGAGCAGCTGGTGGAACATCTCGGCCGGCTCCAGGCGACCCTTGAGATCGCGGGGGATCGAGCGGATGACCGGCTCGAACACCTGCGCCAGCCACTCGTGCGCCGCCATCTCCTCGTCCAGGCCCTGCTTGTCGTAGGTCGCCGTGTACGAGTCGAGGTCGTTGAGCAGGCGCCGCGCCTGGTTCTCCTGCGCGTCCAGCCCGGTGAGACGGAGCAGCCGCCGCTGGTGGTGGCCGGCGTCGACCACCTTCGGCTGGATCCGCACCGTGGACCCGGCCTCGTCGGTCCTGATCGCGAGCTCCTCGATGTCGAAGCCCAGCTCGTTCAGCCGGTTCACGCGGTCGTTGATCCGCCAGCGCTCCGAGGTCGCGAACGACTCGGCACCGGTCAGCTCCTTCCAGAGGCTGCGGTACGCCGCGACGATTCCGTCGGAGACCGTGATCGGGTCGAGGTCGTCGTCGACGCGACCGCCGGCCTCGAGGTCGAGCAGCTCGCCGGCGATGTTGACGCGGGCGATCTCCAGATCGTTCTCGCGCTGGCCGTTCGAGAGGCCGCCCGAGTAGAGCTGCCCGGTCTCCGCATCGACCAGGTAGGCGGCGAAGGCGCCGGCATCGCGCCGGAAGAGGGTGTTCGAAAGGGACACGTCGCCCCAGAAGAAGCCGATCACGTGCAGGCGGACCAGGAGGAGCGCCAGCGCGTCGACCAGGCGGGTCGCCGTGTCCGGCCGCAGCGTCTGCGAGAAGAGCGCCCGGTAGGGGAGCGAGAACTTGAGGTGACGGGTGACGAGCACGGCGGGCAGGGCCTCGCCCTCGTCGTCGGTGCGGTTCGTGATCACCGCGCCCGGAACCACGCACGGCACGTCGAGGCGCTGCAGCGTCTTCAGCATCTCGTACTCGCGCCGCGACATCTCGGCGGTCGTCTCCTTGACGGCGACGACGTGTCCGGAGAGGTGGGCGAAGCGGACCGTGTGCCGCGAGATGCCCTTCGGCAGGGCGGCGATGTACTCGTCGGGCCAGTCGTCGAGCCGCAGGTTCCACGGCAGGTCGAGCAGGGCCGGGTCGACGGTGGCCGAGGTGATGTTCAGGGAGCCGGACATGGTGCGCCGTTCGTGTCGCGTGTCGGACGGTGGGGGAGCCGCAGACGACGCTGCCGCCGCCCTGGAGGGGACGGCGGCAGCGTGCGGTGCAGGAGGAGGCTCAGGAGAGGCGCTCGCCCGACTCCGCGTCGAAGATGTGCACGCGGTGGTTCGCGGTCACGTACACGCGGTCGCCCGCGGTCGGGTGCACGCGGCCGTCGACGCGCGCGACGATGTCGGTGCGGCGGCCCTCGACCTCGGTGTGGCCGTAGAGGTAGCCGTCCGAGCCGAGCTCCTCGATGAGGTCGACCTCGATCGGCAGTCCGCCGGGCTGGGTCGAGACGGTGACGTCCTCGGGTCGCACGCCGAGCGTGACGACCTTCTGGCTCGTCTTCGCGAGCGCCTCGCGGGCGATCGGGAGGACGGTGTCGCCGAACTTGACGCCGCCGTCGGTGACGTCCGCGTGGAACAGGTTCATCGCGGGCGAGCCGATGAAGCCGGCCACGAAGACGTTGTTCGGGTTCTCGTACAGGTCGCGGGGCGAGCCGACCTGCTGGAGGAGGCCGTCCTTGAGGACCGCGATGCGGTCGCCCATGGTGAGCGCCTCGGTCTGGTCGTGGGTGACGTAGACCGTGGTGATGCCCAGGCGGCGCTGGAGCGTGCCGATCTGGGTGCGGGTGGACACGCGGAGCTTGGCGTCGAGGTTCGACAGCGGCTCGTCCATGAGGAACACCTGGGGCTTGCGGACGATGGCGCGGCCCATCGCGACGCGCTGGCGCTGGCCACCGGAGAGCGCCTTCGGCTTGCGGTTCAGGTAGGGCTCGAGGTCGAGCATCTTCGCGGCCTCGAGGACCCGCGCGGCGCGCTCGTCCTTGTTGACGCCGGCGATCTTGAGCGCGAAGCCCATGTTCTCGGCGACCGACATGTGCGGGTACAGCGCGTAGTTCTGGAAGACCATCGCGATGTCGCGGTCCTTCGGCGGAACGTCCGTGACGTTGCGGTCGCCGATGAGGATGCGGCCCTCGTTGACCTCCTCGAGGCCGGCGAGCATGCGCAGGGAGGTGGACTTGCCGCAGCCGGAGGGGCCGACGAGGACGAGGAACTCGCCGTCGCCCACCTCGAGGTTGAGCTTGTCGACGGAGGCGCGAGTGGCCCCGGGGTAGACGCGGGACGCGTGGTCGAAAGTTACGGACGCCATTGTTCTTGCTCCTTCACCGGCAGGTACGTGCCGGACGATCCGAGTGAATGGAAGTGATGGTCATCATCGCGTGGGCGACTCCGACCAACCGGCACAGTATGCCACGGGCCGACAGTCGTCGGTCGGGCACCGCGTATCCGTCGTTTGGAGGTTTCCCAGGGCTCGCGCGTAGGATTCCGGCGAGTCGCGCCCGGCGACCCCCTTCTTCCCCTCTCTCATTCGGAGCGTTCTTGTCATGACCACCGGCGGAGCCAACGACCGTCTCTCGAAGAACCAGCGACGAGAGGCCGCCCGAGAGAAGGCGCGCCGCCTGCGCGAGCAGCAGAAGCGCCGCGACCGCGTGAGCCGCTTCGCCCTGCAGGGCGGGCTCGCCGCCGTCGTGATCGCGGTCGTCGTGATCGTGGTCTTCGCCGTCACCTCGAGCATCCGCCCCGCGGGCCCGGGCCCGGCGAACATGGCGAGCGACGGTGTCGTCATCGGCGAGAACATGGTCGCGCAGACGAGCGGTGCCGTCGCCGCCGACGGGACGCCCACCCCCAGCGCGCTCGACACCTCGGCCGGCACGGTCGACATCCGGGTCTACCTGGACTACCTCTGCCCCTACTGCGGCCAGTTCGAGAAGACCAACGGCGACCAGATCAAGGAGTGGGTGACCAGCGGTGCCGCGACGGTCGAGATCCACCCGATCGCCATCCTCACGACCCGCTCCAACGGAACCAAGTACTCGGAGCGCTCGGCCAACGCCGCCGCGTGCGTCGCGGACCGCTCGCCCGACTCCTTCTTCGACTTCAACTCCCTGCTGTTCGCCAACCAGCCGGCGGAGGGGACCGACGGACTCTCGGACGACCAGTTGAAGGACTACGCCTCGCAGGCGGGCGTCGAGGACACGGCGGCCGTGAACACCTGCATCGACGACCAGAGCTTCGTGAGCTGGGTCCGCGCCGCGACCGAGCGCGCTACGTCGGGTCCGCTGCCCGGCACGGACGTGCCCGCGGTCACGGGCACCCCGACCGTCCTGGTCAATGGCGAGGCCTACTCGGGCTCGCTGACCGACCCGGACGCCTTCAGCTCCTTCGTGCTCTCGGCCGCCGCCGACTCCTACTCGTCGGCGACTCCCGCGCCCACCTCCTCCGAGACTCCGGCGCCGAGCGACACGCCCGCCTCGACCGAGGCCCCCGCGTCGACCGAGACCCCGGCTCCCGGCGACGCCCCGGTCTCCACCGAGGCTCCGGCCTCCTCCGAGCCGACTCCGGCCGCCGCGGGCTGAGCCCCGGACGCGCACGAGCCCCGCGCATACAGAAGGCCCCGACCGCACACAGCGGTCGGGGCCTTCTTCTCTCCTGAGCCGACGACGGGACTTGAACCCGTAACCGCCCGATTACAAGTCGGGTGGATGTGCCTCCGTGGGCTTGTTTTCTGCCTCTCGGGGCATGTAGGTTGTCGCTAGCGGCGCACAGCGCCCCCCAGCGGTGGGAGGCTATGGCTTCACGATGAGGCTCGCGTCGGCTACAGCCCGAAAGGGCCCCAGATCCTGCCAGATCTGAGGCCCAGACCACCCCCTGAGCAAGCAGGAGAAGGACATGACGAAGCGTACCCACGCCCCCCGCAGAAGAACCCAGCACGTCGGTGTGCTGAGCGACGGCGTCTGGACGGCGCATGACAGAAGAGTGGACGGGGCAACGGTGCCCCGACCCCTGACCTCGACCGACCAGAATGCGGCAACAAATGGCTGGCAAGTCTTCTCGCGGCCGGATCGGTCAGAACCGGGGGCCGCGGGTCGCCCGCGCATGGTCACACACGGGCGTAGGCGCTCGTATCAGCAGGGATGCCGTTGCGTCGATTGCACCGCCGCCAACTCCGCGTACTACCACGCGCGCCGCCAGAAGGAGAACAGCCATGAGTGACACCGACCCGCTCGACCTCAACACGATCGAAGCGCGTGCAGCTGCGGCGACCGTGGGACCGTGGGCCACGTTCAATCGCTTCCACATCGAAGCGCCCAGCGTTGATCGCAACGTGACCCAGGCGGCCGAGTGGGAGTCGTCGGGTATCGAGCGCGAAGAGGATGCCGAGTTCATCGCCCACGCTCGCACGGACATTCCCGCCCTGATCGCCGAGGTGCGGCGACTGCGCGAGGAGAAGACGGCGCACGAGGAAGCGGGGTGTTACTCATGGTGACCGACCGCATAACTGATCACGCGCCAACCCCCGGTCCCGAACACTGGAACTGGCGATGCTTGCGGTGCGACCAAGCGGTAACAGAACATGCTGGGCTTTTCGGCCGTGTCCTGGCTCGATGGAAGAAGGCAATCGCATGACCGACACCCCGGACCCGCGTATCGACTCGATCCCACTGCCGCCGTTCGTCACCCGCTACACCCGAGTGGTCGCACTGGTCCTTGCGCGTGGACGGATGCGGCAGAAGATCCTCCGAGACTCGCTCCGTGGCCTCGACTGGGACGACCACCGATGGGACGTACGCGAGTACGCCATCAACCGACTGATCAGCATCGAGACAGGACGGCCTGCGTATCGGCCGTCCAGCTTCCGCGACGAGGAGGACGACGCATGACCGCCGAGAAGGACCCGCGTATCGAAGCGGTCGCCAAGCTCCTGTTCACCGGGCCGCTGCTGCAATACAACGCGGACGAGTGGGACGACGTGCTGATACCCGCCATTGAAGGCAACCGGGACGAGGCGTTGCGTGCAGATAGAAACCGGAGCATGTGCCTCATGGCCGCGGAGGACGTGCTGCGAGGGATCGACGAAGCGGCGGCGAAGGACATGCTGGCGAAGAACCGTGCCGCGCTCGCCTACGAGCTGTCTGTCGAGGACTACTACCAGCGTCACGTCCGCGGACAGAAGGCACCCGAGTGAGCGCGCGCACGACCACGTTCCGCCGCGTGCCGACTACTGAGCCGATGCCGCACACGCTGATCGTCGCGTTCGATGACGACGGCACCGTGACGATGGATGAACACGAGATGCTCAACGTGCTATCTGCATTGGGTTACGCGCCAGAGGAGGAAGCATGACCCGCCTCGCCCTCCTCATGTCCCGCAACATCCCCGAAGACCACGCACGCGAACTTTTGCACGCGTACGCCCTCGATCCGAACAGCCACGCGTCGGCAATACCCCGGCGCGTGTTCGATCGGTTCGGCGACCCCGAGCTGAAGGGGGACTTGTGAATACCGAGACGACCACGCCGCTCGAAGCTTTCCGGATGATCGAGCGAGCCGTAGACGAGACCTACAAGCCGGAAGGGGCGCGTATCTGGTGGATCAACTTCGGCAAGGCCGACAGCGCCAAGAGGAAGCGCATGATCCGCGCCGTGATGGGCGCATGGTGAGCGACTGGCTACCGCGCGACCCGGACATCGACCGGCTCCTTGAAGAAGCGGAACGTGACGATCCCGGCATGTTCGAACGGTGGCTCATGGCACACCCGGACCCGGTACCGCTCACGTCGTTCAACCGAGTCGCGTTCATCTGCGCCGTGTGCGGCGACTGGACCGACACGGAGAACATGCACAACCACTTCAGCGGGTCCAAGCCGCTCGCATGACAGTACGACGCTAGGAGAACCCAATGCCCAAGTCGACACGCGGCAAGGGTGAGGGCGCCCTCTTCAAAGACGCCCGCGGCTACTGGACCGCCACCGTCGAGCTCCCGCAACGCGACGGCAAGCGACGACGCAAGACCGTCCGCGCCCGCGACAAGGAAGCCGCCAAGCGCCTCCTCATCGCGCTCCACAAAGACCTCATGGACAACGGCGACCTGTCCACCACCGACCAGACCGTCAAGCAATGGTTCGAATACTGGTTCAAGAACATCGTCCAGCCCGAGGTCCGCCCGAAGACCGCCGAGGGATACCGGACGATCACCTACAACCACGTCATCCCCACCATCGGCAACATCCGGCTCTCGAAGGTGAGCGCACGATCCCTCCGCGCCGTCACCGACCGCATGGTCAACGAAGCCGGCCTCTCGCCCACGTACGCGCTCCAAGCCCACCGGGTCATGAGCGTCGCCCTCGAGGCCGCCGTCCGTGAGAAGCGCATCCCCGCGAACCCCGCGAAGTCGATGAACGCGCCACGCAAGGCCCTCAAAACCCTCGACGTCCTCACCCTCCAAGAAGGAGTGGACGCGATCAGGACCTTCCAGCAGGACCCCGCCTACGGTGCACGCTGGGCAACCGCGCTACTCACCGGAGCCCGACGCGGAGAAGTGCTCGGCCTCGAAATCGACCGGGTAGGCGAATCGCTCGACCTGTCCTGGCAGCTGCAACGGATGCTGTTCGAGCACGGATGCGCCACCAAGGACGACGGCAAGCACTCCTGCCGCTGGACCCGAGGCGCCGAATGCCCCGAACGGAAGATCACCGTCCCCGCCGACTACGAGTACCGCAGCATCGGGGGAGGGCTCTACCTCACCCGCCCCAAGTCCCGGTCCGGGTGGCGCATCATCCCGCTCGTCGACCCGCTGCGCACCATCCTCCGCCAACACCTCGAGACGAACCCACCCGTCGGCGGACTCGTCTTCACGCGCGGCGGCAAACCCGTCGACCCTGACTACGACAGCAAGCTCTGGGGCAAGTGGATGGACGACCACATGCCGGGACGGGACGTGAAGCTGCACGGGCTGAGGCACTCGACGGCCGACCTGCTCTACCTCGCCGGCGTGCCCGAAGACCTCATCACCGAGATCCTGGGCCACTCGACGCGCGCGATGAGCCGCGCGTACAAGTCGAAGGGCAACGACCTCAGGCTCCGTCAGGCCATGGCGAGCATGTCAGCAATGTTCGACATCCCGGCGACCGCGACACGGCCTGCGATCGACTCCTAGCTGGCCTCAGCACGACGGCGCTCGGCACCCTCAACGATGGACTCCATCGTGGTGTCGAGCGCTTTCGCGATCAGGGCGAGCTGCGCGATGTACACGTTGCTCTTGCCGGCCATGATCCGCTGCATCGTCGTCGCGTTGATGCCCGTCGCCTCGACCAGATTCGCCTGAGTCAGCCGCTTCCCCTTGTACCTGGCGACCAGTTCGTCAGCGAGGGCGCGGTTGATGGGATCGATCTCTTCGAGTGGCACGACCCCAGGCTAGCCAACAAATCTGCCCCAGCCGACACATTTTCTGCCACAGCCCCTTGTATCTGTCTCTAGCGGCAGATAATGTGTCTCTCATGACAAGAAGAACCGCCACCGGATCGGTCGCTCAGCGTGTAGCTGCAGCGATCGTTCGCTCCGGGGCTTCCACTGCAAGTGTTGCAGCAGCCACCGACATGGACCCTCGGGACCTTGAAGCGCGCCTCCTCGGAGACGTCGACTTCGCGGTCCTCGAGGTGATCCGTGTCGGTGGCTTTTTGCGTTGCACCACCGCCGAACTCTTTCGAGGAGCCACCGCATGACCGTCGTCAGCGACAAGCCCGTACTCGCCTACTCGTTCGCAGAGCTCGCCTCCGCGGCCGGCTGCTCCGTCGACATGGTGCAGAGAGCGAAGCGCAACGGAGAGTTCACCGCCTCCCTCATCGGCTCCAAGCGGGTCGTCGAGGTTGAAGAGGCGCAGCGCTGGATCAAGTCACTTCCGAAGGACTGACACCCGCACCACCCGGATCTTCTGATCCCACCTTCTTGCCGTATCGCGCCCATCGCAAGGCGCTATTCGGTGCGCCCGGAAACGGGCAGCAAGCAACACCTACATAGTCCGCGAGTAGCCCCTACCTAGACCCGGGTCGGCAACGAGGCGTGGACGCATCATACGAGGCTCGCAGGGCCCCGCCAGTAAGCATTGGGGGCGGGGAAGGCTTGTCCATCAAACACGGTCGCCGGGTCCGCTTCAGTGCGGTCGACGCGACACCACTACTTGGCTCACGGGGCGCTGCGACGGCTACCAGTCGCTCGCCCTACACGCACATCCTCGGGAATGGCCTCCTGGTGTGCAGGTAAAGCCACACATGCTTCTGTGCTTCACCCGAAGTTGCGCAGGAGGGTTGGCCTCAACAAGCCGCGATGGTGCCCGATCGAATCGGGCTGAGGCTACTGCGCGGATCGCGCTGACGAATGGAGGTTTCAATGTCGAGCAGCTATGCGACGCCGGTGTTCAACTCGCTGGTTTCCGAGCTCGAGCAGTGCACGGGCTGCTTGGCTAACGGGTGGCCGCCGAACTTGTTCTCTTGCTCCGCCGATGACGTGCTCTGTCCTGACTCGTTCCGCACGTCCGAGCACATCTAGCACTATCCAGCCCCCGAGTCGCAGTCGGGATCGTGAGCGTTCGAGTCGCTCCGGGGGCACTGCGCAACCAAGCGCAACCACAAAGGAGATAGATCGAAATGACTGACTTCCCCAAGCTCCTGACGCTCGATGAAACCGCAGAGCTTCTCCGCAAGACTCCCAATGCCCTTCGATGGCAGATCAATCAGGGAACGGCGCCAAAGAGCGGCAAGATCGGCGGTCGTCGAATGTTTCGAGAGTCCGACGTGCTCGCTTACATCGACGCCGCATTCGAGATGGACGACGACGGGTCTGATGACGACGAGTGACATAGGGGCGGCGAGGGTTATAGGCCTTGTCCCGGTTCGATTCCGGGCGTCGCACTAGCCGGCTACCTGTCGGCGTGGGGCCGGGGTCCCGTTCTCTACATGAGCGCGGCGAAGACCAACCCGGCCCCTTTTCTTGTACCCGTTCGAAGGAGATCGAGCAGATGACGTACGTATGTAAGGCCCTGACACCCGCACAGCAGGAGGCACTTCTCGATGATGTGCGCGCCGGTATCACGGGTGTCGCTGCGGTGGAGAAGTACAGGGTGGCGAAGACGACGATGCACCGGCTGATGGCTCCTGAGGGGTTGCGGTTCATCCGTGTCCCGAAGGTGCCGGAGCCGGAGGTGCGGGAGGCGCTTCTGTCGGGAATGACGATCACGGAGGTGGTGCGGGCGCTGCATGTGCAGGACGACCGGGTGCGTGTCATCTACCGGGCGATGGAGTTGCCGTCTCCTGCTGAACGTCGAGCGGAGAAGCGACGTGTGCAGGCGGCCCGGTGTGCGGATCTCGCGCCGACTCATACGGTGCGGCAGATCGAGGCCGCACTGGGTATCAACGTGAAGACGGTGCGCGAGCTTCTGAAGGACGCAGGTGTGTCGCCGTTGCCGTATGTGCGTCCTGCAGCCAAGCCGAAGCCGACCGCACCGAAGGCTCGAGTAACGCGCACCCCGAAGCCGGCTCCGATCAAGCGTCCGAAGCGTCCGGTACGTCAGGCGCCGCTGTTCGACTTCTGCCATCGGAAGCACCCGATCACGAAGTCAAATCGCGTGGAAGGTACGGAGAGGGAGTGCCTGGTGTGCCGTAAGCGCGGCATCAACGTGAGCCTCGCTCTGGTTCCTGCTAGAGACGCGATGATCGCGGATCTTCTGCTCATCATCGAGAAAGAGGTGGCCGAGTTGACCGCCGAACTGCGACCCGAAATGAAGGAGAAGGCAGCATGACCGCATCCATTGAGCAGGCGAAAGCAAGGAAGGACCGACTTCGAGCGTCGACTCTCGAGATGCTCCGTAGTGCCGGTCCTAACGCGGTGGTCTATAGCCGTGCAGCGTGGGCGGCAGCGCGGAAATCCAGTTCGGGCGGTGTCGATGGCGCTTGGTTCTTGGACTGCGGTGCGCATCGCGAACGATTGATGTCGCCCGAGCGCATGTCCGCTTGGACAACCGATTGGCAGCTGCTTCGCGAAGACGAGGTGTCCCGATGACCGCTCTTGCTCACACTCACGACCCGGACACGTCGCATGAAGCAGTAGCGCGACTGGACAAGAAGCAGCTCGCGGTGATGAAGCGGGCGATCCTTCAACTGCTCGAATCGGAACCTGCGACAGCCTGGCACGCGACCGAGGCGTACTTCATGTACCGCGACTACTTCGACTGGCCGCTCGCCAAGCGCGACAGCATCGCTAAACGCATGTCCGAGCTTCACAAGGAAGGGCTGATCCGCGACACGGGCAGGAGAGCGCCCACCGGATACGGAAGGCCCGCCGTCGTATGGGAGGTAGTCAAGTGACCGTCAACCTGTCTACGCGCACTATCCGCGCGTGCATCGCCGCAGCTGTAACCGTCAGCGTGTTCAGCGCAGGCATGTGGGCCGGAGTCGTCGTCTGCGGGGTGTGGGCATGGGTGCAGTGAAGATCCGCAAAACACGCGAACCGGCTATCGGCGACGACTTCTATCTCGGCCGTCCCTGGTCCGTGAGACGCGGCAACCTCGTCATGTGGTGCCGCACCTACGAAGACTGCCTACGACTCGTGAACGGATGGGGACGATGAACGACGTCTACGTCTGCCTCGACTGCCTGTACACGACCGGCACACTCACCCACGCACTCGGACACGAAGCCGACCGCGGACACCACGTCATCCTCGAAAGCGACGACATATGCGACTAAACATCCTCCCCGCAATCCTCCTCACGGCCACGATCTTCCTCGTGGCCGTTTCCTTTGCCCGCCTCGAACCCCTCAACGGCGGACACATAGGGCTCATCTTCCTCTGGTGGGCTGCAAACAGCATTCAAAAGGTACGGGTAAGCAATGAGTGACACCGAAAAGATCGACCTTGACGCGATCGAGTCGCGCGCGGGTGCGGCGGAAGCTGGCCCGTGGGAGATTACGCCGTCCCTTGGCAAGGCCGGATCTATCCTCGGCAGATGGTCGGTCGACACGGCATGGAACGAGCCTGATGGGAAGAACATCAGCTACGAGGTGAACGACAAGGCGGACGCCGAGTTCATCGCCCACGCACGGGAGGACATACCCGCTCTGATCGCCGAGGTGCGGCGACTGCGGAAGGAACTTGGCGCATGACCGCCCGCATCCTCACCCCGACAGCAACCTGCTGCACGCCCACCTTGCTCGCCATCCGCACAGGCCAAACCGCTACCTGCGCACGCGGACACGACTGGATCACCGTCGACGCCATCGACGAAGGACGCGGCAACCACGACTGGTACGCGAAATGGGTGATCGCATGAGCCTGCAGATCCACGCCGAGCTCGAGCAGGGTAGCCCCGAATGGTTGCAAGCCAGATGCGGCATCGTCACCGCATCGACCGTTGGCAAGCTGCTCACCGGCACCGGGAAAGTCGCCGACAACGACACGTCACGCGCCCTCACCGACACCCTCATCGCCGAACGCATCACCGGCCACGTCGAATACGTCCACCCATCCTTCGATATGCAACGCGGCACCCTCGACGAACCACTCGCCCGAGACCTCTACCGCGAGCAGTACGCACCCGTCGAGGAGATCGGGTTCGCAGTAAGCACCGTCGGCGGACACCGGATCGGCGCATCACCCGACGGACTCGTAAGCGTCGACGGGGGCATTGAGATCAAGTCCCGCCGACCCCGCACCCAGCTGCGCACCATCCTCACCAACACCGTCCCCACCGAAAACCTCGCCCAGATTCACGCCTGCATGCTCGTCCTCGACCGCGACTGGTGGGACTACGTGTCTTACGCCGGCGGATGGCCCCTCCACGTCATCCGCGTCTATCGGGACCAGGCATGGGACGACGCAATCACCGCAGCACTCGAACGCTTCGAGGAACGCGCCACCGAAGCCATCACCACATACAGATCCGTCGTCGGCAGCAGGCCTATCGCGCCGCTCTTCGACCACTTCGCAGAAATTGAGATCAACTAATGGGCATGTTCGACAGCATGTTTGACCGCCGCGGTTACGAATGGCAGACGAAGGCATTCGGCAACACCCTCACTCGCTGGTATATAGGCGATCAGATAACCGAAGCCCCTCCCGCTGCACACTTCCAGCTGCAGGTTTTCGGCGGACCGACCCGCATTGGCCGAGACGGATTCGCCACTATCCGTCATGGGCAACTGATCTCTGTCCCCGCTCGCCGTAATGGCCGGTTGCCTCTCATGAGCTACGGCGGGGACTGGCTAACCGAAACCGAAGAGAGCTGAGCACTATGAACCTCACCGAAACCATCGCCCCCAAGTCGGACCAGATCAACGCGGATGACCTACTTCCAGGTCCGATCGTTGTCACCATCGCTGAGGTCGTGAAGGGCAACGCGGAACAGCCCGTCGACGTCCGCCTGGTCGAATATCCCGGACGCGCTTATCGCCCCTCCAAGTCGATGAGGAGAGTCCTCGTCACCGCGTGGGGACCCGAAGCTGCCGCCTACACCGGACGCCGCCTCAAGCTGTTCCGCAACCCCGAGATCGCGTTCGGCGGCACCAAGCTCGGCGGCATCGAGATCGAAGCGATGAGCGACATCGACAAGCCGCTTACCATCGCCCTCACCACGACGAGGAGCAAGCGCAAGAACTTCACCGTCCAGCCCCTCCCCGCAGCCACCCCTGCCCGCGACTGGCCCGCCGAGATCCAGGCGGTCGAACACGACTACACGGCCCTCCTCGCGCTCCACAAGGACGCCACCAGGACCGGTGCAGGCGAGGCGGTACTCAACGCCATCAAAGCCGCTGGTACCAGGGCGAAGGAGGCGCAGGGATGATCGTCGCGAAGAGAGACCGACTCAGCGTCGCTAACTCCGCCGAAGCAATTCTCCGCGACCACACCGGCACGCTCGACGAGGCAGTCGCTCGACTTAGCCACCTCGCTGCAACGAAGGAAGAGCTGTGGGATGCCGTCGCCTATCTCGCATGTCAGGAGCACGCGTACAGGCGCAGTTCGAATGAGCAGGCGACTCTTGCGCTGGCGCAAGTGCGGTCCGTAGTGGACGAGTACGACAGGCGACGCCCGTGACCACCGCCGTGACACACCGCGGCCCCTGGTCGTTCACGCTCCCGTATCCGCGCCCACCTCGAGGCCTGCACTCGAACGACCGCAGCCCATGGCAGGTGAAGGCGCGCTCGACGGCGCAGGTGCGACTCGACGTGTTCAACCTCGTCCGCGCCGCACACGTGCCCGCCCTCGAACGCATTCGGGTCGACGTCGAATGGGTCGTACCCGACCGCCGCAAACGTGACGCCGACGGACCCGAACCCATGCTCAAAGCGATCTTCGACGGCATCGGCTCCGACCGTGGAGTTTCCGCACGCATCGTCGAGGACGACGACCCCCGCCACATGGACAAGGGGCGACTCACCATCCGACGCGAACCCGGATGCCTCGCACACTTCGACGTCACCATCACGGAGCTCGAGGTGGACGAGTGATCGCCCCACCGCACGCCGGCTGCCCGTGGACCGGTCCCTGCCGCTGCACCCGCGACGCCGCCCCGTGCACGTGCGGCCATGTCGGCGTCTCGCACGGTCACGGCTGGGATCTCGAGAAGCAGCCCGCCCGGTCACGTATCGGCGCCGGCTCGTGCGGCTACTGCGACTGCACGGTCTTCGTGCCGCGTCCGGCCGACTGGTGGCAGTCGACGACCCTGCAACCCCTGTTCGACGAGTGGCTGGAAAGGAGCACCGCATGACCGAGCCCGACACGTCAACCGACGACCCGATCTGGCAAGTCCCGTCCGGTGACCTGCTGTACGACTCGCTGCACACGGACCGCAGCCACGTGCTGCTGCGGGTAGAGAGACGGATGATCTGATGCCGAAAGATGGACGCCTCTACGCGCGCTTCGACATCGGCATGGACGAGCACCCGAAGATCATGTTGCTCAGCGATGCGGCATTCCGTGCGCTCATCGAGTGCACCATGTACGCCCGGAGACAGCTGAATGACGGGTTCATCGCGCTCGGTGTCGCGCATCGCCGCTGGGGCCAGGAGGCGGCTGACGAGTTGTGCTCAAACGATCCCGAGCGCCCGTCGTGGTTCCGCACCGAGAAGGGCGGGGTCGCGGGGTACCAGATCCACGACTACGACAAGCACCAGACGACCACGGCGGACATCGAGGACAAGCGGGCGGCTGGTCGGGCGGGTGCAGCAGCTCGGTGGGCAGCAAAGGATGCGACACCCATGGCACCTGCTATGGCACCTGCCATGCAGACCGCAATGCGATCCGATGCGACCACGTTAGCTAAGACAGAGACAGAGACAGAGACAACACCTTCTAACGAAGGTGTGAGCGCGCCAACGTCGAAGTCATCCCGCCGTAAGCCAGAGACGCCACTCGCTGACGGTTGGGGTCCCGCGAACTCCGCTTACGAGTACGCGCAGCTGCATGGCCTAGACATCCGCCATGAGGAGTCGCAGTTCCGGAACCATGCGGCCGCCAACGATCGAAGACAGCGGGACTGGGATGCCGCGTTCCGGACATGGCTGGGCAACGCGAAGAAGTACCAGCCCGCGAGCACCCAGCCGAAGCTGACGGCCGCGCAACGCAACATGCAAACCGTCGCCCTGTTCCGCGAGGACGAAGAACGACAGAGATTGGAGATCGAAGGATGAGCGACGCCCTGCAGTGTCAGTGGTTCGGTGTGATCGACCGCCGCACCGGAGAACGGCGAGAGTGCCGAGCGTGGGCAATGCGTCAGTACCGCTACTGCCTCCACCACGCGGACGAAGCGCAAACAGTCGGCTATCCGCTAGGGCTGATCGTTCGGCCGACCCGCTACGACTCGAGCCAGGCCCCCGATGACCCCGCGTGAGTGTTCCGAACTGCTGACGTACGCGTCGATCATCGACAACCGCACGGTCGCCCCGGAGACGGTGAACGCGTGGTGGGAGATCGTCGGCCATCTCGACGTGGCCCTCGCACGGGACGCGATCATCCAGCATCGCCGCGAGTCGACGGAGTACCTGATGCCGGCGCACGTCATACGCGGCGCACACAGGCTCTCGACGGCCCGTAGAGCAATCGAAAGCACCCCGACGTGTTCCCGTCACCCCGGCTACCCCCTGACGCGTCTAGAGCCCGTCTGTGCCCGCTGTCAACGAGAGGAGCAAGAAGGTGAAGATCACACTCAATATCAGCGATGAGCATGCAGAGCTGCTCTTCGATCTGGCCGAGGAGCGGAATCTCAAGATGGACGAGTGCGCCTCCGAAGTACTCATGGAGCAACTTGCGCCCACCGTCATGTCGCGCGTCGAACAGCGGCGCGAACGCGAAAAGCAAGTGATCCTCTTCCACCGCAAACGATTCTCCGATGGGGAGATCGCCAAGCAGATCGGCATGACCACCAACGGCGTGCGGGCGATTCGCCTACGCCTCAACCTTCCTTCGGTCGGAATCCCCGGACCGATGCCCATGGACAAGAGAAAGAGAGCCAGCTGATGGCATTCGCAAACATCACCGGAACCGTCGACTACGCCAAGCGCGGCGGCAAGGGCTACACCGTCATCGAAGCGTGGCAGGCGCAGGGCAAGGACATGAAGCGCCGCTGGGCCGTCTGGTTCGACGAGGAGACGCCACTCACCGTCGGCCAGCAGGTGAGCCTGTCCGGCGTCCTGTCCACGAAGATCGGCGAACCGTGGACCGACCGTGAAGGCGCGACTCGTCCCGGCGGCGTCGAGCACACGATCAACAAGGCCCGGTTCCGTGACCACAAGGACGCCCCCGCCGCGACCGCACCGTCCCGTCCCGTAGCTGCATCGGTCAACCAGTGGGAAGCCGACGCATTCGCACCCGCCGCAACCGACACCGCTGAGCTGCCGTTTTGAGCGTGGGACTGACCGTGCGCATCCTCGTCACCCTCGCCGCACTCACCGTCCTCGCGCATGTTGCACGCGGAGACAGCGGCATCGCATACATGGAAGGAGCCGATCGTGGCTGACACTGAACCCCTGACCCCGGATCGCGACACTTACGCGCTCTACATCGATCCGAAGAAGTCCCCGATCATCACCATCGGTGCCGGTGCGCGCGTCTACGCCAACCATGACACCGTCATGATCCGACAAAACGGTGGCAACTACTGGTTCGGTTCCGGAGCGCGCGTCGAGTTCGACGGACCTGACTCGTTCGGGCAGAAGCGAGTGACGGTCGAGCTGTACCCGGCAATCCTCCGAGCTGCAGCCAATCAGCGGGTGAAGGTGCGCCTGTACCGCCCGAAGGCGAAGGACCGGGGATTCTGGCGACGGCACCGCCGCTTCTCCGCTGACCACTACCGCCGCTTCCCAGAAGCCCGGGTCGAAGAGGAGGGCGACCGTGCGTGACCCGCTGATCGGCAAGTCATTCCGCCTGACACCGTCCGGCCCGCGTTACGTCGTGTTCCGTGGGCAGGGCGCCGTGTACCGCTGCTCGTACCGCAGCCCGGTCGGACGCATGCAATACCGGGACTTGCCGCGAGAACGCATTGAAACGGCGCTCGAGAATGCATGAGTACGAGACCACCTATCGAGCCGGCCGCATACACCGCGAACAGCCGGAACCGGTCGACCTCGACGACACCGCGTACATCGAGCACCTGATCGACACGTCACCCGACCGGGAACTTGCGCGGTATGCGGCCGCCATGCAGGAGCACCTTTCCGCACCCCCTGCACCGTGAAGGGTTCGCGTGAACCCGACCGAAACCCGACCACCGGAAAGCCCGTCACTCCACACGGAGGGCGGGCTTTCCCTGTACCCGAAGGAGAAGAAGCATGACGCGCACTCTCGTACACCGTACGCACGTCGTAGGCGCTCGGCCTGGAACCATCGTCCGCACCCATGAAGGCTGGCTCTACGAATTGTCTGACGTAAACGGTCGAGCCTGGCTCGCAAACGCCACCAGGCTCGACCGGGACGACTCCAACCTCCCGATACCTGCGGAAGTCCTCTGGGAGCCAGAACCGGAGCCCATCGCCCTGCCCGCAACTCCCGGAACCGTCATTGCGATCGGTGAATGGTGGTTCGTGCGACTGCGCCCATACAAGCCAGGACTTGAGCCTGCATGGGAACTGCTTCCAGCCCCACACGACGTTGAAGAGAAGGCACGGCGCAACGGCTTTCCGTCGCAATGCATTTACTCCGACGAGGTTGTGCGCGAAGAGATCAACCAGGAAGGCAGCTTCCGGGTCGTCGCCGCACCCGAAGGAGGCACCGCATGAGCGACAACCTGAAATGGGAAGTTCAGTGGAGCGGCGAGATCAATCGCACCAAGAACCGCAGCTACAGCGAGAACCAGCGACACAACTACGTCGGCATGAAGGGGCGTGTATCACTTCCGGACCTTCTTGCCTACCTCGAGAAGCATGCGCCAGGAGTACCGCTCGAAAATGTCGGCCTGAACTGGGCGACCGTTGTTTGGGTCGATGCCGCTACGCCGGAAGAGATCGCCGAGAACGAGCGAGCCAAGGCTCGGCAAAAAGCTCGTCGGCGAGAGGGCGAGCTGAGGATGCTTGCGGAGCTGAGAGCGAAGTACCCCGAGGAGCCCACCGCATGACGTGCCCTCACTGCCACGAAACCTTCCCGGTCCGGTCGCTCTGGATCGACCACATGCACCGCGAACACGAACAGGAGACGACATGACCCGCGACGTACAGCGCATTGAGCCCATGATACAAGCGCTACGGGCCGCTTGGTATCTGCACCCCGATATGCGACTCGGGCAGATTGTGAACAACGCGCCCTACTTCGATGCGGACGGCAAGAACACCAGCTATGCCGCCCCCGCATTTTTTGTTGAGGACGACCAGATGTACGACGGACTGCTAGGACTTGCCAAGAACGCCAGGGGGCTTTGATGACCACCACGCCCCTCCTCGATGCCGTCGATGCGCTCACCATCGGCCGCATCGAACACGTCACCCAAACCGCGGACGACGGCACCTTCATCAGATCCGTGCCCGTCGACATCCCCGCACCCATCCTCTGGCTCGAAAGGGCAATCACCCCATCCACAAACAGCGACGGAGGATCTGCCTCACCAGCGCACACCAGATCGATCATCAACTCCGGCGCGCTCTACGAGTTCACGATGATGACAAACGGAATCCGCGACTGGTGCCAGATCGTCGCGGCACCCATCTCCACCGATGGCACGTGGGGTGAACGCGCCATCCACAACCTCCGCCAGTGGTACATCGCCTACCAACGCACCGACATGCTCGCAGACGACTTCTACCTCGGGCAGCTGCGGCGCTGGCTGTGGTCAATCCTCGACAGGCAAGACCCGCCCAAGAGCCTCGAAGTCACGCTGCCATGCCCCGTGTGCGGCGACGCATGGGTTAACGCGGACGGCGACACTGTCAAGCATCCCCTCGAGCTCACCTACCGCAAGGACAACGAAGGCATCGTCACCCGCGAGAAAGTGACCTGCCGAAACCGAGGCTGTTCCGCCACATGGACCGGCATCGACGCCATCAGTGAACTCGGACTCGAACTGGGAGAGAAAGACGAGTTGCAAACCACCGCTTGAATCGCGATAATGGGAGCACCTCGGATAGCTCTGCCCAGAGCCAACCGGAACACTTCACTGGAAGGCCCTCGCTTCGGCGGGGGCCTTTCTGCGTTCAACGCCTCGCAGCCAGCCCTACCCGCACGGCAGACGAACGGCATGTCGCCGACGGGTAGACGAGAACTGCGACACCACTTGCCTCGGCCGTCGACACAGCAGCTAAGCGCACACGCAAGCGACGCGAGCACGAGGCAACACCCGTAACGAGGGGAGCAGACAATGACGTCCTGCTCATGCGGATCAGACATGACCGAATACGGCGACCACCTCAACGCCTGCCAACACTGCGACCTCGGCCACCAAGTCGGCAGTTGCGCCACCTGTCTCGTCTACCAGCGCGTCACCAACGCACGGACCCACCAGTGACCGAACCCGAACCCATCGGCTTTGACAGCTTCGGGGCGCCCATCTACGCATGGTCCATCGGCGCACGCATCAACGACGACACGCGCCGACGGCTACTCGACGCCATCGACGAAGACAAAGCATGAGCACCAACCCGCGATACGCCAACGGGCACAGGCGCCGCGAACTACGCACCCGCCTACTCGCAGCCGGCGCACACTGCAGCTGGCCGCCCTGCCCCTGGCCCGGCGACTGGCTCGGCACAGCAATGGCACGCGACCTGACCACCGAGGACCCACGCTTCCCCGTAGTCGACGAGATCCGGCACGTCAGCCGTGGCGGTGACCCACTGGCAAGAGACAACACCCGTCTCTTGCACCGAATGCTGGTGTAACCGGCAACGAAGCGACGGGGACGACCCCGAACCTCAACCGCCGCAGCCGCCCATCATCGCCTCGAGCGGATGGGGACCGGCCGGCTGAACCCAACCCGACGGGGCACCACCCCCTCCGGGTTGGGGGACAGCGCCCCCGGGGGGATAGCGCCGTTCTACCTATCGCAGTTTTTCCACAGGAGGTGGTCGTGATGGCTGAGCGACGACTGCGTGCTGTGGGTGCGGGCGAGCCGGCTCCGAAGGCGAAGCCGACGTCGATTGAGCAGGCTGCGGAGGAGGGTTCGACTCTCGATGAGCTGCAGCTGATGCGTCGTCGGATTGCGCGTGCTTTGGATGACCCGAATTGTCCGCCTCGGGATCTCGCGTCTCTGTCTCGTCGTCAGATTGAGCTGGGCAAGGAGATCGATGTGATTCTCGCGCGGAAGCGTGAGGAGGCTGGTGGTGGCGTTGGTGTCGCAGACGAGAGCTTCGACGCCGCGGCTATCTGAGGCTGCTCGTCATCTGGTGTTGCCGTCGGGGATCGTGTCGACTGGCTGGCCGGCGGTCCATGCTGAGTGCTTGAAGTTGGGGATCGAGTTCGATCCGTGGCAGGACGGCGCCGGCAAGGTGGTGTTCGCCAAGCGAGCGGATGGCTCCTACGCCGCGACCATCGGCGGCGTGGTTATTTCGATCCCGCGCCAGGTCGGTAAGACGTTCTTCATTGGCGCTGTGATTTTCGCGCTGTGTCTGTTGAATCCTGGCCTGCTGGTCATTTGGACGGCGCACCAGTTGGCGACTGCTGGTGAGACGTTCCGGTCGATGCAGGGTCTGGCTCGGAAGCCGAAGATCTCGCCGTACGTGAAGCGTGTGCTGCTCGGTTCTGGCGATGAGGCGATCGAGTTCATGAATGGTTCGCGCATCCTGTTTGGGGCGCGTGAGCGTGGTTTCGGTCTGGGCTTCACGAAGGTCGGCGTCCTGGTCATGGATGAGGCGCAGCGGCTGACCGAGAAGACGATGGATGACTTGGTTCCTACGACGAATCAGGCGGCTAACCCGCTGATTTTCCTGATCGGTACGCCTCCGCGGCCGACGGATGCTGGTGAGGTGTTCAAGTCGCGTCGCCGCGAAGCCCTGTCGGGCGATTCGGACGACATGGTGTACCTCGAGTTCTCTGCTGACGCGGATGTGAATCCTGCTGGGTGGGCTCCGAAGTTCGTGGATTGGTCTGCGGTCGCGAAGGCTAACGCGTCGTTCCCGAAGCGCACGCCGCGGACTGCTGTGCTGCGGATGCTCAAGAATCTTGGCCCTGAGTCGTTCCGGCGCGAGGGTCTTGGTATCTGGGATGACGACCAGGCAGGTTCTCGCCTCATCTCCGCCGATCTCTGGCAGAAGCGCGGCGTCTTCGAAGCTCCTACTGGTGTGGCGTCGTATGGTGTCGCGTTCTCGCAGGATGGTTCGCGGGTTTCTCTGGCCGGCGCGCGTAAGCATGACGAGGGCATCCATGTGGAGTTGATTGATGCGCAGTCCGGGCCTGTCGAGCTTGGTATTGGCGCTCTGGCTGACTGGCTGGCGGCGTCGTGGCGTTCTGCGGCCTCGATTGTCATCTCTGGCGCTGCCGGCGCGAAGGTTTTGAAGCAGGCGCTGCGTGATCGTGGTGTTCCTGAGGCGGTCATTCATGTTGCGACGACGCCGGACTATACGACGGCGTGTGCAATGACGTGGGAGGCCGTGAAGGATGGGTCGCTGACTCATCTTGCTTCTGAGGGGCAGGCGGTCCTGGATCAGTCTGTGGCTGTGTGTGACATGAAGAAGCGGTCGGCTTCTGGCGCGTGGGGCTGGAATGCGACGACGCCGTCTGGTGATGAGACCCCGATCGAGTCCGTGAGTCTTGCCCTGTTCGGGGCGAGGACGAGTAAACGAGTGCCAGGTCGGAAGCAGGTGATTTTGTGATCGCTATTGCCCCTTCTTCGGCGTTTGATGCTCTGCCGCGGTTCATGACGAACGTGACGGATACTGAGCTGCAGGTGATCCGGTCTCTGCTGGCTACGTGGCGGGACAAGTATCCGCGGAACGTGATCCGGTCTTCGTATTACGACGGGAAGATGGCGCTGAAGCCGTCGGGGAACATTCCTCCGGAGGCGTTCGCGCGTATCAGGTCTGTTTTGGGGTGGCCGGAGAAGGCTGTTTCGGGCCTGGCGCAGCGGACTATCTTCGATGGTTTTGTGACGCCGGGGCAGGATCAGGACCCGTTCGATCTGGGTGCGATCCTGGACGCTAACCGTTTCGATCTTGAGCTGCCGCAGACGATCACGTCGTCGCTGAAGCATTCGTGTGCGTTCATCACGACTGCGAAGGGTGATGTGGCGTCGGGTGAGCCGGCGGTTCTGATCATGCCGCGTTCTGCGGAGTGGTCGGCTGCGTTGTGGGATAAGCGGCGGCGTGCGGTGTCTGCGTTCCTGGCGATCTCGGATGTTGACGATCATGGTGTGCCGTCTGCGATGGACGTGTACCTGCCTGACGTGGTTCTGATGTGTTCGCGTCGTCCTTCTGGTGCTTGGGTGGCGGATCGTCGCCCAAACCAGCTGGGTGAGGTTCTTGCTGAGCCTGTGACGTATGACCCGCAGCTGGATCGGCCGTTCGGTCGGTCGCGGATCACGCGTGCGGTCATGTCGATCACCGACAAGGCGCTGATGAACGTGGTGCGCACGGAGATCGGCGCTGACTTCTACGCCGCTCCTCGGATGCTGGCCCTGGGTGTGGCTGCGGATGCGTTCACGCGGGGCAAGTGGCAGGCGGCGATTGATCGTTGGTTCGCGATTACGCGTGACGAGAACGGCGATCTTCCTCAGGTGTCGCAGCTGCCGCAGATGACGACTCAGCCGCTCACGGATCTGCACAGGCTGTACGCCTCGCAGTTCGCGGGCGAGACGGGCCTCCCGATCTCGTCGCTGGGCATCGTGCAGGACAATCCGCCGTCGGCGGAGGCCCTGTATGCGGCGGAGAAGGATCTGATCGTGGCGGCCCGTTCCGCGACTCGTGGTTTCGGTGCGTCGCTTCGTCAGGTCGCTCGTCGCACGGTGATGCTGCGTGATGGTCGGACGGCGGAGACGGACGAGCTGCGTCAGATCAAGGCGAACTGGCTGAACCCGGCGTTTACGTCGCCTGTGACGGCCGCTGATGCTCTGTCGAAGCTGGTGACGGTCTTCCCGTGGCTGGGTGACACGGAGGTTGCTCTCGAGTACGCGGGCTTCTCGAATGCTGAGGTGACGCGTCTGCTCGCGGACAAGCGTCGCGCGCAGGGTTCGTCGACGATGCAGGCTCTTCTGGCCGCTCGTGAGCCCGCTACGCCTGCCGCTCCTGTGGCTCCCGCTGCGGAGGCGTAGGCGTTGGTGACGACGGAGCAGGCGAACGTCCTGCGGACGTTGCAGGCTGGCGTCGCCCGTCAGGTGCGTGAGGAGCTGGACGCGTTCTTCGGTTCGCTGAATCTCGAGAAGCCTGAAGCGGTGCGTGACGCGTTGCTGCGGTACGTGCCGCTTCTGGTGCGTTCGTTCGGTGAGGGTGCGGCGTCGGTTGCGGCGGACTGGTACGACGAGGTGCGGGCCGGCGCGGACATCCCGGGCCGGTTCCGCGCGCAGGTCGCTGATCCGGTCGAGCAGTTCCGCGTCGAACGGATCGTGCGCTTTTCAGCGCAGTACTTGTTCACCGGGGCTGCGGCGTTGACTTTGCCGTCTCTGCTGGCGCCGGTCGAACGGTATGTGGTGGAGCCGTCACGGTTGACGATTGTGGGCGCGACGACCAAAGATCCGCGCGCTTCGGGCTGGTATCGCCGTGCTCGTGCGACTGGATGCCGGTTCTGTAAGACGCTCGCGACGAAGGGCGTCTACAAGTACGACGCGGATTTCGCGGCTCATAACGATTGCGGCTGCGTGGCTGTCCCGTCGTGGGACCCGAATGCTCCCGAGGTCGATGTGCGCGCTTACGAGGCGTCGCGGTACACGGGCGGCATGTCTCCGCGTGAGAAGGCCGAGCACAACGCGAAAGTCCGCGACTGGGTCGATTCGACGTTCCCGCCGGACGAGCAACCCAACTAGACCACCCGCTTCCGGCGGGTTTACGCCTACCCGAGCGGTCAATCGGGGCACAAGGAGAAGCACATGGAGTTCCCCGTCACGATCGATTCGCAGGAAGCGTTCGATGGTCTGGTGAAGGAGCGCATCGCGCGCGTCGAAGCGAAGTACGCCGACTATGGCGAGCTGAAGACACGGGCTGACGCTGCCGAGTCGGAGAAGACGGCGCTCGAGAAGGCCCGCGAGAAGGCAGAGGCTCGCGCTGCGGAGGCGGAGACGAAGGTTTCCGGTTTCGAGGCGAAGGAGCAGTTGTCGTCGTGGCGCGCTGAGGTCGCGAAGGCGACGGGCGTGCACGCGGATGTGTTGCGGGGTTCTTCGAAGGAAGAGCTCGAAGCGCATGCGGCGGTTCTGAAGCCTCTCCTCACGGCGCAGGAAGCGCCGGTCATCCCCAACCAGGGCGACAGCCCCAATAAGCCCGCAGCCACGGATGCGGAGGAGCGCGCGGCAGTGCGCAGCCTCTTCAGCCCGGGTGACGGCGACTGACCCTCCCCTCCCGTTCCTGAAAGGACACACTCATGGCTGTATTCGGTTCCGCCGATGCCAAGGTCCTGCTGCCCCGCAATATCGCGGACGGCATGATCAAGACCACCAAGACCCTCTCGACGGTCGCTCGTCTCTCCAACCGGGAGCCGATGCGCTTCGGTGAGACCGACTTCATCACGTTCAACGACTTCCCGAAGATGGAGTACGTCGAGGAGGGCGCGAACAAGGCGTCGACCTCGACTTCCTTCGGCTCGGTGACCGCGAAGCCCCACAAGGGGCAGGTGACCCTCCGCTTCAACGAGGAGGTTCAGTGGGCGGACGAGGACTACCAGCTCGGCATTCTCCGCGAGGTTGCTGACGCCGGCCAGACTGCGCTGTCGCGTGGCCTGGACCTCGGTCTCTACCACCGCATCAACCCGCTCACGGGCGCTGCGATCACGTCGTGGGACAACTACGTCACCGCGTCCACGAAGCGCGTGGAGATCGCGACCGCTGACGCTGACGATGACTTCCGTGCGGCTGTCGGCCTGCTCGTGAACTCATCGACTCCGACCGCCGTGAACGGTGCGGCGATCGACCCGAAGTTCGCGTGGTCGCTGGCGAACCTGAAGCGTCGCGACGGTTCCGGCGCCACGTCGGACGTCCGCTACCCGCAGCTCGGGTTCGGCACCAACATCACCGACTTCTACGGCGTCCCGGTGGCCCAGGGCGACACCGTTTCGGGCACCCCGGAGGCGACGGACACGAAGGTCCGCGCGATCGTCGGTGACTTCCAGAACGGCATCCGGTGGGGCGTGCAGCGTGAGCTGCCCATCGAGATCATCCGTTTCGGTGACCCGGACGGCCAGGGCGACCTGAAGCGCCGCAACCAGATCGCCCTGCGTCTCGAGATCGTCTACGGCTGGTACGTCTTCGCGAACCGCTTCGCGGTCATCGAGGACAAGACGGTCTGATGCGTTTCCGCAACAAGGAGACCCGCTCGGTGGTGGTGGTCGACGAGGTCACCGCCGCCGAGCTCGGTTCCGAGTGGGAGCCGGACGCGGACGAGAAGCCGAAGCGCACCCGCGCGGCGAGTAAGTAGCTGGGAGGCCCGGTCATGGTCTATGCGACCGCTGAGGACGTGCAGGCCATCTGGCCGGGCTTCCCTGCAGGCCAGGAGGCGCGTGCTGCGGCTCTGCTCGAGGACGCGGCGGTCAGGATCGACGCGTATGCGCCGCCTGTCGCGCCGTTGACTCCCGCGGATGCTGCGGTCCGGCGGACGGTGTCTCGGGAGATGGTCGTCTACGTCATGATGACGGACGCGAACGTCGACCCGGTGACTCAGAAGTCTCGTTCGATGGGTCCGTTTTCGGAGTCGTGGTCGTTTGATCGGCCGGGTCGCACGCTGATGCTGACCGATGAGCACAAGCGGATGCTGCGTCCTCGGGTGCAGGAGGCGTTCACGGTCAGCATGGTCGATTATCGGCCGACGGATGACCCGCTGTGGTGGTCCGAGTGACAGTGCGGCTGCCTGACTACTTCAAGCCGCATGTCGCTGTAGTCCGGGCGTATGGCTCGGGTGGCGGCATGGGCGGCGGGTACGACGAAGCGCGAGACGTCGCATGTTTTGTCGTCGACAGCACCGAGACGGTCACGACTTCTTCGAGTTCGGAAACGACATCCAGCACGCAGGTGACCGTCGACTTTGACGAGGTCATCCCGTTGGGCTCAATGGTCACCGTCTGGCCGGGCCTGACGGGTGAGCGTGAAGCGCCGGTCATCTCGATCACCCGAGGGCAGCACCCGACTCTGCCGTCATTCCAGACGCTGTACCTGAAGTGAGGGGGCGCGGATGGCCTACTACCGCCCTGTCCTGTCGCTGATCGAGAAAGCCGCTCAGGCGGGACTCCTCGAGGTGGCCGAAACGGTGATCGCACGATCCAACGAACTGTCACCGAAGGACACCGGCGAGACAGCCGACTCCGCGTTCGCTCGGGTCGACGATCTCACCGCTCAGGCCGGCTACGGCTCGTTCGTCGCTCGTCTGCAGCACGAGAACCTCGAGTACGAGCATCCTCGTGGTGGCGGGCCGAAGTTCCTTGAGACGGCAGCTGACGAGATCCGGCCGCGCGTCCCTTCGATCATCGCTAAGCGCGTTCAGGGGGAGCTCGGTGGATGACGTCACGCTCACGAAAACCATTTGCGCGTTACTCGGCCGCATTGACGGCTGGGTGTGGCGCGAGACCGGTCCCGCGTACTCCGCCTCAAAGGTGGGCGTCTTCTACGGGGCGATCGGTGAGACGCCGGATCGCGCTGTCGGGGTGCGGCTGTACGGCGGCACTGACGATCCGATCGAGTTCGTGTCGTCGCGGCGTGTGCAGCTGCGCGTCCGGGGTGCGGTCGGCGACGTCGCGTCCGCTGACCGTCTGGCTTCGCAAGCGTTCTCAGCCCTACACGGCTTGTCCCGCGTGGACGGCATCAGCGGCATAAGCCGCCAGTCCTTGACCCCTCTGGGTGCGGACTCCAACAGGCGCCAAGAGCGCACCGAGAACTACCTAATCGTCTTCGACAACCCGGAGGAAATCTAATGGCAAACCGCGTACCTCTTCCCGCTGGCACCACGATCGGCAAGTCCTTCGAATACGGACTCGACGTGAACACCGGCACCACCGCAGCT
This sequence comes from Rathayibacter sp. AY2B9, assembly GCF_002931595.1. Lineage (NCBI taxonomy): Bacteria > Bacillati > Actinomycetota > Actinomycetes > Micrococcales > Microbacteriaceae > Rathayibacter > Rathayibacter sp. AY2B9. The sequence goes on from NZ_PSUB01000001.1 coordinate 81,245, forward strand.
CCCACCTGGATTCCGGTGCGGCGCATGTTCAACTTCAGCCACACGCCGACGTCGCGGCTGCAGGACGGCCAGACGTACGACGACCTGGGCGCGCAGAACCAGGAGGTCACCGGCTGGGACTTCGCGGTCAGCTTCTCGACGCAGGTGAACCGTTCGGCGACCACCGGTGAGTACCTGCCCGAGATCGAGGCACTGCGCGAGCGAACCCTCCCGACGGCGAAGGGCACCGACGCGCAGATCGAGGTCCGCTGGTACCACAAGCCCGAGACCGGCAAGCCGAACCCGACCGACGCCGGCCAGGGTGTCGCGTCCGTCGCGTTCTCCCGCTCGAACACCGGCCCCGACGGGTCGGTCGAGGTGTGGGCGTGGACCCTCACCGGTGTCGGCTCCTACTCGGTCATCGCGAACCCGTTCACTGGGTGGGACGACGACGACTCGGGAGCGTAACCCGTGAGCGCGATCGACTTCGGGTCCTGGGTCGCGCCTGATCTCGTCCTGACGCTGGGTGGCCGCGAGTACCGTGTGCAGCCGCCCAGCGTTGAGGGCGCGAAGCTGGTCCTCGCGTGCGCGGTGCGTGGCGAGGTGGAGCTGGGGCTGGTCCAGGGCGAGGTGCCTGCTGAGGTGCAGTCGCTTCTGGCGACGATCAAGCCCGGCCACCACCCTGCGCTGGGTAACGCGTGGCGCGAGATGGCTGCGGATGGTGTTCCGTCGCAGACAATCGACCGAATGGCGTACTACGCGGTCTTTTATTGGGCGCGCGGCCGTGAGTACGCGGACATGCTCGCGACGATCCTGTGGACTCCGCGTGACGTGCCTGCGGGCGGTGACGTGGCCGCCCCAAAAGCGCGTCGGCGCTCACCCCGCAAGAGTGGGCGCAGTACGGCGTCGGCGAGCCGATAGACGTCGACTCTGATGGGATACCGATCTACGCGGACTACCGGCTGCCTAAGTCGGTGACGGAGGCGGCTGCGCAGACCGCGGCAGCCGCCGCCCCGGAGGTTGACGGTTCCCTGCTGGCGATCGTCTCTCACTGGCGCCTGGTCGTCGCAGAGCTCGCCGAACGCAACATCGACCTGTATGACCCTGCTGTCCTCGCTCGTCCGTGGCCGGGTGTGCGGACGGTGATCTTCTCCCTCCTGGACTCGAACACTCGACTCCGGCTCGCTCTGACCAGGAGGTGACCGATGGCTGGTCTGCGCGCTGCGGAACTCGAAGTCCTCTTCACGGCGAACACCGACCAGGTCGCGAAGGCCGAGAAGGACGTCAAGTCCAGCGGCGACCGGATCGAGAAGCAGAAGACCACCAAGAAGATCGGCGCCGACACGGCCGACGCTCTCAAGGGCATGGGCCGTGTCGAGGACGAGGCTAAGCGTCTCGTCTCGCGGGCGACTCTCGTCAAGATCGACGCTGACGTGTCGAAGGCCGAGGCTGAAGCCGCGAAGATCCGTGAGCAGATCGACTACCTGACCGCGATCTCGCCGCGGGTGTCGGTGGACGCTGACATCGCGCGAGCTGAAGCGCAGCTGTCTCGCGTGGATCGGACTCTCACGGCCCTGCGCTCTACTCGCGCCGAGGTCACGGTCGACGCGGATACTTCGCCGGCGGAGGAAGCGTTCGAGGACGCTGAGTCCGCTGCAGGCGCTTCGGGCGACGATGCGGGCAAGAACTTCGGCACGAGCATCATCGCCGCCCTGGCGACCATCCCGATCGTGGGCGCTGTCGTCGGCATCGGCAAGGCTGCGGCTGACGCGATCCTTGAGGCGTTCCAGGATGGGCTCGCTCAGGAGAAGAACTTCGACCGCCTGCAAGCCCTCACTGGCATCAGTGAGCAGGATGCGCTGCGCTTCGGGCGTTCGGCGTCTGAGGCGTACGCGAATGGCTTCGGCGAGTCGATCGAGCAGAACATGGACACGACCCGTCTGGGTCTGCAGTTCGGGCTGATCGACCCGGAGGCCACGAACCGCGAGGCTCAGAAGGTCATTCAGGGCCTGTCTGGTATCGCCGACGTGCTCGGCGAGGACATCCAGCCGGTTGCCGCCGCGGTGACGACCCTGCTGCGGTCGGGGCTCGCGAAGTCCGCCGAGGAGGCTTTCGATCTTCTTGCGACGGGTGCACGCGAGGGCGTGAACCGCAACGAAGATCTCGTCGACACTCTCACGGAGTACCCGGCGCTGTTCCAGCGTCTCGGGCTTTCCGGTGAGGAAGCGCTGGGGCTCATCAATCAGGGCCTCGAGGGTGGCGCGCGTAACAGCGACCTCGCCGCCGACGCGCTGAAGGAATTCCAGATCCGCGCCACTGACGGCTCGAAGACAAGCGCTGCAGGCTTTGAGGCGCTCGGGCTGAGCGCTGAGGAGATGACCGCGAAGATCGCGGCCGGCGGCGATTCCGCGAAGCAGGGACTCGACCAGGTGCTCGACGGCTTGCGCGCGATCGAGGACCCGGTCGCCCGTAACGCGGCGGCTGTGGCGCTGTTCGGCACGCAGGCGGAGGATCTCGGTTCGGCGCTGTTCAACCTGGATCTCAGCACGGCGGTGGACCAGCTGAACGGCGTGACCGGCTCGGCGCAGAAGATGTTTGACACTCTCGCGAGCAACGACGCGTCGAAGATCGAGGGAGCCCTCCGCAGTATCGAGGTCGCCTCGAACGGCGTGAAGGGCGCTCTGGCTGGCGCGTTCGGTGAGGGTCTGGGTGAGCTCGCGACGTTCGTGACCGAGAATCGCGGGCCTGTCCTGCAGTTCCTGTCGGACATGGTGAACGGCGCGATCGACTTCGGGCAGTCGATCATCGAGTCGGCCGCGGGTGGTACGGAGGCGTTCGGCGAGTTCGTCGCTGGTCCCGGACGTGACGCGGTCCTGCTGATCGCGAATCTGATGCACCTGCTCGGGCAGGACACGACCGAGATCGAGGACCTCGCGTCCGACATGGACGTCTTCGACGAGAAGGCGGAGGCCGCTGCAGGGAACATCCGCGGGCTGAGCGACAACCTCGAGAACGGTCGCGGCAAGTTCAACGAGTTCTTCGACCCGCAGATCGACCTCGGCTTCCTCAACGACAAGACCATGGCCCTCGCGTCGGCGATCGACGCGGTCGGCTACTCAGCCGACGGCTCGAAGATCGCCCTCGACGGGGTCGACCTCGCGAACCTCTCCGCGTCGGAATCGGGGGCCACGCTCGAGCAGCAGGTCCGCAACTCCATCTCCGCGATGTCCGAGGAGGTCGCCGCGGCGGGCGCTGCAGGTGAGTCGCAGGAGCAGCTCGCGGGCCGCTACGACACGGCGACAAACGCGCTCGTCGGGCAGCTCGTGCAGATGGGCCTCACCGAGGAGCAGGCTCGCGACCTGATCGGGACGATCAACCAGACGCCCGGTCAGAAGAGCACTTACTTCGACTCGAACGCGAATCAGCAGCGCGGCAACGTAGAGCTGCTGGGCAACGCGATCGTCACGCTGCCCGACGGCTCGGTGATCGTCACCGCGGACACTGCCACAGCGACGGCCAAGATCGACCAGTTCGTCCGGGACCTCAACAACATCCCGGGCCGGCGCGACGTCGTCATCAACCAGGTGGTGCAGACCACCGGCGCCGACCGTGGCGCTGTTGCCGCTGCATACAAGGCCGATGGCGGCGTCATGGAGTTCTTCGCGCAGGGCGGCATGCGAGGCCTCACTCCCATGCAGCCGATCGCGCAGATGGTTCCCGCGTCGACATGGCGTGTGGTGGGTGACCGGTCGGACGTCCCCGAGGCGTACATCCCGCTCGACGGTTCGCCGCGGTCGATGGCGATCCTCGCCGAGACGATGCGTCGCATGGGCGTTGAGGCGATGTCGGAAGGCGGAACCACTTTGGTTCAGGCCCCGCCAGCGACAAGCGGTCCTCGCGAACTTGTCGGAAACCTGTACCTCGATTCGGGCGCCTTCCTGGGCACTGTTCGCGGCGTCGTGCGCGAGGCGACTGATCGCATCGAGCAGGACAGCCAGCGAGGGAAGTGGAGATCATGATCGTCACCGCCGCCGCACGTCCTCTCGGGGTGCTCACTCCTCACGCTGAGGTGACGGTCGAGTCTGTGCCTGCTGGCACGTCGACCGTCACCGTGACTCGGAGGCAAAAGCGTCGGGAGTTCCTGACTCGCGGTTTCGTGGATCTTGATCGCAACGATGACCTGTTCGTCCGCGACTTCGAGACGCCGTTCGGCATCGCCGTGACCTACGTTGCGACTGCTGTTGACGCGGCGGGCGCGGTGCTCGGTACGGCGGAGTCGGGTCCGGTGCGGATGCAGACGAAGCCGAGCACCGTCACGATCCACGACCCGATCCGGCCCGCGAACGCACTGACTCTCGCGCTCGGCAAGAACGCGATCACTGGGGGTAGCCGACCGCTCGGCGGCGGGATCGTTCCCATCACGAACCGCTCGGTTCCCGTTTCGGTCAGCACGGTCCGCGCAGGCTGGTCGCAGCTCTCACTCGACGTCGTCACCTACCAGGACGACGAAGCGGAAGCGCTCGAGGCGCTCCTCGGTGGCTACGACGAGGATCTCGGTTCCGGTGTTCTCTGCTTCCGTGTCGCAGGCAACGTCCCGCCGCTCATCCCTCGCACGTTCTTCGCGCGCGTGGATCAGCCGCAGCCGCAGTGGTGGCCGGGCGGCGACGGGAACGGCAACCCGCGCGCGGAGTGGACGCTCACCGCGACCGAGGTGCAGCCTCCCGCACCGGCGCTCGTGGAGCCGATCGTGACGTCGGAGGACTGGACGGCTTGGCTGCGCGACAACTTCGGGTGGGAGGGGTTCAACCTGACCTTCCCGACGTGGGCTGCCGCGAACCGGTCGCTCATTCCGCTGGGTTGGGCAACGCGTCCCGTCGCCCGGACGGCGTCGTGGGCTGACCTCGAGAAGTGGCTCGTCGACAACGGCGGATGGTCGGGGTTCAACGCGGCGTTCACTTCCTGGGCGGATGCGATGCGGTCCCCGAAGCTCGTCGGTTGGGCGTCGCGGTGAGGCCGGGATCGGAAGGCCTCGACCGGGTCCTGTCGGGCGATCACGCGGTCACGTACACTGCACGCGCACTCCGCGAGTGGGATCGCGAGACGATCCCTGTGGTGCCGATCGTGAACGGGCGTCTCAACTTCGACTCGACCCGGCAGGTGTGCGGCAGCGGCTCGGCGACCCTCGCGTTCGCTGACGTTTCCGGCCGCTCCCACGAACCGAAGCACGTCAACGACCCACTTTCCCCGTACGGGAACTGGCTCGAGGTCACCTGTCATGTGCGCTCTGGCCGGTTCCATTCGGCGACGGTCCTCGGGAAGTTCGAGATCACGAAGCCGCAAGCGCAGGACAAGGGCTTCGCGAACGTCGGAGGGGTCCGCCGCACCACGGCGGAAACGATCACGGTGCGCCTCGATGACGCTTTCGCCGGGACCTTGCGCGAACCGATCTCGGACGTCATGCAGTCGACGGTTGGCCGTTCGATCAGCAGCGAGCTCGCCGACCTGCTGGGGCTACCTGTGCGTGTGGAGCGTAACGCGTACGTGTCGGCGCTTGTCGAGTACCCGGAGAACCGCCTCGAGGCGGTGTTCGATCTCGTGAAGCTGGTCGGCGGCGAACCGTACATGCGCTGGGATGGCTCGGTTGGCATCCGGCCCGACGAGTGGCCGGCTCCTTCGTTCTCTCTGCACGATGGTGCGTTCGCGTCGGCTCCCGGGGTGGCTGTCGGTTCCATCCAGGTTGACGAGTGGGATTCGGATGATGTGCCGAACCGTGTCGTCGTGATCGCGGAGACGCCCGATCAGCGCACTCTCATCGCGGAGAACCGGATTCGTTCTGGTCCGCTCCGGTATGGGCCGCGGGTGGAGGGTGCTTGGGGGCGGCGGACGAAGACGTACAAGGTCGGGTCTTTCACTGAGCAGGTGCAGGTTGATCGGCACCTCGCGGAACGGTTCGCGTCCGATACGACTCCGCGGGCGGTCGGCCTGTCCATCGAGATGCCGGTCGATCCGCGCCTCGAGCCGGGCGACGTCGGGCAGCTGTGGTCGGAGACGATCTCTGCCCGCGTCCGCATCAAGGCCGTCGACATCGACATGGCTAGTCCGACGATGAAGGTGAGCGCCTACCTTGCCTGACACCATGACCGGCACGTTCATCGGCTCCGACGGCGACCGGGCTCGCGTCCGCCTCGATAGCGGCTCCGAGATGCTGCTGCGCATCGTCGGCTCCTACATGCCCACTCCCGGCGACACCGTCCGTATCACGCGTGACGGCGGAACGATCCTCGTCGACGGGCTCGCGTTCCCACGGGAACCCATCGGCTCCATCGTCGACGTCGGCCCCTCGAGGGACGCTCAAGGGCGGACCGTTCTCGCGGCCACCGTCCGCACTCAGGACAACCGACTGCTCAGTCGCGTCGAGGTCCTGGATCACATCACCGACCCGGCGCCCGGCGACTCTGTCGTCGTGTTCGCCGGTTTCATCATCGGCCGCCGACGCGTGCCGACCACCAGCGAGGAGAGCTGACATGGCCGATGACGCCGTCATGACCCGGGACTCTGACTCCCACGCCCTGCAGATGGGTGCTTTCGAGCCGCCCAGGATGCCGGGCGCGTTCAACCAGATGGTCCGCGACGTGTCGAAGCGCGCGGGGACTGTCGCGGGTTCGATCGCGCAGCGCGACGCGTTCCCGCTCGAGAAGCGATTCCCGGGCCTGTGCTGGGTCGCGATCCCCGACAACCCCACCGCGGGCGACCTGACCGTCGAGCTTTTCTACTGGTCGGGCACGTACTGGGAGCAGCCCGATCTCCGGCCGCGCGTGAAGTGGATTCCGCGGTCGCAGATGGTCACTCAGGCGGATCGGCCGCTCAACCGGAACGAGCGCACGGATGTTCTCACCGGAGTGTGGCGGAACGCGCCGCAGGGTGACTACATGATCCACGGCGACTACACGATCCAGGCTGCCGCGTTCTCGGAGATGCTCGTCGGCAGCTCCTTCAACGGGAAGTCGGTTGTCGGCGACTACCGCGAGGACGTCGACAACCGGCGGGTCCGCCACCAGTTCGACGGACCCGTCATCAACCACCCGGGCGGCGATCTCGAGGTAAAGGTCTGGGTGACTATGGTCGCCACCTCGGCGGCGATCTACACGGCCGGCTCGGCACTCACGTTCTCGTACCTCGGCCGATCGAACGGCTAGGAGAAGCGCATGACGTATTCGGAGCTGTCGCGTGCGAGCGCGAAGGAGTCCAACCAGTCGTCGTCACGGCAGGGTGCACGCATCGACCGGTTCATCGTGCATCACGCGGTGTCGACGCGGGATCAGACGGTGGTCGACATGATGACGATCCCGACGAAGCAGGTGTCGGCGAACTATGTGGTCGGCCCGGATGGTCCGATCGGTGTGGTTCGGGAGGAGCTGCGGGCGTTCACGTCTGGCGCTTCCGGTGACGGTGGGAAGGGTGCCGCGTTCGATCGGCGCGCGATCACGGTGGAGACGATCAACTCGACGCTCGCGCCCGACTACCGGTTCGACCCGCGCACTATCGAGCACCTGGCGCGCCTCATCGCGGACGTCGCCACCCGCTACGACTTCCCCATCGACCGGGACCACGTGCTCGGGCATCGCGAACTGTACAGCCGCTTCGGCGCTTCGTACGCGACCGCCTGCCCCGGCCCGTCCATGGACCTCGACGCGCTCGTCGCCAAGGCCCGCGCCTACCAGCAGAACACCGACAAGGAAGAAGACGACATGCCCAGCGAAGAGTGGCTCGAGAACAAGTTCCGCGAGGTCCGTGAGCGCATCGAGCAGACGCGCGAGATCGCTGAGGACGCCCGCACCCGCGCGATCAACATCGAGGGCAAGCAGGACGTGAACCTGCGCGCTCAGGGGATCAAGGACGACCAGTTCCCCAAGCCGGCCGCGCCCCGCAAGTTCTAGCCGATCCTCCCCTCTGAGAGGAGGACCCATGACGCGTAAGCGCCCGCTCTCGAGCGACGAGAAGCACTACATCAGCATCTATGCGTGGGGAGCGCTGTGGGTGCTGGTCTTCGTGATCGTGACTCCCTCAGCGTTCTCGACCGCCGTCGACCGCACCGCAACGATCTTCTTTGTCAGCGCGACCATCCTCGGCGCACTCGTCGCTATCTGGGCGATCTTTCGTCGTGAGCACCTTCCGTGGGAGCTCATCGGCATCGGACTGCTGATGATCGGCCCGCTGACCTACGGGCTCTTGCAGCTCGGGCTGTCGATCATGCCGTCGGCCAACTCGACGACAGGACTCGACCGGCTGCACCTCGTGTTCCTCTCCCTCTGGCCGGTGGTGTTCCTCTTCAAGCGAGGCCGCTGGCTGTTCAGTCGCATGTTGCGGCTGATCGGTGGAGCGAAGGACGAGAAGGCGTGACCCCGGAGCTCATCGTCGCCCTGTCGATCGGCATCGGCGGCCCGACACTCTCCGTGCTGGGCATCTACGTGAAGGCGAAGATCGACGCCCGCGCGGCGGCGGCGCTCGCGTCGAACAAGGACGCCCGCGAGGACGAGTCTGAACAGGTGTCCCGCTACCGCGTGATGGCCGAGCAGGAGCGCGCCTCGAAGGAGTCTGCGGTGGGCTCGCTCGAGAAGGTGATCGGTGCGTACGAGCGCCAGATCGAGCAGCTCACCACGAACGTCACCAACCTCACCGACACCATCAACGCGATGTCTGCCGCCGCCAACGTGCAGCGCGACCTCATCGACCGGATCTCTGGCGACCGTGACGCCCTCGCGCAAACCCTGCACGACGTCGAGCACGAGCGCGACATCGCGAAGGCCGAGCTCAAGCGCGCACGCTCCGAGATCCGCGACCTCACTTTCAACGAACCCATCACCAACTAGGAGCACCCGTGATCACGTTCGCCCCCACCTGGATTCAGCTGCTGAGTCTGCTGGTGTCCGTCGTCCTGCCCCTCTTCGTGGGCCTCGTCACCACCCGCGCCACCTCGGCGTCGGTGAAGGCGATCCTCCTCGCCGCGCTCGCGTTCGCATCCGGTCTCGGCGGGGAGCTCCTCGCGGCGCTGAACGCCGGCGTGAGCTACGACCTCGCGACCGGCGTCTTCTCGGGCCTGGCCGCGTTCCTGATCGCCGTGGGCCTCCACTACGGGCTGTGGAAGCCGACCGGCGCCACGTCCGCCGTGCAGGCCGTCGGCCGTCACCGCGCCGAGTAGCACCGCCCCTCCACTACCCCCTCAGCCCCCGCCCAAACAGGCGGGGGCTTTCGCGTTCCACCAGCCCGGCGGTCAACGCGGGCAAACCTCGACAGGAGAACCCGTGCCCCCCACCAGCATCCCGGCCACCCCGGCGGCGAACAGCACCGACTGGCGCCCCTTCATCGACGCGATTGCCGTCGCCGTCAAGGAGCTGCAGTCGGGCGGCGTCGCTGAGCAGACCGTCGGCTACCTGAACGCTGCGGACCCGAAGTGGGGACTCACCCCGTGGGACCCGGACGCACCGGTCATCAACGACATCACCGCCCTCGCCAACGCCGCGCACGCGCAGAAGAAGGCGATTGTCGTCCCGAACCTGTACAAGATCGGGTCGACCACCTCGGCGTCGAACTTCAACGACAAGAACATGCACCTCATCGGCGGCGGGGTCGGCGGGTTCGTCGGCGAGGGCAACACTCTCGTCCGGCAGCTCATCGCGCCCAGCCCGAACGTCGAGGTTCTCGACTTCTCGGTGAAGACCGTCGGCGTGAAGAACAAGCACACGGCGAACTTCTTCGACGTGCCGGCCGCGGACCTGCAGAAGTTCTGCGCGGACATGGCCTGGCAGGTCGTCGCGTCCGGCGCGGTGCGGTCCGGGAACAGTACGGCGACCGACGGGTTCTTCTCGTGGAGCCTTCCCGGCACCACCCTCCACGACCTGCTCAGCAACGGCGACACGCCCCGTGAGACCGGCAAGGCTGTCATGGCGGAGGCGCTGACCATCCTGGGCGTCACGTTCCTCATCTCGGGCACGACCACCCTCGTCGAGGACGACACCCTCACCGGTGCGACGTCGGGCGCGAAGATGAAGATCGAGGCGTACGGCGAGGACTACAACGGGTCGTCGAACAAGCGCGTCGTCGCCCGCCGTGTGATCGGCACGTTCCAGGTCGGCGAGAACGTCGCCCGCAAGGGCACCGTCGTCGGAAAGATCGCAGCCGACGGCCAGGTCGTCACGAAGGGCACCACCCTCTACGACTGGTCCAAGGTCACCGTCGCCCGCTCCCTCCGCAAGCTCGGCGGCTCCCAGGGCGGCTACGCACCGTCCACGAAGTTCCCCGCCGGCGACTACTTCTCGAACCTCATCAGCCGCACCGACGGGATGATCTTCGACACCACCACCGACCCCGACGCGTCCGGCATCACCCGCGCAGCAGCCGTCGACATCCGCGGCGCTGTGCACGGCCGCTACGAGCACGACGTGTTCAAGTCCGGGTACCGCAACGCCTACCGCATCGCATCCCCGCACGGCGGCAAGGTGTCCGGGGCTCAGATCCTCCGACTCCCCAACGCGTCCGACTCCACCGAGGGCGGCTACGGGTACGGCGTCGAGCTCGAAGGCACCGCGCACAACTTCCTCGTCGAGGACTGCGTCTTCTCCAACGTTCGACACGGCGTCACCACCAACCCGACCGGCAACACCGGCTACCTGACCGCGGTCGGTGACACCCTCCGCCACGGCATCCAGCGCTTCATCTACGTCGTCGACTGCAAGACGGAGGACACGTACGCGCCCGGCTTCGACACACACCACGGAGCGGACAGCGTCTTCTTCATCGGCTGCAAGGTCAACGGCGTCATCTCCGGCGGCGAAAAGGACTCCGACTTCGCCGGTTTCCAGACCCGCTCGAGCAACACCTGGTTCATCGACTGCATCTCGATCGGCGCGTGCGCCGGGTTCACCGACCCGACCGCGGGGTTCACGGTGCCGCAGGGCAACCCGAACCCGAACGGCGGCACGTGGCCGCTCGCCCCGATCCACTCGCGGACGACGTACATCAACTGCCAGGCGCTCGACTACGAGGAGATCGGGTTCCGGCAGGGTCTCGCCGCCGAGTCCATCCACCACTCTGCCGTCTACGTCGGATGCCTCGCCCGCGCCAAGAAGGACGCCCGCTACCCGACCGTGGGCATGCGCCTGACGGGGGTGACCACGTGGATCATCGACCCGATCTTCCAGGAGAACAGCCTCGCGATGATCGACATCGAGCAGGGCTCCTACTACGGCCCGACCCCCTCGACGCGCGTGAAGGCGACCATCGGCGTGATCGGCGACACGTTCGCCGACTTCTCCCTCGCCCCCACCGACGACTGCGGACTGATCAACGTCGCCGGCTCCTCCTCGGGCGTGCTCACCCTCGCGCTCGCGGGGAACGTCGACGTGGTCCAGAAGGCGGGCGTCACCGGCATGCCCGCCGCGTGGGTGAACGTCACCGGCGGCGCCCTCACCGTGAAGGGGACCGGCGAGATCCGCAACCTCACCGGCACCACCGCCATCCCCCTCACCAAGAAGGCGTCGGCCGCGTCCGTCACGACCGCCACCATCCCGACGACCTCCTGGAGGTAACACATGGCCGGCTTCGGAACAGCGCCCTTCGGGTCGACGCCCTTCGGCAGCGGTGACGGTGAGCCCGTCCCGCCGGAACCGCCCCTGCCCACCCCCGCCACCGTCACCGTCTCCGAGGTCGGCGAGACCGACGCCATCATCACCTGGTCGGGACCCACCCCGACCGCGTACCGGCTGAACGTCGGCGGCCGGCAGCTCGGCGCGGAGGAGTCTCGGGTTCTCGTGCGCGACCTCGAGCCGGACTCCGCTTACACCGTCGTCGTGGAGACGTACGAGACCGCGGACGAGCCCGGGCAGGCAGCCGCACCGGTCGCCTTTCGCACCCTCGGCACGACCGCTCTCCCCGAGGAGCCGGAGCCCGGACAGATGTACCCCATCGAGAGGTGGAAGGAGCTCGTCCTCCGGAAGCCGTACCTCGCGAGCGGGTCGTCGGAGGGCATCGTCGTCGCAGAGTCGGCGATCAACAAGCCCGACTACGTCGCCGCGGATCTCTTCCACCGCCGCTTCGGACGCGAGCTCGGCGTCACCTCCGTCAACCAGCACAACGGCGGACGGCACCGCCTCGACGTCGTCCTCGGGAACCTGAAGGCTGGCTACTACCAGTTCAACAAGTGGGGCCTGATCTCGGAGGCCTCGGGCGGGAACGATGCCGCCTACTGCTGGTCCACCGAGGCGGGCAAGCGCGGCTTCAAGCACAACACGACCGGGCTGCTCGGGCAGTACCGCTCGAAGGCGAAGGTTCTCCCCGGCGACATCGAGACCGGCTCGTGGGTCCAGTCCGAGAACCAGTACTCGGGGAAGACCCGCAAGTCGACGACTCCCGGGTCGACGCAGACGATCAAGTTCACCGGCGTCGGCGCGACCCTGTTCATGCTCGGCTACACCGACCTCGAGGTGGCGACGAACTTCGCCGGCTCGGAGTTCACGTGGTCGATCGACGGGTCCACGCCGATCAGCCGCTCGACGAAGCGGCAGGGCGTCGCTGGGTCGGACAAGCCGAAGAACTCGGTAGTCCCGATCCACTTCCGCGACCTGGCACCCGGCGAGCACACGGTTGTCATCAAGCACACGGGCTCCGAAGGCGACCCGCTGATCGTCGACTCGCTGTGGATCTGGCACGACCGCGTCCAGGACATGCCGTTCACGCTCATGCTCCCGCCGGCGCAAACCACGTTCACCGGTCTCCTGCTGTACCCGGAGCCGCGCCCGACGAACGACATCATCGTCAAGTTCCGCGAGCTGCAGGACGAGGCGTTTGACGAGTTCGGCCGCGACGGCACTTTCGGCGGCGTCCCCGGCGAGCTCATCGACCGGTACTTCCCCCCGAACGACCGCAGCAAGCGGCTCGGTGACGGCCTGCACCCGAACTACGCCGGCCACGAGTCGATCGCGCGGGGGCTGCTCGAGGCGATCGAGATGTTCACGCCGACGTCGTACATCCCGACGCCGACGGACCCGACCGATCCCACCGATCCCACCGATCCGACGGACCCCGTCGATCCGACGGACCCGACCGATCCGGTGGAGCCGACCCCGGAGCCCGACCCGATCATCCTGGTGACGATCCTCGTCCCGGCAAGGGACGCGGTCGCGTCGTCGGCGGTGACGTTCCTGTGGACCAGCGAGCCCCGGCAGTACACGCTCTCGAGCGCTCTGCTGATCAACGGCAGGAAGATTGCGGACGGCGCCCCGTACGGGCAGGCGTGGACGGTCACTGTTCCCCTCGAGGACTTCCCCGCCGCGGACCGGAACGGGTACGTCCGTTGGAGCGCACAGGCCACGACCCCGTACGGGACGGTCAATTCGATCGAGCGTCTTCTCCGTATCGAGAAGGCGCCGGTCGTGTCGCGCCCGAACAGTCCGCGGCTGACGTTCTCGGACCTGAAGGCGACGTCGGTCGTCCTCAGCGGCGCGGCAGCCGATGTGCCCGGCGACGTCGACCGGTACGAGCTGCGCCGCGGGTCGACCGTGGTTCGCTCGAGCAAGTCGATCGCTGACTTAGCGACGGTCATCGAGACGCTCACCGAGAACACCGCCTACCAGTACGCGCTCGTCGCGATCGGGCCTGGCGGGGAGTCGACTCCTGCGGGGGTCAGCTTCCGCAGCCCGTTCGCTCCTGTCGGGATCATCCCGAACTGGTTCGAGACGGGACCGAGCACAACCGATGGCGCCTCGGGTCCCGTGTCTGGTGACGTGTACGTCCGGTACAGCAGCGATGTCCGCACCACGGACGGCCGCCAGCTGACCTCGACGCAGCAGCTGGTTCGCGCGGTCGACGGCTACTTCCTCGACCCGCAGACCGGCGAGCCGTGGCGCGGCTACCGGTCGCCGAATCCGGACGACTACATCGAGTGGATCGAACGGTTCATCGGCCCGGATGGGCGCGCGTCGACTCGCACACGCCGATTCCGGTTCCCGGCGACCGCAACCGGATCGACCGTCGAATACCTCGACCGCATTTGGCTGGACGACGCACCCATCGGGACGTCGCTACCGGAGTGGGCGAAGGGACTCGAGGCGAAAGCCGACCGCTTCGAGGCGGCGGCCGCGCAAATGGTCCTCGCGGTCGAGGCGTCCGCCGCTCAGGTAGACGCGGCAGTAGCGCTCCTCCCCGAGCCCATCGCCGCCTACGGCTACCAGGCGACCCCGCTGAACGATCCCGCCGCCTACGTGGCCAAGCGGATCATTTTCAACGGCGATTCCCTGAACGTCGCGGACGGCGCACACGGCACCAGCCCGACGAGCGTCTACGGCTACCTCGTCGCGAAGATGCTCGGCTCTGATGGCAACTACCGAATCGACCACGTCGGCGGCTCCACCACCGGCGACGTCGCACTCCGCCTCCTCAACCCCGCATCCCCTCAGTATCAGGACGCGTCCAACCCGGGCGCGGCCAGACCTGAGGACGAGGTCGTGCTCAACGTCGGCAGCAACGACGCCGGCTTCGGCTCCGGCGGACGTAACCCTGACGACGCTGGCAACCCGTTCTTCCCGAACGGCCGGAACCTCTACGCCAACGGCATCGAGGTGCTCGCGGGGCTCTACCAGTCCCTCGAGAACCTGCATTCCGGATGGGTGAAGACCGGCACGTGGACGACCGTGACGGGTCCGTTCTCCGACGCAGGGAAGGCGCAGCAGACCACGGTCGCCGGGTCGAAGATCTCGCTGACGTTCACCGTCCGGGCCGGGCGCGGCGTCACCGCGATCCTCATGGCTCCGGTCGATTCGACGGGCGCGAACTACATCGCGCGCATCGACGGCGTCCCGGTGAAGACGGACACGACGATCCGGCAGGGTTTCGGGGGCGACGGCACGGCGCTGCACGCGACGCACAGCCCCGTCCCGATCACCTACCGGAACCCGAACTGGGCAATCGGGTCACAGCACACGATCGAAATCGAGAACACGTCGGGCGGCCCGCTCATCGTGAACTCCGTCCACCCCTGGGGCCTCTCGCCGCTGATCCGGTTCGCGCCGGTCGTCTACCAGTCCGACGCAGGCTGGGCGCTCCTGCGTCCGGAAGCGCCGTACCGGGCTGACAACCGCATGGTCGACGAGTTCTACCGGCCGGTGCTCGAGAGCATCGTCAACGCGCTCGGGAACCCGCGCATCCGGAGCATCCGCGCGGCACTGTTCGACCAGCTGTTCTCGCACCTCGAGCCCGGCCTTCGGGTCGCGGATGGGGTCCACGCGAACGTCACTGGTCAGCGGCGGCTCGCGAAGGTGTTCTACGAGGGAGTGCTGCAGCCGCAGGCCGGGGTCGACCCGGACCTGTACCTGCGGCCCACCCGCGGCGAGCTCGCCCGGCTCATCCCCGACGGGTCGATCACGAGCTCGAAGATCATCTCGCTGGACGGCTCGAAGGTCACCGGTCTCCCGGAGGCCCTGCAAGCTCGGGACCGTGCAATCGAGGAGCGCGCCACAAACGCGGACCTCGACGAGCTGAAGACCGACGTCGAAGCGGCACTGAACGCGCGGATGACGGCCGTTGCGCAGGTCGTCACCCACGGGTCGGTCGCCTCTACGGCTCGCCCGGCGGGCGCTGCGTGCGTCATCTGGCTCGGTACAGTCGAGCCCGCCAACATGGCGGACGGCGATCTCTGGATTGGACCCGCATGAACCTGATCCGCCCGCGAGCCGGCCGCGTCCTGCGAACGAAGGTCGGCGGCGTCCTGCGCCAGCTCTGGCCGCAGCTTTCGCAGACGATCCGCTGGGGCGGCAGGACGTGGCTGGTGCGAACCGGCACCGCCCTGTCGCCCGGGCCGAACGACTTCGGCGGCACGTCCCGGAACGTGGCGGTCGAGAGCGACGGGCGGCTGCGGCTCTCCATCGCTCAGGTCGACGGTGTGTGGACGAGCGCGGAAGTGCAGGACACTGCGGGCAGTCTCGGCTACGGCCGGTACCGGTGGGTCTACGACATGGACGTGCTCGGGATGGACTGGAAGCCGGTACTCGGCCTCTTCGTCTACGACGACGACCCCGCGGCGGCTCCGCACTTCCGCGAGATCGACATCGAGACGACGAAGTGGAACTGGGTCGGGGAGCCGTCGCGCCAGTGGTACTCGGTGCACCCAACAGTGGGGATACTCGAGCCGCGAACCGGTCCGATCGAGCCGAGGATGGGCGAGCACACCATGTCGCCGGCATCGCCGTACACGGGCGAGTTCATCTGGCAGCCCGGCCAGGTCTACTTCCGCACCCTCGACGCGAACGGCGTCGTCCTCGGCGAGCACACCGTCACCGAGGGCGTGCAGGTCCCGGGCACTGAGAACGTGCGGATGAACCTGTGGCTGGTGAACGGGGACGCGCCGGCGGATGGCCGCCCGATCGACGTCTACCTCCGCTCGTTCGACTTCACGCCCGACGTCACCTTCACGCAGCGCCGGGCGGCGGCGGTGACGGACACCTTCGACGACACGTACGGGTGGGCGCTGCGTGGAGGCGCTGCGATCACCGGCGGCGAGCTCGTCCTCCCGTCCGTGCAGACCTACGCGTCAGCGACCAGCGGCTCCGTCCTCGACCTCCGCGGGTCCTACGCCCAAATCGAGGTGGTCGCGTTCCCCGAGGGGGTCGGCGGGTACAGCCAGGAGGCGCTGTGGTTCCTCCGCTACGACGGCGACAACTTCCTGCTGTTCTTCTACTCAGCCGGCGGGTTGTACGTCCGGGCGCTGCAGAACGGCGTGCAGACGCAGTTCCAGATTCCCGCGTTCGACCCGGCCGTGCACCGGTGGTGGCGGATGGCGCACGCGGGCAGCACGCTCACGTTCTCCACGTCACCGGACGGCGACACCTGGACGACGCGCGGAACCATCCCCGCCACGATGCCCGCGCGGATGCTCGCAACGCTCCGGCTCCGGCTCGAATCGGGCATCTTCGGCGACCCGTCGGACCAGTCCACCCCGTTCCGGGTCGGACAGATCGGCCGGGTCGATGAGCTGTCACTCCTGCAGGACACCGACGGCGTCTACTACGCCGGCACCGGATCATCCGATGCGTTCCGCGTGCCGATCCTTCGCGACACCGACGGTGTCTACTACCCCGGCGCTGCCGGTGCCGGCGGCGGCTTCCATCCGAAGCAGGACACCGACGGCGTCTTCTACCCCGAACCCATGACGGAGGACTGAACCGTGCCCAACAGACCATCAGGAAGCGGATTCGTCACCGAGGCGGCACTCGCTGCCTTGGGAGGAGTCGTCGGAGACAAGGGGCCAACGGGCGATCAGGGTCCGGCAGGCCCGGCGGGTCCGCAAGGCCCGACCGGCACGAAGGGCACGACGGGTGATGCGGGTGCGACCGGCCCCCAGGGGCCGACTGGCGACAAGGGCGCAACGGGCGCCACCGGGCCGCAGGGGCCAGCGGGCGACAAAGGCCCGACCGGAGACCAGGGCGCTGTCGGTCTGCAGGGTCCGGTCGGCAACCAAGGCCCTAGCGGAACGAAGGGTGCCACCGGAGACACCGGTCCGGCAGGGGCGCAGGGCCCGACCGGCGACAAGGGCGCTACCGGGGACAAGGGATCTACGGGAGACAAGGGCCCCGCGGGGGACAAGGGTGCAACCGGAGACAAGGGTGCAACCGGCGAGTCCGGTTCGGTCGGGCCAGCCACCCGCGACGGCCTCACCGCCCTGACCGCCGACCCGGCGATCTTCAGCTCGACCTACACTCTGAATGCATCCGCGACCATGGTGCACCGGCTACCGGTCGAGTCGGCGACGCCGATCACGAAGGTCCGCGCGTACCTGACCGTCTACGACACGACGACCACCATCCAGGCGGCCGTCGCAACGTCGGCCGGGGTGATCCTCGCGCAGTCCGCGTTCGTGGCAGGCGGCGGGGCTTCGAACTGGTACTCATGGGACCTCGGGTCGACTGTTGCAGCGCAGCCCGCGGGGACGGTCCTGTACGTGGTGTTTACGCGGTCCTCGGCGGCAGGTACTGCGACGTTCCGGGCGACGACGTCGTCCACGATGATCGCCGTTCCGGCCGCGCCGTTCGTCCGCGCCGCGGTGCAGTCGACGTCGGGCACCATGCCCAGCCCGGTCGCTCCCGCGTCGATGCTCGCCCTCAACCAGGTCTGCCTCGCCGGCATCTCCTGAAACGACAACGCCCCGCCCACCGCAACCCAGCGGCAGGGCGGGGCGATTCGTCGTCGGTCAGCCCCCGACGCAGAACCCGCTCGCCCGGATGCCTGCCAGGATCGCCGCCGCCTGGTCATCGGTCGGCTCGAACGCGGGCGGCTCCTCGAACCGGCGCTTGACGGCCGACAGCAGTGCGTCCTCGCTCTGGCCGTCGAGGATGCCAGTGCAGGTGTCTCGAGAGCGGTTTACGACGCGCTCGTCATTCACGAGCGCCGGGTCAACCTCGTTCAAGTAGGAACGCAGCAGGGCCTCTTGCTGTGCATCCGGGCTCGGGATCGTTGACACGGGTGCAGCAGCGGTTGCGGCGGGGGTGGGCGTGGACGGACGCGGCGTCGCGGTGACCGTCGCGGTCGCGGTGACCGTCGTCGTAACCGTCACGGTCGGCACGGGGGTCGGCTTGGATGAAGCCGAGCTGCAGCCGGCAAGAACCAGCGCCAGGGCAAGGGCAGGAAGCGTCCAGGAGACGCGCAGAGGCGAATGCGTGCTCATGCTGCGAGGCTACCTGGCCGACGTAACGATTCGGGACGGCGTGTCTCCTGAGAGCCCTTTCAACCGACGTCTGTCGGATGTCACGTCTAGCATCCCCGTAAATCCCATGCCACCAAGAGGATGACACCCGGACGAAGGAGCCCGACTCATGGACGACAGACCCGCCGTACCCGGCTGCGGGATCTGCCAGCACGGCAGAACATGCAGCACCCTACGAACGCTTGCAGGGCGAGAGTTGGGCTGCCCAACGGTCAACGATCTGCTCGAGATCACCGCCGCCACCGGCACGGATTGGAGGGCTGTTCTGGCGGGGGAGGAGTGACCGGCCGTGGCCTGCCGTCCGGGGTTGCTCGGCGGCAGGCCACTGTTGCGTCGTGTAGCCACGTAGGCTTCACAATCGGCTTCATTTTTGGTCTAGATCTGAGCCGACGACGGGACTTGAACCCGTAACCGCCCGATTACAAGTCGGGTGCGCTACCAATTGCGCCACGTCGGCAGGTGCGCTCGCGCGCCCGGCCACCCTATCGCGGGCCCCGGATCCGCCCGGATCGGGGCCCGCCGCGTCTCACGGTTCGAGGATGCTGAGGTGCCGCTCGGCGGGAGCGGGACGCTTGGGGCCGCCGATCTTCCCGTCGGGACGGCCGACGTAGAGCCAGCCGAGCAGCTCCTCGCCCTTCTCGAGGCGATGCGCCTTCCGCACGGCCTTGTCGCGCGTGTAGGAGCCGGTGCGCCAGAAGACACCCCAGCCCGCCTCGTCGAGCAGCAGGCTCAGGAGGTGGGCGACGCCCGAGGCGACGGCCTCCTGCTCCCAGGCCGGCACCTTCGACTTCTTGACGCTGACCACGACGGCCAGCAGCAGGGAGGCGCGGTGCGTCTTCTCGATGTACTTCCGCGGGTCCTTCTTCGCCCCCGAGGCGACCGCGAAGCTGCGGCCGACCCGGTCGCGGGCGGCGCCGCGGATCTCGATGACCCGCCACGGGCGCAGCGAGCTGTGATCGGCGAGACGCGACGCCGCCGAGACGAACGCCGCGATCTCGTCGTGCCCCGGAGCCTCCGGCGTCACCTTCGAGCGCGATCGGCGCGCGAGGACGGCCTCGAGCACGGGGGAGGAGGACACGGTCACTCGCCCTCGGCCTGGAAGTTCAGGGCGATCGAGTTCATGCAGTAGCGGTCGCCGGTGGGCGTGCCGAAGCCGTCGGGGAAGACGTGTCCCAGGTGAGATCCGCAGTTCGCGCAGCGGACCTCGGTGCGGACCATGCCGAGGGTGCTGTCCTCGATCAGCTGGACCGCGTCCGGGTTCACGGACTCGTAGAAGCTCGGCCAGCCGCAGCCGGAGTCGAACTTGGTGCCGCTCTTGAAGAGCTCGGCGCTGCAGGCGGCACAGGTGTAGAGGCCGGAGCGGTGCTCGTCGAGCAGCTCGCCGGTCCACGGGCGCTCGGTGGCCGCTTCGCGCAGGACCGCGTACTGGTCGCGGTCGAGCTCCTCGCGCCACTCGGTGTCGGACTTGTTCACGGAATACGACGACATGGGTCTCCCTCGGAATCCTCGTCAGTGTACGGGGGCGGTCGCGCCCCTCCACCTGGTCCAACCCCCGGGGCGACGGCTCCATTCCGCCTCCGCGGGCTGTGGAGGAGACTCCCCGCCTCCATGCCGCGACACAGTCACGAGGTGTTCGGAGCGCCTCCCCGGCGGCGGCCGTGGGCCTGCCTACCCTGGAGGGATGAGCAGGACGACGGACCCGAGGCCGGGCACCGGTCTGTCCGAGCGCGAGCTGCGGGTGCTCGCCTTCGAGCGCGAGTGGACGGGCCGCTCCGGGGACAAGGACGACGCGATCCGCTCCCAGTTCGGACTGTCGGCCGCCCGCTACTATCAGGTGCTCAGCGCGGTGCTCGCCTCTCCGGCCGCCCTCGCGCACGACCCGATGCTCGTCACGCGGCTGCAGCGCATCCGCGACCAGCGCGCCGGCGCCCGCGCCTCGCGACGCCTCGGGCGCCTCGAGTAGACGAGCTGCTCGAGTCCACCAACGGAAGGCCGGCCGTACCCCCGATGTCGAACACGCACCCGAGAGACCGCTTCGACGAGGTCCCGGCGACGGAGGCGCGCGTCGGCGCCCACCGCCGACCGCCGGCCCCTCACGCCCGCGCCGTCGCGCTCGCCTGGGCCGCGCTCGCCACCGGAGTCATCGTCCTGCTCGGCTTCATCGGGCTGCTGGTCATCGACGACCGGGTGCAGTTCACGGACGTGTTCACTCCGCCCACCGCGACCGCCGAGGCGACTCCGACCGCCGCCGCGACGCTCGATCCCGAGCTCGCCGTCGCCGTCCTCAACGGCACCGCCACCGTCGGACTCGCCGCCAGCGCCGGCGACGCCCTGACGACGGCCGGCTGGAGCGTCCCGACCGTCGCGAACGCGAACACCGAGGACATCGCCGCCACGACCGTCTACTACACCGACCCGGCGCTCGAGGGAGCGGCCCTCGGGCTCGTCGACTCGCTCGGAACGGGGACCGTCCTGCTCTCGCAGGACTTCGTCGAGACGGGCTCCGTCGTCGTGGTCCTGGGGGCCGATTACGCCTCCGAGCAGGGCTGATCGGGGCCCTCTGTTACGGGCACGTTTCCTCCGTGTTGAATCCCGGGCAACTCTTCCCCGCGAGGCCCTTTCCAGCACCTCCCGGGGCCGATAGCCGGATTAGTATTCCTGACCAGGCACCAGCACATCGCTCGTGCCGCGGGCATCACAGCACTGGGGAGTACAGAGATGGCGAACGGAACCGTCAAGTGGTTCAACGCTGAGAAGGGCTACGGCTTCATCACGGTCGACGGCGGCGGACAGGACGTCTTCGTCCACTACTCCGCGATCGACATGTCGGGGTACAAGGTCCTCGAGGAGGGGCAGCAGGTCGCGTTCGAGGTCGGCACGGGGTCGAAGGGCCCCCAGGCCGAATCGGTCCGCCCGGCCTGACCGCCGAGCCTCCCGGGAGCCGTCGTCCGCCTCGTGCGGGCGGCGGCTCCTTCGTGTCGGAGCGCGTGCCGGTCGCTTGCACTCGTCCACCGCGAGTGCCAGAATCGACCTTGGCACTCGCTCCGGTCGAGTGCCAGCACAGACATTTCACGACGTCCGGGAGGGACGAGAAACACACATGGCCAAGATCATTGCTTTTGACGAAGAAGCCCGCCGCGGCCTCGAGCGTGGACTCAACACTCTGGCCGACGCGGTCAAGGTGACCCTCGGCCCGCGCGGCCGCAACGTCGTCCTCGAGAAGAAGTGGGGCGCTCCCACCATCACGAACGACGGCGTCTCCATCGCCAAGGAGATCGAGCTCGACGAGCCGTACGAGAAGATCGGCGCCGAGCTCGTCAAGGAGGTCGCCAAGAAGACCGACGACGTCGCCGGCGACGGAACCACCACCGCGACCGTCCTCGCTCAGGCGCTCGTCCGCGAGGGCCTGCGCAACGTCGCGGCCGGCGCCGACCCGATCAGCCTCAAGAAGGGCATCGAGAAGGCCGTCAAGGCCGTCACCGCCGAGCTCATCGCCGGCGCGAAGGCGATCGAGACCAAGGAGGAGATCGCGGCGACCGCCTCCATCTCCGCCGCGGACCCCGAGATCGGCGCGATCATCGCCGAGGCGATCGACAAGGTCGGCAAGGAGGGAGTCGTCACCGTCGAGGAGTCGAACACCTTCGGCACCGAGCTCGAGCTCACCGAGGGCATGCGCTTCGACAAGGGCTACCTGTCGCAGTACTTCGTGACCGACCCCGACCGCCAGGAGGCGGTGTTCGAGGACCCCTACATCCTCATCGTCAACTCCAAGGTCTCGAACATCAAGGACCTGCTCCCGGTCGTCGACAAGGTGATCCAGGCGGGCAAGCAGCTGCTGATCATCGCGGAGGACGTCGACGGCGAGGCGCTGGCGACACTGGTCGTCAACAAGATCCGCGGCATCTTCAAGTCGGTCGCCGTCAAGGCCCCCGGCTTCGGCGACCGTCGCAAGGCGCAGCTCCAGGACATCGCGATCCTCACCGGCGGCCAGGTCATCTCCGAGGAGGTCGGCCTCAAGCTCGAGAACGTCACCCTCGACCTGCTCGGCTCGGCCCGCAAGGTCGTCATCACCAAGGACGAGACCACGATCGTCGAGGGTGCCGGCGACGCCGAGGCCATCGCCGGCCGCGTCGCGCAGATCCGCGGCGAGATCGAGAACACCGACAGCGACTACGACCGCGAGAAGCTCCAGGAGCGCCTCGCGAAGCTCGCGGGCGGCGTCGCGGTCATCAAGGCCGGAGCGGCGACCGAGGTCGAGCTCAAGGAGCGCAAGCACCGCATCGAGGACGCCGTCCGCAACGCGAAGGCCGCCGTCGAGGAGGGCATCGTCGCCGGTGGTGGCGTCGCCCTCATCCAGGCCGGCAAGCTCGCCTTCGAGAAGCTCGAGCTCGTCGGAGACGAGGCGACCGGCGCGAACATCGTCAAGGTCGCCATCGACGCTCCGCTCAAGCAGATCGCCCTCAACGCGGGCATGGAGCCCGGCGTCGTCGCTGCGAAGGTCCGCGAGCTGCCTACCGGACACGGCCTCAACGCCGCGACCGGCGAGTACGTCGACCTCATCGCCGCGGGCATCATCGACCCGGTCAAGGTCACGCGCTCCGCTCTGCAGAACGCGGCGTCGATCGCCGGTCTCTTCCTCACCACGGAGGCCGTCGTCGCCGACAAGCCCGAGAAGAACCCGGTCGCCGCGGGCGGCGACCCCACCGGAGGCATGGACTTCTAGTCCGGCCCCCCACCACGCAGAAGGCGGTTCCCCTCCGGGGGAGCCGCCTTCGGCGTTTCCAGAGGCATCTGAGCGAGCAGCGGGCGACCGAGCCGGCAGGTGGTCCTGGATCCGCTCCGCGACCACAACGGCGGTCCTCCTGCGGTGGCACCGTCCTCCGCGCCGCCTCGGTCTCCTCAGCGGACACCGGCACCAGAAGCGCGTGGAGTGCGCCGGTGCGGGTCGCGACGTCCGGGGTCGGGGCGGGGATGTCTTCGGCCGAACGGATGCGGACGGCGACTCTGCAAGAGCCGGCGACGCGGCATCCGTCGAGCGTCGGGTGTCATCTCCAGCGGTCCGGGCGGGCTCGCCGCCCGTTGGTCCCCAAGAGGAGAGAGTGAGCCGTGCGCGGCCGTGCGCGGCCGTGCGGGCCGGGTGGGCGAGGTCACGGTCGCTCGGGCGGATCGATCCGTGACGCTCGCGGACGTCGACGGGAGACCTCGGACCGAAGGGGCCCCCGAGGTAAGACGGACCGCGGTGCGGATCAGACCGAGGCGGGGGAGGTCTCGCCGTTCTGGCCGACCGTGAGCAACGGCAGCGCGACGCGGAAGGTCGCGCCTCCGCCCGGCGTCTCGACGACGTCCACGCGGCCCTTGTGCGCGGCGACGATCGAGGACACGATCGCCAGTCCGAGGCCGCTGCCGCCGGTCTCGCGGGTCCGCGACGTGTCCGCGCGCCAGAAGCGCTGGAAGATCTTCTCGCGGATCTGCGGCGGGATGCCCTCGCCGTGGTCGATGACCTCCAGCAGGGCGAGGCGGCGGGAGCGGTCGACGGCGACGCCGATCTCGATCGGAGTGTCCTCGGGCGTGTAGCGGACGGCGTTGCCGATCAGGTTCGTCAGGACCTGGCGGATCTTGTTCTCCTCCGCCATCACCATCGCGGGCACGCCCGGCTCCTCGGGGGCGGTGGCGGTGCCGGCGGCGATCTCCTCGGCGTTGACCCGGCGCGGACGCCGGCGGAATCGGGCGAGCCTCGCTCCTGCCGCGGCGATCGGGCCGGTGAGCCCGGGGTTCGTCAGCTCCATGGTCTGAGTGGCGGAGGCGCCGGCCTCGTCGGGCTCGAGCGCGGGCGTCTCCACGGGGGTGTCGTCGCGGGTCTCGACGCCGAAGTCGCGGTCGGGCCAGGAGGCCATCGCGTCCATCGCGGCGTCGCGGGCGAGCGGCATCAGATCGACGGGCGCGAGCGCGAGAGGCTTCGTCTCGTCGAGGCGGGCGAGCTCGAGGAGGTCCTCGACCAGACCGCCCATCCGGATCGCCTCCTTCTCGATGCGCTCCATCGCCTGGCCGACGGCCTCGGGCGTCTGCAGAGCGCCCATCCGGTACAGCTCGGCATAGCCGCGGACGGAGACCAGCGGGGTGCGCAGCTCGTGGCTGGCGTCGCCGACGAAGCGGCGCATCTGGTCGATCGTGCGGGCGCGGTCGCGGAAGGCGGAGTCGATCCGCCCGAGCATCGCGTTCAGGGAGCGGTTGAGGCGTCCGACCTCGGTGTTGGGTGTCGTGCCGTCCAGGCGCTGGCTGAAGTCGCCGTCGGCGATGGCGGCGGCGGTCTGCTCGACCTCGCGCAGCGGGGCGAAGGTGGTGGTGACCAGCAGGCGGGTGAGGAGTGCGCCGATCACGACGATCGCGACTCCGAAGCCGAGGAAGATCGTGAGGTACGTCGTCATGATGACGTCGACGCTGCGGGTCGACACCGCGAGCAGGAGCGTCTGGTACTCGGTGCCCCTCGTGAACACCGTCGACATGACGTGGTACTCGACCTTGCCGTTGGAGCTCCAGATCTCCATCGGCTTGTCGCCGCCCTGCAGCGCCTGCTCGAGGGTGAAGGTCTGCGGGAAGGCGGGGTCGGCCGCGCCGGACGCGTTCGTGTTGTCGAGCGTGCCGTACTGGTCGTAGACGGCGCCGAAATCGGCCTTGGACTCGTCGATCGCGGCCAAGTCGTTGACGGAGAGGTCGCTCGCCGTCCGCTGGACCTGGTCGGCCAGCTGTGCGTCGAGCTGGGCGACGAGCTGCGGCTTCAGCATCGTCATCGTCCCGATCCCGGAGACGAGGAGTCCCAGCGTGAGCAGGAGGACCGTGACCGCGGTGATCTTCGTGCGCAACGAGATGGAGTTCCACCGCTCGGCCAGACCCTGGTGCATGGCGGTGGAACTCCCTCGGGATCGGCGGGCGCCGCGCCTCCGGCGGGAGGTGGCGCCGAGGTGGCGGAGGCTAGGCCTTCGCGACCTTCAGCATGTATCCGAATCCTCGCTTGGTCTGGATGAGCGATTCCTCCGAATGCGTGTCGAGCTTACGTCGCAGGTACGAGATGTAGGACTCGACGATGCCCGCATCGCCGTTGAAGTCGTACTCCCACACGTGGTCGAGGATCTGCGCCTTGCTGAGCACCCGGTTCGGATTGAGCATCAGGTAGCGGAGCAGCTTGAACTCGGTGGGGCTGAGCTCCACCGGCTCGTCGCCGACGAGGACCTCGTGCGTGTCCTGGTCCATGGTCAGCTCGCCGGCCCGGATGACCGCGTCCTCCTCGGCGTGCATGGTGCGGCGGAGGATCGCCTTGATGCGCGCGACGATCTCGTCGAGGCTGAACGGCTTCGTGACGTAGTCGTCACCGCCGACGGTGAGGCCCGTGATCTTGTCCTCGGTGTCGTCCTTCGCCGTGAGGAAGAGGATGGGGGAGGTGTATCCGGCCGAGCGGAGGCGCTTGGTCACGCCGAATCCGTTCATGTCCGGGAGCATCACGTCGAGGATGATCAGGTCCGGCTCCTCCTCGAGGACTGCCGAGATGGCCTGGGCCCCGTTGCCGACCGCACGCACGGCGAAGCCGGCGAAGCGGAGGCTCGTGGTGAGCAGGTCTCTGATGTTGGGCTCGTCGTCGACGATGAGAATGCGGGGTCCGTCCATGCAGGACAGTATCTGGCCGTCGGCTGTACGGAGTCTGGGAGTCGGTTGTCCGGGCGCTCGGTGCAGGTTCGGCGGCGGGGAACGCCGGATCGGAGGCGGTGCGGCAGGAGGAGAGCGCGTCCGATCAGGGCTGCGCGCGGCGGCGCCGGACACCCACGATGAGCATCGCGATCATCATGAGGAACGCGATGGGCAGGCCCACCAGCGGCACAGCGAAGACGAACTGCCAGAACGGGCCGGCGTACTCGCGGATCCCGAGCGCGGGGGCGACCAGGATCGCGAGGAACGCGAGGACCGTCACGACGATGATCGCGATGAACATGTAGGCGAGCGTGCGCTCCGCGCGTCCGACGCCCGCCGGCTCCTGTGGCTTCACCCGTCAAGGATAGGGCGGCCCCGGTCGACTAAACTGATGGCTGCTTCATTTCCAGGAGGGGTCTGCATGCCTACCGGCAAGGTCAAGTTCTACGACGAGGAGAAGGGCTTCGGCTTCATCAGCACTGATGACGGCCAGGAGGTCTTCCTGCACGCTTCCGCGCTGCCCTCCGGGACCGCGGTCAAGGCCGGCACCCGCCTCGAGTTCGGCATCGCCGACGGCAAGCGCGGGGCGCAGGCGCTCTCGGCGCGCGTCCTCGACGCCCCGCCGAGCCTGGTGAAGCTCAACCGGAAGTCCGCGGACGACATGTCCGTGATCGTGGAGGACACGGTCAAGCTGCTCGACGGGATCGGCGCGGGGCTCAAGCGCGGCCGCTACCCCGACAAGGCGCACGGGCGCACGATCGCGGCGCTCCTGCGCCGGGTTGCGGACGAGCTGGATGCCTGACGCCGACGGCACGACCGACGAGCAGGGCCCGGTCGAGGAGACCGTTGCCGCTCCGACCCCGGAGGACGCTCGCGTGGAGCAGTCCTCGGGAGAGGGCGACTCCGGCGAGCCGGACACGACTCCTGCCGAGGAGGACTCCTCCGCCGAGGACGCGAGCGGAGCCGACGAGGAGATCGCCGCTGACGAGGCGGCTCCTGTCGACGACGCTCCCTCCGGCGAGGGTGAGAGCGACGCCGCCCTCCCGGTGACCGAGGCTCCTGGCGAGGACTCCGCCTCCGCGGAGGAGACTCCTCCGGCCGACGATGTCGCCGCTGAGGCGGGGGCTCCCGGCGCGGACACGGCTTCTGCTGCAGTGCCGGCTCCTGCTGAGGACGCGGCCCTTGCTGACGATGCGGTTCCTGCTGACGACGCGGGAACACCTGAGGACTCGGCTCCTGCTCAGGACATGGCTCCTGCTGACGACTCGGCCCCTGCTGAGGATGCGGCTCCTGCTGAGGATGCGGCTCCTGCTGAGGACGGGGCTCCTGCTGAGGATGCGACGTCTGCGGAGGATTCCGGCCCCGTCACCGACGACCGTTCCGAGGCCGACGACGACGCTTCCCCGGGGGAGGCGGACGAGGCCGCCGCGGACGAGGCTCCCGAGCCCGTCTACGAGGCGGACGCCGTGCTTGCCGGGTCTCTCGATGTCGCGCGCGCCGCGCTCGCCGAGATCGCCCCCGAGGGGACGATCGGCGAGCTGGTCACGACTCTGGCGCAGGGCGAGCACGTCGTGTCGCTGCAGTTCGCGAACCTCATGCGCGGGTACCCGGGTTGGCTGTGGACGGCGACGCTGTCCCGGATCGACGAGACCGAGGACGTGAACGTCCTGGAGGTCGAGCTGCTGCCGGGCGAGGGCGCGGTCCTCGCTCCGGACTGGGTGCCGTGGTCCGTGCGTCTCGCCGACTACCAGACCGCGCAGGACGCGCTCGGCGAGGAGGTCGAGGACGCGGACGACGACGAGCTCGAGGACGCCGAGGAAGACGACCTCGACGACGAGTCGGACGACGACTCCGACGAGGACGCGGGCGACGACGACGACTCGGATGACGACGACGACTCGGAGGACGATTCCGACGACGACGACTCGGACGACGAGGACTCGGACGAGGACGACTCCGACGACCCGGACGACGACCCCGACGACGAGGACTCCGACGACGTCGAGCCCGAGCCCGCCCCCGCCCCGACGACCCGTCGCCGTCGACGTCGCCGCTGATCCGGTCCGGCGCCGCCCGATGAGCATCGACTCCGACACCCGCATCGCTTATCCCGACGGCGCCGTGCGCTCCTCCGGGCGCGTGCAGCACGTGGGCCGGCTGGAGGACGGCCGCTGGGCGGTCGTCCTCGATGCCACCTCCGCTCACCCCGTCGACCCGACCTGGCCCGACCAGGGGCCCGACCGCGGCGCGCTGGTCGTGGCGGGGGAGCGGCATCCCCTCATCGACTGCCGCATCGGGGCGTGGCAGGGCGGCGAGCTGCACGTCGGCGAGCGGCTCCCGGCGCGGCTCGGCACTCCGGAGTGGAGCTTCGTCGTCGTCCACATCGTCGACGACCCTTCCTCACTCCACGTGGACGACGAGGTCGACGTCGAGGTCGACGCGGAGCACCGGCACGAGCTCTCCCGTGGGCACACCGCCTGCCACCTCGCCTCCCTCGCCCTGAACGCCGCTCTGGCCTCGTTCTGGTCGAAGCCGGCGCGCACCGACGCTCTCGGGAACCCGGACTTCGACCAGGCGGCGATCCAGACCTCGCGGATCCGCGAGTCCGGCTCGACCGACGTCTACCGCCTCGGCAAGTCCCTCCGACGCAGCGGGATGGACACCGCCCGCCTGCTGGCGGAGATCCTCGAGGTGCAGGAGCGGGTGAACGCCCTCCTCGCCGAGTGGATCGCCTCGGACGCGGAGGTGCGCATCGAGCGCGACGACGACCTCCTCAGCACGCGGCGGACATGGCGCTGCACCCTCCCCGCGGGGGACGCCGCGATCGCGTGCGGCGGCACCCACGTCGAGCGCCTCGGCGAGTTCACCGGCCTGCGCGTCCGTCTCGAGCCCGAGGCCGACGCCACCGGACTCCGGATGGAGACCGACGCGGTCTAGCGGCGGTTGCGGCTGTAGAACAGCCCGATCGTGCCGAGGACCAGTCCGATCACGACGGTCGACAGGACGACCGGCTCGATGACGGCTCCGACGGCCGTCGCCACGAGCACGGCCACGAGCGCGACCGCCCAGACGACGCACCCGACCAGCAGAGCCGTCGCGTCGTCGCTCGCGTAGGGCGGCGGCGCGGGCCGCCGCTCCTCCTCGCGCAGCCACAGCCGCATGGCGTGCCTCAGACCGCCAGGCGCTCGAGGACGTGGTCGATGCAGCCGAGCAGCGAGCGGACGTCGTCCGGCTCGATCGCGACGAACGTCGCCACGCGCAGCTGGTTGCGGCCGAGCTTGCGGTACGGCTCCGTGTCGACGATCCCGTTCGCGCGGAGGATCTTCGCGACGAGAGCGGCATCGACGGAGGCGTCGAAGTCGACGGTCGCGACGACCTGGGAGCGGTGCTCGGGCACCTCGACGAACGGGGTGGCGAGGCTCGAGGCCTCGGCCCAGTCGTAGATCGCGGAGGAGGACTCGGCCGTGCGCGCCGACGCCCAGGCCAGGCCGCCCGAGGCGTTCATCCACTCGAGCTGCGACTCCATCAGCAGGAGGGTCGAGAGCGCCGGAGTGTTCAGCGTCTGGTTCAGGCGCGAGTTGTCGACGGCGTTCTTGAGGCTGAGGAACTCGGGGATGTAGCGGCCGCTCGCCGCGATGCGCTCGATCCGCTCGATCGCGGCGGGGGAGAAGAGGCCGAACCAGAGTCCGCCGTCGGAGGCGAAGTTCTTCTGCGGGGCGAAGTAGTAGACGTCGGCCTCGGCGATGTCGACGTCGATGCCGCCCGCCGCGCTGGTGGCGTCGATGACGGTGAGCGCGCCCTCGTCGCCGCGGACCCGGCGGACCGGGGCCATCACTCCGGTGCTCGTCTCGTTGTGGGGCCACGCGTACACGTCGATCCCCTCGACGACCTCGACCTCGCTTCGGGACCCCGCCGGGGCGGAGACGACGTGGGCCGGCTCGAGGAACGGCGCGGAGGCGGCGGCCGCGAACTTCTGGCCGAACTCGCCGAACGTGAGGTTCTCGGCGCGGCGCTCGATGAGGGAGAAGGCCGCGGCGTCCCAGAAGGCGGTCGAGCCGCCGTTGCCCAGCAGGACCTCGTAGCCGTCGGGGATGCGGAACAGCGTGGCGAGATGCTCGCGCACGCGCCCGACGAGGTCCTTGACGGGCGCCTGGCGGTGCGAGGTCCCGAGGAGGTGCGCGCCCTGCGTCGCGAGGTGGGCGAGCTGGTCGTGCCGCACCTTGGACGGGCCGCAGCCGAACCGTCCGTCGTGGGGGAGCAGCTCGCGAGGAATGGTGAGGTCCGGCATGCGTTAATACTAGGGTTCCCGGCCCGCACCCCTCCTCCGAGCGACGGAGGCCTGCGTCGCGCCGCAGCGCCGATGCTGCGTCGTGGCGACCACTAGGGTGGAGCGCGCCGAGACGGGAAGGCTGAGATGACGGATCTGATCGACACCACCGAGATGTACCTGCGCACCATCCTCGAGCTCGAGGAGGAGAACATCATCCCGCTGCGCGCGCGCATCTCGGAGCGGCTCAGCCACTCCGGGCCGACCGTGTCGCAGACCGTCGGCCGCATGGAGCGCGACGGCCTCGTCGTCGTCTCGGGCGACCGCCACCTCGAGCTCACCTCCGACGGCCGCCGCAAGGCGATCCACGTCATGCGCAAGCACCGCCTCGCCGAGCGGCTCCTCCACGACGTCATCAAGCTCGACTGGGAGTTCGTGCACGAGGAGGCCTGCCGCTGGGAGCACGTGATGAGCGAGCAGGTCGAGCGCCGTCTCCTCGAGATGCTCGACCACCCGACGGAGTCGCCCTACGGCAACCCGATCCCGGGCCTGGACGAGCTCGGCGACACCCCCGCCTCCCGCTTCGCCGACGGCGTCATCAGCCTGCCGCGCTTCGTCGCGGGGTCGAGCGAGCCCCGCCGCGGCGTCGTCCGGCGCCTCGGCGAGCCGGCGCAGGTCGATCCGGAGCTCCTTCTCCAGCTCAAGCAGGCCGGCGTCGTCCCCGGTGCCGAGGGCGAGTTCTCGGCCCTCAACGGCTACGTGCTTGCTCGCATCGACGGCGCCGAGGCGGGCATCGAGCTGCCGAACGAGGTCGCGGCGCACATCTTCCTCGTCGTCTGATCCGCGTCTCCCTGGGAGCGGCCCGTACGGGCCCTTACCGCATCCGGTGACCGGAGGCGAACGGGAGAGCGGTCTCTTCCCGCCGAGAAGGTGACAAATCGGTAACGGTCGCTTACGCTCTGTGGAGCCCTGCGGCCGAGCCTCGGTCCCAGGGCGCGGGATCCGACGCCCCCACACCCGTCTCGGATCCTGTGCACACCGATGCTTCGTGCATGAGACGGGACAGCTGCCTGGGCTGAGGGGACGTCGGAGGATCTCCCCCTTGCCCCAGAACCCCCTCACCCCGAACGAGGACGCCGGCTCACCCGACCGGTTCCGCTCCAACCACCCCGACCGCTCCGGCGACGCGACCTTCGAGAACCGGCCCCCGGTCATCCGCGCCCGGATCCACGGGGACGCACCCGTCTCCCGTCGCGCCGTTCCCGCAGCTCCTGCCCGCCGCGCGGACATCACCGACTTCGTGCCGTCGCCGGCCGGGACCCCGCGCAAGCGCCGGGGCCGTGTCGTCGGCAAGGTCGCGATGGTCGGCTTCGCCGGCGCGCTGGTCGCGACGATGGCGCTCCCCGCCTACGCCTTCACTCCGGGCAGCCAGGACGACGGCCTGTTCGCGGCGTCGCGAGCCGACCTCCTCCGCCAGGGCTCCGCGCAGACCGTCGCCGTCGACGGCGGAGTGGTGCAGGCCGCGATCGCCCGCGACGGCTTCTCGGCCGAGGCGGCGCCCCCGCCGCCCGCACCGGAGCCCGAGCCCGTCGTGGTGGCCGAGCCCGTCGTCGACACGAGCGACGTCGCCGAGGCGCGCGCCGAGACCGCCGAGGAGTTCAACTCCTACTCCGGCGCCTCGGCCAGCGAGATCGCGGCCGCCGCCCCGACCACCAGCTACAGCCTCTCGGCGGTGTTCAACACGGCGATGCAGTACCAGGGCGTGCCCTACGTCTTCGGTGGAGCCGACCCGAGCGGCTTCGACTGCTCCGGCTTCGTGATGTACGTCTTCGCCCAGTACGGCATCTCGATGCCCCACTCGGCCGCGGGCCAGGGCGCCATGGGCACCCCCGTCTCGCTCGCCGACGCGCAGCCCGGCGACCTCGTCATCATGGACGGCCACGACGGCTTCTACGCGGGCAACGGCAACATCCTGCACGCGCCGTACGAGGGCGCGAGCGTCCGCGTGCAGCCGCTGTGGACCTCCGACTACCGGATCGTGCGCATCAACGGCTGATCCGGTCGATCCGCTCGAGAGCCCGTCCCCTCCTGGAGGGGGCGGGCTCTCGTCGTCCCGCCGTGTGAACGCCGCGTGACGAATCCGGACCGACCCCTGGTGTTCCGGGCGTGAAGGGTTAACCTGAACCCCAGTCCGCTCGCGTGGCGAGCGGATCGATTCGTCGAGGGACGGAGTGCCGGGATGGCCGAGCGGAGCGGGCGCCACAGCGTGGGGCTGCGCTCGCGCGTGCGGCCGGCCGATTCGATACGCGCGCGGGTCCTCACCGCGGCGGTGCACTCCTCCGACACGCGGATACGACTCCACGTCATCGCGCGGCACTCCGCCGCGGCCTCGCAGGGCGCCGTCATCACGACGGCGCCCTTGCTCGTGGTCGCGGCGCCTTCGCGCGACGGCGTGCGACAGCACGGAGGTCACTGATGCGCACTCTGGTTCTCAACGCCGGCTACGAGCCGCTCGCGGTGGTGTCGTTCAAGCGGGCCCTGGTCCTGCTGATGACGGAGAAGGCGACCGTGATCGCCGCGGACGAGGGCAATCCGGTGCACAGCGCGCACGGCGACCACGTGCGGCCCTCGGTGATCGTGCTGACCCGGTACGTGCGCATCCCGAGCGGCCGGAGCGTGCCGGTGTCGCGCCGGGGCGTGCTCCGCCGGGACAACCACCGCTGCGGCTACTGCGGTCAGCACGCGGCCACGATCGACCACATCCAGCCCAAGTCGCGCGGGGGCCGGGACACGTGGGAGAACCTCGTCGCCTGCTGCCAGCGCTGCAACAACGTCAAGAGCGACCGCACCCCGCACGAGATGGGATGGCGTCTGCGCACCGTCCCCCGGATGCCGCGCGCCGGCTCCTGGCTCGTGCGCGGCGCGGAGCGGACGCAGCCCGACTGGGACGACTACCTGGCTCCCGCAGCCTGACGCTGCGGAGTCGGCATCGCCCCCGCGGATATCCGATGACGACGTTCCGCCGTTCGAGTGGACGCGGTGCGAGGGGCGGGCTCGGCAAGGCGGAGGAGGAAGCGATACCGGCGGTATCGCGCCTGACGACAACGCCGCTGAGGTCGTCCCTCGCGCCGCGTCATTCGTTGTCGTTGCCGGTGTTGGCGCTGGCGTTGCCGGAGCGCTCGCCGGCCCAGGTCCAGTTCGCGACCTCGGGGATGTCCTCGCCGTGCTCGCGGGTGTAGGCGCGGGCGCGAATGCGGGCGTCCTGCATCTCCTGGCGGAGACCGGCGGCGCGGGCGCCGAGGCCGGGGGTCCGGTCGATGACGTCGATCACCAGCGAGTAGCGGTCGAGGTCGTTGAGCATCACCATGTCGAACGGAGTGGTGGTGGTGCCCTTCTCCTTGTACCCGCGCACGTGCAGGTTGCCGTGGCCGGTCCGCTTGTAGGTCAGGCGGTGGATCAGCCACGGATAGCCGTGGTACGCGAACACGATCGGGCGGTCGGGGGTGAAGACCGCATCGAACTCGCGGTCGGAGAGGCCGTGCGGGTGCTCCGACTCCGACATCAGGCGCATCAGATCGACCACGTTGACCGTGCGGATCGCGAGGTCCGGCAGCTTCTCGCGGAGGATGCTCACCGCCGCGAGGGTCTCGAGGGTCGGCACGTCGCCCGCGCAGGCGAGCACGACGTCCGGGGACTCGCCCTGCCGCTCGCTGCTCGCCCACTCCAGGATGCCGAGTCCGCGCGTGCAGTGGGCGACCGCCTCCGCCATCGTGAGCCACTGGGGCGAGGGCTGCTTCCCGGCGACGACCACGTTGACGTAGTCCACGCTCCGGAGGCAGT
This sequence comes from Rathayibacter sp. AY2B9, assembly GCF_002931595.1. Classification (NCBI taxonomy): domain Bacteria; kingdom Bacillati; phylum Actinomycetota; class Actinomycetes; order Micrococcales; family Microbacteriaceae; genus Rathayibacter; species Rathayibacter sp. AY2B9. The sequence goes on from NZ_PSUB01000001.1 coordinate 115,759, forward strand.
GGTCGTAGGTCGAGAGGAGCGTGTTCGCGTCGAAGGGCAGGTAGACGCGCACGACCTCGGGCTTCTTGTTGACGACGTGGTCGATGAAGCCCGGGTCCTGGTGGCTGAAGCCGTTGTGGTCCTGGCGCCAGACGTGGCTCGAGAGCAGGTAGTTGAGGCTCGCGATCGGGCGGCGCCACTCGATGTCGCGGGTGCCGTCCAGCCACTTCGCGTGCTGGTTGAACATCGAGTCGATGATGTGGATGAACGCCTCATAGCAGGTGAAGAGCCCGTGGCGGCCGGTGAGCAGGTAGCCCTCCAGCCAGCCCTGGCACTGGTGCTCCGAGAGCACCTCCATGACCCGCCCGGCGCGAGCCAGGTGGTCGTCGAGGGGGCTGAGCTCGGCGTCCCACTGCTTGTCGGTGGCGGCGTAGACGGACTGCAGCCGGTTGCTCGCGACCTCGTCCGGCCCGAAGAGGCGGAAGTTGGTCGGGTTGGCGCGGATGACGTCGGCGAGCCATTCGCCGAGCACCTTCGTCGCCTCCGCGACGGTGCCCCCCGGCTGCTCCACGACGACCTCGTAGCGGCGGAAGTCGGGCAGGTCGAGGGTCTGCCGCAGCAGCCCGCCGTTCGCGTGCGGGGTCGCGCTCATCCGCAGCTCGCCCTCGGGGGCCAGCGAGCGGACGCGGTCGACCACGCCGCCCTCCTCGGTGAAGAGCTCCTCGGGCCGGTAGGAGCGGAGCCAGTCCTCGAGGAGCCGGGTGTGCGCCTCCGTGTCGCGCGCGTTGGGCAGCGGGACCTGGTGCGAGCGGTAGGTGCCCTCCACCTGGACGCCGTCGATCTCGGTCGGACAGGTCCAGCCCTTCGGGGTCTTCAGCACGATCATCGGCCAGGCCGGGCGTGAGAGGTCGCCGGCGGCGGCGCGCTCCTTGATCGCCGCGATGCGGTCGAGCACCGTGTCCAGGACGTCGGCGAACCGCTCGTGCACGCGCATCGGGTCCTCGCCGTCGAAGCCGCCCTCGACGAGGAACGGCTCGTGGCCGTACCCGCGGAGGAGGCTGTCGAGCTCCTCCTGCGGGATGCGGGCGAGGACGGTCGGGTTCGCGATCTTCCAGCCGTTGAGGTGCAGGATCGGCAGGACGACGCCGTCGGTGAGCGGGTTCACGAACTTGTTGGAGTGCCAGCTGGTGGCGAGCGGGCCGGTCTCGGCCTCGCCGTCGCCGACGACCGCCGCGACCAGGAGGTCCGGGTTGTCGAACGCCGCTCCGTACGCGTGGCTCAGCGCGTACCCGAGCTCTCCGCCCTCGTGGATGCTGCCCGGAGTCTCGGGGGCGGCGTGGCTGGGGATGCCCCCGGGGAAGCTGAACTGGCGGAAGAGGCGGCGCAGCCCCTCCTCCGACTCGTCGATGTGGGAGTAGATCTCGCTGTAGGTGCCGTCGAGGTAGGCGTTGGCGACCATGCCCGGTCCGCCGTGGCCGGGACCGGTGATGTAGAGGGTCGGCTGGCGGCGCTCGCGGATCGCGCGGTTCAGGTGCGCGTAGATCAGGTTGAGGCCGGGGGTGGTGCCCCAGTGGCCGAGCAGGCGGGGCTTGATGTCCTCGCGGCTCAACGGGGTCTTCAGGAGCGGGTTCGCGAGCAGGTAGATCTGTCCGACCGCGAGGTAGTTCGCGGCGCGCCACCAGGCGTCGACCGTGTCGAGAGTGTCCTGGGTCAGCTCGGCGTCGGCGGGTCGCGCGATCCAGCTGTGCTCGGGGACGGGCAGGAGGGACGGAGCGGGGGAGTCGGCCATGTGCCCACGCTGGCATCCGGACGCCCGGGGCGGAAGGGCCTTGCAGGCCCGGCTCCGGAGGGGGTCAGCCGCGCGGCGTCGCCCGGCGGAGGACCAGCGAGCCGACCGCCGTCAGCAGGGCGGCGGGGACGAGGAGCAGAGCGGCGGCTGCGGCGGTGCCCGCGCTCTCGAGGACGTCCGTGACGACCGGCCGACCGCCGGCGAGAGTGACGACGACGACCACCGCGAGTGCCGCCGCTCCGAGGACGAGGAGGAAGGCCGTCACTCCGCGCTCCCGCCAGCGGAGGAAGACCGCGCCCGCTGCTCCGCCGAGGGCGAAGGCGGTGAGGAGCGAGCAGAGCAGGACGACGAAGCGCTCGAGCCACGGGCCGTCGAGGGGAGAGGCGAGGAAGAGCGCGCCGCCCAGCCACCAGCCCCCGGTCGCCTCCTCGATCGCCCCGAGGGCCACGACGATCGCGGACCAGAGCACGGACAGTGCCGCGAAGGCGAGGGCGCTGCCGAGGACGTGGTCGCGCCGGGTCGCTCCGTAGCTCAGCGCCAGCCCGAAGGTGGCGGTCGTGGCATGGATGGAGCCGATGAAGAGGAAGACGACGATCAGCATCCCCGGCCCCACGAGCAGGATGCCCGAGTCGCCGCCGCCCCGCTCGGCCCCGGTCCCGCGGAGGACGAGCCACCAGATCACGAGGTTGCCGGCGAGGACGGCGAGCAGGACGAGCAGCGGCCAGCCGAGGACCGTCCCGGGGTGGGCGAGGTGGAGCCTCAGGACGGAGAGGATCCTCCGCGGGGAGGCGGAGCGGCGGGCGGGGGCGGTCATGGTCGGTCCTCTCGGATCGGTGGCGGTGGTGTCAGCTGCTGCGCGGGGTGGCGCGGCGGAGGATCGCCCAGCCCGCGACTCCGGCGATCGCGGTCGGGATGAGCGAGAGGGCGTAGCCGCCCGCGTATCCGACGCTGCCGAAGAAGGAGCCGACGGCGGGCCAGTTCTCGGTGAGGGTGAGGAGGGTGATCACGGCCAGCAGGAGGGCGCCGAGGATCCCGAAGAAGAGCAGCATCCCGCGCTGGCGCCAGCGCACGTAGACCGCCGCCGTCGCCGCTCCGATGAAGAAGAAGAAGAGCAGGGCGCAGAGCACCGCGACGGCCTGCTCGCCCACGGAGTCCCCGCCGAAGTAGATCGAGCGGAAGAAGCTGCCGCCGAAGCCCCAGCCGTCGGTCGCCCGCTCCACGATCCCGAGGACCACGAAGACGCCGGTGTAGAAGACCGAGAGGGCGACGAAGGTGAGGGCCGTGCCGAGGGAGAAGTCGCGGCGGGTGGCGCCGTAGCCGAGGGCGAGGCCGAAGGTGACGTTCACCGACTGGACGGCCACGACCATCATGTAGACGAAGAGGAAGAAGGACGCGCCGGAGTAGGTCATCCCCTCCTGCGCCTCGAGGCGCTCGCCGGAGTCGAGCCCGCGGAGGATCAGCCACCAGACGACCAGGTTGCCCGACAGGATGACGGCTGTGATGATCAGCGGCGTGTAGAGGATGGTGGCGGGGTTCGCGAAGTGCAGGCGGACGATGCTGCCGAGGCGGCCGGCGGCGGTGTCGTGGCGCGTGTGGGCGCCGGTGAGGGCGGTCATTCCGAGGCCTTCCCGGTGGTGAGCTGGACGACGAGCTGCTGGAGGGGGACGGACTCGAGCTCGAGCCCGTGGCGGGCGGCGGAGGCGCGGCCGGCGTCGTCGAGCCGGGGGAGCGTGGCCGAGGCGCGGCTGCCGAGAGCGGAGCGGGCGATGACCTCGCGGCCGGCGGTGAACGACTCGACGGCGTGCCGGGGTCCGATGACCGTCGCCGCGGCACCCCGCAGCTCCTCCGCGTCGCTGTCCACGACGAGGCGGCCCCGATCGATGACGAGGACGTGCTCGAGCAGGCTGCTGACCTCGTCGATGAGGTGGGTGGAGAGGACGACCGTGCGCGGGTGCTCGGCGAAGTCCTGGAGGAGGCGGTCGTAGAACAGCTGCCGGGCGACGGCGTCCAGCCCCAGGTAGGGCTCGTCGAAGAACGTGAGCGGGGCGCGGGAGGCGAGGCCGACGATCACTCCGATCGCCGAGAGCTGTCCGCGGGAGAGCTTCTTGATCTTGCGGTCGACCGGGAGGCGGAAGTCCTCGACGAGCTCGCGGGCGAACGCCTCGTCCCAGCCGTCGAAGAACCAGGGGGCGCTGCGCAGGACGTGCTTCACCTTGAAGTCGTCCGGGTACTTCTGGCTCTCCTTGATGAAGCAGGTGCGGGAGAGGACGGCGGCGTTCTCCACCGGCGACTGCCCGAAGACGCGGATCTCGCCCGAGCTGGCGAACTCCTGGCCGGTGAGCAGCGACATCAGCGTCGTCTTGCCCGCGCCGTTGCGGCCGAGGAGGCCGTGGATGCGGTTCTCCTCCAGCGCGAAGCCGATGCCGTCGACGGCGCGCATGCGTCCGTAGTGCTTGGTGAGGTCGTGGACCTCGATGACCGCGCTCATCGCGATCCCCCTTCTGTGATCATGTCGGCGAGCTGCTCGGTGCTGAGGCCGAGCTTGGCGGCCTCGGCGAGCAGCGGAGCGACGAACTGGTCGCGGAACTGCGTGCGGCGCTTCTCGACCAGCCGGTCGCGCGCCCCCTCGGCGACGAACATGCCGATCCCCCTCTTCTTGTAGAGCACCCCGTCGTCGACGAGCAGGTTCACGCCCTTGCCGGCGGTGGCCGGATTGATGCGGTGGAACGCGGCGAACTCGTTGGTCGACGGGACCTGCGACTCCTCCGGCAGCGCGCCGTCGATGATGTCGTTCTCGATCTGCTCGGCGATCTGCAGGAAGAGCGGGCGGGAGTCGTCCACGCGGGCTCCTTCGGTGCTGGGTTGGGTGGTTAGTTGGTGTTGTAACTAACCATGGAGGCGGGAGACGTCCGTGTCAAGAGGTGCGTGCCGCTCGGTCGGCGCGACGAGGGCCGTGGCGTGCTTCGCGAGCGTTGTGGTGGGCGGCCGGTCGGCGCTTCGCGGGGGGCGGGGCACGGCGGGTACACTGGCTCCGCCAGCCTCTGTAGCTCAATGGAAGAGCGACTCCGTCCTAAGGAGCAGGTTGGGGGTTCGAGTCCCTCCAGGGGCACCAAAGTGTCGTTACTAAAACCCTCGCCAGAGAAAAACGTTGGAACGGCGCCGATCTCTGCCTCCAGGAAGCCGGTGAGGGTCCGAGCACCGCTCTTTCGAGTGGTGCTCTTTTCGTGTGAAACGAGCTGAAAGGCGGTCGAGGCAATCGTGGCGAACGGCTCGTTCAACTCGACGGTGATGGTCTCGTCCGCATGAACGAGAACACGCGCGAGGAAGACTTGATTGAAGAGCCTCTTCACGTGGTCGGGCGCCCAGCCGTAAGCGCTGGCGCACTCCGCGCTCACATCAAGGGCGAGCCCGATCGCATACTCAACATCGGCCACGTCCTGTGTCAGCCTCGCTTCGTCCCGCTCGGCGATCGTTCGCTCAGCGCGGATGCGGTCCTGCTCCTTCTTGAACAGGTCGAGCGAGATCGCGTCTGCGTAGTGAGCCTGGAGGAGCCGCAGCTGCTCGCGTTCGAGACGCTCTAAGTCCGTCTTGATCTGTGCTCGTTGTCGCTCGGCGTCGCCTCGGGTGGCCACGAGCTCGTCGTGGAACAGGCGCTCGAGGTCGGCTCGAGCTATGCGGTCGAGCCGGAGACTGTTCTTGTACTCCTCGACGATCTTCTCCTCCACGACGTGGATGAGGACGGCCTTTTGAGTGCAGTCGTTCCGCTTCGCCTGACGCGCCGAGCAGTAGAAGTAGGGGTAGATCTCGCCCGACTTCGACCGCGTCATCTGCACGATCAGCCGGTTGTGGCAGTTCCCGCAGTACACGGTGCTCTTGAGGTAGTGGTCGTGACGACGTCGGCGCTCGCCGGAGCGACGCGACTGCAGCGCGTCCTGCACCTTGTCCCACGTCTCTTGATCGATCAGGGGCTCGTGCTTGCCGGCGTAGGTCGCGCCCGAGAATGAGACCAGGCCGAGGTAGTACGAGTTGGTCAGGATCTTGTGGAGGTCCCTGTCGGTGAGCGCTCGCGACGGTATCTGCGGAGTTCGTCGAGTGGTGAGTCCTCGCTGAGCGAGTTCGAGGGCGAGCTGCGACAGGCTGACGCTCGGCTCGGTGTAGCGGTGGAAGGCCCAGGTGATGAGCGGAGCGCGGTCGGCGTCCGGGCGAACGGTTCGGCTCTCGCGGCCGTCGCTGTCGAATTCGCGGACGTTCAGGTACCCCAGCGGAGCCCGGCCTGGGGTCCCGCCTTTTTGCACCTTCTGCGTCATGCCCTTGGTGACCTCGTGCGCGAGGTTGCGCGAGTAAAACTCGGCGATCGAGGACATGATGCCGTGAAGGAGTGCACCTGATGGCGACTGGTCGATGCTTTCCGTAGCCGAGATCAGCGCGCCGGCGGAGTGGTGGACAAAGGCCGCATTGACGGCGCCGCGGTAACTGGCCCGTAGATTGAGGGCGACTAGGGTCGACAACGCGGTTCGCATCTTCGACATGGCACCCGCAGGGAGTCCACTCGCATGACGAGCGGTGCCCCCGAGCAAGTGCAGAGCGCCGCCGGAGGGTGCGGTTGCCAGTTCATTGAGCGGCGCCCTCGAGCCTCAGCACTGTCGGCTCATGACCCCCTCGAGATCTCCGACGTTGCCGTGGCAGGTGTCGCTGCTCGACCGCTCAGGTCGAATGTCTTCTGCCCCGCAATGAAGAGAGATTGGGCCGCAAGCGGCGAACGACCGCCTAAGAGGTGGGCGTCAGTCAGCCATATTTAAGCCGCTCAGTGGCCGCTAAATCTGTGCCTACTTTGGTCGTCCCAAAAATGTGAAACCAGTATTCCTGTTTCAATATCTATCATGACTGAGCCGATAACAGCAGTGCTCAGAAGCGTGTTCGTGTGCTGCGAAAGCTCGAGCCGCAACCGTCCAAAATGGCTTGGGCCGTTCTGAGCTACCGTAACTCGCGACTTTGGAAATTTGGGGAGCGTGCGTTTCCCTGGGACTTGAGTGCCGTGATGAGGAGCCAGAATAGTATCGTAGTGGGGCCGCATCCAACGACGTCTGACCAACTCGTTCAAACCCCACCTCTGCAGATCGCCCAGGTTCAACATAAGGCCGCGCTCTTCTTCGAGGACCAGACTCAGCTCGTTGTTTAACTCCTGGACTTCCGCTCTGTTCTTTCTCAAACGCCTTCGCAGCTCAGGATTGGCATCTGAAAAGGCGTCTTGCCCGTATGTCGCCAGAATATCTTCGTCTTCTGTAATTGGCGCGGATGTCTCTGTCGGCAGGTGCCCGTCGTACTCATCGCTGCCGTCGTACTCATCGCTGCCGTCGTACTCATCGCTGTCGTTGCGCATTTCCTCGTTCTCAACTTGTAAAGGATCCTCGTTTCTTTGATCGGAGAACGGTCCGGATCTGTATGCCCAATCAAGAGCGTCACCGAGTGGAGCGTACTCCTTTGCAAGTGACGCGGACTCTCTCGCAACTCGCTCAAATACTTTGCTCACCTTTCTCTCCAGCTGATGGGGCGGCCAGAGAACATTCCATGCTGTTCCGGCGGCAAAGATAGTAGCCCCAGCGTTGACCGGGTGGCGCACCAGGCTTGCCGACTTGCTTTCCCAGGATTTAGCCAGGTCCATTGCCGACCGCTCCGGTGCGCTCAGGTGGGCCGTCTGATAGGCAACTAGGGCGGCTTGTATCGGTCTCGCGACTCGTGGAAAGCCTGGATAAAAGAGGGTGACATTCACCGAGCCTTTCGACGACTGTTGCGCGAAGGCGTTGAGTCCCATCCAGTGGTCCAAATCGAAGTGCGTGACGACAACCTTCGTAGGCAGAGGAGCAATCGGGCCTAGGGCGGCCCGCAGAGCCTTCGCGGATGCTATCCCGAACCGATCGTGCAAGCTTCCGCAATCGATGACCATCGTTTCGCCGTGGCCGCGAATGACGGCGCACGCACCATCGCCTACATTTACTATTTCCACTTGCATGCGCATATGCGCCCCTCTTCGTTCATTGAACTTACATCACAACGGATCCTAAGTCACAGATCTGAATGTATTACCCCGCTACACTTCTTCGATCCGCCGCGAATATTCTTGTGCGAACGGGCGTTGACTGGCGAGACCTGGCTCGTACCAGCTCATGCGGAGAGTTACCTCGCTGCGATCCGCGCATTCGCCGCAGGGCATCCCGTCGCGAAACTGGGGGTGAAGGACGTCGCCAACCTCCAGCGTGTTTACGACAGCCTCGTTGGTTTCTGCAATGGCTTGCTGCGACGGAGGCCTGGTGAGCCATTACTTGCCAATTTTAACCCGTGGTTCCCGATTTGAGGGTGAACCGCTGCTTATCTGCATCGGTGCGGCCGACGACAACCGGAAACACGACGCCTTCACCGGTGGCCGCCTCGCGGGCGGCAGCGATGGCGAGGCTCATCGTTGATGAGAGCGACGGTCTCAGTTTCAGTCAGGTGCAGCATCCTGGGTTTCCCTCACTGTTCGCAGGTCGTTGTAGAGACCTGCCCTGGACACGGCCAAGCGCGGTGCCACGACTGGACGGGCGAGAATAGCGTCTCGCAGTGGGTCAAGTTTTGGAGTGGGGTGCGACCCGGGCGGGCGAGTATCTCGATCTGGCCAGCTGAGAGCCATACGAGAAATGGCGCCACGCGCGCGATCTTGGCCTCGACTGGATTTTGGGCACCCTGGCGTGCACCCCGCCCTCGGCATGCACGTGATAGTGAAGTAACCTGCTTGACCGTCAGATCGACGCTTACGACCTGACCAACGACGGCTGAAAGAAACGAGGGGACGCCCTCAGCCGGTGGGTCCGCTTCAGCTCCGACGTCCGGGTTCCCTAGTTGAAGCTCGTACTGCAAGTCCTCCTGCCCGTCGACCAGAGTAGGCGGGCGACAGGGGTGGACAGCGAATAAGGGCGGACCGTTGAGCCGATCCGATTTGACGATGTCGAGCAGTGGACGCTGGTCGATCAGGAGTTTGCGAAGCAGGGGAGCGATGCCGAGTAGCTCGTAGCGGCTGTACACAGCACTACGCCGGCTCCGCCGCTCTATGTCGGCGACCGTCTCGACGAAAAGCCACTCGGCGAGGATCATCTGAGTGCCGATGTCTCGTGCCACTTCCGACCGCCCTTCTCGACCCGCCGGGTTGTGCTAGGCCATCAGTTCAAGCGGCAAGGCGCGCTCCAGCTGTTGGGACGTGTCTGCCGTGAGCAGGACGGGGTTCGCCTGTAGGACGAGCTGGAGTCGCTCAGCAAACTGAGTCTCGGTGAGGGGAGCCGCAGAATTGCTCCTCGTCGCTACGTTCTGGACTTCCTGCAGGACCCGGAGTTGCTCCGGTGTGAATGAGCCGGCCTGAAGCAGTTTCGTGAAGGCTCCGTTCCACATCTCCTCACTCATCGTGACCTTGAGCGTCGCGAGCAGATCGACGAGTATCTGCTCTGGGCTGTCAGGCTTTGCCGTGGACAGCGTCTCCCCGCCATCATGAGACTTGGTGCCCTTCGCGCTGCGGAGCGCACGTAGCTGCTTCCATTTCTCCCGGAGGAGAGGCAGGGCGAGCGTGTTCCACCAGCGCTTCACGTGAGGAGACGCAGCCCGCGCGACCAATATTACGATCGTGGCGACGAGCCGAGCGAGGGCTTCACGCTCCTCCGGTGTCAGCTCGTCGGAGGAGCGGTACGGAGGCGGCTCGTGGCCCGCGTTGTCCGGATCATCGACCCGCTGCCACGCAGCGTGCCCCTTGAGCTCGTTGGTCTCGTCATCGAACAGATGCCCGACGACGGCACCGTCGACGAGTCGTGACGTCCCTAAGTGCATGCCTTCGGGGATGATCGGTACGTACGCCATGCCTGAGAGTAACGCCCGCCTAGCGTAGAGCGCTTGCTCCCTGGCCCCGGAGGACTGCCCGCGGCGGTCATCCAAGCATTGCCGATGGTGGCCGGGGAGGGTAGCCGGCCAGTCAGTTGTGCTTCGGCTCTTCGTGTCATGTCCGAGGCGCACGGGGAGCCGCTAGCGTGATCGGAGTCGCTCCGGGTGCGACGGTCGAGGAGGACTGTAGATGAGCCAGGAACTTGTACGACCCCCTGCCGGGGGCCGCGTCGACACGACCACAGATCTCGAACGATTCGAGCAACTGATCCTCGATCAGCTCGCCGCTGCTGGTTTGCCGAACGACGCCGTGTTTGTCTCCGTCAACGAACGGCGGAGAATGCTTGGCAACGTGGGTGATGCCATCGAAAGGCTTTCATCCGATCAGCGCTCGGGATCGCGTTACATAAGCAAGATGGTGGCCGCGGCCGCGGCCGGCCTCTTCGACGCCGCGCTCAACTATCTGTGGGACGAGACCGTAGGGGAGCTTCGTCGGCGGGTGGCGGGGTTCGACCTCACGTACTTCTTCGATATCGCAGTTAAGAACAGTGATTTGCGGAAGCATCTCAAGACCGCTGAGGACCTGACGCGCATTGATGACGCGAGTCTCCTGCAGGCTGCCCGTGAAATTGGGCTGCTTACGGAAATTGGATACCAGCGTCTAGACAATATTCGCTACATGCGCAATCATGCGAGCGCCGCTCACCCGAATCAGGTTGAGCTCACCGGACTAGATCTTGCAAACTGGCTTGAGACTTGCGTAATTCAAGTCATCACGACGCCGCCAGATACTATAACTGCAGATACAAAAAAGCTACTCTCGAATATCCGAAAGGATTTGCTGACGCAGGGCGCTGTCGACAATGCGGCTGCCTTCTTCGGAGAGCTTCCGCAGGACCGCGCGGACACCTTGGCTGACGGATTATTCGGCCTGTACGTTGCTCCGGCTCGCACACCGACGGTCGCCGATAACGTGCGAATGCTCTGGCCGGAACTGTGGCCGCACGTCAGCGACGAGCGCCGCAACGGCTATGGCATTCGGCACGGTCGCTTCGCCGCAAGTGCTGATACCGATCAAGCGACCGCTGCGCGTGAGCTTATAGATCTTGTCGATGGTGCTTCGTACCTCCCGGAGGCAACTAGGGCGGTCGAAATCGATGCAGCCCTTGACGAGCTTCGGTCCGCGCACGTCGGAATGGATAATTTCTACACTGAATCCGCGCCGGCGGGCAGACTTGCGAGTCTAGTAGGTAAGAGCGGCAAGATCCCTGAGTCTATAAGTGCTAAATATGTTCGAACTTTGGTTAAGGTCTATTTAGGTAACGGCTATGGGACTGCTTTTTCCGCCGAGCCCGACTACCGTCGACTCCTCGAAGCATTAGACGTGAGTTTGGCGCGAATCGCCCTTCGCGCCTTCACTGACGAGTCAATCTCAAACGTATTAGCGACCCGTGCTGGTTCGAGAAAATGGACCGAGCTTCTTTCGATAATCGAACCCAAGCTGACGGCCAAAGACGACCGTGCGCTGCTGGATGCGGTCCGGGGTTTCTCCGGTGACGCGGGCCGGCTCCGACTTGACACCGCGATTGCAAAGATGGCAGCTGGTATTCCCGGAAAGCGACTGGGCGGCCCAATTCGAAGTAGCGCATCGAACTAACAGAGTGAATGTTAAATTCCGTGCGCCGGTCACCGATGGAAATCGATGAGCTCCGGATCGTCTGAGGTATGAGCGGTCGGGAACCGCCCTCGGTGCAGACATCCTCGCGTCGACCGCTGCGAGGTCAAGGTTGAGGTCGATGTGCGCTGGTCTGGCGGGTGGCTGGCCGCTCGATGTCGGACGTCAGAGCTACCTTCGGTTCGACACCACGACGCCGGGCAAAGAGACGGCGTGCGGGTGGCGATAATGGGGAGGCCATGATGCGAGATTCGAGCGACTTCGTCGACGTGCTAATCAGCACGCTTTCGCAGATCAGAGGGCTTAGGTCGATCCGGCTCGCTTCAGTGGACCGCGCCCCGCGTCTTCAGCGTCGGGTGGCGACGGACCCGTCGGCGGGCTCGAGGCGTCCATTGCGCGCAGCATCCTTCTGCTGAGTTCGCGTCCGCTGTACTTGCGTATGGCGTTCTCGGCGCGGATCGGGGGCGTGCTCAGCGGCGAGCTTGGCCTTCTGCTCATCAGACAGCCGCACCTGGCGCTGACGGAGAGCCTGAACGCCGACCGGGGGAGCAGGTGCTTCTGGCTCGTCACCCCTGTTGGTTCCGGTCCTGGCGGCCACCAGTGCGCGCTCCCATCTTTCTTGACTATCTGCAGATAGGTGCACCAAAGTGTCGTCACCAAGACCCTTGCCAGGGAAAAACGCCGAGACGGCGCCGATCTCGGCCTCCAGGAAGCTGGTGAGGCTCCGAGCACCACTCTTTCGAGTGGTGCTTTTTTCGTGTGCTGCGAGCTGAACGGCGGTTGAGGCGATCGCGGCGAAGGGCTCGTTCAACTCGACGGTGACGGTCTCGTCCGCCTGAACGAGAACACGCGCGAGGAAGACCTGATTGAAGAGCCTCTTCAGGTGGTCGGGTGCCCCGCCGTAAGCGCTCGCACACTCCGCGGTCGACGCACGCCGGGCGAACGGCCCTGATAGTGGCTGGTCCTGCGTGCGGCAGCTTCGGTGCCCCGGGCCGCCGGCCCTTGCTGCCGCCCGTGTCGGGAAGCAGGGCCTGCGCTAGCGTCGCTCCATGACCACACGTGAGTTGCGCGACGAGCTCGCCGCGTTCGTCGCCGAGCGGGAGTGGGCGCAGTTCCACTCGGAGGAGAATCTGGCGAAGAGCATCGCCATCGAGGCGGGGGAACTGCTCGAATGCTTCCAGTGGGGCCACGACGCCGACCGGGATGCCGTCCGATCCGAGCTGGCGGACGTCCTCACCTACTGCCTGCTGCTCGCCGACAGGATCGGCGCCGACCCCGAGGACCTGGTGCGGTCGAAGCTCATGCGGACGCGCGAGAAGTACCCGGTGGACAGGGCACGGGGAAGCAGCGCCCGGTATGACGCCCTCTGACATCGAGCGGATCGTCTTCGACGGGCCGTCCGTCAAGGCCTGGGCGATGACGGACGACCGCCGCTCGAACTGGCCGGTCGTCTACGTCCTGGACGAGAGCAAGCGCCGCGCGAGGCGGCTCCCGCGGGTCTACGTCGGAGAGACGAGGAGCGCCGCGAGCCGGCTGCGGCAGCACCTGGGCTCGGTCGACAAGGTCGATCTCCAGACGGCGCGCGTGATCGTCGATCCGAGGTTCAACAAGTCGGTCTGCCTCGATCTCGAATCCTTCCTGATCAAGCTGCTCTTCGCGGAAGGTCGATTCGCCGTCCTCAATCGCAACGAGGGGATCGTCGACTCCGACTACTACGACCGGGCGGCCTACCAGGACCGCTTCGCCGAGATCTTCGAGCAGCTGCGCCTGGAAGGCCTGTTCACGCGGAGCATCGCTGAGATCGAGAACAGCGACCTCTTCAAACTGTCGCCCTTCAAGACGCTCACCTCCGAGCAGGCGGCGGCGGTCGTCGGAATCGTCGACGCGCTCGTCGAGGACCTCGGGAAGCAGACACAGTCCACGTCGATCGTTCAGGGGGAGCCGGGGACGGGCAAGACGATCGTCGCTGTCTACCTCCTCAAGCTCCTCGCGGACGTCCGGCTGTTCGCGGAGAGGATCGACAGAGCCGAGGAGGCTCCCGGCGAGGACCGGCTGGACGACCTCGTCGAGGGCGACTCCGTCTTCTCGGACTTCTTCTTCGCCGACACCCGCGAACTGCTGCGCGGGCTGCGCATTGGGATCGTCGTGCCGCAGCAGTCTCTGCGCTCCTCGATCAAGAAGGTCTTCGCCAAGACCACAGGGCTCGACGAGAAGATGGTGCTCACTCCCTTCCAGGTCGGTGAGGACCCGGGACGCTGGGACCTCCTCGTCGTCGACGAGTCGCACCGCCTCAATCAGCGGGCCAACCAGCCGTCGGGCTCCCTCAACAAGAAGTTCACGGACATCACCACTGCGCTATTCGGCTCCGACGATCACGCCCGGACTCAGCTCGACTGGATCCGCGCGAAGAGCGATCACCAGATCCTCCTTCTCGACGCGGCGCAGTCGGTCCGACCGGCAGACCTTCCGCGGCCCGCGATCGACGCGTTGATCCGATCCGCTCAGGAGGACGGCCGCCTGCACCGTCTGACCTCGCAGATGCGGGTGCGCGCCGGAACGGACTACGTCGGCTGGGTGCGCGCCGTCCTCGATCCGACGGCAGCAGACCTCCCCCGGCGACCGGACTTCGGGGAGTACGACCTCCGCTTCTACGACGACTTCGGAGCCCTGCGGCGCGACCTGCGGCAGCGGGAGGAGGAGAGCGGTCTGGCGCGGCTGGTCGCCGGCTACGCGTGGCGCTGGACGTCGCGGAAGGATCCGTCAGCCGCCGACATCGAGATCCAGGGAGAGCGGCTCCGCTGGAACAGCACGCAGGTCGACTGGATCGCGTCGCCCGGCTCCGCCGACGAGATGGGCTCGATCCACACCGTGCAGGGGTACGACCTGAACTACGCGGGAGTTGTCATCGGCCCGGACCTGAGGTGGGACAGCGAGAAGGGCCGGCTGAGGGTCTCCCGCTCGGATTACCACGACAAGAAGGGCAAGGAGAACAACCCGGGACGGATGGGCCGCGACTACACCGACGACGAGCTCCTGCAGTACATCGTCAACATCTACGCGGTGCTCCTAACCCGCGGGATGCTCGGCACGTACGTGTACGTCTGCGACGACGCCCTCCGGGAAAGACTCCGGACGGCCTTCGGCCCACCGCTCACGGCCTTCTGAGGGCGTCTCGCGGGCCTTCGCTCAGGCGGCGCCGCCATGATCGAGGCTGGTACTCGACGGAAGGTTCTCTGTGAGCATGTTCAAGCGCGTTCTCGGCATGGCGTCGAAGGCGCTCGATTCGAAGAGTGGCTCGGGCTCGTCCTCGAGCGGGACGACCGATTGGCGCGACCTCGTGCGCTCCGCTGCCGACAAGGTGACGGGCGACTCGCGGAGCGGGCAGGCCCAGCCGCCTCAGCAGTACGGGTCGCCGCAGCGCCCCTCCGCGCGCCCTCAGGACGCCCGGCCCGGGCAGCAGCCGGTCGTCACCAAGGAGGACCGCGCGGCGATCGCGCGCTACGACTACCTCCTCCGGACCGCCGACCCGGAGCAGCTCGAGCAGGTGCACCGCGACGCGTTCACGAAGCTGACGACGGCGCAGCGCGCACAGGTCGAGGCGCGGCTCCGCGACGAGCTGCCCGCGAACGAGCAGCCGCGGTCCTCCGCCCCCGAGGACCTGGCGCGCGCGGCGACGCGCGGCGAGGCGAACGATCCGGGGTTCCTCAAGAAGATGTTCTCGAAGCCGGGCACCCGCGGTGCCCTCGCGGGTGCTGGCGTCGGAGCGGCGGCGGGCATCGGGCTCGGCGCGGCGGGCGGACTGCTCGCGGCGGTCGCGGGCGGCGCCGTGATCAGCAGCGTCGCCGGTCCGCTGCTCGCGCAGGCGTCCGGCCTCGGCGTGGACTTCGAGAACCTCGCTGGCGGGTTCGGCGACCTGGGCGACTTCGGCGACATCACGGGCGGCGCGGGAGAGTTCGTCTCCGGTGCGGGTGAGCACGTGTCCGGGCTGGGGGAGCAGGTGTCGGAGTTCGGCTCCGACTTCCAGCTGTCGGGGCTCGGCGACCTCGGGAACCTCTTCGACCGCTAGACGGACGGGACCGGAGCGCGCCTGCGGAGGAGCGGCGACGCGATCGCGAGTGCCGCGCCGACGACGAGCAGCACGGCCCCCACGATCGCGACGGCGGTCGTCGACCAGTCGGGGAGGTCGACCACCGTCGTGCCGTCGAGCAGCGTCCATTCGCAGGCCGCGCCCAGCGGCCACCACGACCAGAAGCCGCGGACCAGGTCGCCAGCCTCGGGCGGGACGCCGCCCAGGCTGACGCTGCACACGTAGTCGAAGCCCTGACGGTCGATGTTCGCGAACTGCAGAGGCACGAGCGCGAGGGCCGCGAGTCCGGCGACGGCGAGGACGAGGCCGGCGAGCAGGGCGAGACGCGCGGCGGTCAGGCGTTTCCTCGCCGGCGTCGAGGCGGGGGCGGGCGGCGTCTCGGTCATCGTCCGATGGTGGCACGCGTTCGTGGGGAGCAGGCGTGTGCCCGGGATCGGCGCCGAACAGCGCGGAGGCACGGGGCGGATGCGTCGGAGCCGCTCCTCGACCGCAGGCGCCACGGACGTCGGCCGGCACAGCGGCGACGGGGAGCCCTCGGCGTCGTACCCTCGACTGCATGGGGTTCGTCTTCTCGCTGGTGATCATCGTCCTGACCGTGCTCGCGCTGGTCGACGTCGTACGGCAGCCGGACAACGTCATCAAGAACCTGCCCAAGATCGTGTGGATCCTGCTGATCTTCTTCCTCCCGCTCATCGGCGTCTCGCTGTGGTTCCTGCTCGGGCACGACTGGAAGCGCGGCGACGGCGGATCCTTCGTGCCGGGCGGCCGAGTGCCCCGCCGCCGGAAGCAGGCGCCGCCGACGATGGTGGTGCGGCCCGCTCCGAAGAGCACCGAGGAGCAGCTCGCCGACCTCGAGCGCGAGGAGGCGCACTACGCGCGGCTCGCCGAGGAGCAGCGTCGCCGCCGCGAGGGTGAGCGGCCGCTCGACGCGTGAGCGGCCGCTTCGGAGGCGGCTACTTCGAGAAGTTCGACGCCGCCCACTGGATCGAGGCGATCTTCGCCTGACCCGCGACGCTCGGGTGGAAGTAGTCGGTGGTCCCGATCAGGCCCTTGGTGACGGGGGTCGCGGTGAGCGCTCCGCCGTCCCAGTCGCAGAGCTGACCGGCGGCGCTGCACGCCGTCTGCAGCGCGGTGTTGTACTGCGTCGTCCGCGTCTTCGCGGCAGCGGCGGAGGCGGCCGCGGCGGTGCTGCTGAGCCTGCGGCCGGTGGAGCTGACGCCGCGCGTGGTCCGGCAGAGGTCGCCGCCCGCCCAGACGAGCGCGCCGGCTCCGGTCTTCACGACCGACCACTCGGAGGCCACGTTCGGCATCGACGAGAGGACGATGCGGGCGGAGGGCCACGTGGTGCGGATCTTCGTGATCGCGGCGGAGGCTCCGGTGCGGAACGTGCTCGCCGGCGTCATCGTGTAGCCGTCGGAGGCGACGCGGTTGTCGGGAGAGCAGAGGTCGTTGCCGCCGATGAGCAGGGTGACGACGTCCGGCCGCACGCCGGCGGCGACCGCGGCGTCGATCCGCGAGGGGACCTGCGCGACGACGTCGCCGGTGGTGGCGAAGTTCGCGGTCGTGACGGTGGTGCCGGGGAGCGCGGTCCGCAGGCGCGAGGCGAAGGAGTTCACCGAGGAGCTGGTGCCGGTGGACCAGTTGTTGCGGGGGCAGTCCGCGAAGGAGCCGCAGGTCCCGTAGGCCTGGGTGATGGAGTCGCCGAGGCTCAGCACCGAGAGGGTGGCGGGAGTGGCGGCGGCGGCGGCCTGCGCCGGGAGCAGCGCGGCGGCGAGGGCGAGCGCGGCTCCGACGGCGAGGGCGCGGACGCGGCGGCTCGGGGTCGGCGGGCGGGAGAGGGAGAGGCTCATGGGGGACCGTTCTCGAGGGGGAGGACGGTGGGGGAGCCGTCGGTGCTGACGCTAGGGGAGCGGCGCCCCGGATGACCCCGAACGGGTGACCCCAGAACGGGCCGGATGTGCGCGACGGCAGCGGATCCGGTCGTCCGGCGGGCGGAACCGTCTGGAAGGCGAGCGTCCTCTCAGCCGCCCGCCACCGGCACGATCCGCAGCCGGCTCATCGCCCAGACCAGCGCCCCCGACGCGAGGAACGCGACCGCGATCCCGACGACGAACACCGACACCTGCCCGTACCCGGTCGCGGGATCCAGGAACGGATAGGGCACCCAGCCGTCCGTCGCTCCGCGGATCAGCACCACGACGAGCCAGACGATCGGGTAGACCACGACCAGCCAGAGCCTGCGCCACGGCAGCGGAGGGCGATCCGCGAGCAGCAGCCAGTCGAGCAGTCCGTAGACGGGGAACAGCACGTGCATGACGGTGTTGGCCCACGGCAGCGCCACTCCGCCCGCCACATCGGTGAGGAGGGTGTTGTACACGAGGCCGACGACGATGATGTACCCGGTGAAGGCACCCCGCACCAGTAGGAGCCCGCCGGGCGCGGGACGGCGGCGGAGCGCGAGCACGGCGGTGGCTCCGAGCACGACGGCCAGCACGATGTTGCTCTGGATGGTGAAGAAGCCGAAGAAGTTGAACGGGTTCAGCGGCGTCCGAGAGGCGGTGTCGACGGCCGTCGCGATCACGGCCACCAGAACGGCGGCGGCCACGAGGAGGCGGAGGAGCGCGACCGGCACGCGGGCCGACTCCGCCCGGGAGGAGGGAGCGGGCGGCGTCATCGCTCGAGCGTAGCGCCGGAGCGCCTACCCTGTCCCCGTGCTCACGATCGGTGTCGACCTCGCTGCGGAGCCGGTGCGCACCGCTCTCGCCGCCCTCGAGTTCTCCGGCGGCCGGGCCGTCGTCCGCTCGCTCGCCCTCGGCGCCGAGGACGCGACGATCGTCGATGCGTCACGGGACGCGGCGGTCATCGGGATCGACTGCGCGTTCGGCTGGCCGGTGGAGTTCGCGGCGTTCGTCTCCGCGCACACGCGACGGGAGGTCTCGCCGCGGACGCTCGCGGGACGCGACTGGCGCCGCCGCCTCGCGTACCGCGAGACGGACCGGGTGGCGCGCGAGGTCACCGGCCGCTGGCCGCTCAGCGTCTCGACCGACCGGCTCGGGATGACCGCGATGCGCTGCGCGGAGCTGCTCGACGCCTTCGCCGCGAGCGGGGAGGACGTCGACCGCTCCGGGCGCGGACGGCTCGTCGAGGCGTACCCGGCGGCGGCGCTGCGGCTCTGGGGAGTGGACACCACGGGGTACAAGACGCGACCGGAGGCCGTGGCGCTCGCCGCGGAGTCGCTGCGACGGGCCGCACCCTGGCTCGATGTGCCGGCGCCCGCGCTCGCGCTGATGAGCCGCTCCGACGACGCGTTCGACGCCGTCGTCGCCGCTCTCAACGCCCGCGCCCACGCCCTGGGCGCGACCATGCCCGTGCCTCCCGAACTCCAGGAGGCGGCGGAGGCCGAGGGGTGGATCGCGGTCCCGACCGGATCGCTCGCGGAGCTCGCGGGCTGATCCGGCCGTCTCGACGGGTGTGCGCTCAGGCCGGGATCTTCGCCCCCAGCAGGCCGGCGGCGACCTCGGCGGCCCGCTCGGCCTCCTCGACGGTCGAGAAGGGTCCGGTGGGGACGAGGGAGGGCGCGGTGGTCAGTCGGGCGTCGATCTCGAGTCGGAACCGGGGCAGCTCCGCCCCGGGGACGACGACGATCCTGACTCCGTTCCGGCTCCATCGCGCGGGTTGGATAGAAGAAATCTGTGTCATGGTGCTCTCCGCTTTCGCGATCATCCGCACGGGTGGCTGACGCCTCGACCGTGCACGCTTCACGCTACGTCCGGTGCCCGTCTCTCCGAACGGGCTTGACCTCTCAGGCTCGTCGGGCGTAGCGGGTCACTGCAGTCGGTCGAGGGTGTCGCTGATCCGCCGCAGGCACTCGATGAGGACCGACACCTGCGCGGCGTCCAGGTCGGCGAGCACCTCGCCCTCAGCGGCGACGAGATTCCGCATAGCCTCGTCGACCCGCTTCATGCCCCGCGGGGTGAGCGAGACGATCTTGCTGCGCGAGTCGGCGGCGTTCTGCTCGCGGACCACGAGCCCGCGAGCCCCGAGGCGGTCGACGCGGCTGGCGAGGTTGCCGCTGGACAACGCGAGGTGCGTGGCCAGGGCCGAGGGCGTCATCCCGCCCTCCCCGCGCTGCCGCAGCAGCGAGAGGAGCTCGAACTCCCACGGGGCGAGATCGCTGACGGCGAAGGACTGCCGCCGCACCTCCTGCACGCGCGGGCTGAGCCGGCGGAGGCGGGAGACGACGTCCAGAGGCGCGAAATCGAGGTCGGGCAGGGCCCCGGCCCACGCGTCGATCACCAGATCGACATCGTCGTCTTCGCGCATGCCCCGATTATCCCCGGACGGCGCGGGCGCCGACGACGGGTGGTCCGGGGAGGCCGGCGGGCCTAGCCTGTGCGGACGACGGGCGGACCGGTCAGGCGCGGGCGGCCCGGACGTAGGCGACGATCGCGTTGGCGTGGCCGTGGCCCAGGCCGTGCTCGGTCTTCAGCCAGGTGACGACCTGCATGTGCGGCTCGGAGCGCAGCCGCTCGTCGACGAGATCGAGCCAGTCCTGGACGGGACGGCCGTAGGTCTTCTCGATGCTCGGGAAGTACGAGGCCGGTCCCTTCGGCTTCGCGCCGTCGGCGGGCGGTTCGGGAGCGAGCACGCGGTCGGTCATGCGGTCACGATAGCGAGCCGCGGTCAGGTCGTGTAGGCCGAGGGGTCGAACCGGCCGAGCTCCTCGCGGAAGGCGAAGGCGAAGTCGGGCCAGAGCAGCGTGAGTCGCCGGTTGTCGTCCAGGTACCAGCTCTCGCAGCCGCCGTTGGTCCAGACGGTGTCGGCGCTGAGGGCGTCGAGGCGGGCGACGGAGGCGGCCTCGGCCTCGGCGGTGACCTCGAGCCGGTCGGCGCCGGAGACCGCGAGGTGGTCGAGCGCGGCGAGCACGTAGGCGATCTGCGTCTCGATCATGTGCACCGCGGAGTTGTGGCCGAGGCTCGCGTTGGGGCCGTTGACGACGAAGAGGCTCGGAAAGCCGTGGACCGCGGTCGACTCGTACGCGACCATGCCGTCGGCCCAGCGGTCGGCGAGGAGGACGCCGCCGCGGCCGCGGATGCGCCGGGCGAAGGGCGGCCGCGTGGAGTGGAAGCCGGTCGCGAAGACGAGCACGTCGACCCTGTGCGGGACACCGTCGTCGCCGAGCGCGGCGCCCTCCTCGAGGCGCCGGAGCGGACCGGGGACGACGCGGACGTGCGGCTGCGCGAGAGCGGGGTAGTAGTCGTCCGAGAGGAGCACGCGCTTGCAGCCGATCTCGTAGTCCGGAGTCAGCACGGCGCGGAGCGCGGGATCGATGATCTGCGCCTCGAGGTGGCCGAGCGCCTCCGCCCGCAGCCGGTCGATGGCCTCGGGCACGGCGACGCGGCCGGCGAAGCCGAGCTCGGCGCGCCAGAACAGCTCCTCGCGGAGCCTCGCGAGGGCCCCGGGCGCGCGGGAGAGGGTTCGGCGCTCCTCCGGCGGGTACGGGCGGTTCCGGCGGGGGACGACGTACGGGGCCGAGCGCTGGAAGAGCACCACCTCGGCGGCGCGCTCGGCGAGGTGCGGCACGATCTGCACGGCGGAGGCTCCCGAGCCGACGATACCGACGCGCTTCCCGTCGAGGTCGACGTCGTCCCTCCAGCGGGCGGAATGGAAGGCGGGACCCGCGAACGAATCCAGGCCCGGGACGGCCGGGAGGCGGGGCTCGGAGAGGCGCCCCGCGCAGACGAGGAGGACCGCGGCGGAGTGGTCGCCCCGGGAGGTGCGCACCCGCCAGCGGTGCGCCTCCTCGTCGAAGACCGCCTCGAGCACCTCGGTCCCCAGCCGGAGCCGGGGCGCCAGGCCCTCCTTCTCGACGACGCGCTCGAGGTAGGACTGGATCTCGGCCCCGGGGGCGTAGAACGCCGACCAGTCGGCCTCGGGGGCGAAGGAGTAGGAGTAGAGGTGCGAGGGGATGTCGCAGGAGACTCCGGGGTAGACGTTGTCCCGCCAGGTCCCGCCGATCCGCTCGGCGCGCTCCAGCACGACGAACGAGGTCCCGCCGCGGCGCTCCAGGCGGACCGCGGCTCCGAGCCCGGCGAACCCGGCGCCGATCACGACGACGTCGACGTCCATCAGACCGTCGTCCTCGCCAGGACGCTGCCCGCCGGGTCGCGGTGCGGATCGGCGAGGAAGTGCTCGAGGACGGCGAGGAGCTCGGCGGGCCGCTCGGCGAGCACCGCGTGACCGGAGTCGAGGACGGCGTAGCGGGCGTCGTCGATCGCGCCGAGCAGGGCCTCGGCGCCCTCGACGCCGGCGACGGCGTCGGCGGAGCAGCCGACCACGAGGGCGGGAACCCGGCAGTCCGAGGCGGCCGCAGCGACGTCGGCCCGGGCGGAGGCGGCGAGCATCCGCGCGGCGTCGGCGCCCCACGGGGAGGAGGCGGTGGCCGAGCGGACGGCGAGGAGCCGAGCGGCCTCCTCCTGCGCGTCGGGCGGCAGCATCGGCCAGAGGCGCGCCGTGCGGAGGAGGCGCTCCGTCGGGCGCAGCCATCCGGCCACGAGGGCGAGGGCGCGCACCCGCCGATCGCCCGCGGCGAAGGCCACGGCGGCTCCGAGCGAGTGGCCGATCAGGACGGCCTCCTCGGCGCCGAGCGCGTCCAGGGAGGCGCGGACCGCGGCGGGTCCGTCGAGCCAGGGGTCGCCGAGATCGGCGAGCTCGAGCGCGGCGACGCGGTGGCGCCGCGCCAGCATCGGCAGCAGCAGTCCGGTGTCGCTCCGCGCGCCCCGGCCGACGCCGGTCAGCAGCAGGACCGCGCGCGGGCTCTCGGCGCCCGCGGTCAGCAGCCGCACGGTGGCGCTGTCGGACTCGATCCGCTCCTCCCGGACCAGATCGGCCTGGCGCCGCAGGTACTCGGAGCGGGTCATGACGCCCGGCGGGTCCCGCGGACCGGGAGGCGCATCCGTTGCGGACCCGCCGCTGCGACGGGCTCCGCCCGCAGCGCCCTCTCCGGCGCGACCACGCCGTACGTCGTGGTGCGCTGGCGCCAGCCGCGGCCGATCTCGCCGCTCAGCCGGGCGACGGTCGCGATGTCGAGCGAGCGGTAGGCCTCCGCTCCGGCCTCGGGCCGCAGGGCGCCGTCGAGCAGCAGGCCGCCGAGGTCGTCCGCCCCGCCGCGGAGGAGGACCTGCGCCGCGTGCAGTCCGAGCTTGGTCCAGGCGGTCTGCACGTGGGGGATCCGGCCGTGGAGGACGAGCCGTGCGACGGCGTGCACGGCGCGGGTCTCGCGGAGGGTCGGCCCGCCCCGGCTCGCGCGCACCACGGCGGGAGGCGCCTCCGCCGGGACGAAGGGCATCGCGATGAACTCGGTGAAGCCGCCCGTCTCGTCCTGGATCGCCGCGAGCGTGCGCAGGTGCGCGAGCTGCTGCTCGGGGGTCTCGACGTGTCCGTAGACCATGGTCGAGGTGGAGCGGAGGCCGCTGCGGTGCGCGGCCGCGATCGCCTCCCGCCACTCGGCCACGGTCGGGTCCGTCCCCTCGCTCAGGACGGCGCGGACGTCGTCGTCGAGGATGCGGGCGGCGGTCCCCGGGACGGAGTCCACGCCGGCCTCGCGCAGAGCGTCGAGCATCGCGGGCAGGGTTCGGCCCGTGCGCCGGGCGACCTCGAGGATCTCGCCGGGCCGGTAGGCGTGCAGGTGCAGCGAGGGCTGCCGCTGCTTCAGCGTGCGGACGATCAGCAGCAGATCGTCGCCCGGGTGCTCCGGTCCGATCGCGCCCTGGAGGCAGAGCTCGGTGGCGCCGAGCGCGACCGCCTCGTCGGCGAGCTCCTCCAGCCGCTCGACGGTCAGCCCGCCGTCTCCCCAGAGGGAGGTGTCGATGTTGCGGTTGACGACGACCGAGACCTCGTCGCCGGCGGCGTCGTGCCGCAGGTCGTCCGCCAGAGCGGAGAGGGCGTCGAGGTCGTCGCCGTCGGCTGCGAGCAGGGCGAGGTAGTCGGCGTCCTCGAGACCGGCGGGGTCCGTCTCCGCCCGGGCGAGCACGGCGCCGAGGGCGGGCGCGACCGGTCGGGGCAGGGCGTCGAGCGAGTCGCGGTAGGGCCGGGGGAGGACCGCTGCCGCCTCGTCGGCGAGCCAGGTCCCGCGGTCGGCGAGCGCCTCGACGTAGGGAGCGACGCGCGGATCGATCCAGGTGGCCGAGTCGCGGAGGTACTGCGGGTGGGCGGTCAGCCGCTCGTGCAGCCGGTAGCCGGCCGTCGCGGTGAGCCGCGCGAGGTCGTCGATGTTCGGCCAGGGGCGCTCCGGATTCACGTGATCCGCCGTGAGCGGGCTGACACCGCCCCAGTCGTCGACCCCGGCGCGCAGCAGCAGCCCGAGCTCCTGCTCGTCGGTGAGGTTCGGCGGCGCTTGGATCGTCGCCTCGGCGCCCAGCACGAGGCGCGCGACCGCGACGTTGGCCACGTACTCCTGCAGCTCGAGGTCGACCTCGTTCTGCATGGCCGTCCGCGGCTTCGCGCGGAAGTTCTGGACGATGCACTCCTGCACATGGCCCCACCGCTCGTGGGACTCGCGGATCGCGAAGAGGGCGTCCGCCCGCTCCGCCGCGTTCTCGCCGATGCCCAGCAGCACGCCGGTGGTGAAGGGGATGCGGCTGCGTCCCGCGTCCTCGAGCACGCGCAGGCGCAGCGCCGGGTCCTTGTCCGGGGAGCCGTAGTGCACGCCGCCCTTCTCCGACCAGAGGCGCTCGGCGGTCGTCTCGAGCATCATGCCCATCGAGGGCGCGACCGGGCGGAGCCGCTGCAGCTCGGCCCACGACATCACGCCGGGGTTCAAGTGCGTGACCATGCCCGTCTCGCTCATCACCAGGACGGCCATCGCGCGCACGTACTCGAGCGTCGAGGCGTAGCCGTGCTCGGCGAGCCAGGCGCGGGCGACCGGCCACCGGTCCTCCGGGCGGTCGCCGAGCGTGAACAGGGCCTCCTTGCAGCCGAGCGCGGCACCGGCGCGGGCGACCTCGAGGATCTCCTCCGGCTCCATGAAGGTCGACTCGCGCTTGGCCGCGAGCCCGCCCGGTGTCTCCACGAAGACGCAGTAGTGGCACCGGTCGCGGCAGAGCTTGGTCAGCGGGACGAAGACCTTCCGCGAGTAGGTGACGACGCCGGGCCGTCCGCGGCGGGCGAGTCCGTCGTCGCGCAGGCGGCCGGCGGCCTCCAGCAGCAGGTCGAGGTCGTCGCCGCGCGCGCCGAGGAGCTCCTCGGCGGTCACGCGCGTCAGCGCCTCGCCGCGGTCGAGCCGGGCGAGCAGGGTGGCCGTGGTCATGCGGGAGCGGCCCTTCCGAAGGGGGTCGTGGCGGAGGCGGGAGGTCAGAGCGCGCGCAGCCGCGGCGCGAGGTCGCGCTCGAAGGCGTCGAAGAAGCGCTGCTGGTCGTCGCCCGGGGCGTGGAAGACCAGGTGGGTGAAGCCCGCGTCGACGTAGGGCTTGATCTGCGCGACCGTCTCCTCGGGGTCGGAGCCGACGATCCAGCGCTTCGCGACCTGCTCGATCGGCAGCTCGTCGGCGGCGCGCTCCATGTCGACCGGATCGGTCAGCGAGTGCTTCTGCTCCGGCGACAGCGAGAGCGGCGCCCAGAAGCGCGTGTTCTCGAGCGCGAGCGCCGGATCGGGATCGTAGGAGAGCTTGATCTCGATCATGCGGTCGATGGTCGAGGAGTCGCGATCGGCCGCCGCGGCGCCCTCCTCGACGGCGGGGAGCAGCTTCTCGGTGTAGAGCTCCATGCCCTTGCCCGACGTGCAGATGAAGCCGTCGCCCGCGCGGCCGGCGTACTTCGCGACGACGGGGCCGCCCGCCGCGATGTAGACCGGCACGCCGCTCTCGGGCTTGTCGTAGATCGACGCCTCGTGCGTGGAGTAGTACTCGCCGTCGAAGGTGACGCGGTCGCCCGCCCAGAGCGCGCGCATGAGCCGCACGGCCTCGCGCAGGCGGGCGAAGCGCTCCTTGAATTCGGGCCAGGTCTGCTCGCCCGCGCCCTGGTAGCCGGTGGCGACCTCGTTCAGCGCCTCGCCGGTGCCGACGCCGAGCATGATCCGCTCGGGGTAGAGCACGCCGAGCGTGCCGAACGCCTGGGCGATGACGGCGGGATTGTAGCGGTAGTGCGGGGTCATCACGGAGGTGCCGAGGGTGATGGTGGAGGTGCGCTCACCGGCCGCGGCGAGCCAGGCGAGGGAGAACGGCGCGTGCCCGCCCGTGTGCCGCCACGGCTGGAAGTGGTCCGAGACGACCGCGGTCTCGAAGCCGTGCCGCTCTGCGCCGACCGCGAGCTCGACGAGCTCCCGGGCGCCGAACTGCTCCGCCGATGCCTTGTACCCGAGCGTGATCGTCATCTGCAGCCTTCGTGAGAGGTGGGACGGCCCCCGGAGCGGGAGCGGCCCCTCCATTCTGCGCCTGCCGCGGCGCCCGGCGGGACGGGTGGACGCACCCGGGGGAGGCGTGCCCCGATCCCGCGCTGGGGAGGAGCGTCAGGCCGGCGGAGCGGCGATGTTCACCATCCAGCCGACGCCGTAGCGGTCGACCAGCATCCCGAAGCGGTCGCCCCAGGGCGAGGCGACCAGCGGCTCGACGACCGTGCCGCCCTCGGCCAGGCCGTCCCAGTAGCCGCTCAGCTCGGCGTCGTCGTCGCCGAAGAGCGCGATCGTGATGCGGGCGCCGCTCTCGGCCGGGCTCGAGGAGGGGGAGTCGGAGCCCATCAGGATCATCCCGCTCGGCGTGACGAGCTGGGCGTGCATGATCCGGTCCTGGTCGGCCGGATCCGCGCTCATCCCGAAGTCGCCGAAGCGGCTGGAGCTGAGCTCGCCGCCGAGGACGTCCCGGTAGAACTCCATCGCCTCCTGCGCGGAGCCGTCGAAGCCGATGTAGGGGCTCAGTGAAGTGGGCACGGCACGCCTTTCCGTCGAGGTGCGCCCAGTATCTCCGCGTCCCGACGCGAGCACCAGGGGCGTCCCGCAGAAGGTCCGCCCCCGGTCCTCAGAGCTCGTCGCGGGTGGGCGGGTTCGCGCCGGAGCGGGAGGTCGTGATGCCGGCGACGTGCGCGGCGTGGCGGCCGATCGCGTGCAGGGCGGGGCCGTCGAGGAGCATCCCGTTCGCGGCGCCGAGGCCCTGGCGGAACGCCTCGTCGAGGATCGCGCCCATCGCGGAGTCGCCGGCGCCGATCGTGTCCGCCACCACGATCCGGGCGGCGGGCACGGTCACCCGCGTGACGGCCGAGGCCAGCAGCAGTCCCTCCGCGCCGCGGGTGACGACCGCGAGCTGCGACCCGAGGGAGAGCAGCCTGCTGAGGACCTCGTCGAGCTGCATCGTCGGGTAGAGCCACTCCGCGTCCTCGTCGCTGAGCTTCACGACCTCGCACGCGGCGGCGATCCGCTCGAAGCGCGCGAGCGCCTCGGCGTGCGCGCCGACCAGAGCCGGACGGATGTTCGCGTCGACGCTCGCCGTCACTCCGGCGGGCAGAGCCTCGAGGAGCCCGAGCACGGCGGATCCGCCCGGCTCGAGGAAGATCGCGATGGAGCCGGTGTGGACGTGGGAGGCGCCCTCCGGGTCCGCCGCCGGCGGGTTCCAGGAGAGGTCGAAGACGTAGCGGGCCGACCCGTCCGCGGCGAGGACCGCCCGAGCGGTGCTGGTGCGCTCCGAGTCGCCGTGCCGGACCTCCACTCCGGAGGCCTCGAGGTGGGCGCTGATGCGGCGGCCGCGCTCGTCGTCGGCGATGTCGGTGACGAGGGTCGCGGGCCGCCCGAGGCGGGCGAGCGTGAGGGCGACGTTGGCCGGGGAGCCGCCGACGTGCTCCGTGGCGCTGCCGTCTCGCTCGACGATGTCGATCAGCGCCTCGCCGATGACCAGGGTGCGGGAAGCCGGGCTGACGCGCTCGTCGGTGGAGGACATGCCGACATCATGCCGGGTGACGGGGTCGCCCCGCGACGCGCGGGGCCGACCGGCGCGAGCGGCTCGTGTCCCGCCCGCGGTCTCAGACCCGGTCGCGCAGGTCCGCCAGCACCGCGTCCACGGTCGTGATCTCGATCAGCGGCGCGTACAGGGACATGGCGTCGAGCGCGCGCTGGTGGTCGGCCTCGGAGGCGCCGGCGCAGGCGTCCGCGGCGACCCTGACCCGCACTCCGGCGTCCGCGGCCGCCAGCGCCGTCGAGAGCACGCAGCAGTCGGTCGAGACGCCGGTGAGCACGAGCTCGCGGGAGTCGTCGAGCTCGGCCTCGAGCTCGGGCCCCCACTTGCCGAAGGTCGTGGCGGTGATCGTGCGATGGCCCTCGAACCCGGCCACGAGCTCGTAGAGCCGGTCGCTCTCGGGGACGAGCGCGAACGGCCATTCGCGGTAGTAGGGGATCCACGCGCCGGCGGGCCGCTCCGGGGCGACGAAGCGGGTGGTCACGACCCGCTCGCCGAACGCCGGGAGGAGCCGGCGGGTCCCCTCGGCCGCGCGCTCGAATCCGCCGGATCCCCACGGCGACTCGGCGTCGGCGAAGACGTGCTGCAGGTCGATCGCGACGAGCAGGCTCACGCCGAGGCCTCCTGGCGGCGGACGGCCCCGCGCGAGAGGGCGAGCGTTCCCGCGAAGCCGATCACGAGCGCCACGAGGACGCCGAGGTTGGCGCCGGCCCAGTCGCCGTCGCGGCCGCCGAGCGGGCCGAGGAGGTAGCCCTCCCACTCGAACCCGGGGGAGTAGTTGACCACCAGGCCCCAGCCGACGACCGCGCCGATCAGCACGAGGGCCACGGGGACCGCCGAGACGCTGCCGTAGCGGCCGCGGGAGTCGTACAGGGCCTCCTGGTCGTAGTCGCGCCGGCGGAGGAGGAGGTCGGCGAGGAACACGCCGAGCCAGGCCGCGATCGGCACGCCGAGGGTGATCAGGAAGCCCTGGAACGGGCCGAGGAAGTCGCCCGCGACGAACACGACGTAGACCGCTCCGAGGACCATCAGCACGCCGTCGATCCCGGCGGCCACCGGCCGCGAGACCTTGAGCCCCGTGCTGAGCAGCGCCAGGCCCGAGGAGTAGATGTCCATCACGGCCCCGCCGATCAGGCCGAGCAGCGCGACGACGATGAAGGGGAGCAGGAACCAGGTCGGCAGGATCCCGGCGAGCGCTCCGATCGGGTCCGCGGCGATCGCGTCCGAGAGCTCCTGCGAGGAGCCGGCCAGCAGCAGGCCGACGACCACCAGCACGACGGGCGCGACCGCTCCGCCGATCGTCGTCCACGCGATCACTCCGCTCGTGCGGGCACCGCGGGGGAGGTAGCGGGAGTAGTCGGCCGCGGCGTTCACCCAGCCCAGCCCGAAGCCGGTCATCATGAACACGAGCCCGCCGATGACCGCGGCGGCCGAGCCCGCGGGCAGGGCGCCGACGGCGGCGAGGTCGATCCGGTCGAGGACGAGCACGACGTAGACCACGGTCAGCACGGCGGTCGCGACGGTGATCGCGAGCTGGAGCCGCATGATCAGGCGGAAGCCCGCGATCCCGGCGATCACGATGAGCGCGGCGACCACGATCAGCGCGACCACCTTGGTGAGCACGCCCCCGTCCCAGCCGAACTCCTCGAACACCGTCGCCGTCGCGAGCACCGCGAGGGAGGCCAGCACCGTCTCCCAGCCCACCGTGAGCAGCCAGGAGATCACCGAGACGAGGCGGTTGCCGTCGACCCCGAAGGCCGCCCGGCTGAGGACCATCGTCGGGGCGGAGCCGCGCTTGCCGGCGACGGCGACCAGACCGCAGAAGAGGAACGAGACGACGATCCCGATCACGCTGACGAGCGTCGCCTGCCCGAAGGAGAGGCCGAAGCCGAGGAGGAAGGAGCCGTAGCTCAGCCCGAGCACGGACACGTTCGCGGCGAACCACGGCCAGAAGAGGTCGCGAGGGCGGCCGTGCCGCTCCGACTCCTGGATCGTATCGAGGCCGTTGAGCTCGATGCCGCTTGCGGGGCGGGTGCTCGGACGATCGGGGGAGGTCATCGCGTCCTCGTTCTCACGGGTGCCGGCCCTGCGCCGGAGCTGTGACGAACCTACAGCGCCCCGCGCTCGAACAGCAGCCGGAGCGATTCGAGGTCGTCCGCGACCCGCGCGCAGTCCTCGTCCCAGTCGTCGAGGCTCATCCCGGGGCGCCGCCGCACGGTGAAGGCCACCTCGGCGCCGTCCCCGTTCACGAGCACCCGGAGCGGATTGTCCACCACCGTCCCGTCGGGGAGCGTGACCTCGTGGTCCGCGACGCCGAACGGGTTCTGCGGGGCGAAGCGCACCTCGACCCGGCCCATCGGCGAGTCGGCGAACCAGCGTCCGTCGACCTGCTCGAGCGCGGAGGAGGCGAGGCCCGCGGCCCACCGCGGGAGGTTCGCCGGGTCGGAGACGAAGGCGTACACCTCCGCGGCCGGAGCCTCGATCACGACGCCCACGGGGCGCGATTCGTACAGGGTCATCCGCTCGTCCTTCCTCTGCAGCCGGTCAGTGCTCGTCGCCGAAGCTGGCGACCAGCAGTGCGGCCAGCGCCGTCCGCTCCAGCATGCCCTCGATGCCGATCGCCTCGCTGCGCGCGTGCGCCCCCTCGCCCGGGGCGCCGAGCCCGTCGAGGACCGGCAGGCCCAGCGCGGCGACGAGGTTGCCGTCGCTCGCCCCGCCGACCGCGATCTCGCGGAGGGGGACGTCGATCCGCTTCGCGACCCGCTCGGCCCTGCGGTAGAGCGCGGCGACGGAGGCGGTCCGCTCGAAGACGGGCCGCTCCCAGGAGCCGCGCACCTCCAGCCGGATGCGCGGGTCGGCGGCGGCGAGCGCGTCGAGCTCGGCCTCGACGCGGGCGGCCTCGGCGGATCCGCGGATCCGCGCCTCCAGCTCCAGGCGCACGCGGGCCGTCGTCACGTTGACCCGCGAGCCGCCGGAGACCACTCCGATGTTGACCGAGGTGCCCTCCTCCTCCCGCGCGATCGCCAGCACCCGCGGGATCAGCGAGCCGAGCTCGTGGATCGCGCTCGCCCCCTTCTCCGGCTCGACCCCGGCGTGCGCCTCGACCCCGACCACGTCGATCACGAAGCGCCCGATGCCCTTGCGCGCCGTCTTGACCGCGTCGCCGATCGCGCCCTCGAACACCAGGACCGCGTCGGCGCCCGCGCACTGCCGCTCCAGGAACGGGCGGGAGGCGGCGCTGCCGATCTCCTCGTCCCCGCTCATCACCAGGCGGACGGCCGGATGCGGGACGCCGGCGTGGCGGAGCGCGGCCACCAGCCACACCATCTGCACCAGCCCGGCCTTCATGTCGTAGCTGCCCGGTCCGCTCAGGCGGTCGCCGTCGACGGCGAAGGGCCAGGAGCGGGTCGTGCCCAGGGGCCACACCGTGTCGTAGTGGCCGAGCAGCGCCACGAACGGACGCGTGCCGCGGTGCGGTCTCGCGCCGCCGCTCGCCGGGACGGTCCAGCTGGTCGCGGTCGGCGCGTCCTGCGCACGCCGGTGCTGCACGTCGGCGTCGTGCCCGAGCCGCTCTCCCACCCAGTGCACCAGGAAGGCGTGCAGCTCGCCGAGCGCCTCGAGGGAGTCGCTGGGGCTCTCGATCATCACGAGGTGCCGGACGTCGTCGAGCATCCGCGAGCGGTTGTCGCGGAGGAAGGAGCGCACGCGGGCGGCGTCGTCGGCATCGGGGAAGGTCATCGACTCCGGAGTACCAGAGTGGGGCCGCTCGCGCGAACCGGCTGAACCGTTCGGGCCCCCGTTACGTTGGTGCAGGAAAGAGGTGGAGATGTCCGAGGATCAGGCCCAGATGCTGCGTGCGCTGCACGACGAGCACGCCAGCGCGCTCTGGCGGTTCGTGCTGCGCCTGACCGGCGACCGCCAGATGGCGGAGGACGTCGTGCAGGAGGCGCTGCTGCGCGCCTGGAAGCACCCCGAGATCCTCGCCCAGGGCGAGGCCGCCGCCCGCTCCTGGCTCTACACCGTGGCCCGGAACCTCGTCATCGACGACCGCCGCAGCGCCCGCTACGCCCGGGAGCTGGGCACGGACGAGGTCCCCGAGCGCCCGACCGCCGACCGCACCGACCAGGTGCTCGACGCCTGGCTGCTCTCGGACGCGCTCAGCGGACTGAGCCACGACCATCGCGCCGTCATCGTGCACGCCTACTACGGCGGCCGCACGGTCACCGAGATCGCCGCGCTGCTGGGGATCGCCCCGGGCACCGTCAAGTCTCGGATGCACTACGGGATGCGGGCCCTCAAGCTCGCACTGCAGGAGCGGGGGGTGACGGAGCTGTGAACCGCGACCCCTCCTCCGACGACCGGCACGACGACCCCTTCCGCGACTGGGACGCCGCGTACCTCCTCGGATCCCTGACCGCCGCCGACCGCCGCGAGTACGAGCTGCACCTGCGCGCCTGCCCCGGCTGCCGCGAGTCCCTCGCCGAGTTCGTCCCGCTGCCGGGCCTGCTGGCCCACCTGCCCCAGGACGAGGCGATGCGCCTGGTCGAGGAGCCGGAGGCGGCCGGCGATCCGGCTCCGGCGGCACTGCTGACCCGCCTCGCCGCGGCCACCGACTCCGTCCGCCGCCGGACGCGGCTGCGCATCGCGGGCCTGGTGCTCGCCGCCGCGGGCGTCTCGGCCGCCGCCGCCGTCGCCCTGCCGCTCGCGATCGGCCCGTCCCTCGCCCCCGTCGAGACCGTCGGCTCGACCGTCTCGCTCGCCGCGGCTCCGGGCGTCCCCGTCGAGGCCTCCGTGCGGTTCGTGCCGCAGCAGTGGGGCACGCGGATCGACATGGACTGCAGCTGGGCCGACACGGCCGAGCAGTACGCGGGCTCGGCCGGCTACGTCCTCTACGTCACGGACACCTCGGGCGGCACCGAGGCCGTCGGATCGTGGACGAGCGCGCCGGGGACGACGATGGAGCCCAGCCTCGCCACCGGGCTCCCGCTGTCCGAGATCGCCTCGGTCGAGGTGCGGCTGCAGGGATCGGACACCGTCGTGCTCACCGGCCGCCCCTGAGCGGGCCGCCGGATTCCCAGGTGCGCGCTCGGCGGACTGAGTAGCTTCTCAGTCATGACGATCGCGACCCTCGCCCTCGCCCCCGCCTCCGTGGCGACCGCCTCCTCCTCCGACAGCATCGACGAGCTCTCCGGACTCGTCGGCGTCGCCGCGCGGGTGATCGCCGCGCTCGGAGAGACGGGCGTCGGCCTGCTGACGCTGATCGAGACGGTGTTCCCGCCGATCCCGAGCGAGCTCGTGCTGCCGCTGGCCGGCTTCCTCGCCCAGCAGGGCCGGATGAACCTGGTGCTGGTCGTGATCACGGCGACCCTCGGCGCCTACCTCGGCGGCCTGATCCTCTACGCGCTCGGCCACCGCATCGGCACGGAGCGCTCGATCCGCCTGCTCTCCAAGCTCCCGCTGGTCGACCGCGAGGACTTCGAGAAGGCGGTCGGCTGGTTCCGCCGGCACGGCACCTGGGCGGTCCTCTTCGGTCGCCTCATCCCGGGCGTGCGCAGCCTCATCTCGCTCCCCGCGGGGGCCGAGCGGATGAACCTGCTGCTGTTCTCGGGACTGACGATCCTCGGCTCCGGCGTCTGGAACGGCCTGCTGATCGGCCTCGGCGCGGCCCTCGGCACGCAGTACGAGCTCGTCGACCAGTACGCGGGCGTGCTCGACGCGATCATCTACAGCGCGTTCGGCGTGCTGCTGCTCGCGCTCGTGGTGCGCCGCGTGCGGCGGCACCGTGCCGCGGCGCGCACCGGATCGCGCCACTGACCTGCGTCCACGGGCGGGCGGGCGCAAGGCCCCGCGCCACCCCGCCCCGGTGCCCTAACGTTCGAGGGGTCCGCACTCCCCGACGCGAAGGAACGCCATGTCCGAGACCGCCGCGCCCACGATGTCCCGCACCTCCGTCGAGCGCTGGTGGATCATCGCCGTCTCGCTGATCGCGATCGTGCTCGGCGTCATCGCCGTCCTGATCCCCGGTCCGACGCTGCTGACCGTCGCCATCGTCTTCGGCATCCACCTGATCGCCGCGGGCGTCTTCCGCCTGCTGCTGGCCTTCACCGCCTCGCGGCTCGATGCCCGGGTGCGCTGGCTCGCGGGCCTGCTAGGCGCCCTGATCCTGGTCGCAGGCATCCTGTGCCTGTCGAACCCGTTCGAGTCGCTGAGCGTCCTGGGCCTCGTGATCGGCGCGGGCTGGATCCTCGACGGCGTCTCGAGCATCACCAGCGGCCGCACCGTCGCCGGCCCCGCGTGGCTGCCGATCGCGGCAGGGATCGCCTCGGTCATCGCGGGCGTCCTGACGATCATCATGCCCGTGCTGGCGCTGGCCTCCTTCGTCACGGTCGCGGCCATCCTGCTGATCGTCGTGGGCGTCTCGGGCCTGCTCCTGCTCCCGGGCCGCACGAAGCGCCCCGAGGGCGCCGAGGCGTAGACCGCGCGGATGGCCGATCCCGATCTCGTCCCCGAGCTGCTCGTCGCCGACCTCGACCGGAGCCTGGGGTTCTGGTGCGGTCCCTGCGGGTTCCGGATCCACTACGCCCGGCCCGAGGAGGGCTTCGCGTACCTGGTCCTCGGCTCCGCGCACGTGATGCTCGAAGAGGCGGAGCGGGGCCGCAACTGGATCGCGGCACCGCTGGAGCGCCCGCTCGGCCGGGGGATGAACCTGCAGCTGCACGTCGACGACGCGGACCGGACGGCGGCGGCGCTCGCCGAGGCCGGGACGCCGCTGTTCTCGCCGCTCGAGACCCGCTGGTACCGGGTCGAAGCGGAGGAGGCGGGCGTCCGTCAGCTGGTGGTCGCCGATCCCGACGGGTACCTGCTGCGGTTCCAGTCGTCGCTCGGACGCCGACCGGCCCGAGCGGACGGTCCCGTCGCTCCCTGACCGGCCGACTGCGCCACCATCCGCTCGGCTCAGGACGTCATGCCAGCGAGTGACGACCGTGACACCGCGCGGCTGGTTCCCTCGGAGACATGACGCAGCACCCCGCCACCGCGACCCTCCCGCAGGTCCCGGCCGCCGCCCTCTCCGAGCCCGCGATCGAGCAGGCCGCCTCGGCGGAGCACGAGCCCCTCGTTCGTCCGGCAGACCTGGTGTCGGCGCTCACGGGCGTCGCGCTCTGCTTCTTCTCCCTCTTCGTCTACGCCATCGCGCACTGGCAGTACTTCGGCACGGACGTCGACGAGGTGAGCGTCCTCGGCTGGCTCGCGCCGCTGATCGCCGGCGTCGCCTTCCTGCTGTCGGCCGTCGTGTCCGTCGGGGTCCGCGCCTCCGGGCGCCGCGCCGAGCGGACCGCGGCATGATCCCCGTCCTCGCCGGGCTCGGCCTCGAGGCCGCGGAGCAGCTCCTCGTCCGCGCCGGATGCCTCCGCCCCGAGCACCCGTGGGCGGCCGGTGCCGCCACGGAGGCCGCGCCGCGGATCGACTTCGCCGTCCTCGCCGAGCAGGCGTGCCTCCTCGACCTCTCGGAGGAGGCGGTCGCGCGCATCGCCGTGTCGCTCGCCACCGGCCGCCCCGTCGATCTGCGGAGCGCCTTCGGGCATCTCACGCGCGACCACGCCCGGCTCGTCATGACCGCGGTCGCCGCGGCCGCCGGGCACGACCGCGTGAGCAGCCGGATCCGCGTGGTCGGCGACGAGCGCCGGGTCGAGACGGCGCCGCCCCTGGCCGTCTGGCCCTCCTGACCCCCGCCCGCCCCGATCGGGCGGGCGCGCTCGCCGATCCGACCCGGCGCTCCGCGTGCCTCCGATGCTCCAGGCAGGTGAGCCGTTCGGAGGTGCCGTGCCGCCGACCCGCGTCGCTACGGCCTTTCGGAGGTGCCCGGTTTAGGGTGTCCGTGTGCAACGAGTCGACGATTTCCCAGGAGCCGGACCGGTGGCGACCTCACCCGAATCCGGTGACCAGGGGGAGGCGTCCGCGCATCGGCTCTCCCCGACGGCGACCTCTCCCGTGCAGGTGACGAGCGGCGAGGCCGGCTACCAGGGCGGCAACGTGGCCGATCCGGTGTGGCAGTCGTGGCGCGACGAGCTCGCCAAGGTCGGCGGTCCGTCGCCCCTGCTCCACTTCGTGGACTCGCCCCGGACGCGCATCGAGCTCTCGACCACGCACCCCGGCGGGCTGCCCCCGTTCATCTCGGGCAAGACGACGCTCCTCTCCTCGCTCATCCGCGACGAGCTCGCCCTGCGCACCGCGAAGAACGCCGCGGGTGCGATCACCGACAAGGGGATCGAGCTGCGCTCGGTCCGCGGCATCGAGGGCGTCCACCTCGCCATCGGCCTCGCCCAGTGGCGCGCCGGCGACACGGAGTTCACCGCACCCGTGCTCCTGCGCCCGCTCGCCATCCGCCGCTACGGCCGCGACTTCGAGCTCAAGCTCAAGGGCCAGCCCTACTTCAACCCGCAGCTCGCGCGTGCCCTCAAGCAGCAGTTCGGCATCACGATCGACCCCGAGCAGTTCGTCGAGCTGGCCGTGCAGAACGGCGTCTTCAAGCCGCAGCCGGTCATCGACCAGCTGCGCGGCCTGACCTCGCACCTGCCGTGGTTCGCCGTGCACCCGCGCCTCGTGGTCTCGAGCTTCGCCGACGTGGCGGGCGACATGCTCCGCGACGCCCGGATGCTCGAGCACCCCGTCCTCGACGCCGTCGCCGGGAACCCGGCCGCCAAGCGGGCGCTGCAGCAGTCGCAGAAGGTGGCGTCGATCATCCCGCAGGACGAGCGTCCTCCGGCGACCGACAACCTCCTCCTCGACGCGGACGCCGAGCAGGAGCAGGTGATCGCGAACATCGCGGCCGGCAACTCGCTCGTCGTGAAGACCCTTCCCGGCACGGGCGGCACCCAGACCATCGTCAACGCGATCGGCGCCCTGGCCGCCCAGCACAAGCGCGTGCTGGTCGTCAGCGCCCGCCGGTCGAGCCTCGACAGCATCCACCAGCGCCTGATCTCGGGGGGCCTGGGCGGCATCGCGGTCGGGCCCCGCACGCTCCGCCGCGACCTCATCCAGTCGATCGGCCGCAACGAGAAGGCCGCGCGCCCCTCCGTCAGCGAGATCGACGACGCCCTGCTCCGGCTGCGGAAGGTGCTGCTCGACTACCGCGGCGCGCTCTCCCGCCGCGACGAGAGCTTCGGCGTCTCGGCGCTGCAGGCCCTCGAGGAGCTCGCCCGCCTCTCGCAGCTGCGGACGCCGCCGTCGACCGCCGCCCGCCTCGACCGCCGCTCCGTCACCGCTCTCGCGCACAGCCGCCCCGAGGCGACCCGGATGCTGATCGAGTCGGCGCGCCTGGGCGAGTTCCGCTACGGCCCGGGCGACTCGCCCTGGTACGGCGCACAGTTCGACTCCACCGCCGACGCCGAGATCGCCCACGAGCTGGCCAAGCGCCTGCACCTGCGCGACCTTCCGCGCCTGCTCGACCGCGCCCAGGACGTCATCGGCCAGACGCGCATGCGCCCGTTCGAGTCGGTCGCCGAGCTCGGCATCTACCTGCGCCTGCTGCAGGACGTCCGGGAGACGCTGGACAAGTTCCAGCCGGCCGTCTTCGACCGTTCGATCCAGGACCTCATCGTCGCCACCTCGCCGCGCCGCGAGGCCGCCGAGATGTCGTCCACCAACCGCCGGCGCCTGAAGAAGCTCGCCCGCGAGTACCTGCGTCCCGGCGCGCACGTCACCGACCTCAACGCGGCGCTCCGCCGGGTGCAGCAGCAGCGGACGCTGTGGCAGCGCTACGCGGTCGCCGGCACGATCCCCGAGGTCCCGGTCGGCGTCGCCGACGTGCAGGTGGCCTACCAGCAGGTGACCGACCAGCTGAGCCGTCTCGACGAGCCGCTCGGCCGCCGCGGGACGAACCTGCAGCTCGCCTCGCTCCCTCTCGCGGAGCTGGCCTCGATGGTGTCCGGCCTCGCCGAGGACAGCGAGGTGCTCGCCAACCTCCAGGAGCGGACGACCCTCCTCGCCACCCTGCGCGACTGGGGCCTGGACCCGCTGCTCACCGATCTCTCGCGCCGCCACGTGCCGGCCGAGCTGGTCGCGGGCGAGCTGGACCTGGCCTGGTGGCGCTCGGCGCTCGAGATCATGCTGACCGACGAGCGCGCGCTGCTCGGCGGCAACACGAGCGTGCTCGACCGGCTCGAGGCCGACTTCAAGCTCGTCGACGAGGCGCACGCCGCCTCGAGCGCCGAGCTGCTGGCCTGGAAGCTCTCCGAGACCTGGAAGATCGGGCTCGTCGACTGGCCGCAGGAGCGCGACGCGCTGCGCGCGCTGCTGCGCACCGAGGCGGCGACGACCCCTCAGGAGCTGCAGAAGGCCGCTCCGCACCTCTCGCGCGTGCTCGCTCCGGCGTGGCTCGCCTCTCCGTACGAGGTGCACCGCATCGGCACCGAGACGACCTTCGACGCGGTGTTCCTCGTCGACGCCGGGGCGACCACGCTGGCCGAGAACGTCGGAGCGATCCGCCGGGCGAAGCAGGTCGTCGCGTTCGGCGACCCGGTCACGCAGACCCCCACTCCCTTCGGCCTGCGCGTCGACGAGACGCCGGAGTTCGGCTCCACCGCCTCGCGGACCGACGT
Organism: Rathayibacter sp. AY2B9; assembly: GCF_002931595.1. Classification (NCBI taxonomy): domain Bacteria; kingdom Bacillati; phylum Actinomycetota; class Actinomycetes; order Micrococcales; family Microbacteriaceae; genus Rathayibacter; species Rathayibacter sp. AY2B9. The sequence continues at coordinate 153,721 of NZ_PSUB01000001.1, forward strand.
GGAGGCGCTGCACGCCCAGTCGGCGCTCGCCCGACTCGGCGAGCTGCTCAACACCGTCACGCTCACCCGCAGCTACCGCGCGGGCGGCGAGGACCTGGCCGAGCTTGTCAACCGCCGCTTCTACGGCGGCCGCATCGACTCCCTGCCCTGGGCCGGCTCCTTCCTCGGACACGACTCGCTCCGCTTCCACTACATCGCGAGCGGGCACGGCATGCCCGAGAACGACTCCGGAGCCGTCGAGTCCGTCGACGCCGAGGTCGCGAAGGTGGTCGAGCTGGTGCTCGAGCACGCCGTGATCCGTCCGCGCGAGTCGCTGATGGTCATCACCGCGAGCCCTCGCCACGCCGTGCGGGTGCAGCAGGCGGTGCTGACGGCCTTCGCCAAGCGCACCGACCTGAGCGACTTCATCCTCGGCGATCGGCCCGAGCCCTTCGCCGTCGTGACTCTGGAGCAGTCGGTCGCGCAGAGCCGTGACCGCGTCATCTTCTCGATCGGCTACGGCCGGACGCCCCACGGTCGCCTGCTGTCGAACTTCGGCGCGCTCGCGGAGCCGGGTGGAGAGCGTCTGCTGGCGGTCGGGATGACCCGTGCCCGCCGCTCGATGGACATCGTCTCGTGCTTTCGCCCGGGCGACATCGACGAGTCGCGCATGCGATACGGCATGGTCGCGCTCGCGCAGGTGCTGCAGGAGGCGGAGGACCGCGTCCAGCCGAGCGATCGCGACGACTACTCGGAGCCGATGCTGGTGGATCTCGCCGCGCGCCTCGAGCGCCGCGGACTCCGGGTCAACATCGGGCACAAGGGCAAGCTGGCCCTCGTCGCCGCGCACGGGACCCGTGCCGTGGTGGTCGAGACCGACCGCGACGTGAGCACGCAGAGCCTGCGCGTGTCGCTGCGCTTGCGTCCGGAGCTGCTGCGCCGGCTGGGCTGGCACTACCTGCGGGTGCACAACTTCGAGCTGTTCGCCGACCCCGAGGCCGTGGCCGCGCGGGTGGCCGGGCTGATCGGTGCGACCGCGGGGGAGGAGCGGACCCCTGCTCCCGCCGCCGGCGAGGCTCCTGCTGCTCCCGCCGCTCCTCCCGCCGCCGCCGCTCCGGCATCGGGGGAGACGCAGCCCGTCGAGCCGCTGCCGCACGACTGATCGTGGCGCCGGATCCCGACGCCCCCGCGGGTGCCGACCGCCCGTTGCGGCGCACCCGCGGCGGTCGGCGGGCGACGCTCCCCGCGAAGCCGGGCACCGATCCGTCCCCGCACGACGCTCCGATCGCCGACCCCTCCGCGCCGCCCGCGCGCCCCGACACCGGCCCGAACGACGCGCGCCTGCGCCAGGACGTCCCCCCGCACTACTGACGTCAGCCGGACCGGTCGGTGATCCGCGAGTCGAGACATGTCCCGTCGGCGACCTCTGACCTCCCCCCGGCGCGCCCCCGCTCGACGAGCGACCACGTCACGCCGACGCCTGCCGACCGCTCACATCGGGCCCGTCGACGATGGCCGACCGCTTCTGTCCGGCGCCCGCTGACGACCGCATCTTTCCGGTGCCCGTTGACCGACCGCTTCCCGCCCGGTGCCCGCCGGTATCGAGGAGCGCGCGGAGACAGGGCCGATCAGCCCCCGTCGGAGACGCCGAAGGTCCCGTTCGGCGACCTCCCGAAGTTGCCTGTGTCGTCCGAAACGCGTGCCGGCGTTTCGGACGCACCGTTCGCACAACGCTCTGCGACGCGTTCCCCCATCGGGAAGCCGACCGAGGTCCTCTCCCGCCTCCGGCGGAAGACGACAGAGCGACTCAGTCGACGTGCTTGCCGGAGTTCGCGGTGGTTGCGGTGCCGTTGTTGGCGAGCAGGTCGCGGATGTCGGCGAGGAGCTCGAGCTCGGTGGGGGCCTTGTCCTCCGCGGCGGGGGCGTCGGCGGCCTTCTTGGCGAACGCGGCGTTCTTGAGGTGGTTGATCGGCAGGACGAACGCGAAGTAGAGGACGAAGGCGACGATCACGAACTGGATCAGGGCCGAGACGACCGAGCCGTAGGCGATGACGGTCGGGTCCTCGCCGTTCTCTCCCGGTCGGATGGTCCAGACCAGGGTCTCGAGGGAGGAGGCGTCGAAGATCACGCCGATGAGCGGGTTGAAGATCCCCGTCACGATCGCGTTGACGATGGTCGTGAAGGCGGCGCCGATGACCACGGCGACAGCCAGGTCGATGACGTTGCCGCGGAGGATGAACTCCTTGAAGCCGTTGATCATGATCGTTCCGTTTCTGCCGTGAGCGGTGGGTGGCGGGTCAGCTCCCTGAGGAGGAACCCGAGGAGGAGGACCCGGAGGAGCCCGAGGACGACGAGGAGGAGGACGATCCGGAGCCCGAGGACCCCGAGCCGGACGAGGAGCCGCCCGAGCCCGATGAACCCGAGGATCCGGAGGAGGAGCCGCCCGATCCCGAGGAGCCCGACGACGAGTCGGATGAGCCGGAGCCGGATGCGCCCGAGCCGGACGAGCCGGAACCCGAGGAGGAGGAGCCGCCCTCGCTCGACTTCCCGCCGGAGCGGGAGTCGGTGCGGTAGAAGCCCGAGCCGTTGAAGGTCACGCCGACCGCGCTGAACACCTTGCGCAGCGCCCCCTGGCAGCTCGGGCACTCGGTGAGCGTGTCGTCGGTGAACTTCTGCTGGATGTCGAAGGCGTTGCCGCACTGCGTGCAGCGGTAGGAGTAGGTGGGCACAGGAAGCTCCTCGGAGGCGGGTGGGGGAGAAGGAGGACGGGGTCAGTGGCGCAGGTCGACGATGCCGGAGGGAGTGACGACTCCGTCGACGGCCTGGTCGTGGACCTCGCTGGGCACCCGGTCGACGAGCTCGCTGTCGAAGACGACGGCGTAGACCGGCGGGCACTTCTCCATCGAGCCGAGGGTCTTGTCGAAGTAGCCGCGCCCCCAGCCCATCCGCATCCCCTGCCGGTCGACGGTGGCGGCCGGGACGACGATGAGGTCGACGTCGTTGATCGCGATGGGGCCGAGCAGCTGCCCGACGGGCTCGGGCATGCCGAACAGGCCCTGGGTCTCGGTGTGGCCGTCGCCGACCGCCCAGTCGAGCAGGCCGTCCTGGCGCGAGACGGGGAAGAGGACGCGGATGCCGTGGCTCTCGGCCCAGCCCAGGAACGGCCGGGTGCTCGGCTCGTCCGGAGCGGAGAGGTAGCACGCGAGGGAGCGGGCCCCCACGCGGGTGGCGAGCTCGATCAGGTGGGCGGTGATCTGCTCCGCGGTCTGGTCGCGAGCGGTCGAGGTCTGCGTGCGGCGGCGCTCGCGCAGCTCGGCGCGCAGCGCCCGCTTCTCGTGCGTGATGTCGGCTGGCATGCGCTCAGTCTAGAACCGGGCCCCGCGCCGGCCTCCGCGCGGACGACCCTGAGGGACGCTCGTCCCGGACCGCCCCGGAACGGGGTCCGGCGCCTTCCGTCGCCGGTCCTGGCGCGAAACTCCCGCGACTTCCCCCGCCGCTAGGATGGCGCCCCATGGGCACTCGAATCCGCAAAGCAGTCATCCCCGCCGCAGGTCTCGGCACCCGCTTCCTGCCGGCGACGAAGGCCATCCCCAAGGAGATGCTGCCGGTCGTCGACAAGCCGGCGATCCAGTACGTGGTCGAGGAGGCTGCGGACGCCGGCCTCCAGGACGTGCTCGTGATCATCGGGCGCAACAAGAACGCGCTCGCCAACCACTTCGACTCGGTGCCCGAGCTCGAGCAGAACCTGTCCCAGAAGAAGGACGACAAGAAGCTCGAGCACGTCAAGTACGCCAGCGACCTCGCCGACGTGCACTTCGTCCGTCAGGGCGAGCCGAAGGGCCTCGGCCACGCGGTCTCCCGCGCGCAGCGCCACGTCGGCGACGAGCCCTTCGCCGTGCTCCTCGGCGACGACCTGATCGACGCCCGCGACCCGCTGCTCTCCCGCATGATCGACGTCGCCGAGCAGCGCGACACCACGGTGGTCGCGCTGCTCGAGGTCGACCCCGACCAGATCCACCTCTACGGCTGCGCGGCGGTCGAGGCGACCGACGAGGACGACGTGGTGCGGATCACCGGGCTGGTCGAGAAGCCCTCCAAGGAGGACGCCCCCTCGAACCTCGCGATCATCGGCCGCTACGTGCTGAAGCCCGACGTGTTCGGCGTGCTCGAGCACACCGCTCCGGGCAAGGGCGGCGAGATCCAGCTGACCGACGCGCTGGAGCGCATGGCCCAGGACCCGGCCGAGTTCGGCGGCGTCTACGGCGTCGTGTTCCGCGGCCGCCGCTACGACACCGGCGACAAGCTCGACTACATCAAGGCCATCGTGCAGCTCGCCTCCGACCGCGACGACCTCGGCAAGGATCTCAAGCCCTGGCTGAAGGACTTCGTCGCCGGCCTCTGACCCCCGGCGAGCGCGCCTCCGGAACGGACGGGACCCCCTGCTGAGGCGGGGGATCCCGTCCGTTCCTCCGTTCCCCGAGAGCACAGAACGCCGCGGAGTCCAGTCCCCCTCCCGCAGTGCGGTGGAGCAGTAGGGTCGCATCATGCCGCTCCCGATCCCGACGCTCACCGAGGGTCGTGTCACCGTCCGCCCCATCCGCGTGCGCGACGCCCGCCCTCTCGAGCGGGAGCTGATCGCGAACCGGTCGTGGCTGCGCCAGTGGGAGGCGTCCGACCCCCGGGGAGGCGCCGCGTTCGACGTGCGCGCCAGCATCCGCTCGCTGCAGCAGAACGCGCGGGCCGGCGGGGGAGTGCCGTTCCTCATCGACTGGGACGGCGAGCTCGCCGGGCAGCTCAACATCTCGAACATCGGGTACGGCTCGCTCTCCTCCGGGTCGATCGGCTACTGGGTGTCCGAGCGCTATGCCGGGCGGGGGATCACTCCGATCGCCGTGGCCCTCGCGGCCGACCACGCCTTCCTCGACCTGGGCCTGCACCGGATCGAGATCTGCATCCGCCCGGAGAACCGGCCGAGCCTGCGCGTGGTCGAGAAGCTCGGTTTCCGCTACGAGGGCCTGCGGCGGCGCTTCATCCACATCAACGGCGACTGGCGGGACCACTTCTGCTTCGCCCTCGTGGCGGAGGAGGTGCCCCGCGGCGTGCTCCGCCGCTACCTCGACGGGCAGGTCCCGTCGGAGGTCGGCGTGCCGACCGACGCGGATCTCCGCGCCTCGCGCCGCTCGGGTCTCTCCGGACCCTCCGACGGCGCCGGTGTCCCTCCGACGGGGCCCCGGCTGATCCGCGATCCGCACGGACACACCTACCCGTAATGACGGACGGGAGTGCCCGGTGCTCCTAGCGTTGTCCGCATGAGTAGCGACTGGCTGGGCGGGGGCGTCGTCTGGGCGCTCGCCGCCGTTCTGTGGGTCGCCTACCTGATCCCCACATGGATGCGCAGGCGGTCGTACAACGCGACCGAGCGCAACGCGGTGAGGCTGCAGCAGACGCTGCGGATCCTCGCCGAGACCGCGGAAGTGCCCGAGCACGTGCGTGCGGAGGCGACGGCCCGCGAGGTGGCGCTGCAGCAGCGCCGGCTCCGGGTGACCGAGACACGACGACGAGCCGAAGAGAAGGCACAGGCGATGGAGCTGGCACAGGCGGAGAAGGCGGCGCGCGACGCGCTGCGACGGGCGACCGCGAGCGCACGGCGGAGCACGCGGTCAGGGCCCTCGGTCCTGCGCTGGCGCCAGGGCGCCGCGCTGGCCGTGCTGGTCGGGGCGGTCGCCGCGCTGGTCGGGCTCATGATGCTGCCCTTCGGCGGCACGGGTGCGGTGCCGCTCGTCGGCCTGCTCCTCGCCGTCGCGGGGCTCGGCACGCTGATCCTGCTGGCTCCGGGTCGCCGCCGCGCCGCCGCTCCGGCCGCGACAGCGACGACGGCCGCCGCGACCGAGCGCCGGCGCGCCGAGGTCTTCGAGGCCGAGCTCGCCGAGGAGGCGGCGGACGACGCCTCCGAGGAGCTCGCCGAGGACCGTGCGAGCTGGACGCCGCAGCCGCTCCCCAAGCCGCTCTACCTCTCCCGGGGCACGGTGGCCGCCTCCGCGATGGCGTCGATCGACGCCGTGGAGCGCCTGCGCACCGCCGCGGCGGAGGCGGAGCTCGCCCAGCGCGCCGCCGCGACCGCTCCCGAGGTGGCGCCGCTGCGCGTCCCGCGTGCCGCCGCTCCCGCTCCCGCTCCCGCTCCCGAGGCGCCGCGTCCCTCCTCCCGCTTCGCCGCGATGGGCGTCGTAGACGGCGTCGACGCGATCGACCTCGACCAGGCGCTGCAGCGCCGCCGCGGGGCCTGACCCGAGTGCGAGGCGCCTGCTCGTCCGTGCTAGTGTGGACGAGTTGTTCGGGCCGGTGACGGCTCGGAAGGCACGGGTCCGTGGCGCAGTTGGTAGCGCGCTTCGTTCGCAATGAAGAGGTCAGGGGTTCGAATCCCCTCGGATCCACCACCACAGAAGGCCCGCTCGAGAGAGCGGGCCTTTTGCTTTGTGCCGGCGGCCGGATCGGGAACCTCGCCTGTTCGGCGGGTCGACCGCCTCGCGGCCTCGACGCGCTCGTCGGCGGAGGAGTGGTCCGTTCGATCGGCACTCGGTACTAGGCGTCTCCGCCGATCCTGGCTCGACCGCCGAGGACGGCGACTCCCGTCGAGACTCCGGCGACTGCGACCATCGCGACGATGCCCAGTGCACGGAGCACGAACGCCTTGTGCTCCGAATCCTTCAGCGCTTCGTCATCGATCGCTTCTTTGAACAGCCGAAGGACCGAGTAGCGGTCCGCCGCGCTCAGGGTGTCACGATCCAGTTCGCGGTTCAGGACGGCGCGGTACTCGGCGAAGGCCCTGTGAACCTTCTTCTGACTCTTCCAGTTGGCTCGAACGGCTGAACTCGCCTGATCTCGCACTTCACTGAACGAGTCGAGGACGAGATTCTTGAAATCCGGGAACTGCTCGACGACCTTCAGGGCGAGCTCCTCGCTCATGTTCGGCAGCTCGGATGCGAACGCGATGAACTTCTCTTTCGACAGATTCCTCCAGGAGTCGATACCGATCCTCTGCTTGAGATCGTCCTCGTTCGAGTAGTCCATGCTGATCCCTCTTCCCTCCACGGCGACGGCCGATCATCGCCTCAGAGTATCGAGGAGGAGCCGTCGGTCCACGTGCTCTCCGGGCGGGAGAGCGCGCGGGCCGGTCGTGCAGGTCCTGACGATCGGGCGCCTGAAGCTGTGGGCCGCCCGCCTCCGTGCGTCCTCCGTGTCCCCCATCCGGGCCGCGCCGGACGGGAGCCGCCCTCCTCCGGTCCGTCGGGGGATCCGCGGCGACGTACGCTCGCCCCTCGTGCTCTCGCAGCACGCGAGGCACTCGAACGATGGACGACCAGGGGACGGGACGACATGGGGACCACAGCACACAGGGCACGGCGGAGAGCGGCAGGGGTCGGCGCGGGGGCGATCGCGCTCCTGGCGGCGCTCCTGGCGGCACCGCCGGCGCAGGCGTCCGGGACGCAGACGCTGCTCGCGCTCGGCGACTCGATCACGCGCGCGGCGACGACCTGCGGGGTGAACCGCGACTGCGTCGAGAACTCCTGGGCGACGGGATCGGCGCCCGCGGTCGACTCGATCGCGAGCCGGATGGCGGCGGCGGATCCGCGGACGGCGGTCCGCGCGGTGAACTACGCGAAGTCGGGCGCGGTCATCAGCGGAGTCGAGTCGCGGATCGACGCCGCGGTCGCGGCCGGGGAGGAGCCGGACGTGGTCACGCTGCTGATCGGCGGCAACGACCTCTGCTCGCTGAGCCTCTCGCCCGACTCCCGCGACGGCTACGCGATGACGCCCGCGGCCTCCTTCGCCGCGTCGGCGACCCGGATCCTGCGCTCGATCGGCGAGGAGTGGCCGGAGGCGACGGTGCTCGTCGGCTCGGTCCCGGACATCGAGTCGGAGTGGGAGGCCGTGAAGCCGACGCCGGGCGCCGCGATCTGGGCCTGGGGCGGGGTCTGCCGGACCCAGCGCGGAGTCGACGCCACGACCGGAGCCCTGCTGACCGGCTCGGCCTACACCGCCTCGCTCGCGGCGGCGGAGGACCGGGAGGCCGACTTCAACGAGGCACTCGAATCGGCCTGCGCATCCGCCGCGAACGACTGCGTCTGGGACGGCGGCGCCCTCACGGCGGCTCCGATCTCGCTCGACCAGCTCTCGACGGACGTCGACTACTTCCACCCGAACGTCGCCGGCCAGGCGATGATCGCGGAGGAGCTGTGGACGGCCTGGGGCCTCGGCGACGAACCGGCTCCGACCCCGACCCCGACTCCCACGTCGGCGCCCACCGCGGCTCCTGCTCCGGCACCCACGGGCTCGCCCGCGCCGTCGCGCGACACGACGGCTCCGAAGACCGTCATCACCGCGCCGACGAGCGGATCGACGGTGCGCGGCTCTGTCACCCTGGTCGCCACCGCCAAGGACGACGTCGGCACGACGAAGCTGAGCTTCTGGAGCGGAGCCACGCGGCTGGGCGACGCGACGAGGGCGTCGGACGGCACGTGGCGCCTGACTGTCTCGGCCTCCTCCTACCCGGCCGGGCGGTACGCGATCGTCGCGCACGCCTCCGACGCCGCGGGAAACCTCGGGCGGAGCGCGTCGATCACCCTCAAGCGCTGAGCGGCTGAGGGGGCCGCCACCGGCCCCCTCAGCCCCGCGCGACGAGCAGCACGTCGGGACGATCCCAGTTCTCGACGGTCTGCAGCACCCAGAAGATCCCGAAGAGGGCGAGCGCGACGGCCTCGCCGAGCAGGAGCCACTGCTCGCCGAGCAGCTCCGCTCCCCGCCCCGTGAGAAGCAGGAGCACCAGCGCCGCATCGACCGCGGCGATCAGCACCGCGAGAACGGCGTAGCAGCGGGAGTAGAAGCGCGGCGTCCCCGGCCCGCTCGCTCCCTCCTCGCGCACCGCGACGGCGTGCAGACCCGCGGTGACGGCGATGAGGAGGAAGAAGACGCCGGCGGCGGCGTAGTGGCCGAGCCGCAGGAACGACGGGAGCGTGCTCCAGGCCGCCAGAGCGATCAGGAGGGCGGCGGCGATCGCGGTGCGGACGAGCGCCCAGCGGTCGAGGACCCGGTCGAGGGCGAGCAGGATCACGGAGGCGACGAGGACGGCCGCGGCCGTGACCAGGTAGGCGGGCAGGGAGGCGGCGACCTCACCCGCGGCCGTCGCGGGAAGGCACGACGCCCCTCCCGCCGGGCACACCGCTCCCTGGAGGCGCTGCAGCTCCTCCGAGGCGAGGGGCACCGGCACGATCGCGATGACCGGCGACGTCATGCCCGCCAGCAGCAGGAGGAAGCGCCGCACGCTCCTCCCGGCGAGGACGACCAGCGCGACGCCGACCGCGAAGAGCGCCCCGGTGAAGAGGGAGCGGACCGGGGTGTAGTACGAGGCGCTGATCGAGCGCAGCGGGCCTCCGACGACGAGCTGGTGGACGAGGCCGGCCGTGAGGAGCACCACGGCCGCCACCAGGGAGAGGCGGACGTAGCGGTAGGTGCGGAGGGAGGAGACGGCGCCGCCCCCGCCCAGCGCGTCGCCGCGGGCCACCCGGCTACTCCGCGCGCAGGCCGGAGGAGGCGAGGGCGAAGTCGACGTCGATGCGGATCGCGACGCGGAGGGGGTTCGGGCGCGGGGTGCGGTAGCGCTGGGAGTAGAGCTCGACGGCGTGCTGCACGGCGTCCGGCTCCTCCTCGATCGTCGCCGGACCGCCCAGGCTCAGCCACCGGATGCCGTCGACCTGCCCGACCGTCGCGGTGCCGCCCCGCCGGACGTTGAGCACCTTCTGGCTCTCGCGGGAGGTGATGACGCGGACGACACCGTCCTCGTAGGTGAAGCCCACGGCGACCACGTGCAGGCGGCCCTGGCGGCCGGGGGTGGAGAGGGTGGCCAGGTGGCGCTCGGTGACGAAGGCGAGGCCGTCGGCGCTCAGGATGCTCATCCCGCGAGCGTAGCCGGAGGCGCCGACGCGCTCCTGGGGGCGGACCGCCGGTCAGCCCTCGAGGATCAGCGCCTCGCCCTGGCCGCCTCCGCCGCAGAGCGCGGCGACGCCGAGCCCGCCGCCCCGGCGACGGAGGGCCAGCGCCAGGTGCAGGGCCAGCCGTGCTCCGGAGGCGCCCACCGGGTGGCCGAGCGCGATCGCCCCGCCGTCGGGGTTGACCGCCTCGGGCTCGACGCCGAGATCGTCCGCCGACTGGAGGACGACGGAGGCGAACGCCTCGTTGATCTCGATCAGGTCCAGGTCGGACACCGCTGCACCGCGGCGGCCGAGCGCCCGGAGGATCGCCGCCGACGGCTGTGAATGCAGGGAGTTGTCCGGTCCGGCGACCTGCCCGTGCTCGGCGACGGTCGCGAGCCAGGGCAGTCCGCGCTCGCGGGCCCAGCCGCGGGACACGACGACCAGCGCGGCGGCGCCGTCCGTGATCGGGGACGAGCTGCCCGCCGTGATCGTGCCCTCGGGCGAGAACGCGGGGGCCAGCCGGGCGAGCGTCTCGACCGTGCTGTCCTCCCGGATCCCGTCGTCGGCGGACACGACGAGGTCCGGTCCGCGCCGCTGCGGAACCGCGACCGGCACGATCTCCTCGGCGAGCACGCCGGTGGACCGTGCTGCGGCGGCCCGCTGGTGCGAGAGCGCGGCGAAGGCGTCCTGGCGCTCGCGGCGGATGCCCCGTGCGGCGTTGCCGTCGTCGGTCACCCTCCCCATCAGGCGGCGGTCGAACGGATCGAGCAGGCCGTCGTGGAGGAGTGCGTCCTCGAGCGGACGCGGACCGACACCCAGGCCCGAGCGGGATCCGAGCAGGAGGTGCGGCGCGTTGGTCATCGACTCCTGCCCTCCGGCGACGACCACCTGCGCCTCGCCGAGCCGGATCATCCGCGCCGCGTCGATCACCGCGGTGAGACCCGACAGGCAGAGCTTGTTGATCGTGACCGCCGGGACGTCCCAGTCCAGGCCCGCGAGGACCGCGGCCTGCCGGGCGGGGCCCTGACCGGCTCCGGCCTGGATCACCTGGCCGAGCACGACCGCGTCGACGTCGGCCGCGGAGGCGCCCGAGCGCTCGAGAGCCCCTCGGATGGCAGCGGCGCCGAGCTCGACGCCCGAGAGCGGCGCGAAGGCTCCGGAGAAGCGGGCGAACGGGGTGCGGGCGCCCCCCAGGATCACGGGGGTGGTGTCGTCAGTGGACACGGGGACTCCTTCTCGACGGTGAGAGCGGGGGAAGCGGTGGGGAGACGGATGCCGGATGCCGGCCCGGGTCAGGGAACGAGCAGGATCTTCCCGCGGACGTGGCCGTCCTCGCTGAGCCGATGCGCCTCGGCGGCCTGCTCGAGCGGGAGGCGCGGACCGGTCGCGACCGCGAAGCGCCCCTCGCTCGCCAGCCGGGCGGCGAGCGGCACGCCCTCGCGGCGGAGGCGCTGCTCCTTTTCGGTCAGCGGCACGGGACTGCCGCCGCTCCAGGCCCGGATGCCCAGCTCTGCCGCACGAGGGCCGGCGACCACCGTTCCGACGTGCTGCGGATCCGCCACCAGCGCGAGCGAGGCGGCGAGCGCCTCGTCCGTCCCGGCCGCGTCGAGCACGCGGTCGACGCCCTCGGGCGCTGCGGCGCGCAGCCGCTCGAGCAGCCCGGGCCCGTAGGCGACCGGCACCGCTCCGAGCGCGCGCAGCGCCTCGTGGTTCGCCGGGCTCGCCGTGGCGATCACCCGGGCTCCGCGGTCGACGGCGAACTGGATCGCCGCCCGTCCTACCGCGCCGGCGCCCGCGTGGACCACGAACGTCGATCCCTCCGCGACGCCGAGCGAGACCACCGCCTGGTAGGCGGTGGAGACCGGGATGCCGAGCGCGGCCGCCTCCTCGAAGCCGAGTCCGTCGGGGAGCGGATCGAGGGAGTCGGGGGAGACCGCGACGGCGGTCGCGTAGGTGCCGGTGGCGCCGCTGACGATCACCCGGTCTCCGACGCTCCAACCGGTCACGCCCGGACCGACGGCGGAGACCACGCCGGAGCCGTCCGACCCGAGCCTCCGCGGACCGTCGAACGGCGGGCTCGGGCGCAGGCCGGAGCGCACCTTCCACTCGATCGGGTTCACGCCGGCCGCGCGGACGGCGACCACCACGGTGCCGGGCCCCGCCTCGGGCTCCGGCGCCTGGACGGTCTCGAGCACCTCGGGCCCGCCGATCCGCTCGTACTGCACGATCCTCGCCATGTCGTCCTCCTCCTCGCGGGCCACCGCCCGCTCCGGTCGCCTCAGTCCAGCAGACTCTCGCGCACCTGGCGGCGCAGCACCTTGCCGATCAGCGAGGTCGGCAGCTCGTCCACCGGGACGATCCGCTTGGGCACCTTGTAGGGCGTCAGGTGCAGCCGGCAGAAGTCGCGCAGCGCCTCCGGATCCACGGCCGTCCCGGCCCGCAGGACCACGGCCGCCGCGACGCTCTCGCCGCCGTCCTCGCGGGGGAGCCCGACGACGGCCGCGCGCGTCACGTCCGGGTGCGACTCCAGCACTCCCTCGACCTCGGAGGGGGAGACGTTGAAGCCGCCGGTGATGATGAGCTCCTTGGCCCGGTCGACGATCGTCACGAAGCCGTCGGCCGAGACGGTCGCGATGTCGCCCGTGCGCAGCCAGCCGCCGGGGAGGAGGGCCTCGGCCGTCTCCTCCGGCCGCTTCCAGTACCCCTGGAACACCTGCGGCCCCCGGAGCAGGAGCTCGCCGGACTCGCCCGGGCCGCGGTCGACCGACGGATCGGCGGGGTCGACGAGGCGGATCGTCGTGCTGGGGAACGGCACGCCCACGGTGCCGGGCCGGCGGGTCGGGCCGACCGGGTTCCCGAGGGCGACCGGCGAGCTCTCGGTCATGCCGTAGCCCTCGACCAGGAGTCCCCGGCTCGCGCGCTCCCAGCGGTCGACCGTCGCGACCGGCAGGCTCATCGCTCCCGAGATCGCGAAGCGGATGCCGCGCAGGTCGAGCTCGTGGCGCTCGGAGGCGCGGGCCAGCGCGTCGTACACGGGCGGCACCGCGGGGAGGAAGGTGGGCGGCGACGACTTCGCGGCCGCCTTCACGAGGCCGACGTCGAAGGTCGGGAACAGCACGACCTTCGCGCCGATGCTGATCGCGAAGGTCAGGCACAGCGTCAGACCGTAGGCGTGGAACAGGGGGAGCACCGCGTAGAACGTCTCGTCGCCCTCGCGCAGGCCCGGCACCCAGGCGCGGCCCTGCAGGGCGTTCGCACGGAGGTTCGCGTGCGAGAGGATCGCGCCCTTGGGCGTGCCGGTGGTGCCGCTCGTGTACTGCAGCAGGGCCGTGTCGCCGAGGACCGGGCGGGGGTGCGAGCGCGCGATGCGGCGGTTCTTCAGCAGCGACGCGAAGGGCACCAGGGAGCGGCTGCGGGGGGTCGCGGTGAGCTTCTCGCGTGACCGGCGCACCGACGGCAGGGGGAGCCGCAGCGCCAGGCGCTTGCCGAGCGGGAAGGAGCGGGTGAGGTCGACGGAGACGACGCGCTCGATGCCCAGGTCGGCGGGCATGGTCGCGACGACGTCGGCGATCTTGTCCCAGACGACCGCGAACCGGGCGCCGTGGTCCTCGAACTGCCGCCGCAGCTCGCGCGGCGTGTAGAGCGGGTTGTGCTCGACCACGATCGCTCCGAGGCGGAGAGCGGCGTAGAACGCCACCACGTGCTCCGGGCAGTTCGGGAGCACCAGCGCGACGCGGTCGCCGGCGCGCACGCCCAGGCGCCGCAGGCCCTCCGCCGCGCGCGCGACCTGCTCGCCGAGCTCGGCGTAGCTGGTCTCGGCGCCGAAGAACTCGAGCGCGGTGCCGCGGCGGTACCGCGCGACCGAGTCCTCGAGCAGGTCGACGAGGGTCTGGGTGGGAGGGTCGATCTCGGCGGGCACGCCCTCCGCGTAGGAGGTCAGCCACGGCTTCGTCGCCAGGTTCGAGGATCCGGAGGTCACGGGCCGAGTATCGGGCACCCGCCTCCGCACTTCCTCCGAGGCGCGCGGAGGGGGTGCCGCACCGGGCGCGGGAGCGGCAGGCTGGCGGCATGACCGCAGCCATCGACCTCCTCCGCGACGCCTTCGGCCGGGTGCACGAGAACGTGCACGCCGTCCTGGACGACAGCACCCCCGATCAGCTCGCGTTCCGCGCGGACGCCCGCTCGAACTCGCCCGCCTGGCTCGTCTGGCATCTCGTCCGGGTGCAGGACGACCACCTCGCCCCGCTCGCCGGCCACGAGCAGGTGTGGACGGCCGACGGCTTCCACGGCCGGTCCGGCCTGCCCTTCGGGCCCGACGAGACCGGCTACGGGCAGGAGCCGGCCGAGGTGGCGGCGCTCGCCGCGGTGCCGGCCGCGCTGCTCGCGGAGTACGCCGACGCCGTGCACCGGCAGACGCTCGCCCTCCTCGACACGCTCGGCGACGAGGACCTCGAGCGCGTCGTCGACGAGCAGTGGGATCCGCCGGTGACCCTCGGGGTGCGGCTGGTCTCGGTGATCGACGACGACACGCAGCACGTCGGCCAGGCCGCGTACGCGAAGGGTCTCGCCGAGCGCTCGGCGCGCTGAGCCCGGCCTCTACGCTGGCGGGATGCGCGCGCTCCGGACCCTGCCCGCGAGCGCGGTCCTCGCCCTCGCCACCGCGCTGACCCTCGTCGGCTCCTGGATCCCCTCCTACTGGAACGACGAGGCCGCGACCCTCCGCCTGGCGCGGCTCCCGGTGGGGGAGCTCCTCGCCTTCGTGCAGGAGAAGGACGCGGTGCACCTGGTCTACGGCCTGCTGATGCACGGCTGGATCGCGATCGCCGGGGAGTCGGAGCTCGCGGTGCGGGCGCCGTCCGCTCTCGCCACGGGAGCGGCGGCGGCGGGCGTCGTCGTCCTGCTGCGATCGTTCGACCGGCCCCGGGCGGCACTCCTCGCCGCCGCGGTGCTCGTGCTGCTCCCGCGGTCCTCGTTCTCGGGGACCGAGGCGCGATCCTCCGCTCTGGCCACCGCGCTCGTGGTGGGAGCGGCGGTCCTCGTCGTGCGGGCGGCCCGCTCCGGGGGCGCCCTGCGCTGGATGGCGTTCGCGGCCGTCGCAGGTCTGGCGGACGCCGTGTTCCTCTACTCCGTGCTGGTGCTGCCGGCTCTCGTCGCGCTCGCCGCGGCCGCGGCGCCCCGGGGTGCCGTGCGGGCTCTCCCGGCGAGCGCCCTCTCGGCACTGGGCGCCGTGCCGGTGCTGCTCCTCGCCGCAGGGCAGAGCGGCCAGGTCGGCTGGCTCCGCTCGCAGCCCGTGACCGCGTTCACCGTCCTGGTCGAGCCGTTCTTCGGATCCGCGTGGTGGCTGGCCGGGATCGCCGTCGCGCTCCTCGCGGTCGCCGCGGTGCGGGGCGGCCTGCGCGGGCCGCTCCTGCCGGCCCTCGTCCTCTGGACCGTGCTGCCGACCTCGGTGCTGGTGCTCGGGACCCTCCTCGTCGAGCCGATGTTCACCCCCCGCTACCTCGCGTCGAGCACGCCCGCCCTCGCGGTCCTCCTCGGCCTCGCGCTCGACTCGTTCAGGGCCCGGACGGGCGTCGCCCTCCTCGCCCTGATCGCGGTGGCCGCACTGCCGGTCCTGGTGCAGATGCGCACGGTCACCGGGAAGCCGGCCGGGCAGGACCTCCGCGGTCTGGCGGCCGCCGTCGAGGAGCGGGCCCGTCCGGGCGACGCCGTCCTCCTCGGCTCCTCCGGGACGGTCTCGCTCCGGCCCCGCCTGGCGCTCGCCGCCTACCCGGAGGCGTTCGCGGGCGTGGACGATGTCGCCATCGCCGCTCCGTACGGGACGACGGGGACGTACTCCGACGTGCTCCTGGAGGGCGAGGACCTGCTCGCCGCGCTCGCCGGGGAGGACCGGGTCTGGCAGGCGCTGCCGGAGGGCGAGGCGGACACGGTGCTCGCTGAGGCGGGGTTCGTCGCGCGCGAGCGGATCCGGGTGCCGACGACGGTGCTGACGCTGTGGGAGCGCCCGGAGGGCCGCTGATCCGGAGCGCTCGGGGCGTCGCAGCCCCGGAGTGGAGAGACGCCGGAGTGCCCGGAGCCCCGCCTACGGGGAGCCGCTACCCTTGTCCCCGGCGCCGTCGCAGAGCGGTGGCGTCCGCGGAGCGAGGACCGCGCCACCGAGAGGACCCGAACGTGACGTTGCCCGAGACCACCACCACCGCCATCGCGAAGCGGAAGGGGCGCGACGTCGCCCCCGAGATCGCGCGCTCCTGGTTGCTGGTGAACGCCACCCGCACCGAGACGTTCGACGCCGCGCACGCGTCCCGCGCCGACCAGATCGTCCTCGACATCGAGGACGCGGTCGACCCCAAGGCGAAGCCCGACGCGCGGACCGACGTCGCGGAGTGGCTGACCGGCGAGAAGCGCGCCTGGGTCCGCATCAACGACCACTCCACCCCGTTCTGGTCCGACGACGTCGACGCGCTGAAGGGCCTGCCCGGCCTCGCCGGCGTCATGCTCGCCAAGACCGAGGCCGCTGAGCACGTCACCGAGACCTTCGACCGCCTCGGCGGCTCCACCCCGGTGCTCGCCCTGGTCGAGTCCGCCCTCGGCATCGAGGAGGCGGTCTCGATCGCCCGCGCCCGCGGCACCTTCCGCCTCGCGTTCGGCAGCGGCGACTACCGCCGCGACACGGGCACCAGCGCCGACGACCTCGCGATGGCCTACCCGCGCTCGCGCCTGGTCGTCGCCTCGCGCATCGGCGACCTGCCCGGCCCGATCGACGGACCGACCGTCTCGAACAGCCACCCCGTGCTGCGCGAGCAGTCCGCGCTCACGGTCTCGCTCGGCCTCACCGGGAAGCTCTGCCTCGACACCGAGCAGCTCGCCGTGATCAACGAGGTCATCAGCCCGACGCCGTCGGACGTCGCCTGGGCCCGCGACTTCCTCGACGACTTCGAGGCCCGCGGCCGCGTCATCCGCGACGGCAGCGACCTGCCCCGGCTGGGCCGCGCCAAGAAGATCGACAAGCTGGCCACGGCGTTCGGCGTCAACCCGCTGTGATCCGTCGCGGGGAGGGCGCCTCCGCGGCACACTGAGGGAGCCGCGGAGACCCTCCCGCGCAGGACGGAGACTCCGATGGGCGCGGTCAGCACCTTCCTCTGGTTCGACGACGGCGCGGGGGAGGCGGCGCGCTTCTACACGGAGCTGGTGCCGAACTCGCGGATCACCGGAAGCCAGGTGCTGCCGGAGGGCTCCCCGTCGCCCGGCGAGGTGCGGTCGGTGACGTTCGAGCTCGACGGGCAGCGGTTCCAGGCGATCAACGCCGGGCCGCGGTTCCCGTTCACCGAGGCCGTCTCGATCGTCGTGACCGTCGGCGACCAGTCCGAGCTCGACCGGCTGTGGGACGCCCTGATCGCGGACGGCGGCGAGGAGAGCCGGTGCGGCTGGCTCCGCGACCGCTGGGGGCTGTCCTGGCAGATCGTGCCGGAGGTCCTCCCGCGTCTGCTCGGAGGCGCCGACCCCGAGGCGTCCGCGCGCGCGCTGCAGGCGATGCTCGCGATGAGCCGCCTCGACATCGCGGAGCTGGAGCGGGCCCATGCCGGCGCGTGACTCCGCCCGCCCGCGCCGCTCGACCTCGCTGCGGCGCGCGTACCTCCGCGACTACCGCTACGCCTACGGCTCGCGCTTCGTGCACCTGCGGGAGGGCTGGGACGTGTCGCGGTACGCGTCCGGCGACGGCGCTCCGGTGCTGCTCATCCCCGGGATCTACGAGACGTGGCAGTTCCTCCGGCCCATCGCCGAGAGGCTGCACGCGGCGGGCCATCCGATCCACGTGCTGCCCGCGCTCGGCTACAACACGCGGCCGATCGTCGCGTCGGCCGGACTCGGCCAGGACTACCTGCGCGAGCACGATCTGCGCGGAGTCGTCGTCGTCGCGCACAGCAAGGGCGGCCTGATCGGCAAGCACATGATGGTCGTCGACGACCGCGAGGACGGGCGGATCGAGCGCATGATCGCCGTCTCAACCCCGTTCAACGGCTCGTCGCTCGCACGGATCGCCCCGGCGCGGGCGCTCCGGGAGTTCGCACCCCACCGCCCGCTGATCCGAACCCTGCTGGCTGAGCGCGAGGCCGACGCGCGCATCACGTCGATCTACGGGATGCGCGACCAGTACATCCCCGGAGGGAGCCGCCTCGCCGGGGCGCACGAGAACATCGCGGTCTCGGTGGTCGGCCACTTCGCGCTGCTCTCGAGCCCGAAGGTGCTCGACCTCATCGCGGCCCGGGTCTGAGGCCGGACGGGATCCGCTGGGCTCGCCGCCCACGTGAGGCGCCTGCCGTGCGGCGCGACCGCGACCGGAGGACGGCCGCCTCAGCGACGGGCCGAGCCGCCCGCCGCGCTCAGGACCAGGGAGTGAGCAGCACGAGCGGGATCTGCCGCTCGGTCTTCGTCTGGTACTCGGCGTAGTCCGGCCACGCGGCGACCGCGCGCTCCCACCAGGCCGCGCGCAGATCGCCCTCGAGCACGCTCGCGGAGTAGTCCTTCTTCACGGGCCCGTCCTGCAGCTCGACGTGCGGCTCCTTGAGCATGTTGCCGTACCAGACGGGGTGCTCGGGCGCGCCGCCCTTGGACGCGACGACCACGTACTCGCCCTCGTGCTCGACGCGCATCAGCGCGGTCTTGCGGAGCTTCCCGCTCTTCGAGCCGACGGTGGTCAGGACGATGATGGGGCGGCCGCGGAGGAGGTTCCCCTCGGCTCCGCCGGTCCGCTCGTAGAGCTCCGCCTGCTCGCGGGCCCACTCGGACGTGCTGGGTTCGTACTCTCCGGTCAGCGGCATGCCTCCGATCGTACGGCCGCGGCGGCCCCGGTGGCCGACCCGTGTGCAGGAGGATGGAGCGGTGTTCTCCGCAGACCCGTTCGACCGAGCCCGTATCGCCCTCCTGCGCGACGACCTGATCCGCGCCCGCTACGGCGTGGACGCCGTGCGGGGGCTCTGGGGCGACGAAGCGGCGGAGGCGCTGCACCGCGGCGACCGGGTCCCCGCCCGCCGCGCCCTCGAGCGCAGCGGCGACCACGACGCGCTGGCCACCCTCGCCCGCCTGTTCCTCCTGGCCGATCCCGTCTCGGCCGACGACGCGGACGAGGCGTTCGGCGCTCTCGCGCTGGAGGGGGCGGTGGAGCTCGGCCTGGTGCGCGTCGAGGCCGGAGCCGTCGTCACCGCGGCCCTCGACCTGCGCCCCTACGACGTGGTCGACCAGCGCGGCGCGGCCTCCTGGTGGATCGCCTCCGACCTCGGGGAGCTCGCCCTCGGCCGCGCGCTCGACGAGGACCACGTGCTCGGCGTCGGCGGCGCGAGCCTCACGCTGACCGGCCTGATGATCCAGCGACCCGTCGGCCGCGTGCTCGACCTGGGGACCGGCTGCGGGATCCAGGCGCTGCACGCCTCCCGCCACGCCGAGCAGGTGGTCGCCACCGACATCTCCGAGCGCGCGCTCGCGCTCGCCTCCTTCACCGCGGCGCTCAACGGGATCGAGAACATCGAGTTCCGCCTCGGCAGCCTCTACGAGCCGGTCGCGGGGGAGCGCTTCGACCACATCGTCACGAACCCGCCGTTCGTCATCACGCCGCGAGCCGAGGGCGTCCCCTCCTACGAGTACCGCGACGGCGGGCTGGAGGGCGACGAGATCGTGCGCCGCGTCATCCTCGGAGCAGCCGAGCACCTGGTGCCCGGCGGTGTCGCGCAGCTCCTGGGGAACTGGGAGTACCGGGAGGGCGCGGACGCCTTCGACCGGATCGCGGACTGGCTCGCCGACGCCCGCAGCCCACTGGAGCAGGCGCTCGAGGCGGGGCCCGAGGGGCTCGACGCCTGGATGGGCGGGACCGCCTCTCCTCTGGACGTCTGGGTCGTGGAGCGCGAGCGTCAGGATCCGGCGGTCTACGCCGAGACCTGGATCCGGGACGGCGGCACGACCCGCGGCCCCGCGTTCGACGCGCTGGTCGACGCCTGGCTGACCGACTTCGAGCGGCGCGGGGTGACCGGCGTCGGCTTCGGCTACGTCACGCTCCGCCTGCCCGAGCAGCCCCGCCCGCCGATCCGCCGCCTCGAGCGCATCACCACGCCGATGGCGACCGCGGGCCTGGGCGGCCACCTCGCCGCCTGCCTCGACGCGGCCGAGGCCCTCGCGTCGATCGACGATCGCGCTCTGGCGGGTCTCGCCCTGGTCGTCGCCGGAGACGTCACGGAGGAGCGGCACTACTGGCCGGGCAACGACGATCCGACGGTGCTGCGGCTGCGCCAGGGCGGCGGCTTCGCCCGGGTCGAGGAGGTCGACACGGCGCTCGCCGCCGTGGTCGGCGCCTGCGACGGCGA
Organism: Rathayibacter sp. AY2B9; assembly: GCF_002931595.1. Taxonomy (NCBI): domain Bacteria; kingdom Bacillati; phylum Actinomycetota; class Actinomycetes; order Micrococcales; family Microbacteriaceae; genus Rathayibacter; species Rathayibacter sp. AY2B9. Next base: position 174,017 of record NZ_PSUB01000001.1, read on the forward strand.
GCTCTCGGTGGCGGCGATCGCGGCGGCGGTCGCCTCGCTCCTCCAGGTCGAGGAGGAGGCGGTGTCCGACTCGGTGCTGCCGCGGGTGCGCGAGCTGGTGGCGACGGGGCTGCTGCGGCTGCCCCAGGGGGAACGCGGCTAGAAGAGGGTGGCGGAGTCCTCGACGGGGGGCGCAGCGGCCGCGGCAGGCACGGCGGCGGCCGTCGGCCATCCGGGTCCGGCGTCGACGGGCTGCCGGCGCTGGTAGGCGGTCGCGGCGCTCCGGGCGCGGACGTCGGCGGCCTCGTTCATCCGGTGGTTGGCGTGCCCCTTCACCCACTCGAAGGTGACGGCTCGGCCCTGCAGCTCCTCGTCGAGCGCCTTGATGATCTCGACGTTCATCACCGGCTTGCCGTCGGCCTTGCGCCAGCCCTTCCGCTTCCAGCCCGGCAGCCACTCGGTGCAGGCCTTGATGGCGTACTGGCTGTCGCAGAGGATGTGCAGCGGCTCCTCCTCCTGCGCGGTCGCGCGCAGCAGCTCGAGCACCGCGGTGAGCTCGCCGATGTTGTTCGTGCCGTGCGACCAGCCGCCCGCGGCCCAGCGCTCGTCGTCGACGTACCAGGCCCAGCCGGCGGGGCCGGGGTTGCCCAGTGCGGACCCGTCTGCGGCGGCGATGATGCTCACGTGCGTCTCTCCTCGTGCTCTCGGTGCTCACGCCGGTGCGGCGCCCTCCGAGGGTAGTCGGCGGGCGGGGCGGTCCGCGGCGCGCGGCGCGGAGTCAGGCGGAGGAGGAGCGGCGCGCGATCGTCACGCGCGTCGAGTACGGCATCGCGACGGTCCCGCTCCCGCCCGACTCCTCGTCCACCACGGCGTCGACCGCCGCGAGGACCGCGGCGCGCTCCTCCTCGGGCATCGCGATGACGGAGCTGCGGGACGCGAACATGTCCCGCACCCCGGCTCGGTCCAGCTCGAAGGACCACTCGAAGGCCGCGAACGCCACCCGCTCGAGAGCGGAGCCGAGCGGCGGCCGGAGCGTCTCGAAGCGCTCGGCGGTGGAGGCTCCGGCGACCTCGCCGAGCCGGCGCACCCAGGGGACCGACTCGTCGCGGATGTTCCACACCAGCGCGAGCACGCCCTCCGGCACCAGGACGCGGGCGACTTCGGCTCCCGCGCGCTCGGCGTCGACCCAGTGCCACGACTGCGCGGCGGTGACGAGCTCCGCGGAGGCGTCCGCGGCGGGGATCGCCTCGGCCGTCCCCTCCTCGGGGCGGACCCCCGGCAGATTCGAGGCGAGACGCGCGAGCATCTCCGCGTCGGGCTCGACCGCGGTCACGGCGAGGCCGCGGGACGCGAGCGACGCGGTGAACTTGCCCGTTCCCGCGCCGAGGTCCACGGCGCGCAGCCGATCGGAGGCGTCGGCTCCCGCCGCGCGGGCCCGCTCCGGGACGAAGGCGCCCGCCACCCGCGCGGGGGCGTGCCCCACGATCCAGTCGACGGCGTCGTCGGGGTAGCCGGGCCGCCCGCGGTCGTAGGCGTCGACCGCGCTGCCGAAGGAGCGTCCGAGGCCGCTCATCGCTTCTCCGCCGCTCGCGCGAGCACGTCCACCGCGTAGCCGTAGCCGGCGATGCCCGCGCCGACGATCACGGCGATCGCGACGTCCGAGAGGTAGGAGTGCTGCCGGAACGGCTCGCGCCGGTGCACGTTGCTCACGTGCACCTCGACCATCGGCAGCTCGGTCGCGAGGACGGCGTCGCGGATCGCGATCGACGTGTGCGTGAACGCCCCGGCGTTGAGCACCACTCCCGAGACGGAGCCGCGAGCCGCGTGCAGCCGGTCGACGATCGCGCCCTCCGAGCTGCTCTGGAAGGTCTCGACCGTGAAGCCGTGCCGCTCGGCCGCCTCCGCCGCCAGCGCCTCGGCGTCGGCGAGGGTGTCCGAGCCGTAGAGCTCGGGCTCGCGGGTGCCGAGCAGGTTCAGGTTCGGGCCGTTGAGGACGAGGATCGGCAGCTTCACGCTCCGACCCTAGCGCCGGCCGTCCCCGCGAGCGGGAGCGGCGGCAGCGCCGCGCGCAGGAGGATCAGCTCGCGCGCATGGGCGTCCAGATGCCGGTCCTCCTCGGTCCGCAGCTCGAGAGGCGGGACCGGCTCGGCCGCCCCGTCGGCGCCCCGCACCACGAAGACGCTCCGGCACTGCGTGGTCAGCTCCAGCTCGCCGGTCCGCGGGTCCCCGGAGCGCACGTGCACCGCCAGGTGCATGCTCCGGGCGCTCGTGTGGATGAGGCGCGCCTCCACCTCGACGAGATGCCCGATGCGCACCGGACGGTAGAAGTGGATCCCCCCGGAGTAGACGGCCACAGAGTCGCGGCCGGTCCAGCGCTGCGCGACCGCGTCGGCCGCCTCGTCGATCCAGCGCATCACGATCCCGCCGTGGGCGTTGCCGCCCCAGTTGACGTCTCCCGGTGCCGCGAGGAAGCGGAACACGATCCGCGGACCGGTGCCCTCCTCGGTGTACTCCTGGGCGCGCATCACGTCGTGCAGCCTCCGGCGGCCCTCGATGCGCGCGGCGGCGCCCTCGGCGAGGGACAGGTCCTCGATCGAGCGGGGCCGCCACTCCGGGACCGACCGCGGCCTCTTCTCGTCGTCGACGGCCACGAACACGAGGAGGCAGTGCGTGGCGTCCTCGTAGAGGCCGGTCCGCGGATCCGCCTGCGCGACCTGCACCAGCACGTGCATGCTCGTGCGCCCGGTGTGGATGACGCGGGCGGTCGCCTCGATCAGGTTGCCGACCGAGATGGGCCGGGTGAAGTGGACGTTGCCGACGTACGCCGTCACGCAGTAGCCGCCGCTCCAGCCCACGGCGCAGGCGTAGCCGGCCTTGTCGATCCACTCGAGGACGCGGCCGGCCTGGGCGCTGCGGCCGTCGGCGGTGGCGTCCTGCGGGGCGGCGAGGAAGCGGAGCGTGATGCGGTCGGTCATGGTGCCCGTCGACGTGGGAGCGGAAGGGGGGAGTGGACCCGCGGGGGTGCGAGGAAAGGGGGATGATCCGCCCGCGGGCCACAGGGGTGTCCGGCAGGAGCCGGCTCGGTCAGGGGGATCAGGCCGCCAGCGGCAGCTTCTCGGCGAGGAGCCGGAGCCGCAGGGCCTGGAGCTCGGCGGTCAGCTCGGGCGGCAGCCGGTCGCCGAACCGCGTGAAGAACTCCTCCGTGAGCGCGCACTCCTCCAGCCACGCCTCCACCGGGACGGAGAACAGCTCCTCCTTCTGGGCCGCGGAGAGCCGGAGCCCGTGCGTGTCGATCGCGACCGGCAGGTCGCCGAGGGGGCTCCGCCGGGCCTCCGCCAGCCCCTCCAGGCGGCGGACGAGCCACTGCAGCACCCGCGCGTTCTCGCCGAAGCCGGGCCAGAGGAACTCGCCGTCCGCGTCCTTCCGGAACCAGTTGACCTGGAACACCGCCGGCGCCGCATCGCCGAGCTCAGCGCCGATCGCGAGCCAGTGCGCGAAGTAGTCGGCCATGTTGTAGCCGCAGAAGGGGAGCATCGCGAACGGATCGCGGCGCAGCTCCCCGACCGTGCCCTCCGCGGCCGCGGTCTTCTCGGAGGCGACGGTCGCACCCAGGAAGACGCCGTGCTGCCACGAGGTGGCCTGCGTGACCAGCGGGACGTTGCTCGCCCGTCGGCCACCGAAGACGATCGCGTCCAGCGGCACGCCCTCGTGGGCGTCCCAGTCGGCGGAGAGCGACGGGCACTGCGCGGCCGGCGCGGTGAAGCGGGAGTTGGGGTGCGCGGCGGGCGTGCCGGACGCCGGCGTCCACGGCTGCCCGCGCCAGTCGGTCAGCCGCTCCGGGACCTCGTCGGTCAGGCCCTCCCACCACACGTCGCCGTCCTCGCGGAGCGCGACGTTGGTGAAGATCGTGTTGCCCCAGAGCGTCTGCACGGCGTTCGGGTTCGAGGTCTCCCCGGTGCCGGGAGCGACGCCGAAGAAGCCCGTCTCGGGGTTCATCGCCCAGAGGCGTCCATCCTCCCCGCGGCGCATCCAGGTGATGTCGTCGCCCAGCGTCTCGACCCGCCAGCCGGGGATCGCGGGCTGCATCATCGCGAGGTTGGTCTTGCCGCACGCGCTCGGGAAGGCGGCGGCGACGTGGTAGCGCCGTCCCTCGGGCGAGACGATGCGGATCAGCAGCATGTGCTCGGCGAGCCAGCCCTCCTCGCGCCCCATCGCCGAGGCGATGCGCAGGGCGAAGCACTTCTTCGCCAGCAGGGCGTTGCCGCCGTAGCCGGAGCCGTACGAGACGATCTCGCGCGTCTCCGGGAACTGGGTGATGTACTTCACGGGGCTGCACGGCCAGGCGACGTCCTCGCGGGTGACGCCGTCCGCGTCGCGGAGGGGCAGCCCCACGGTGTGCACGCCGCGGACGAACGGGGTCTCCTCGGTGAAGGCGGCCAGCGGCTCGGAGCCCACGCGCGCCATGATCCGCAGGTTCAGCACCGCGTAGGCCGAGTCGGTGACCTGGACGCCCAGCTGCGAGAGCGGACCGCCGACGGGCCCCATCGAGAACGGGACGACGTACATCGTCCGTCCGCGCATCGCTCCGTCGAGGAGGGGAGCGAGCTCGGCCCTCATCGCGGCGGGCTCGCGCCAGTTGTTGGTCGGTCCCGCGTCGGCCTCGTCGGTCGTGCAGATGAAGGTGCGGTCCTCGACCCGGGCGACGTCGTCCGGGTCGGTGCGGGCCAGGAACGAGCCGGGCCGCCACTCCGGATTGAGCGGGAGGAGCATGCCGGAGGCGACGAGCCGCTCGGTGAGGCGGTACCACTCCGCGGGGGAGCCGTCGCTCCACTCGATCGCGTCGGGCTGGAGGATCGCGGCGGTCTCGCGCACCCAGCGGCGGAGGGCGAGGGGCGCCGGCGGCACGACGGGCGCGGGGACGGACGTCGGCGCGGTCATGGTGCTCGGCTCGAGTCGGACGGTGTTGCTGTAGATGCTCATGCTGGCTCCGCTTTCGGTGGTCGTCGTCGACGGGGGTGGGGAGTCGCCGGCCGCAGCCGGGAAGAGGCCGGCTGGGCCGGGAGGGGCGCTCAGTGGCGCCTGAAGCCAGGATGGAGGAGGATCAGGAGGTATTCCCGGCGCTCAGGCGGTCAAGAAACCGCCTTTTTGCGCTTCCGTCACAACCGACCGCTGGAGCTCGCCGTGACCGATCCCTCGACACCCGCCCCGGGCTCCGACGCCGTGCTGCTCGGGCAGCGCCTGCGCCACTTCCGCACCCGGCGCGGACTGACCCTCGGGCAGCTCGCCGAGCGCGTCGACGTGTCGGGGAGCCAGCTCTCGCTGATCGAGACGGGCCGCCGCGAGCCGCGCCTCTCCCTCCTGCAGCGCCTCGCGGCCGCGCTCGGCGTCGAGCTGGCGGCGCTGCTCTCGGACGAGCCGCCGAGCGAGCGGGCCGCGCTGGAGATCGAGCTGGCGCGCGTGCAGAAGGGGTCGCTGTACCGCTCGCTCGGCCTGCCCGAGTTCAAGGTCAACAAGGGGCTGAGCACGCCCGTGCTGGAGGCGTTCCTCGGCGTCTACCGCGAGCTCGCACGGCGCCGGAGCGAGGCGAGTGCCACACCGGAGGAGGCGCGCCGGGCCAACACCGCCCAGCGGCTCCAGCTGCGCGAGCGCAGCTCCTACCTGCCCGAGATCGAGGAGGTGGCGGGCGAGATGCTCCGCACCGTCGGGCACCGCGGAGGAGCACTGACCCACAGCTCCGTCTCGAAGATGGCCCGGCACCTCGGCTTCGAGATCATCCACGTCGGCGACCTGCCGCACTCCGCCCGCTCGGTGATCGACCTCGCGAACGGCAGGATCTACCTCCCGCCCGCCTCGATCCCCGGGGGCCACGGCCTGCGGGCGCTGGCGCTGCAGGCGATGGCGCACCGCCTCCTCGGGCACGAGCGGCCGGTGACCTACGCCGACTTCCTCCGCCAGCGCCTCGAGATCAACTACTTCGCCGCCGCGTGCCTGATGCCGCTGGAGCCGGCGGTCGCGTTCCTCCAGGAGGCGAAGCGCGAGCGGGACATCTCGGTGGAGGACTTCCGCGACGGCTTCGGCGTCACCCACGAGGCCGCCGCCCTGCGCTTCACGAACCTGCTCACCTCGCACCTCGACATCCGGATGCACTTCCTGCGGGTGCTGGGAGACGGCTCGATCCAGAAGGCCTACGAGAACGACGGGCTGCCGCTGCCGACCGACGTCACCGGGGCCGTCGAGGGCCAGGTGGTCTGCCGCTACTGGTCGGCGCGCTCCGCGTTCACCCGGACCAACCGGACGACGGAGTACTACCAGTACGTCGACACCCCGGCGGGGACCTTCTGGTCGGCGTCGCAGACCGGCACGACCGCCACCGAGGAGTTCTCGATCACCGTGGGCGTCCCGTTCGCCGAGGCCCGTTTCTTCCGAGGCCGCGACACCGACCGCCGCGAGCTCTCCCGCTGCCCCGACGAGTCCTGCTGCCGACGCGCCCCGTCGGAGCTCGCCGCGCGCTGGGACGGCAACGCCTGGCCGAGCGCGCGCCTGCACGCGCACGTGCTCGCGCCGCTCCCGTCGGGGACCTTCCCGGGCATCGACGACGCCGAGGTCTACGAGTTCCTCGACGCGCACGCCCGCGAGTCCTGACCGCTCCCGCGAGACGCCGCTCCGGTGCGCCTGTGTCGGCGTGCCGCGTACCCGAGCGGCGTCCCGCGGAGGGGGCGGGAGGCGTCAGTCCGAGATGAGGGCGCGGGCCGTTCCCTCGTCGAGGATGAGGTCGGTGATGAGGCCGGCCGCCAGGGCGCCGCGCAGGCCCGGCAGCTTCGAGGCGCCCGAGACGACGCAGATCCGGCGCGACGCGCGGCGCACGGTGGAGAGGTCCGGACCGCTTGCACGTTCGTTCATGGGGATGTCGTCCCAGCTGCCGTCGGACCGGTAGAACACCGTCGCGACGTCGCCGACGACCCCGGAGCCGCTGAGCGAGGTGAAGTCGCTCGGCTCCAGGTAGCCGCCGATGTAGACCTTCGAGGGGACCGCCGCGAACGGCGACCCGAGCCCGAACAGCGCCACGTCCATCCGCTGCTGCAGCTCCAGGACCCGTCGGGTGGAGCGCTCGCGCCACACCGCCTGCTTGGTGGTCGGGTCGTCGAAGAACGCCGGCACCGGGAACTGCTGGACCTTCGCCGCGTAGGCGTCACCGAAGCGGCGGAGGATCTCGCTCGAGTAGTTGATGCCCGTGGTCTCGGTGTTGCCGGCGCCGTTCAGCTGCACGATCTGCGTGTTGTGCGTCTCCTTGGCGATCAGGTGGCGGCTGATCGCGCTCATCGTGGAGCCCCAGGCGATGCCGACGATCATGTTCGAGTCGATGAACTGCCCGAGGATCCTCGCTGCGGACAGGGCGACCCGCTCGAGCCGGTCGATCTCGCTGGTGTGGTCCGGCACCGGCACGATGTGCGCCGTGATGTCGAAGTGGGACCGCACCTCGGCCGAGAGGGCGCTCGCCCGGTCGAGGGGGGAGCGGATCTGGATGTCGACCAGGCCGGTCGCGCGGGCGTGCGAGAGCAGGCGCGAGACGGAGGAGCGCGACGTGTGCAGCTCGTGCGCGATCGCGTCCATCGTCAGATCCTGCATGTAGTACAGCTGGGCCGCACGCAGCGCGTCCCGCGTCTTGTCGGGATGGGTCGCGTGGGTCGTCTCGTCGAGTTCGACGACCGGTCTCACCGGGGTCATAGCGCTCCCTGCACGGATTTCCACCCGTCTTGACCGGATGTGTTGTCGGGTCAAGGATGGCTGTATTCCTCCGCGAAATCAATCGGTCATCTCCCCGGTGCACGCTGGTGCGGAGGCCTCGACGACACCCCTACGACACGAAGGCGAGTACGAAGTGGCACAGTCCGACGGAACTCCCGGAAACTCCGCTCTGCGCGAGAGCGTCGCTGCTCTCCGCGACAACCCCCGCGCCACGGTCCTGGTCATCGGCGGTGGCATCAACGGCATCGGGACCTTCCGCGAGCTCGCGCTCAACGGCGTCGACGTCGCCCTCGTCGAGCGCGGCGACTACGTCTCCGGTGCCTCGAGCGCCTCGAGCCACATGATCCACGGCGGCATCCGCTACCTCGAGAACGGCGAGTTCCGACTCGTCAACGAGGGCGTGCACGAGCGCAACGGCCTGCTGAAGATCGCTCCCCATTACGTGAAGCCGCTGCAGACGACGATCCCGATCTACTCGACGTTCTCGGGCATCCTCGCGGCTCCGCTGCGCTTCCTGACCCACAAGTCGGGCAAGCCGCAGGAGCGCGGTGCGCTGCTGATCAAGGTCGGCCTCACGATGTACGACTTCTTCTCCCGCGACGGCGGCACGGTCCCGCGCCACCAGTTCCACGGGCGCAAGCGCTCGCTGAACGAGCTCCCCAAGCTCGACCCGAAGATCAAGTACACCGCCACCTACTTCGACGCCTCCGTGCACGAGCCCGAGCGCCTCGCGCTCGACGTGCTCCACGACGCGCTGATCGGCGGCAGGAAGGCCCGCGCGGCCAACTACGTCGAGGCCGTCGGCGCCGACGAGAAGGGCGTCGTCCTCCGCGACCGCGAGTCCGGCGAGGAGTTCACCTTCGCGGCGGACGTCGTCGTCAACGTCTCCGGACCGTGGACCGACTTCACCAACACGGCCCTCGGCACGTCCACGAAATTCATGGGCGGCACCAAGGGCTCGCACATCGTGCTCGACAACCCCGAGCTGGTCGAGGCCTGCGAGGGTCGCGAGATGTTCTTCGAGCACAGCGACGGACGCATCGTCCTCATCTACCCGCTCAAGGGCCGCGTGATGGTCGGCACGACCGACATCGACGCCGACCCCACGAAGCCGGCGGTGTGCACGGAGGAGGAGATCGACTACTTCTTCGAGCTCGTCAACCACGTCTTCCCGGCCATCCGCGTGGACCGTTCGCAGATCGTCTTCAAGTTCTCCGGCATCCGCCCGCTGCCCCGCCACGACGACGAGGCCCCGGGCTTCGTCTCCCGCGACTACCGCATCGAGCCCTCGACGCTCCCCGGCAACGGCTCGCCCGTGCTCAGCCTGGTCGGCGGCAAGTGGACGACGTTCCGCGCCCTGTCGGAGCACCTCTCGAACGAGGTCTTCAAGCGGATCGGCGTGACCCGTCGCGTCTCCACCGTGAAGACCCCCATCGGAGGCGGCAAGGGCTTCCCGCGCACCGACGCGTCCCGCGCGCAGTGGATCAGCCAGCACCGCTCCGGGCTCTCCTCGGCCCGCACGGGCCAGCTGCTCGAGCGCTACGGCACCCGCGCGCAGGAGGTCATCGAGGCCCTGGCCGACGGACACGACGAGGCGCTCGACTTCGACAAGGACTTCACCACCGGTGAGATCCGCTACCTCGCCCAGCGCGAGAGCGTGGTGCACCTCATCGACCTGGTGATGCGCCGCACCAACCACGCCTTCACGGGCGGCCTGAGCCGCGAGCTCCTCGAGGAGCTCGCCGAGCACACGGGCGCCGTGCTGGGCTGGGACGACGCCGCCCGCGCGTCGGAGGTCGACGCGACCATCGCGCACCTCAAGGAGTACAACGGCGTCGACGTCGGGGGCACCTCGGTGCAGACCCCGACGGCCGTGCCCGCCTCCTGATCGGCGATCAGGCGCGGATCGACGGAAGCCCCGGACCGAGGACCACCTCGACCGGGGCTTCCGTCGTGACAACGCACAAACGTGCACGCGCCGTTCCTTGTCGCTAGGACAGGGCGCCGATAACTTCACACCGTCGGGCATCGAAGCCCGCCGCGGACGCCTGTGCGCGTCCGTCTTACGAAAAGGAAAAGGTCAACGTGGACAATCTCGGAGTGGTCTTCCTCGCCGAAGTCGTGGGAACGGCCATGCTCGTGCTCCTCGGCTGCGGTGTCGTCGCCAACGTCGCGCTCGTGAAGAGCAAGGGTCTCAACGGCGGAACCCTCATGGTCAACATCGGCTGGGGCTTCGCGGTCTTCGCCGGTGTGATCGTCTCGTACAACTCGGGGGCGCACCTCAACCCCGCGGTCACCCTGGGCCTCGTCGCGAGCGGAGCGACCGAGTTCGGATCCGGCGTGCCCGTCAACATCGTCTCGATCCTCGTCTACATCCTCGCCCAGATGATCGGTGCGATCCTCGGTGCCGTCTTCTGCTGGCTCGCCTACAAGCAGCACTTCGACGAGGAGCCCGACGCGGCGAACAAGCTCGGCGTCTTCTCGACCGGCCCGGCGATCCGCTCGTACGGCTGGAACTTCGTCACCGAGGTCATCGGCACCTTCGTCCTCGTCTTCGTCGTCATCGGCTTCGGCGGCGGACGTCAGGGCGACGGCGGTCTGGCCGCGCTCGGCGCGCTGCCCGTCGCCATCCTGGTGATCGCGATCGGCGCCTCCCTCGGCGGCCCGACCGGCTACGCCATCAACCCCGCCCGCGACCTCGGCCCCCGCATCGCGCACGCTCTCCTGCCGATCAAGGGCAAGGGCTCGAGCGACTGGAGCTACGCCTGGGTGCCCGTCGCCGGCCCGATCGTCGGTGGAGTGCTCGCGGGCCTCGCCTCGCTCGTGCTGCTCCCGGTCCTCTAGACCGCCGCGCTTCCTTTCACCCCCGTTACGAAGGAGTAATCATTCATGGCTGACTACGTCATCGCTATCGACCAGGGGACCACGTCGTCCCGCGCGATCATCTTCGACAAGAAGGGATCGATCGTCTCCACCGGCCAGAAGGAGCACGAGCAGATCTTCCCGCGCGCCGGCTGGGTCGAGCACGACCCGATCGAGATCTGGAACAACGTCCGCGAGGTGATCGGCCAGGCTCTCTCCCGCGCCGACCTGACCCGCCACGACATCGCCTCCGTCGGCATCACCAACCAGCGCGAGACCGCTGTCGTCTGGGACAGGACGACCGGCAAGCCCGTCTACAACGCCATCGTCTGGCAGGACACCCGCACCCAGTCGATCGTCGACCGCCTCGCGGGCGACGAGGGCGCTGACCGCTTCAAGTCGATCGTGGGCCTCCCGCTCGCGACCTACTTCTCCGGCACCAAGATCGTCTGGATCCTCGAGAACGTCGAGGGTGCGCGCGAGAAGGCCGAGGCGGGCGACCTGATCTTCGGCACGACGGACACCTGGGTCCTCTGGAACCTGACCGGCGGCATCGACGGCGGCGTCCACAAGACCGACGTCACTAACGCCTCCCGCACCCTGTTCCTCGACCTCGAGACCCTCGAGTGGCGCGACGACATCCTCGAGGCCTTCGGGGTCCCGAAGTCGATGCTCCCCGAGGTCTGCTCCTCCTCCGAGGTCTACGGCCACGTCGAGTCCTCGTCGCTGCTGCGCGAGGTCCCGATCGCCGGCATCCTCGGCGACCAGCAGGCCGCGACCTTCGGCCAGGCGGCGTTCGATCCGGGCGAGGCGAAGAACACCTACGGCACCGGCAACTTCCTGATCTTCAACACGGGCACCGAGATCGTCCACTCGAAGAACGGTCTGCTCACCACCATCGGCTACAAGCTCGGCGACGGCGAGGTGCACTACGCGCTCGAGGGCTCGATCGCGGTCTCCGGCTCGCTGATCCAGTGGCTGCGCGACAACCTGGGCCTCATCGGCTCGGCCCCCGAGGTCGAGGCGCTGGCCGCCACCGTCGAGGACAACGGAGGCGCGTACTTCGTCCCCGCCTTCTCGGGTCTGTTCGCACCCTACTGGCGCTCCGACGCCCGCGGAGCCCTCGTCGGCCTCACCCGCTACGTCAACAAGGGCCACATCGCCCGCGCCGCGCTCGAGGCGACCGCCTTCCAGACCCGCGAGGTCCTGGACGCGGTCAACGCCGACTCCGGCGTCCCCCTGCAGGAGCTCAAGGTCGACGGCGGAATGATCGCCAACAACCTGCTCATGCAGTTCCAGGCCGACATCCTCGGCGTCCCGGTCGTCCGACCGGTTGTCGCGGAGACCACCGCGCTCGGAGCGGCCTACGCGGCCGGTCTCGCGGTCGGCTTCTGGGAGAACCTCGACGACCTGCGACAGAACTGGCAGGAGGACTCGCGCTGGACCCCGCAGATGGACCAGGACGAGGCCGCCCGCCAGTACCGCCTCTGGAAGAAGGCCGTCACCAAGACCTTCGACTGGATCGACGAGGACGTGCAGTAGTTTTCTCCGCGGCAGTCCCTGCCTGCCGCGGCGCGGTCGGCTCGTCGAGGCGGTCTCGTCTCGGAGAGCGGGTCGCGTCCGGCTAGGGGACGACGCTGACACGCGTCCTCCCCGTTCGCCTCGTGCGGCGAGCGGATGACGTGAGTCCGTTCACGGTGAAGCGCCCTGTCCGACCCTCGGGTCGGGTGGGGCGCTTCGTCGTTCCGACGACGGCGCAACGAGTATCGCAACGGGGTGGTTCGGGGACACCCATGCTGGTCGAGTGGTCGCCGCAGCCGGCTCATCGAGACCCGGCAATTCGGACCTGCATGCTGGTCGCGTAGTCGCTGCAGGCGGCTTATCGAGACCCGGACCGGGCGGGGCCTCAGTCCGCCGACAGCCCGAGCTGCGCGTCCAGCTCGTCCAGGGAGCCGATCCGGCGCACGCCCAGCTCGACCGCCTCGGGCGGCAGCTCGCGGCCGTGCTCGGGACCGCCGACGCGGTCGAGCCAGACGCCGCGCAGGCCCGCAGAGGCCGCTCCGACGGCGTCGGTGCCGAGCCGGTCGCCGACGTAGAGGGCCTCCTCCGGAGAGACCCCGAACCGCTCGCAGGCGATCGCGAAGATCCGCGCGTCCGGCTTGGCGACGCCGACGTCGCCGGAGGCGATCACGTGCTCGAAGCGACCGGAGAGGCCCGTGCCCTCGATCTTCCCCCGCTGGAAGTCGAGCACGCCGTTGGTGATGACGCCGAGGCGGACTCCGGCGGCGTCGAGCCGGTCGAGGACGGGCAGCGCGTCGTCGTGGAGGGTCCAGGCGGCGACGTAGTGCTCGAGGTACCCGCGGAACCAGGAGCTCGCCTCCTCGGGAGTCAGCCCGACTCCGGCCTCCGCGGCGAAGTCCGTGGCGCGCGCCCGGCGCTGGCCCTCGTAGTCGAGCTCGCCCGCGAGGTAGCGGTGGTAGTGCTCCTCCTCGAGCAGGTGCCAGCGGCGCTGCACGTCGGCCGGCTCGCCGGCGTAGGCGGCGCCGAGCGAGGCGGCGTACGCGACGATCCCCTCCCGCACAGCACGGGCATGGGCGAAGAGGGTGTCGTCGAGGTCGAAGAGCGCGAGCCGCAGCACGGCCGCCTCAGCGGACGCGGCGGAGGAGGCCGACGGAGTCGTAGACGGCGGCGAGCGTGCGCTCCGCGGTCTCGGACGCGCGGTCGGCGGCGAGGGAGAGGACCCGGTCGAGCTCGGCCGGGTCGGCGAGCAGCTCCGCGGTCCGCGCGCGGATCGGGTCGAAGGTGGCGGCGACCACCTCGACGAGGCCCTTCTTGAGGTCCCCGTAGCCGCGGCCCGCGTACTCCTGCTCCAGCGACTCGACGGAGCGGTCGGCGAGGACCGAGTAGATCGTCAGCAGGTTCGAGACGCCGGGCTTCGCCGCCCGGTCGAAGCGCACCTCCGACTCGGTGTCCGTCACGGCGCGCATGATCTTCTTCGCGGTCGCCTTCGGCTCGTCGAGCACGCTGAGCAGGCCCGCATCCGACTCCGCCGACTTCGACATCTTGGCGCCCGGGTTCTGCAGGTCGAAGATCTTCGCGGTCTCGCGCACGATGTGGGGCTCCGGCACGGCGAAGGTCTCGCCGAAGCGCGAGTTGAAGCGCGCGGCGAGATCGCGGGTGAGCTCCAGGTGCTGGCGCTGGTCCTCGCCGACCGGCACCGCGTCCGTCTGGTACAGCAGGATGTCGGCCGCCATCAGGATCGGGTAGGTGAACAGGCCCACCGAGGCGGCCTCAGCGCCCTGCTTCGCCGACTTGTCCTTGAACTGCGTCATCCGGCTGGCCTCGCCGAAGCCGGTCAGGGTGTTGAGGACCCAGGCGAGCTCGGCGTGAGCGGGCACGTGGGACTGGATGAAGAGGGTCGAGCGCGCGGGGTCGATACCCGCGGCGATGTACTGCGCGGCGGTCGCGCGGGTGCGCTCGCGGAGCTGCTGCGGATCCTGCGGGACCGTGATCGCGTGCAGGTCGACGACGCAGAAGTAGGCGTCGAAGTCCTCCTGCATCGCGACCCACTGGGTCAGCGCGCCGATGTAGTTGCCGAGGTGCAGCGACCCGGAGGAGGGCTGCATGCCGGAGAAGATGACGGGCTTGGCGCCCGGGGTGCTGGGAGTCATGGGTGGCCTCGAGGGGTCGGTTCGCGGGGGAGAGGGTCAGAGCTCGTAGTCGACGACCACGGGGGAGTGGTCGGACCAGCGGGTGTCGTAGGAGGCGGCGCGGTCGACCTCGTAGCTGCGGGCGAGGTCGGCGAGCGCGGGCGTGGCGAGCTGGTAGTCGAGGCGCCAGCCGGTGTCGGTGTCGAAGGCCTGGCCGCGCTGCGACCACCACGTGTATGGTCCGGGCACCTCGCCCGCGAACCGGCGGCCGAGGTCGACCCAGCCCAGTCCGGCACCGGCGTTGTAGTCCGGGTCGCCCTCGGCGCCGACGAAGCGGTCGACGTAGGCGCGCTCCTCCGGGAGGAAGCCGGCCTTCTTGACGTTGCCCTTCCAGTTCTTGATGTCGAGCGTGCGGTGGCCGACGTTGAGGTCGCCCATCACCACGGCGAGCTCGCTGTGCGCCTGGATCTCGGGCAGGCGCGCCTCCATCGCGTCGAGGAAGCGGTACTTCTCGACCTGCTTGGGGGTGCCGACCTCGCCGGAGTGGACGTAGGTGGAGACGACGGTGAGCGAGCGGCCGCCGACCTCGTAGTCGGCCTCGAGCCAGCGTCCGGCCGAGTCGAAGTCGTCGGCGCCGAACGTCACGCGGTGGATCGTGGCGCGCCTGCGCGAGGCGAGAGCGACTCCGGCGCGCCCCTTGGCGGTCGCCTCGTCGTGCAGCACGTCCCACTCGTCCCCGAGGAGCCCCGTGAGGTCGTCCGTGGAGGCGCGGACCTCCTGCAGGGCCAGGACGTCGACGTCGCGGGCGGCGAGCCAGTCTCCCATCCCCTTGCGGTAGGCGGCGCGGACGCCGTTCACGTTGACGGAGGCGATGCGGAGGGTGCTGCGAGTCACCGGAGCAGTCTATTCGGAGCCGCGGAGCGGGCCGCCCGGCAGCGCTCGCACCCCGGAACGCGGAAGCCGGCGGCCGCCTCGCGCGACTCCCTCGGAGAGGGGGAGGAGCGCGGAGGCGACCGCCGGCGGGACCGCTCAGGACGGTCGGTCGGAGGGGATCAGGCGGGGACGGCCTGCGCGGTGGCGGGCTCGGGCACCTCGGCGACCACGGGGGCGCGCTTGATGCTCTTCGCGATGATCACGCAGACGGCCGTGACGACCATGCCCACCAGGATGGCGACCAGGTAGAGGATCGGCTGCCCGACGAGCCCGGTGACCCAGACGCCGCCGTGCGGGGCGCGGAGGGTGGAGCCGAAGAGCGCGACGAGCGCACCCGTGACGGCCGAGCCGACCATGGCGGACGGGATCACGCGCAGCGGGTCGACCGCGGCGAACGGGATGGCCCCCTCCGAGATGAAGGACGCGCCCAGCAGGTAGGCGGCCTTGCCGTTCTGGCGCTCGGCGTCGGTGAACAGGCGCTTGCGGAGCGTCGTGGCCAGGGCCAGACCCAGCGGCGGGGTCATGCCGGCGGCCATGACGATCGCCATCACCTTGAACTGCACGGAGTTCGGGTCGCCGTCGGCGGGGACGGAGGCGAGGCCGGTGGTCGCGAAGGCGTAGGCCACCTTGTTGACCGGACCGCCCATGTCGAACGCCATCATGAGGCCGAGGATGATCCCCAGGATGATCAGGTTGCCGCCCGAGAGGCCCGAGAGCCAGGACGACAGGCCCTCGCTCAGTGCGCGGAGCGGCGCTCCGAGCACCACGAACATCAGGAAGCCGGTGATGAAGGTGGCGATCAGGGGGATGATCACGACGGGCATCAGCGACTTGAACGCCGCGGGGAGCTTGATCCGCGAGATGTAGAGGGCCGCGTAGCCGGCGATGAAGCCGGAGGCGAGGCCGCCCAGGAAGCCCGCGCCGACGGTGACCGCGACCGCGCCGCCGAGGAAGCCCGGCGCGATGCCGGGACGATCGGCGATGCCGAAGGCGATGAAGCCCGAGAGCACCGGCACCAGGAAGGCGAAGGTCGCGCTTCCGATGAGGAACATCACTCCGGCCCAGTCGGTGATGTTCGCGACGTTGAAGCCGTCGTCGATGATCTGCTGGGCCGTGAAGTCGACGATCCGGTAGCCGCCGAACAGGAACGACAGCGCGATCAGCAGACCGCCCGCCGCGACGAACGGGATCATGTAGGAGACGCCGGTCATCAGGTTCTGGCGGATGCGCGTGCCGACGCCGACCTTCTTCGGCGCGGCGGGGGCCGCGGCCGGAGTCGAGCGGGCGGGGGCGGACGCGGCGGAGCCGGAGCCGCGGAGGGCCAGAGCGCGGTCGAGGACCTCGTCCGGCTTGGACAGGGCCTCGGCGACGCCCACCTGGAGGATCGGCTTGCCGGCGAAGCGGTCCTTGCCGCGGACCTCGAGGTCGGCGGCGAGGATGACGACGTCCGCGGCGGCGATGTCGGCCGCGGTCATCTCGTCCGAGCCGGCCGCGCCCTGGGTCTCGACGTGGATCGGGTAGCCGCGCTTCTTCGCGGCCTGCTCGAGCGCCTCCGCCGCCATGTACGTGTGGGCGATGCCCGCGATGCAGCTGGTCACGGCGACGAAGCGCGGGCCGGAGGCGTGGCTCGCGGCGGGCGCGTCCTGCACCTTCGCCACGGCGCGGTCGATGACGTCGGCCGCCTTCGCGAGCGCCTCTGACGTGCCCACCTCGAGGGTGGGCTTCCCGGCGAAGCGCTCCTTGCCGCGGACCTCGAGGTCGGCGGCGAGGATCACGACGTCGGCGTCGGCGATGGTCCGGTCCGACATGGGATCGGACCCCGCGGCGCCCTGGGTCTCGACCTGGATCTCGTACCCCTTCTTCTTCGCGGCCTGCTCGAGGGCCTCGGCCGCCATGTAGGTGTGCGCGATGCCGGCGATGCAGCTCGTGACGGCGACGATCCTCATGAGACGACGACCTCTCGGGCGATGATGTCCGCGACCTCCTGGCCGCTGGCGGCGGCGCGGAGGGAACCGGTGAAGGACTCGTGGATCAGCTTGCGGGCGAGCTGGGCGAGGATCTTGAGGTGCGCCTGGTCGGCGCCGTCCGGAGCCGCGATCAGGAAGATCAGGTCGGCCGGGCCGTCGGGGGCGCCGAAGTCGACGCCCTGCTTCGCGATGCCGACCGCCACGCTGGGCGAGACGACGTGGGAGGAGCGGGCGTGGGGGATCCCGATGCCGCCGGGCATGCCGGTCGCCATCTGCGACTCGCGGTCGCGGACGTCGGCGAGGAAGCCGTCGAGGTCGGTGACGCGGCCGGCGTCGGCGAGCGTCTTCGCGAGCTGCGCGGTGGCCTCGTCCTTCGTGGCGGCGGTGAGGTCGACGATGACCGTCGACGCCTCGGTGAGAGCAGTCATGCGCTCAGTTCTCCAATCGGGAGGGTGGGGTCGGGGTTCTCGACGACGGAGACGTCGTCGAGGCGGAGGGAGTCGGGACCCGGGGCTTCGCTGCCCGGGAGCTGGACGGCGGCGGTACCCCACGCGACTGCTGTCGCGAGGCGCTCCGCCTCCGTGGCGTCGACGGCCGAGAGGTAGCCGGCGAGCGTGCTGTCGCCGGCGCCGACGGTGCTGAGGGGCACGACGGCGGGGGCGCCCGCCCACCACGACGCGTGCGCCGTGACGAGGAGGGCGCCGTGCTCTCCGAGGCTGACGAGCGCTCGCGCGTCGGGCAGCTGCAGGAGTTCACGGGCTCCGGCGACGACGTCTCCGACCGTCGTCAGGGAGCGGCCGAGGAGCTCCTCGAGCTCCTCGAGGTTGGGCTTCACCAGGGTGGCGGTGCCGGCCGCGATGATCGCGGTCAGGGGGGCTCCCGAGGTGTCGACGGCGAGGGGGACGCCGAAGTGCAGGGCGAGGCGGCCGAGGGCGGGGTAGAAGTCCGCTCCCAGTCCCGGGGGGACGCTGCCGCAGGCGACGAGCCAGCGGGGCGAGGCCGAGACGTGCTCGCCGATCAGCTCGGAGAGGGCGCGGGCCTCCTCCTCCGTGACGGCGGGGCCGGGCTCGTTGATCTTGGTGGTGCGGCCCGTCCGGTCGTCGACCACGGTGATGTTGGTGCGGATCGGGTGGGCGATCGCCGCACTGGCCGAGCGGACTCCGGCGGCCCGGAGCATCGTGGACAGGTCGAGGCCGGTGGAGGCGTCGGCCGGGTAGACCGCGGTCGCCTCGACGCCGTTGCGGGCGAGGGCGCGGGCGACGTTGACGCCCTTGCCGGCCGGGTCGCGCCGCACGTCGTGCGCGCGGTTGACCTCGCCGACGGCGAAGCCGCTCGTGGAGAGGGTGACGTCGATGCTCGGGTTGGCGGTGACGGTGACGATCATGCGCGGACGACCTCCGGGCCGGCCGACTCGATGTCGTCGGCGAGCTCGTCGTCGACATCGGCGTCGGTGATGACGGTGTCGACCGCGGACAGCGGAGCGACGTGCCCGAAGTCCTGCCGGCCGAACTTCGAGTGGTCGGCGAGGACCACGACCCGGCGCGCGGAGGCGATGATCGCGGACTTGACGACGGCCTCATCGAGATCGGGGGTGGTGAGCCCGCGCTCGAGGCTGAGGCCGTTCGTGCCGATGAAGGCGACGTCCACCGAGACCGTGGAGAGGGCCTGGGCGGCCCACGGCCCGACGGCGGCCTGCGTGACTCCGCGCAGGTGCCCGCCGATGAGGTGGAGGTCGATGTTGGGCCGGCCGACGAGCGCCATCGCGACGGGGAGGGAGTGGGTGACGACCGTCAGCCGGCGGTCCAGGGGGAGCAGCTCCGCCAGCCGCACCGTGGTGGTGCCGGCGTCGATGGCGATCGAGCCGCCGTCGGGCACCTCGGCGAGGGCCGCGGTGGCGATGCGGTCCTTCTCGCCGGCGAGGTGTCCCTCGCGGGCGGCGACCTCGGGCTCGATGCCCAGCCGCTCGACGGGGATGGCTCCGCCGTGCGCACGGCGCAGCAGGCCCCGCTTCTCGAGGCTGGTGAGATCGCGGCGGATCGTCTCCGGCGTCACGGCGAGGGAGAGGGCGAGGTCGCGGACCTCGACACGCCCGTCGGTGCGGGCGCGGTCCAGGATCGCCTGGTGCCGCTCCGGTGCGTACATGTGGACTCCGTCGTCTCGCCGTGGGTGGTGCGCCGGATCCGCGGTGTCGTTGCCGACCTCGGATCTGCGTTTACCTCTTTTTAGACCCGTTCAGGAGGGAAGTCAACAGAAACGGACAGAATCGGCAGGCGGGATCGGGCGCGGCGGCGCCGGGAAGACCGGGAAGCGGACCGCCGGGTCAGGCGGCGAGCTGCTCGAGCTCCTCCTCGAGCTGCGCGAGCTGGCGCTCCAGGCGCCGTCGTTTCAGGAGGGACGCCTCCGGCAGCGCGGCGCGAAGCCGCTCGCGCTCGGCCTCGGCGAGGGTGCGGCGCGCGGTGCGCAGCTGCTCCTCCCGCTCCTTCTCGCGCTCCTCCGGCGTGAGCTTGCGCGCCGAGATCCCGGCGTCGCTCATCCCGACGGAGATCCACGACGCGGCGATCAGGATCACCTGGCAGACGAGGTTGAACCAGATCAGCAGACCGATGAGGACCGCGAACGAGGCGAGCAGCGGATTGCGGGAGGCGCCGCCCAGCAGCTGCGTTCCGAGGACCTTGAGCGCGCCGAGAGCGATCCCGCCGAGCAGCGACCCCGCCCAGAGGTTCTTCCAGGGGATCGAGATGCCCGAGAGGATGCGGAAGGAGCCGGCGAGGGTGCCCGTGTCCAGGGCGAGCATGATCAGCAGGCCGACCGCGCTGCCGGCGAGACGGGCCGGCATCGACTCGCTGCCGATCCCGAGGAAGCCGAACGCCACGTCCACCAGCGAGGTCGAGAACACGGAGAGACCCGCAGAGACCAGCAGCACCGCCCCGAAGACCAGGGCGAGCCCCGCGTCCTTGAGCTTGAGCAGGACGAAGAGGGTCGTGGGTCCGGGGAGCGAGAAGAGCAGCCGGACCGCCTGGCGCAGGCTCCCCAGGAAGTTCAGCGCCGTCCAGAGCAGGCCGGCGGCCGCGATCGCACCCGTCCAGCCGAGGATCGACGAGTCGAGCAGGTCGTCCACCGACACGAGCGCGTTCTTCCCGCCGATCAGGCCGGGGACGGAGCGGGTCACCAGATCGAGGAGGGAGTCGCGCAGCACCGAGTCGTCGCGCACCCAGAAGCCGAAGACGGCGAAGAAGACGAAGAGCGCCGCGAAGACCGCGAACAGGGCCTGGAAGGCGAGTCCGGAGGCGAAGAGGGGCCCGCCGGTCTCGGAGTAGTGGAGCATCACCCGCACCGGCCGTGTCCGCATGACCCGCTCGAACAGGCCCGGGATCCCGCGGGGAGTGTCGGCCGCCTCGGTCATTCCTCCAGCGTACTGAGGCCTCGCGGCGCTCCCGTGCACGCGCCCGCCTGCACGCTGGAACGCGTCCGGCCCGCCGGATCCGAGGATCCCGGCGGGCCGGACGCGTTCGCGAGGGGGAGGATCAGGCGCGGCCGCGGATGACGGCCTGCTTCACCTCGGCGATCGCCTGCGTGATCTGGATGCCGCGCGGGCACGCCTCCGTGCAGTTGAAGGTCGTGCGGCAGCGCCACACGCCCTCCTTGTCGTTGAGGATGTCCAGGCGCGCTCCACCGGCGTCGTCGCGCGAGTCGAAGATGAAGCGGTGGGCGTTCACGATCGCCGCGGGGCCGAAGTACTGCCCGTCGGTCCAGAACACGGGACAGGACGACGTGCACGCGGCGCAGAGGATGCACTTCGTGGTGTCGTCGAAGCGGGCGCGGTCGGCGACCGACTGCACGCGCTCCTTGCCCTTGGGCGCCGGGGTGTTGGCGACCAGGAACGGCTGCACCTCGCGGTAGGAGGCGAAGAACGGCTCCATGTCGACGACGAGGTCCTTCTCGAGGGGCAGTCCCTTGATCGCCTCGATGTAGATCGGCTGCGAGATGTCGAGATCCTTGATCAGCGTCTTGCAGGCCAGGCGGTTGCGGCCGTTGATCCGCATCGCGTCGGATCCGCAGATGCCGTGCGCGCACGAGCGGCGGAAGGTCAGCGATCCGTCCTGGTCCCACTTGATGCGGTGCAGGGCGTCGAGGACGCGATCGGTCGAGTACATCTCGACGTCGAAGTCCTGCCAGCGCGGCTCGGCGTCCACCTCGGGGTCGAAGCGGCGGATGATGAACGTGACGGTGAACGCCTCCGGGGCCGCGGGGGCGGCGGGCGGCTGCTCGAGGGTAGCGGTCGACATGGCTAGTACTTCCTCTCCATCGGCTGGTACCGGGTGATCACGACGGGCTTCCAGTCGAGCCGGATGTGGTCACCGGCGTCGGAGGAGTGGGCGTCACCGGAGAGGTACGCCATCGTGTGCTGCATGTAGTTCTCGTCGTCGCGCTTCGGGAAGTCGTCGCGCATGTGGCCGCCGCGGCTCTCCTTGCGGTTGCGCGCCGAGTAGACGACGACCTCGGCGAGGTCGAGCAGGAAGCCCAGCTCGACGGCCTCGAGGAGGTCGGTGTTGAAGCGCTTGCCCTTGTCCTGCACCGAGATGTTGCGGAACCGGTCGCGCAGGCGCTGGATGGTCCCGGTGACGGCCTCGAGGGACTCGTCGGTGCGGAACACCTGGGCGTTCTTGTCCATCTCGTCCTGCAGCTCCTTGCGGATCGAGGCGATCCGCTCGGTGCCGGTCGCGGAGCGGAGCGAGGCGAGCATGTCGCGGATCGCGCCGGCCGGGTCGGCGGGCAGGGGGGTGAAGTCGACCGTCTTGGCGTAGTCGGCGGCGTTGTTGCCGCTGCGCTTGCCGAAGACGTTGATGTCGAGGAGGGAGTTGGTGCCGAGGCGGTTGGAGCCGTGCACCGAGACGCACGCGCACTCGCCGGCGGCGTAGAGGCCGGGGACGACGGTCGTGTTGTCCGAGAGCACCTCGGCCTTGACGTTGGTCGGGATGCCGCCCATCGCGTAATGCGCGGTCGGCATGACGGGGACCGGCTCGACGACGGGGTCGACGCCCAGGTAGGTGCGGGCGAACTCGGTGATGTCGGGGAGCTTGGTCTCGAGGACCTCGGCGCCCAGGTGGGTGCAGTCCAGCAGCACGTAGTCCTTGTGCGGTCCGGCGCCGCGGCCCTCCGCCACCTCCTGGACCATGCAGCGGGCGACGATGTCGCGCGGCGCGAGGTCCTTGATGGTGGGGGCGTAGCGCTCCATGAAGCGCTCGCCCGAGGCGTTGCGGAGGATCGCACCCTCTCCTCGCGCTCCCTCGGTGAGGAGGATGCCGAGGCCGGCGAGGCCGGTCGGGTGGAACTGGAAGAACTCCATGTCCTCCAGGGGGAGGCCCTTGCGCCAGATGATGCCGACGCCGTCGCCGGTGAGGGTGTGCGCGTTGGAGGTGGTCTTGTAGATCTTGCCGAAGCCGCCGGTCGCGAAGATGATCGCCTTCGCCTGGAAGACGTGCAGCTCGCCCGTCGCCAGCTCGTAGGCGACGACGCCGGAGGGCTTGGCCACTCCGTCGATCTCGGTCATCACCAGGTCGAGGACGTAGAACTCGTTGTAGAAGTTGATGCCGAGCCGGACGCAGTTCTGGAACAGCGTCTGCAGGATCATGTGGCCGGTGCGGTCAGCGGCGTAGCAGGCCCGGCGGACGGGCGCCTTGCCGTGGTCGCGGGTGTGGCCGCCGAAGCGGCGCTGGTCGATCTTGCCCTCCTCGGTGCGGTTGAAGGGCAGGCCCATGTTCTCGAGGTCGATGACCGCGTCGATGGCCTCCTTCGCGAGGATCTCGGCCGCGTCCTGGTCGACGAGGTAGTCGCCGCCCTTGACGGTGTCGAAGGTGTGCCACTCCCAGCTGTCCTCCTCGACGTTCGCGAGGGCGGCGGCCATGCCGCCCTGCGCCGCTCCGGTGTGGGAGCGGGTCGGGTACAGCTTCGAGATCACGGCCGTCTTCGCCTTGGGGCCGGCCTCGATGGCCGCGCGCATCCCGGCACCGCCGGCGCCGACGATGACGACGTCGAACTGGTGGTAGTGGACGCCGTCGGGTCCGACGGTCTGCGCGAAGGCGCTCTGGTCGGCGCCGGTGTGGGTGTGGCCTGCTGTGCTCACGGGGTGGGTGCTCCGTCGTACGGGGATGGGAGGGGGAGGTGCCGGGACGCGGTGCCGCGGACCGGGAGGGGCGCGGGCCCCTCTCCGATCCGCGGCACCGTGGTCACGCTGCGCAGAAGGAGGGCAGCAGGTCCGCGGCGGTGCCGGCGGGGCACGGGTCGAACGCGAAGACGACCCAGGTGCCGAGCGCGATCAGCGCGACGACGGCGACGAGGATGCCGCCCTTGAAGGCCTTGGCCAGCAGGGGCGAGGTCGCGTAGTCGTTGACCAGCGTGCGCATGCCGTTGCCGCCGTGGATCAGCGCGAGCCACAGCATGAGGACGTCCCACCACTGCCAGAACGGGTTCGCCAGCTTGCCGCCGACGAAGCCGAAGTCGATGGCCTTGATGCCGTCGCCCAGCAGCAGGTTGTAGATGAGGTGCCCGAAGATCAGGACGATCAGCACGACGCCGGAGGCGCGCATGTAGATCCAGCCCCACTTCTCCCAGTTGGTGCCGGAGGAGCGGGTCGGGGTGTGCGGGGTCCGCGGTGCGGCGACGGTGCTCAATGCGCACCCCCCTCGCTGAAGACGTTGATCAGGTGGCGCGGCGCGAAGCCGAGCATCAGCACGACCCAGAGGCCCATGACGACCCAGAAGAGGACGCGCTGATTGCGGGTCGCCCAGCTCCAGAAGTCGACCAGGATGATCCGCAGGCCGTTCAGCGCGTGGAACGCGATGGCGCCCACGAGCCCGGTCTCGCCGAGTCCCATGATCGGGTTCTTGTACGTGCCGATGACCGCGTTGTACGCCTCGGGGCTCACGGCGATGAGAGCGGAGTCGAGGACGTGGACGAGGAGGAAGAAGAAGATGGCGACACCGGTGATCCGGTGGAGCACCCACGACCACATGCCTTCGCGACCGCGGTACAGGGTGCCGGCCGGACGCCGGATCTTCCCCTGCTTCCGGGGTGCGAGGGTTTGAGCAGCTTGAACTGACACGAACAACCCTCCCTGGTTGTGCTCCGACGGCCTGACCTGTTCCCACGTCGCGTGGACGGGGACGGGGCGGGGAGCGACGAGAAACTCGCCCTCCGATTCTAAGCGCCCTCGCAGGCGGGCGCGGCTTAGGCGAGCCTTAGCTGCGGGGCAGGGCGAGGGCGGGTGCCCCCGCGGTCGCGTAGTGCGCGAGGAGCTCGTCGGTGAGTGCGCTCCAGGTGCGGTGGAGCACGCGGCGGCGGCCCGCCTCGCCGAGCCGGGCGCGCAGTGCGGGATCTCGGACCAGGCGCTCCACCTGCCGGCGGAGGTCGGAGTCGCTCTCGGGCGCGTAGAGCAGGCCGTCCACGCCGTGCTCGATGAGGTCGGTGGGGCCGCCCGCGTGCGGCGCGACCACCGCGGTGCCGGACGCCTGCGCCTCCTGGACCGTCTGGCCGAACGTCTCCTCCGTGCCGGTGTGCACGAAGACGTCGAGCGCGGCGAAGACCGCCGGCAGCCGGTCGCCGTCGAGCCGGCCGAGCATCCGCGCCGCCGGGCCGAGGGCGGCGGCGACCCGGGCGGAGGAGGGGCCGTAGCCGCCCACGACCAGCTCCGCGTGCGGGAGGGAGGCGAGCGCCGCCATCCGCTCCACCCTCTTCTCGGGGGAGAGGCGCCCGATGTAGCCGACGAGCGCGTCGTCGGCGCCGAGTCCGGCACGGACGGCCTGCGCGTAGGGGGAGGAGCGGCGGCGCGGGTGGAAGCGCTCGCTCTGCACGCCGCGGCCCCACAGGGCGGTGCGCTCGATGCCGGCGGCGGCGAGGTCGTCGAGGGCGCTCGTGGAGGGGGCGAGGGTCAGGTCCGCCCCGGCGTGGATCTGGCGGATCACCCGCCAGGCGAGGGCGCGGGCGCCGCGGATGCCGTAGCGGGCCGCGAATCGCGCGACGTCCGTCTGGTAGATCGCGACACTCGGCACCCCGAGCCGGCCGGCCGAGGCGATGGCGCGGGCGCCGAGGAGGAAGGGCGAGGCGACGTGCACCACGTCGGGCTCGAAGTCGGCCAGCTCCCGGGTGAGGGCGAGCGTGGGGATCCCGACCGGGAAGTCGCGGTAGGCGATCGCCGGGTGCTCCACGACGCGGTGGCCCGCGTAGTGGCCCGGCGCCCCCGCGGCCGGGCAGACGACGAGCGCCTCGATCCCGCGCTCCGCGAACTCGTCGAGCACCCGCAGGACGCTCGTGGTCACGCCGTTCAACGACGGCAGGAAGCTCTCGGTGACGACCGCGACTCTCACGCCCCGGACGCTACGGCGGCGGGATGAACGGCGGCGCGCGCCCGGGTGAACGGACGGTCGCGCTCGGGCTCCCTTGTATCCTGCGGACATGACATCACCTGAGACCGATGGCCGCGCCCCGCTCGACCGCTTCTACAGCGTGATCCCCGCCGGCGGGATCGGCTCGAGGCTGTGGCCGCTCTCCCGGGCCGACGCCCCGAAGTTCCTGCACGATCTGACGGGGTCGGGACAGACCCTCCTCCGCGACACCTGGGACCGCCTCGCGCCCATCTCGGGCGCCGACCGGATCATGGTCGTGACCGGGCGCGCGCACCGCGCCGCCGTCGAGGAGCAGCTCGAGAGCCTCGAGGACCTCAACGTCGTCCTCGAGAGCGAGCCGCGGGACTCGTCCGCCGCGATCGGCCTGGCCGCCGCCATCCTCGAGCGCCGCCAGCCCGGCGTGATCATCGGCTCGTTCGCCGCCGACCACGTCATCAGCGGTCAGCAGCTGTTCCACGACGCGGTCGCCGAGGCCGTCGTCGCGGCGGACGCGGGCTACATCGCGACCATCGGCATCACGCCGACCGAGCCTGCCGTGGGCTTCGGCTACATCCGCACGGGGAAGCACCTCGGGATCGACGGGGCGACGCACACGCTCGCCGTCGACTCCTTCGTCGAGAAGCCCGACGCCGACACCGCGCGCGCCTACCTCTCCAGCGGTCAGTACCTCTGGAACGCGGGCATGTTCATCGCCCGCGCCGACCGCCTCCTCGAGGAGCTCGGCCGCGCGAAGCCGAAGCTGCTCGCCGGACTGCTCGAGCTCGCCGCCGCGTGGGACACCCCGGAGCGCGGCGCGGTCGTCGACCGCATCTGGCCGGGCCTGGAGAAGATCGCGATCGACTATTCCGTCGCCGAGCCGGCCGCGGCCGCGGGCAAGCTGGCCGTCGTGCCGGGCCACTTCTCCTGGGACGACGTGGGCGACTTCGCGTCCATCGCGAAGCTGCACTCGAGCGGACTCCGCTCGGACCTCGCCATCCTCGGCGAGGACGCGCGTGTGCTCGCCGACTCCGCGACGGGCATCGTCGTCAGCGGCGGCAACCGCACCATCGCCCTCATCGGAGTGAAGGACATCGTCGTCGTGGACACCCCCGACGCACTCCTGGTGACCACGACCGAGAACGCCCAGAAGGTCAAGGGCGTCGTCGACGCCCTGCGCCTCTCCGGCCGCACGGACGTCCTCTAGCACTCCGTCCCACCCGTCGAAGCGCGGCCCTCCACTCGGAGGCGCCGCGCTTCGCCGTTCCGCCCTCTCGTCTCATGCGCGTGCGGAGGTCCCGATCCGCCGTTCGCGCGGCCACTCGACCACCCTCGATGAGGGCCTCGGTCGTCGCCCTGGGTGCTGGTGGCTGGGTCTCGATCCGCCGCTTCCGCGGCAACTCGACCACCATGGAGGAGCATCGCGTCGAGCCCGACCGCGCGCAGCGCGGAGCTCCTCCGAACGCCTTCGACATCCGGCAGCAGGGGAGAGGGCCGCGAGCCGGAATCGCGTGCCAAGCGATTCAGGCCAGCCCGACGCGACCCGCTCTGCGGAACGCACCCGTCGCGAAGCCGACCGCGCCGAGCCGCTCCGCGGCTCGGAATCGAGCCCAGCCGACCGCGCCGAGCCGCCCCGCGGCTCGGAATCGAGCCCAGCCGACCGCGCCGAGCCGCTCCGCGGCTCGGAATCGAGCACAGCCGACCGCCCCGCGACACGCTCCGCATGTCGCGAAGATCAACACTGTGTAACTCTTCCTGACCACCACCGTCCGGGCGGCTGAGCGGCTTGTCACATTGGGTAACGTGTGGGAATCGACGCCCTGTTGCGCTCGTCGCGCGGGGCCGCATTCCTGGAGGACGACATCTTGACTATCACCTCGCGTAAGGCCGCGTTCGGCGGTCTCGCCGCCCTCGGCGTCACCGCGCTTCTCGCCGGTTGTGCCTCCGCCCCCGAGGAGAGCGGCTCCAGCGCCGCCGCCGGTGGCGATTTCCTGCCCTGCATGGTCTCCGACGCGGGCGGGTTCGACGACAAGTCGTTCAACGAGCTCGGCTACAACGGCCTCGTGAAGGCATCGGAGGACCTCGGTGTCACGCCGAAGACCGTCACCTCGGAGTCCGAGACGGACTACGCCCCGAACCTGACCAGCCTCGTCGACCAGGGCTGCAACCTGATCATCACCGTCGGCTTCGCGCTGGCGGAGGCCACGTCGGCCGCGGCCGAGGCGAACACGGACATCGACTTCGCGATCATCGACGACGCGTCGATCGACCTGCCGAACGTCAAGCCGATCACCTTCGACACCTCGCAGGCGGCGTTCCTCGCCGGCTACACGGCCGCGTCGTACTCCAAGACCGGCGTCGTCGGCACCTACGGCGGCCAGCAGTTCCCGACCGTCACGATCTTCATGGACGGCTACGCCGACGGCGTGAAGTACTACAACGAGCAGAAGGGGAAGGACGTCAAGGTCGTCGGCTGGGACGTCGACGCGCAGACCGGCTCCTTCACCGGCGGCTTCGCGGCGGGCGTCGAGGCCAAGTCGGCCGCGCAGTCGCTGATCGACCAGAACGCGGACGTCATCCTCCCCGTCGGCGGTCCGATCTTCCAGTCGGCGATCGAGGCGATCCGCGACTCCGGCAAGGACATCGCGATGGTCGGCGTGGACGCGGACCTGTACGAGACCTACCCCGACGGCGCCGACCTGTACCTGACCTCGATCCTCAAGGGCATCGAGGCCGGCACGACCGACGTCACCAGCTCCGCCGGAGCCGACGACTTCGACCCCACTCCCTTCGTGGGCACCCTCGAGAACGACGGAGTCGGCATCGCGCCGTTCCACGACTTCGAGTCGAAGGTCTCGGGCGACCTGCAGGGCGAGCTCGACACCATCAAGGCGGGCATCATCGACGGCTCCATCACCGTCACCTCCCCGTCCGCTCCCGCGGCGTCCTAGCCGCTTACTCGAAGAGGCCGGCGGGCCCGAGCACACCTCGGGACCGCCGGCCTCTTCGTCGGTCCGGCGGGCGGATCGGCTCCGCTGCGTCCCTCGATCCCGGCCGACGGCGCATCGTGGCGCGAACCGAAAGTTAGATTGGTCCCATGAAGCTCGAACTGCGTGGCATCACGAAGCGCTTCGGCGCGCTCGTGGCCAACGACCACATCGATCTCACCGTCGAACCCGGTGAGATCCACTGCCTCCTCGGCGAGAACGGCGCGGGCAAGTCGACGCTCATGAACGTGCTCTACGGCCTGTACCAGGCCGAGGAGGGGGAGATCCTGCTGGACGACGCGGTCCAGCACTTCTCCGGTCCGGGTGACGCCATGAAGGCGGGCATTGGGATGGTCCACCAGCACTTCATGCTCGTCCCCGTATTCACCGTCGCCGAGAACGTCATGCTGGGCCACGAGGAGACGAAGGCCGGCGGGCGCCTGGACCTCGCTGCCGCGCGCGCCCGGGTGCGCGAGATCTCGGACCGCTTCGGCTTCGACGTGGATCCCGACGCCCTGGTCGAGGACCTCCCCGTCGGCGTGCAGCAGCGGGTCGAGATCATCAAGGCCCTCTCCCGCGACGCCCGGGTGCTCGTGTTCGACGAGCCGACCGCGGTGCTGACCCCGCAGGAGACCGACGAGCTCATCGCGATCATGCGCCAGCTGCGTGCGGCCGGGACCGCCATCGTCTTCATCACGCACAAGCTCCGCGAGGTGCGCGAGGTCGGAGACCGCATCACGGTCATCCGCCTCGGCAGAGTCGTGGGGGAAGCGTCGCCGACCGCGAGCAACGCCGAGCTCGCCTCGCTGATGGTGGGCCGCGCCGTCGAGCTGACGGTGCAGAAGGAGCAGGCGGTGCCGGGCGAGGAGGCCCTCGTCGTCTCGAACCTCACCGTGCGCGACGCCAACGGCCAGGCCGTCGTCGACGACGTCTCCTTCGAGGTCCGCCGCGGCGAGATCCTCGCGATCGCGGGCGTGCAGGGCAACGGCCAGACCGAGCTCACCGAGGCGATCATGGGCCTGCAGGAGCGGGTCGAGGGCTCGGTGACCCTGGACGGGCGCCGCCTCGACGGGCTGTCCGTGCGCCGCGTCCTCGAGTCGGGGGTCGGCTTCGTCCCCGAGGACCGCACCGAGGACGGTCTGGTCGCTGAGTTCACGATCGCCGAGAACCTCATGCTCGACCGCAGCGATCGCGGTCCGTTCGTGAAGGGACTGGGCCTGCGGCTGAAGGAGCTCGAGCGCTTCGCCGAGGAGCGGGTGCGCGAGTTCGACGTGCGCGCCCAGGGGATCGGCACCCACGTCGGCCGCCTCTCCGGAGGCAACCAGCAGAAGGTGGTGCTCGCGCGCGAGCTCAGCCGGGAGCTGCGGCTGTTCATCGCGGCGCAGCCCACCCGCGGCATCGACGTCGGCTCCATCGAGTTCGTCCACAAGCGCATCGTCGAGACGCGCGACACCGGGGTCCCCGTGATCGTGGTGTCGACGGAGCTCGACGAGGTCGCGGCGCTCGCCGACCGCATCGCGGTCATGTACAAGGGCGGGATCATCGGCATCGTCCCCGCCGACACGCCCCGCGAGGTCCTGGGGCTCATGATGGCCGGGCAGACGCCCGCCGAGAAGGGAGCGGCGGCGTGAGCGACGCGCAACTGCCCGCGGTCGATCCCGACGCGGAGACCGAGAAGGCGTCCGGGCTCGAGCCCGGCCAGAAGCCGGATCAGGAGGTGCGCCCCGGCCCGCTCGAGAGCGGCGCCTCCCGTGTCCTGCGCGAGATCCTCTCCGGCACCGCGCTGATGTCGGTGCTCGCCGTGCTGCTCTCCCTCATCGCGGGCGGCGTGCTGATCGCCGCGACCGACAAGGACGTCCAGGCGGCGTCGGGCTACTTCTTCGCCCGGCCGCTCGACACCCTGCAGGCGATCTGGCAGTCCGTCTCCGGTGCCTACTCCTCGCTCTTCCAGGGCTCGGTCTACAACTTCCGCCGCGAGGGCTTCGCCAACGGCATCAAGCCGCTGACGGACACCCTGGCCTTCGCGACCCCGCTGATCGCCGGCGGCCTCGGAGTGGCGCTGGCCTTCCGCGTCGGCCTGTTCAACATCGGCGGCCGCGGCCAGATGCTGATCGCCGCCGCCTGCGCGGGCTGGGTCGGCTTCTCCTTCGACCTCCCGTGGGGCGTGCACCTGATCGTCGCGCTC
Source organism: Rathayibacter sp. AY2B9 (assembly GCF_002931595.1). Lineage (NCBI taxonomy): Bacteria > Bacillati > Actinomycetota > Actinomycetes > Micrococcales > Microbacteriaceae > Rathayibacter > Rathayibacter sp. AY2B9. Next base: position 204,704 of record NZ_PSUB01000001.1, read on the forward strand.
GCCGCCGGCATCCTGGGCGGCGCGCTCTGGGGCGGACTCGTGGGACTGCTCAAGGCCCGCACCGGCGCACACGAGGTGATCCTCACGATCATGCTCAACTACGTCGCGTTCTACCTGATCTCCTACCTCCTGCGGACGCCCGGCGCGCTGCAGGCGCCCGGCTCGAACAACCCGAAGTCGCCCGGGATGAAGGAGACCGCCGTCTTCCCGGCGCTCCTCGGCCCCGGCTACTCGCTCACGCTCGGCTTCGTCTTCGCGGTCCTCGCGACCGTCTTCGTATGGTGGCTCCTGAACCGCTCGACGATCGGCTTCAAGTTCCGCGCGGTGGGGGAGAACCCGCACGCGGCGCGGGTCGCGGGCATCGACGTGAAGAACAGCTACGTGTACGCGATGCTGCTCTCCGGCGGCCTGCTCGGCCTCGCCGGCAGCGCCCAGGTGATGGGGACGGTCACGACCGGATTCACCTCCGGGATCGACGCGGGCATCGGCTTCGACGCGATCACGGTCGCGCTGCTGGGCCGCTCCCGACCCTGGGGCGTGTTCTTCGCCGGCATCCTCTTCGGCGCCTTCAAGGCGGGCGGCTACTCGATGCAGGCCGCCGAGGGCGTGCCGATCGACGTGGTCCTCGTCGTCCAGTCGCTGATCGTCCTCTTCATCGCCGCACCGCCGCTGGTGCGCGCGATCTTCCGCCTCCCGACGCCCGGGGCAGCCCCGAAGCGCCGCACCCGCCGCACCTCGGAGGTGTCCGCATGAGCACCGCCGTCGCCACCGCTCCCGACCGCGTCGTGATCCGCAGCTGGAAGGCGCCGATCGCGTTCGGCGTCTTCGCGCTGCTCGCCGTCGTCCTCTTCGTGGCCCTCGGCCGCGACGGGACGAGCTCGTTCCGCCTCGCCGCGGGGACCGACTTCTTCGCGCTGCCGGACATCCCGTTCCCGACGCGGGGGACGGGCGTGGTCGTCGCGATCCTCCTGGTCGCCCTGGCCGTCGCCTCGGCCGCGCTCACCCGCGCCGGCCGCCGGATCCCGCTCTGGCTCTCGGCGGTCTTCGCCCTGGTCTTCCTGATCGGGTTCCTCGTCTGGGCGTCGGCCGGTGCCGCGCTGCCCGTCTCGGGACTGCTGCTCGGGACCGTCGGGCTCGCCACTCCGCTGATCTTCGGCTCGCTCGGCGGCGTCATCTCGGAGCGGGTCGGAGTCGTCAACGTCGCGATCGAGGGGCAGCTGCTCGCCGGCGCCTTCACCGCGGCGATGGTCGGCTCCCTCACCCGCCAGCCGGTGCTCGGCCTGCTCGCGGCGATGGTCGCGAGCGTCCTGGTGTCGTTCGTGCTGGCCGCCTTCGCGATCAAGTACCTGGTCGACCAGGTGATCGTCGGAGTCGTGCTGAACGTGCTGGTGACCGGCCTGACGAGCTTCCTCTACTCCCAGGTCCTCTCCGCCGACGCGTCGACGTTCAACTCGCCGGTGAAGTTCGACCGCCTCCCGGTCCCGGTGCTCAGCCAGGTGCCGATCGTGGGCGCCGTCCTGTTCAACCAGACGGTGATCGTCTACCTGATGTACTTCGCGATCTTCGCGGTGTGGTGGGGCCTGTTCAAGACCAAGTGGGGCCTCCGCCTGCGCGCCGTGGGCGAGCACCCGCAGGCCGCGGACACCGTGGGCATCGATGTCGCCCGCACGCGCTTCTGGAACGTCTCCCTCGCCGGGGCGATCGCCGGAGTCGGCGGTGCGTACTACACGCTCGACGCGGTCGGCGCGTTCGGCAAGGAGATGACCGCGGGTGCGGGCTTCATCGCCCTGGCCGCCGTCATCTTCGGCCGCTGGGACCCGATCAAGGCGACGCTCGCGTCGCTCCTGTTCGGCTTCGCGACCAACCTGCAGAACGTGCTCGGCGTCATCGGCTCGCCCGTGCCCAGCGAGTTCATGCTGATGCTGCCGTACGTCGTGACGATCTTCGCGGTGGCCGGTCTCGTCGGCCAGTCCCGCGGACCGGCCGCCGCCGGCAAGCCGTACCTGAAGTCCTGAGAGGAGCCGTCGTGACCGACATCGACTGGGAGGCGCTGCGCGAGGCCGCCCTCGAGGCCATGAGCCACGCCTACGTCCCGTACTCGAAGTTCCCCGTCGGGGTCGCCGCGCTCGTGGACGACGGCCGGACGATCTCGGGCTGCAACGTCGAGAACGCCTCCTACGGGCTCACGCTCTGCGCCGAGTGCGCGCTGGTGTCCTCGCTGCACATGACGGGCGGCGGCCGGCTCGTCGCCTTCACCTGCGTCGACGGGAAGGGCGGCGTCCTGATGCCCTGCGGGCGCTGCCGCCAGCTGCTCTTCGAGCACTCGGCCGAGGGCATGCTCCTCCAGACCGTGTCGGGCGTGAAGACGATCGACGAGGTCATCCCCGATGCCTTCGGCCCGCGCACGCTCGAGGCCTACGCCGCCTCCTAGCGCCGCCGTCACCGCTCCCACTCCCGAACCGAGGACTCCGCATGACCCGCACCACCCCCGTCGAGGACTTCGACGCCGTCGACATCATCCGCACCAAGCGCGACCACGGCACGCTCTCGACCGCGCAGATCGACTGGCTGATCGACGCCTACACGCGCGGCTACGTCGCCGACGAGCAGATGGCGGCCTTCGCGATGGCGGTCCTGCTGAACGGGATGGAGCGCGACGAGATCCGCGACCTCACCCTGGCGATGATCGCCAGCGGCGAGCGCATGCGGTTCGACGGACTCGGCAAGCGCACGGTCGACAAGCACTCCACGGGCGGGGTCGGCGACAAGATCACGCTGCCGCTGATGCCGCTGGTCGCCTCCTTCGGCGTGGCGGTGCCCCAGCTCTCGGGACGCGGGCTCGGCCACACGGGCGGAACGCTCGACAAGCTGGAGTCGATCCCGGGCTGGCGCGCCGACCTCGGCAACGAGGAGATGCTGGAGCAGCTGCGGACGGTCGGCGGCGTGATCTGCGCCGCGGGCTCGGGCCTCGCCCCCGCCGACAAGAAGCTCTACGCGCTCCGGGACATCACCGGGACCGTCGAGGCGATCCCGCTGATCGCGTCCTCGATCATGTCGAAGAAGATCGCCGAGGGGACCGACGCCCTGGTGCTCGACGTGAAGTTCGGCTCCGGGGCGTTCATGGTCGACATCGAGCGCTCGCGGGAGCTGGCGCGGGCGATGGTCGACCTCGGCAACGACGCGGGGGTGCGGACCACCGCGCTGCTGACCAACATGAACGTGCCGCTCGGTCTGGCCATCGGCAACGCGAACGAGGTGCGGGAGTCGGTCGAGGTGCTCGCCGGCGGCGGCCCCTCGGACGTCCGGGAGCTGACGCTGGCCCTGGCCCGCGAGATGCTGGCCCTCGCCGGGCAGCCGGACGCGGATGTCGAGCGCGCCCTCGACGGCGGCGCGGCGATGGACACCTGGCGCGCGGTCATCCGCGCTCAGGGAGGGGATCCGGATGCGGCGCTCCCCGAGGCCCGCGAGACCCACGTCGTGGTCGCCGAGCGCGACGGCGTCCTGGTGGAGCAGCAGGCGCTGCCGTTCGGCATCGCCGCCTGGCGCCTGGGCGCCGGACGCGCCCGCCAGTCCGACGCGGTGCAGCACGCGGCGGGGATCGACCTGCACGCGAAGCCGGGCGACCGCGTCCGCGCGGGCCGGCCCCTGCTCACGCTGTCGGCCGACGAGCCGGAGCGCTTCGCCCGGGCGCTGGAGGCGCTCGCCGGTGCCTACCGGATCGGCGACGAGGGCGACGAGGTGCTCGACGGCGGCCCCCTCGTGGCGGAGCGCGTCTCCTAGCCCCGCGCCGCCCGGCACGGAGGAGGCGCCGCCCGGCGAGCCGCTTCCGCCGACCCTCTAGGGTGGTCGGCGAACCACCGCCGACCTGCGAGGAGCACCGTGACCGATCAGACCGAGGAGTACCTCCTCCCGGGCGAGGGCGTCCTCATCGACGAGCTCCCCAAGGTGTCGCTGCACGACCACCTCGACGGAGGCCTGCGGCCCGGGACGGTCCTCGAGATCGCCCGCGAGACGGGCGTGCCGCTCCCGGCCGAGGAGCCGGACGCGCTCGCCGAGTGGTTCCGTGCCACGGCCGACTCCGGCTCCCTCACCGACTACATCGCCACCTTCGAGACGACGGTCGCCGTGATGCAGACCGCGCCGGCGCTCGAGCGCGTGGCCCGCGAGTTCGTGCTCGACCTCGCCGCCGACGGAGTCGTGCACGGCGAGGTGCGCTGGGCGCCGGAGCAGCACCAGCGCGCCGGGCTCTCGCTCGACGCGGCTGTCGAAGCGGTCCAGGAGGGGCTGCAGCAGGGCGTGCAGGAGGCGGCGGCGCAGGGACACCGCATCCGCGTCGGCCAGCTGATCACCGCGATGCGGCACGCCGACCGCTCGCTCGAGGTCGCCGAGCTGGCGCTGCGCCACCGCGAGCGCGGTGCGATCGGCTTCGACATCGCCGGAGCCGAGGCGGGCTTCCCCGCCTCGCGGCACCGTCCCGCCTTCGAGCTGCTCGCGGCGGCTCACTTCCCGACCACGGTCCACGCGGGGGAGGCGGACGGCCTCGACAGCATCCGCTCGGCCCTGCTCGACGGCCGCGCGCTGCGCCTGGGCCACGGCGTCCGGATCGCGGAGGACATCCGCATCGAGCGCCAGGACGACGACGCGAGCTACGTGACCCTCGGCGAGCTCTCGGAGTGGGTGAAGGACCGCGAGATCGCCCTCGAGCTCAGCCCCTCCTCCAACCTGCAGACCGGAGCCGTCGCAGCGTGGGGTGCCGAGCTCGCCGACCACCCCTTCGACCTGCTCTACCAGCTGGGCTTCCGCGTCACGGTGAACACCGACAACCGCCTGATGAGCGCGACGACCCTCAGCCGCGAGCTCGCCCTCCTGTCCGACGCGTTCGGGTACGATCTCGACGACTTCGAGGCCTTCCAGCTGAACGCGGCTCACGCCGCCTTCCTGCCGCTCGACGAGCGCCGCGAGCTCGTCGAGACGATCAGCGCCGGCTTCGAGGCGGCCTGACGGTGCCGCTCGACGCGCTCCCCGAGGAGGCGGTGGCCCTCCGCCACTCCGCCGGATCCTGGCGGGAGGCCGTCCTCGAGGCGGGCCGTGCGCTCGAGCGGACCGGCGCGGTGGACGCCGCCTACTCCCGGCGCATGGTCGAGCAGGTCGACGTGCTCGGGCCGTACATCGTCATCGCGCCCGGGCTCGCCCTCGCGCACGCCCGGCCCGGCAACGACGTCCTCGCGGACGGCCTCTCCGTCGTCACGCTGGCCGAGCCCGTCGCCTTCGGGCACAGCACCAACGATCCGGTCTCGGTCGTCATCGGGATCGCCGCCACCCAGGCGCACGGGCACGTCGGTTTCGTCTCCGGGCTCGCCGACGTGCTCAGCCGTCCGGACGCGGTCGGTGCACTCGCCGCCGCCCGCACCCTCCGCAGCATCAACGCCGTCCTCACCGACAGCACCCCGCACCACCCGCACCACGGAAGAAGCGCATGAAGATCGTCACCCTCTGCGGCGCCGGAATCGGCACCTCCGCCATCCTCAAGCTCGGCGCCGAGCGCGCCCTCGAGACCCTCGACCTCGAGGCCGAGGTGATCGCCTCCGACCTGGCCTCCGTCGACGCGCTCGCCGCGGACGCGCAGGTCATCCTCACCTCCGGCGAGCTCGTCGACCACATCGGCCGCACCTTCGCCGAGGTCGTCGTCATCGACAACTATCTCGACCAGAACGAGATCACGGAGAAGATCGAGCGGGCGCTGGGCTGAGCTCGACTCTGAGCCGCTCCCTGCGCGGCTCAGCGCGGTCGGCCTCCCGACGGGGCGCGTTCTCAAGAGCGGGTCGCGTCGGCTGCCTCGAATCGCTGGCATGCGATTCTCGGACGCGCCCTCCACCTTGCGGGGAGAGGGCGCCCCTGCCCCTGCTGGTCGAGTGGCCGCGGATCGGCGTGCCGAGAGCCGGCTTCCCGCGCGGACGGCTGCTCGGACCTCGGGGGGTCAGCGGGCGGCGAGCTGCTCGAGGACGGTGCCGATCAGGCGGCGGGCGCGGGCGGGGGAGAGGCGGGCGGGCCGCTCGGCCGCGCGGGAGACCGCGATGCCGTCGAGGACTGCGAGGAGAAGCGCCGCGTCGTCGGCGCCGAACGACGCCGCGGGATGCGCGGCGCGCAGCAGCTCCAGGACGACGTCCTCCGTTCGCGACCAGCCTGCGGTGTGGATCGCGCGGATCTCCGGATCGGTGCCGGCGCGGGAGGCGAAGGCGGTCCACACGATCGCATCGGGGACGTCCTCGTCCGCGACGCACGCGATCTCGTCGCAGAAGACGCGCAGCCGCACCTCGGCCGAGGGTTCGGCCTCCAGGCGGCTCCGCATCCGCTCGCGGAAGCGCTCCTCGACCCGGGCCATCGCGCCGGCCAGCAGCGCCTGCTTCGTCGGGAAGTGGTGCTGGACGGCCCCCACCGAGACGCCGGCCTCGGCCGCGACGGTACGGATGCTGAGGTGCTCCGCCCCGCGGGTCGAGAGGACGGCGACGACCGCCGAGAGGATGTCGCTCCTGCTCTCGCGCCGATCCGGCATGGCGTCCCTCTCGTTCGACTGCTCGAGCAGGCTACGCTCTCGGACATGACCAATACGACCGTATTGCCACCCCGTGCCGGAGCCGGCCGCCGCATCGCGAGCCTGGACGTCGTCCGCGGTGTCGCGATCATCGGGACCCTCGGCACGAACATCTGGATCTTCTCCCACCCCTGGGGGATGCTCGGACTGCTCTCCGTCCCGGTGACGCCGGAGACCTCCTCCTCCGCCGGGACTGCGCAGCTCCTGCTGATGGCGCTGGCGCAGGGCAAGTTCCTCGCCCTCCTCTCCCTCGCCTTCGGGGTGGGCCTCGCGATCCAGCACGCGTCCGCGGTCCGGCGCGGGACGCGCTGGCCGGGCCGCTACCTCTGGCGCGCGACGCTCCTCCTCCTGGACGGCGCGGTCAACTACGTGCTGATCGCGGAGTTCGACGTCCTCATGGGATACGCCGTCACCGGAGCGGTCGTCGCCTGGCTGCTGCTCACCCGGCCGACGACGCAGCGCCGCGTGATCCTCGTCTGCGGCGCTCTGCACGTCGTCCTGATCTCGGCGCTCGTGGCGCTCGTGGCGGCGAGCCCGGACGGTGCCGGACAGGGGCCGACCGGCCGGAGCCCCTACGCGGACGCGTCGTTCCTCGGCCTCGCCCTCTTCCGGCTGCAGAACGCGGGCGTCTTCCGTGCGGAGCCGGTGCTCATCGGGCTCCTCAGCCTCGCGATGTTCCTCCTCGGCGCGCGCCTCCATCGGGCGGGGGTCCTCGCCGCCGAGGGCGCGTCACTCCGCCGTCGCCTGATGGTCCTCGGCGCCCTCGCCCTCCCCGTCGACCTCGCGCTGGGCATCGGGGGGAGCGCCGCCGGTCTGCTCGCCGAGCGCTACCTCGTCGCGCCCCTGGTCGGGCTCGGCCTGCTCGCGGCCCTCGCCGAGGCCTGCCTCCGCCGGGGCGCCGAGGGCTGGGCGGCACGCCGGGCGCGGGAGGTCGGCCGGGTCGCCCTGAGCGCCTACCTCCTGCAGAACCTGCTCGGCGGCGCCCTCTTCTACGGCTGGGGACTCGGGCTGGCGGTGACCGCCGCGCAGTGGCGCGTCCCGGCGACCGTCGGAGCGTTCCTGCTCATCGCGGCGGTCGTCGTGCTCGCGGCGCACCTGTGGCTGCGCCGGTTCGAGCTCGGTCCGGTGGAGTGGCTCTGGAAGCGGGGCGAGCGGATCGGTGTCCGCGCGCCCCGCTGACGGAGGGGGACCTACGCGAGGAGCTCCGCGGCGCCGGTGCGCAGGGCGGCGAGGCGGGACGAGACGGCCGACCGGCGGGCGTCGGCGTCGGAGTCGTGCGACCAGGCGTCGAGGTAGAGCTTGACCTTCGGCTCCGTGCCGCTCGGGCGCGCGATGAGACGGGCACCGTTCAGGGAGAAGCGGAGCGCGTCGGTCGGGGGCAGCGCGCCGCCCTCGGCGAGCAGGTCCTCGCTCCGCTCGACGGCGAGCCCGCCGATCGCGGTCGGAGGCGTCGCGCGGAGTCCGGCCATGATCCGGCCGATCTCGGAGAGGTCGGTGACGCGGAGCGAGATCTGCTCCGACCCGAAGAGCCCGAACCGCTCGGCGAACGACTCCAGCTCGTCGTCGATCGTGCGCTCCTCGGCGGCGAGCCCGCTCGCGAGGGAGAGGAAGGCGAGCGCGGCCGAGACGCCGTCCTTGTCGCGGACCGTCCGGGGGTTCACCAGGTAGCCGAGCGCCTCCTCGTAGCCGAAGACGAGGTCGGGGACGCGCGAGATCCACTTGAAGCCCGTGAGCGTCTCGGCGAAGTCGAGGCCGTAGTCGGCCGCCACGGCACCGAGGGCGGGGGAGGACACGATCGAGCAGGCGAGCGCTCCTCCGGTGCGGCCCTCGCGGCGGGCCTGCTCGGCGGCGCGCCAGCCGAGCAGCGCTCCGACCTCGTTGCCGGTGAGGCGCCGGAATCCCTCCGGGGCGGAGGCGTCGGGCACGGCGGCGGCGAAGCGGTCGGCGTCCGGGTCGTTGGCCACGATCAGCTGCGCGCGACCGGAGCGCGCGGTCGAGAAGGCGAGGTCGAGGGCGCCTGCCTCCTCCGGGTTGGGGAACGCGACCGTGGGGAACGCCGCGTCGGGCTCGATCTGCTCGACCACGACGGCCGGCTCGTCGAATCCCGCCGCGGAGAGCACCCGGTGCGCCGTCTCCCAGCCGACCCCGTGCATCGCCGTGTAGACGATGCGCAGCGGAGCGGACTGGCGGCCGACGGCTGCCGTCGCCTCGATGTAGGCGGCGACCACGGACTCGTCCGCGAGCCGGTACTCGCCGCGCGGAAGCTCCGGAACGCGCCGGTCCCGCGCGACCGCGAGGATCCGCTCGGCGATCTCGGAATCGACCGGCGGCACGATCTGCGAGCCCTCGTCGGCGCCGCCGAGGTACACCTTGTAGCCGTTGTCCTGCGGCGGGTTGTGGCTCGCCGTGACCATCACTCCGGCGTCGGCGCCGAGGTGGCGCACGGCGAAGGCCAGCACGGGGGTGGGCAGGAGCCGGGGCAGCAGCACCGCGTCCGCGCCGGCGCCCGCCATCAGCGCGGCGGAGTCCTCCGCGAAGACTCGCGAGTTCTTCCGGCCGTCGTAGCCGATCACGACCACGGGCCGCTGGACGCCCTGCGCCAGCAGGAAGTCGGCCAGGCCGACGGCGGCCTGCGAGACCAGCACGCGGTTCATCCGGTTGGATCCCGCCGCGATGGCGCCCCGCAGGCCCGCGGTGCCGAACGCCAGGCGGGCGCCGAAGCGGTCCTCGAGCTCGGCGCGGGCGGAGGCGTCGCCCGAGTCGGAGGCGGTCAGCAGGCCGACCAGCTCCTCCCGCGTCTCCGGGTCGGGGTCCTGGGCGAGCCAGGCCTCGGCGAGCTCCCGGACGTCGGCGCTCACAGGGCGCCCGTGATCCCGGCGAGCAGGCGGGCGAGGTCGTCCTCGGCGTCGCGGCCGGCCTCGAGCACCTCCTCGTGGCTGAGGGGGGTCTTCTGGATGCCGGCGGCGAGGTTCGTGATGAGCGACATGCCCAGCACCTCCATGCCCGCCTCGCGCGCGGCGATGGCCTCGAGGGCGGTCGACATGCCGACGATGTGGCCGCCGATGATCTTCGCCATCTGCACCTCGGCCGGGCTCTCGTAGTGCGGCCCGCGGAACTGCACGTACACGCCCTCGTCCAGCTCAGGACGCGTCCCGCGGGCGAGGTCGCGCAGGCGCGAGGAGTAGAGGTCGGTGAGGTCGACGAAGGTCGCGCCCTCGAGCGGCGAGTCGGCGGTGAGGTTGATGTGGTCGCTGATCAGCACGGGGGTCCCGGGCGTCCAGTGCTCCTTGATGCCGCCCGCGCCGTTGGTGAGGATCATCACCGTCGCGCCCGTCGCGGCGGCGGTGCGGACGCTGTGCGCGACGCGGCGCACGCCGTAGCCCTCGTAGTAGTGGGTGCGGGCGCCGATGATCAGCGCGCGCCTGCCGGTGGGGAGCAGGACGGAGCGCAGGGTGCCGCCGTGCCCGTGCACGGCCGGCTTGGAGAAGCCGAGGATCTCGGTGGCCTCCACCGTCGCGGTCGTCTCGCCGATCGCGTCGGCGGCCTTGCCCCAGCCGCTGCCGAGGGTGAGGGCGATGTCGTGCTTCTCGACCCCTGTCGCCTCGGCGATCTGAGCGGCCGCGCGGGCCGCGATCTCGAAGGGATCGGCGTCGGGGGCGTCGAGGGGGTGCAGGGTCTGGTCGGACATCCTCCCACCCTACCGACGGGCTGCGCGGCGGCGGAGGGCGACTCCCGCGGCCGATCCGACACCCCGCGATTGGGCGAACACTCAGTGAGAGAGGATAATGGGAAGCATGGCTTACGAGTTCGAGCGCGCGCAGAGGATCGCTGTACTCGGAGGGGGGCCGGGCGGCTACGAAGCCGCCATCGCGGGAGCGCAGCTCGGCGCCGAGGTCACCCTGGTCGAGCGGGTCGGAGTGGGCGGCTCGGCCGTCATCACCGACGTCGTCCCGTCGAAGTCGCTCATCGCGACGGCGGAGGCCACCAACGCCATCGGCGAGGCCGCCGACCTGGGCGTGCAGTTCTTCACCCGCTCGGAGCAGAACAAGCCGGTGCGCCCGGACGTGGCGGTCAACCTGGCGACGGTGAACAAGCGCCTGCTCGGCCTCGCGCGCCAGCAGTCCGAGGACATGCGCGCGAACCTGGTGCACCACGGCGTGCGCATTGTCCAGGGGGACGGGCGCCTGGACGGCTCGAACGCCCTGATCGTCTCGACGGCGGCCGGTGGCGAGGGCATGGACTTCGACCGCATCGAGGCGGACACGATCGTGGTCTCGGTGGGCGCCAGCCCGCGTGTGCTCCCGACCGCGGCACCCGACGGCGAGCGCATCCTCAGCTGGACCCAGCTCTACAACCTCAAGTCGGTCCCCGAGCACCTGATCGTGGTGGGCTCCGGCGTGACCGGCGCGGAGTTCGCCTCCGCCTACCGTGCGCTCGGCGCCCGCGTGACCCTCATCTCCTCCCGCGACCAGGTGCTGCCCGGCGAGGACGCCGACGCGGCCGCCGTGATCGAGAACGTCTTCAAGCGCAACGGCATGGTCGTGCTCTCGAAGTCGCGCGCCGACCGCGTCGAGCGGACCGAGAAGGGCGTGCAGGCCGTGCTCTCGGACGGACGCGTCGTCGAGGGCTCGCACTGCCTGATGGCCGTCGGGTCCGTGCCGAACACGGCGGGCATCGGCCTCGAGGAGGCGGGGGTGCAGCTGACGGAGTCGGGGCACATCCGCGTCAACCGCGTCGCCCGCACCAGCGTCCCCTCGATCTACGCGGCCGGGGACTGCACCACGTTCCTCCCGCTCGCTTCCGTCGCCGCCATGCAGGGCCGCACCGGAGTGTTCCACGCCATGGGCGACGCCGTGAACCCGACCGAGGTGCGCAACGTCGCGGCGAACATCTTCACGCAGCCCGAGATCGCGACCGTCGGGTGGAGCCAGCGCGAGATCGAGGAGGGCATCGCGCAGGGCGAGATCTACAAGCTCCCGCTCGCCGCGAACCCGCGGGCGAAGATGATGGGCATCCGCGACGGTTTCGTGAAGCTGTTCGCGCGCACCGGCTCCGGCACCGTCATCGGAGGCGTCATCGTCGCTCCGAAGGCGAGCGAGCTGATCTTCCCGCTCGCCCTCGCCGTGGAGCACCGCCTGACCGTCGACCAGGTCGCGCGGGCCTTCACCGTCTACCCGAGCCTCACCGGCTCGATCTCGGACGCCGCGCGCGCCATGCACATCGTCACCTGACGCGCCCCTCCGCCGGGCCGCGCGGGGTGCGGCCCTTCATCGGCAGAGCGCGCGACCGGGAATCGCGTGCGAAGCGATTCACGGCAGCGCGACGCGACCCGCTCTGCGGTACCCCCCACGTCGAGGAGCCGACCGCGCCGGGCCGCGCGGGGAGCGGCCCGGAACGGGCTCAGACGATCTGGAGGAGCACGTGTCCCGCGGGGACGGTCGCTCCGGCCGTCGCGTCGAGGCCCTTCACGACACCGTCCTTGTGGGCGGTGAGCGGCTGCTCCATCTTCATCGCCTCGAGGACGACGACCAGGTCGCCGGTGACGACCGTGTCGCCCTCGGCGACGGCGACCTTGACGATGGTGGCCTGCATGGGCGAGGCGACGGTGTCGCCCGTGACGGTGCTGACGGAGGAGGAGCCGCGGCGCTTCGGGGAGGCGGCAGCGGCCCCGCGGGCGGGTCCCGAGCCGACCAGGTCGCCGGGGAGCGTGACCTCGACGCGGCGCCCGTCGACCTCGACGACCACGTTCCGGCGGGCCGCCGGCTCGTCGGTCGCTCCGGGCTCGCCGCTCCAGGCCGGGATCGTGTTCTCGAACTCGGTCTCGATCCAGCGGGTGTAGATCGTGAAGGGCGCGCCGCCCTCGGGGGCGAAGGCCGGGTCCTCGACGATCGCGCGGTGGAAGGGGAGGACGGTCGGCAGTCCGGTGACCTCGAACTCGGCGAGGGCGCGGCGCGAGCGCTCCAGCGCCTGCTCGCGGCTGTCGCCGGTGACGATCAGCTTCGCGAGGAGCGAGTCGAAGGAGCCGGAGATCACGTCGCCGGCGACGACGCCGGAGTCGACGCGGACGCCGGGTCCGCCGGGGGCCTTGAAGACGTGCACCGGGCCCGGAGCGGGGAGGAAGCCGCGGCCCGCGTCCTCGCCGTTGATGCGGAACTCGAAGGAGTGGCCGCGGGGCGCCGGGTCGTCGTAGTCGAGCACGCCGCCCTCGGCGAGGCGGAACTGCTCGCGCACGAGGTCGATGCCGGTGATCTCCTCCGACACGGGGTGCTCGACCTGGAGGCGGGTGTTCACCTCGAGGAAGGACACCGTGCCGTCCTTGCCGATCAGGAACTCGCAGGTTCCGGCGCCGAGGTAGCCGACCTCCTGCAGGATCGCCTTCGAGGCGCGGTAGAGCTCGGTGTTCTGCGCGTCCGTCAGGAACGGCGCGGGCGCCTCCTCGACGAGCTTCTGGTGGCGGCGCTGGAGGGAGCAGTCGCGGGTGGAGACCACGACGACGTTGCCGTGCGCGTCGGCCAGGCACTGGGTCTCGACGTGGCGCGGCTGGTCGAGGTACTTCTCGACGAAGCACTCGCCGCGGCCGAAGGCGGCGACGGCCTCGCGCGTGGCGGAGGCGAACAGCTCCTCGACCTCGTCGCGCTCGCGGGCGACCTTGAGGCCGCGACCACCGCCGCCGAAGGCCGCCTTGATCGCGACGGGGAGGCCGTACTGGTCCACGAACTCGAGCACCTCGGCGGCACCGGAGACGGGGTTGAGGGTTCCCGGGGCCAGCGGCGCGCCGACCTTCTCGGCGACGTGGCGGGCCGAGACCTTGTCGCCGAGGCGCTCGATGGCCTCGGGGCCGGGGCCGATCCAGATCAGGCCGGCGTCGATGACGGCGCGGGCGAAGTCGGCGTTCTCGGCGAGGAAGCCGTAGCCGGGGTGCACGGCGTCGGCACCGGAGCGGCGCGCCACCGAGAGCAGCTTGTCGATGACGAGGTAGGTCTCGGCGCTGGTCGTCCCGCCGAGGGCGTAGGCCTCGTCGGCGAGGCGGCTGTGCACGGCGTCGCGGTCCTGGTCGGCGTAGACGGCCACGGAGGCGATCCCGCTGTCGCGGGCGGCGCGGATGACTCGGACGGCGATCTCGCCCCGGTTGGCGACGAGCACCTTCGTAATCTTCGGCATGGTCCCCAACCCTAGGGGGCGGCTCCGCCCGGCCCGGCGCGGCTCACCACAAAGAAGCGGAGGGCCTTCGTCGGTTCCTCACAAGGGCGGGACGGGCCTCAGCGGTTCCAGAGCGCGGTCCAGTCGACGCCGAGGCTCCGCACCAGAGTGCGGAGGGTCGGCACCGACATCCCGATCACCGTCGAGGGGTCGCCCTCGATCGCGGTGATGAAGCCGGCGCCGCGGCCGTCGATGGTGAAGGCGCCGGCCACCTCGAGGGGCTCGCCGGTGGCGACGTAGGCGTCGATCTCGGCGTCGTCGATGTCGTCGGCGAACGTGACGGCGGCGGAGGTGACCGCTCCGGCCTCGGCGACGATCCTCCCGCCGCGGTGGTCGACGAGCCAGTGGCCGGAGTGGAGGCGGCCGGTGCGTCCGCGCTGGGCGTGCCAGCGCTCCCGGGCCCGCTCGGGCTCGTGCGGCTTGCCGTGGACGACGCCGTCGAGGACGAACGCGGAGTCGCCGCCGAGCACCAGACCGTCGATGTCCGGGCGCAGGACGGCGTGCGCCTTGGCGCGGGCGAGCAGCGAGACGGTGGCGTCCGCGTCCAGCGCCGCGCCCCGCTCCTGCTCAGCCCGGGCGACGGCCGCGGGCTCGTCCACCTCGGAGGGGACGACGACGGGCTCGATCCCGGAGGCCCGCAGCAGCGCGAGGCGCGCGGGGGAGGTGGAGGCGAGGTAGAGGCGCACGAGGGCTCCCTGCGGCCGGGCCCACGCTGTGGGATGCTCGACGGATGGCACAGACCCCGTCCCGAGCATCCGCCCGCCCCGACGGGGCCGACGACGCACTCGGGACCGAGATCGAGCTCGACATTAGCAACGTCGCCCACGGCGGCGTGTTCGTCGCCCGGCACGAGGGCCGCGTCGTCTTCGTCCCGGACGTCCTCCCCGGCGAGCGCGTGCGGGCGCGGATCAGCGAGGTCCGGCACGACAGTTTCTGGCGCGCCGAGGCGCTCGAGGTGCTCGAGGCGTCCGAGCACCGGGTGGAGCACGTCTGGCCCGAGGCCGCCCTCGACCGCCGCCCGGAGGAGCGCGTCGGCGGCGCCGAGCTCGGCCACGCCGACCTGGCCTACCAGCGCGAGCTGAAGCGCCTCGTGCTCGTCGACTCCTTCTCCCGCTTCGCCCGTCGCGAGGTCGAGGTGGAGGTCTCGCCGATCCGCGGGGACGACGCGTCCGGAGGCCTCGGCTGGCGCACGCGGAACCGCCTCCACGTCGACGACGACGGACGGGTCGGCCCCTACGCGGCACGCAGCCACCACGTCGTCACCGTGGAGTCGCTGCCCCTCGCGACCGCCGACTCCTCCCTGGCCGCACCGCTCGGCGAGCGCCTCGCTCCCGGCTCGGTGGTCGACCTCGTCGACGCGGCCGGGTCCGAGGGAGCCGCAGTGCTCGTGCACGACCCCTCCGACAAGCGCGCCCGCCGCGACCGCACGGTGGTGAGCGAGTTCGTCGCCGACCGCACCTTCCGGGTCGACCGCACCGGCTTCTGGCAGGTGCACCGCGGAGCCGCCGCCGCGCTCTTCGAGGCCGTGCAGGCCGCCGTCGACGCGGACGCGGCGGACCCGTCGGCCGCCAACCACGACCTCTACGGCGGGGTGGGCCTGCTCGCCGCGGCGCTGGCCGACCGCCTCGGCGCCGGAGTGCGCGTGACCAGCGTCGAGAGCGACTCCCGCGCCACCGAGCACGCGCTCGAGAACCTGGCCGACCAGGTCGGCGCCCGCGCGGTGACCGCCCGCGTCGACCGCTACCTCCGCGACGTCGTCGCCCAGGCCGATACGCGCGAGCGGGCGCGGTGGCGCGCGGCGACCGTGGTCCTCGACCCGCCGCGCTCGGGCGCCGGCCGAGCGGTCACCGACGCTCTGGCGGAGCTGCGGCCGGCGCAGCTCGTCTACGTCGCCTGCGACCCGGTCGCGCTCGCCCGCGACGTGGGCGCCCTGACCGGGGCCGGCTACGAGCTGGAGCGCCTCGAGGGCTTCGACCTCTTCCCGCACACCTCCCACGTGGAGGCCGTTGCGCGACTGGTCCGCCGAGAGGACTGACCGCGGGCCCGCGCCTGCGTACCATGGGCGGGATGGAGCCCCACGTCGACGCAGCCGAGGCCCCGCGCGTGCGCGTGGCGATCGTGGACGACCACGAGTCGGTGCGCCTGGGCGTGGCCGCCGCCGTCGAGAGCGCGGGGATGCAGGTGGTCGCCGCCGCCGAGACCGTCCAGGCCCTCGAGAGCACGATCGGCGGCGCCGAGATCGAGGTGCTCGTCCTCGACCTGTCCCTGAATGACGGCTCGAGCATCACCAGCAACGTCAAGTGGGGGCAGGTGCGCGGCTCCGCCGTCCTCGTCCACAGCATCGCCGACCGCGTCGTGGCCGTGCGGGAGGCGCTCGCCGCGGGAGCGGCCGGCGTCATCCCGAAGTCCTCGCCCATGTCGACGGTCGTCGCCGCCATCCGCACGGTCGCCCGCGGCGAGGTCCTCAACAATCTGGAGTGGGCCTCGGCCATCGACGCCGACGACGACTTCGCGCGGGCCGTGCTCGGCCGTCGCGAGCGCGACGTCCTGCACCTCTACGCCTCGGGGCTGCCGCTGAAGCTGGTGGCCGAGCGGCTGCAGATCTCGGTGTCGACGGCGAAGGAGTACCTCGACCGGATCCGCGACAAGTACGTCGAGATCGGCCGTCCCGCCCCGACGAAGGTCGATCTGCTGCGGCGCGCGGTGGAGGACGGCATCCTGCCGGGCATCGACCCGGACGACGGCGATGGCGGGCGCTGAGGCGCCGATCGCCCGCCGCAACGCCGGGCGCGAGCGCATCGACCGGATCATCAGCACGGTCGTGTCGTTCTTCGGCTTCGGCTTCGGCGTGCAGACCGTCCCGCCGATCCTCGCGCAGCTGCCCCTCCTGCGCCCCGAGGTGGCCTGGCCGGTGCTGGTGCTGGTCTTCGGATCGCTCACCGCCGCCGTGGTCACCGCCGTGCTGCGGCGGGGCACGCGGATCACGGCGGTCCTGGTCGCCGTCGGTGTCCTCATCGCCCTCCTGACCTGGCCGGCCGCCGTCTCCACCGGGGGCGCGGACCGCGAGACCCCGTGGATCTGGTACCTGCTGACCATCGGCACCGCCTTCTGCACGATCGCCGCTCCCCTCCGGATCGCGATCGCGTACGTGTCGGTGACGACCGTGCTGTTCGGGCTGCTGCGCGTCCTCCCCTCCGGCGGCGGGGCGGAGCCGACCCGCGCGATCCTCGACGCCGCCTACGTGGGCATCGTCGGCTTCGTGATGCTGGTGCTGATCACCGTGCTCCGGCAGTCGGCCGACGAGATCGACCGTGCGCAGACGACGGCCATGGAGCAGTACGAGGCGGCGATGCGTCAGCACGCCGGCGAGGTGGAGCGGGTCGAGGTCGACGCCCTGGTGCACGACAACGTGCTCGCGACGCTGCTCTCCGCCGCCTCAGCCGAGTCGCCGGCCGAGCGCGCGCTGGTCTCCTCGATGGCGCAGCGCACCCTCGCCGTGCTGCTGCCCGACCACGAGCCGGAGCCGCCCGAAGGGCTGGTCCCGCTCGAGCTCCTGCAGCGCCAGCTCGCCCACGCGGCGTCCACCTTCGGGACCGAGATCGCGGTCGCGACGGCCGACGGAGTGGATCCGCGCGCGACGACGCTGCCGCGCCCGGTGGCCGAGGCGCTGCTCGGGGCGGTCTGGCAGGCGCTCGCCAACAGCGTCCAGCACGCGGGTCCGAGCGGCAGCGTCCACCGCGCCGTGCACGGGCTGCTGGGCGACGGCGCGGTGGAGGTCGTGGTGGAGGACGACGGCCGCGGCTTCCGGCTCGCCGACGTCCCGCGCGAGCGGCTGGGCATCCGGCTCTCCATCCTCGAGCGGGTGCACAACGCGCGGGGATCGGCGCGGGTCGACTCGACTCCGGGCGAGGGCACCCGAGTCGTCCTCTCCTGGCGGGCGGACGCGGGAGGAGGGCCGTGATCGCCTACCCGCGCCCCCTGCTCCAGGCGCTCGGCGCCGGCTTCTCGCTCTACCACGTGGTGCTCGCCTTCTTCTCCTTCCGCATCTCCCCGGCCACGCCGGCCGACCTCGTCGCGGTCGCGCTGTACGTCGCGGCGACCGTCGTCGCCCTCTGGCCCGGAGCGACGACCCGGCTCGCCCTGCCCGTCGCGGTCGGGATGACCGCGGTCGCCGTCGCGCTGCCGCTGCTGGTCGCGCCGTCGCTCGATCCGGGCGCCTCCAACGGCTACTCCACCTGGTACATCGCCGCGGTCGGCACCCTCATGACGATCGTGTGCGCCCGCCGGCGCCCGGCCTGCGCCTGGGTCGGCGTCGGCTTCCTGATCGTGCACACCGTGTTCTGGGCCGGCCCGGCCGCGCTGGCCACTCTCGGCGTCGTCGGGGGGATCGCCTGGGTCGCGATCGCGCAGCTGCTCATCGTCGAGCTCGGGCGCGCGGGCTCCGAGGCGCGCGTGCTCGAGGCGGCCGAGCGCGCGGCCGCGTCGTGGCGGGCCGCGGAGGAGGCGCACCTCACGGAGCGCGAGGTCCGGCTGGAGCAGACGCGCGCCCTCGCCGCCGACATGCTGCTGCGCATCGCCGAGCCGGGACCGGGCCTCACCGACGAGGAGCGGCGCGAGTGCCGGCTGCTCGAGGCGGCCGTGCGCGACGAGATCCGCGGCCGGCGGCTGCTGGACGACGAGGTGCGGCGTCTCGTGCTCGACGCGCGGCGGCGGGGCGTGACCGTGTCGGTGCTCGACGACGGCGGCCTCGACCGCACCTCCGAGGGCGAGAGCCGACGGGTGCTGGGGGAGCTCGCCCAGGCTCTGAGCGGGATCCGCGAGGAGGTCGACCGCGTGGTGGTGCGCACCGCGTCGGCCGACTCGGCCTCGGCGGTCACAGTGGTGGGCCTGCGGACGGCCGGCGACGGCAGCGCGGGCGCCCTCGGCTCCGACGACGCGGGGGACGAGGTCGACGCCTGGGTCGAGATCCGGCGCGACGGCGTCGGCGGACGGGACGTCTGAGCGGCGGAGCGCGCGCGGGACGGCGCGGCCGTCCGCACGCTCAGCGACCGGCGGCGACCCGCCCCGGAGGGCGTGCGGATGTCGGATCGGTGCCGCGGGCGGGACGCTCCGGCTCTCAGCACAGCTCAGGTCTCGGCGCGCCCGGTCTCTTGGAGCGGACCGATCGTCGGCGCGGCACGAGCGTGAGTAGAGCCGTCATGGGCAGAGCCCGTTGAGCGCAGAGCGCGTCAGGACGAAAGCCCGTTAACGGAGTGCGGCGGGCCGTCCACTCCTCCGAAGAGGGGGCCCGGCCCGCCGTCAAACCCCGAGTGAGGGTAACAACCCGAATATTACCCTCACTCGCCCCCAACACACCCGCCTGCTTACCCTGGTCGGCGAGTGATTGGCGGTGCCCCTTCCGAAGGAGGAGCACCGTACGTCCACTAGTGTGCTCGCTCCGCCAGGAGGCGCATAGTCAGCACTTTAGGGGACTAATCGGGGGACAAATTTCACGTTCCGCGTCGCGGATCGCTCGTTCCCCGACGGGCTGCGTCTGCGAGTCCGCTCAGCCGGAGAAGGAGCGCCATGCTCCGGGTGCCGGCCGGAGCGGCCTGCGGACCGCCGCGGCGCGGTCGTTCCAGCCGCCGCTGAGCTCCTGCGGGGTCTCCGGCTCGGCCTCGGTGCGCGAGGTCAGTGCGGTGACGACGGCCGTGACGGCGGCGATCTCGGCGGCGTCGAGGCCGGGGGTGGAGATGACGACGGCGGGTGCGGAGTCGGAGGCGGTCATCCCGTGACGCTATCGCATGCCGTTCACGGCGCCGGTCGGCGGGGCATGGCTATGCTGACGCCGGATGCCGCCGGAGCGTCGTCCGTCCGTTGCGAACAGGAGCGTCCCCGCATGCCGACGTGGTTCCCGAGGAGCGGTGCCGCGGCGCTGCGCCCCCTGCGTCTGCTGGTCCGGAGGTCGCCTGCGGCCGTCTCGGTCGTCCTGGTCCTCCTGGCCGCGAGCGCGATCACGGGGACGCTCGTCGCCCCCGCGGGAGCCGAGACGACGGCCTGGTGGGCGGCGGGCCCGATGACGACCCTCGACGGCCGTCCGTGGACGGCGGTGACCGCCCTCCTGATCGCGGCGGACCCGCTGCAGCTGCTCCTGGACGTCGTGCTGGTGCTCCCGATGCTCCTCGCCGCGGAGCGCCGCCTCGGCTCGGCCCGCACCCTCCTCGCCTTCCTCGTGACCGGCGCCGTCGGGATCGTCGTCGGGTCCTCCGTGCAGTCGATCGGCGCTCTCGTCGGGGAGTGGTGGGCGGGCGACACCGTCAGCGACCACACCTTCGACCCGCTGATCGGCGCGGTCGGCGCCCTCATCGCCTCGACCGCCTTCATGGGCGCTCTGTGGCGTCGCCGGCTCCGGGTGACCGTCTTCGCCGTCGTGCTGATGTTCGTTCTCTACGCGGGCGACTCCGCCGACGCGTACCGGCTCCTCGCGGGCGGCGCGGGGCTCGTGCTCGGCGCGGTGCTCGCGCGGGGAGCGGCGGGGCTGCGTCCGCAGCGTCCGGCGCCGAGCTCGCACCGCGAGTCCCGGGGGCTGCTGGCGGCGGTCGTCGTCGTCACCGCGATCGGTCCGCTCGTCGCCGTCCTCTCGGACTCGGGTTACGGTCCGTTCTCGTTCCTCGGCCGACTGCTGCAGAGCGCCTTCACGGGGACGACGGACCTCGAGGACCCGTGCAGCCGCGCCCTCCGGCACTGCGCGCACCACGTGAAGCTGAGCCTGGTCGCCCCCGGGCCGATCCTGCTGACGTTCGTCCCGCTCCTCCTCCTGCTCGTCGCCGCCTACGGCCTGCGCTCCGGGCGCCGCCTGGGCCTGCTGCTGGCGGTCGGGGTGAACATCGCGATCGCGATCCTGGAGGTCTTCTCCCTCCAGCGCGCCGCCCGTCACCCCGAGTTCCTGTACTACGCCGAGTACCTGCTCTGGGTGGCGACGACGGTGCTGGTGCCGCTGGCCGTCGTGGCGATGCTCGTGATCGGGAGGAGGCACTTCCGCATCCGCGCGCCCCGTGCCGCTGCGAGGCTCTGGACGCGGGTCGTCGCCATCGCCTTCGTCGTGTCCCTCGGCGGCTATCTGGCGCTCTCGGCCGGCGTGCGCACGAGCTTCGAGCCGCTCCTGGGCCTCGGGAGGCTCCTCCTG
Source organism: Rathayibacter sp. AY2B9 (assembly GCF_002931595.1). Classification (NCBI taxonomy): domain Bacteria; kingdom Bacillati; phylum Actinomycetota; class Actinomycetes; order Micrococcales; family Microbacteriaceae; genus Rathayibacter; species Rathayibacter sp. AY2B9. The sequence goes on from NZ_PSUB01000001.1 coordinate 225,661, forward strand.
GACGGGCTGCTGCGCTTCGTCCCGGTGAGCTTCCTCGGCGGCGCCGGACTGCTCGCCGTGCCGCGGGAGCCCGTTGCGCGGATCGTCTTCGAGTGGGTCGGCCCGGTGTTCTGGCTCGTGGTCGTCGTGGCGGTGGTCGCTCTGCTCCGGGCCACCGACGTGCAGCGGAACCGCGGCGACGAGGCGCGGTACCGCGCGCTCCTGTCCCTGCACGGCGCCGGCAGCCTCGGCCACCAGGGGACCTGGGAGGGCAACGCGCACTGGATCTCGGCCGACGGGACCGGCGGAGTCGCCTACCGGGTGATCGGCGGCGTGGCGATCACCCTCTCCGATCCCGCCTGCGCTCCCGAGCGGCGGGAGGACGTCGTGGCCGAGTTCGTGCGGTTCTGCGACGAGCGCAGCTGGACGCCCGTGTTCTACAGCATCCACGACGAGCTGCTCCCCGTCTTCGACCGGCTCGGCTGGTCGCGCCTCTCGGTCGGCGAGGAGACGATCATCGAGCTCTCCTCCTTCGAGCTCACCGGCAAGCGGTGGCAGAAGGTGCGCTACCCGCTCACGCGCGGCATCAAGCTGGGCATCGAGGCGCAGTGGACCAGCTGGCCCGAGCTCTCCCTCGGCATGGCCAACCAGATCGTCGACCTGTCGGAGCGCTGGGTCGCCGAGAAGGCGCTGCCCGAGATGGGCTTCACCCTCGGTGGGATCGACGAGGTCCGCGATCCCGACGTCGCCCTCCTGCTCGCGGTCGGACCGGACGGCGTGCTGCAGGGGGTGACGAGCTGGCTGCCCGTGCACCGGGAGGGGCGCGTGGTCGGCTGGACCCTCGACTTCATGCGCCGCTCCGACGACTCGATGCCCGGCATCATGGAGTTCCTCATCGCCTCCGCGGCGTTGCGCGTCAAGGAGGAGGGCGCCGAGTTCCTCTCGCTCTCGGGCGCACCGCTCGCCACCGCACCGGTCGAGGAGGGGGAGGAGCCTCCGGAGCCGACGGTCCTCTCGCGCCTGCTCGAGTTCCTCTCGCGGACGCTCGAGCCGGCCTACGGCTTCACGTCGCTGTTCCGCTTCAAGGCCAAGTTCCACCCGCGCTACGCGGGCCTCTGGATGACCTACCCCGACGCGCTGCAGCTGCCCCGGATCGGAGCCGCGCTGGGTCGCGCCTATCTGCCCGACCTCTCCGCCGCGCAGGCGCTGGCGTTCGCGCGGGTGGTCGGGGCGAAGCCGGAGGAGAAGCCGTCCGAGGCGTCCGCGGCGAAGCCGGATGCTCCGGCCGCCAGGGCAGGCGCTCCTGCGGCGAAGGCGGGTGCTCCGACAGCCGAGCCGGACGGTCCTGGGGTGAAGGCGGGTGGTCCTGCGGTGAAGGCGGGTGCTCCGGCTGCGAGGGCGGATGCCCGGGAAGCGGAGCCCGATTCCGCGACAGGGGAGCCGGGTGCTCCGGCCGCGGAGCCGGCCGCTCCCGTCGTGCGGCCCGATGCTCCCGCGGAGTCCGCTGCCCGACGGACCGGCCCCGGCTCCTCCGACTGATCGTTCCGCCCCTCCGCCCCGTGAGGAGGTGGGCGCAGCGGAACGCCGCGGCACGGACGGTCTCCCGTCTCCTGCCGCGGCGTCCGAGCGAGCCGGGTCAGAGCGGGATGTTGCCGTGCTTCTTCGCGGGCAGGTTGGCGCGCTTGGTGCGCAGCGCACGCAGCGCCTTGATGACGGAGACACGCGTCGCCGAGGGCTCGATCACGCCGTCGAGCTCGCCGCGCTCGGCCGCGAGGAACGGGCTCGCGACGTTGTAGGTGTACTCGTTCGCCAGGCGCGTCCGGACAGCTGCGACGTCCTCGCCGGCCTCCTCCGCCTTGCGGATCTCGTTGCGGTAGAGGATGTTCACCGCGCCCTGGCCGCCCATGACGGCGATCTCGGCGGTGGGCCACGCGAGGTTGATGTCGGCTCCCAGCTGCTTGGACCCCATCACGATGTACGCGCCGCCGTAGGCCTTGCGCAGGATGACCGTGACCAGCGGCACGGTCGCCTCGGCGTAGGCGTAGAGCAGCTTCGCGCCGCGGCGGATGACGCCGGTCCACTCCTGGTCGGTGCCGGGCAGGTAGCCCGGGACGTCGACCAGGGTCAGGATCGGCAGCGAGAACGCGTCGCAGAAGCGGACGAAGCGGGACGCCTTCTCGCCCGCCTCGATGTTCAGCGTGCCCGCCATGGCGCTCGGCTGGTTCGCGATGATGCCGACGGAGCGGCCCTCGACGCGGCCGAAGCCGATCACGATGTTCGGCGCGAACAGCGGCTGCACCTCGAGGAAGTCGCCCTCGTCGACGATGTGCTCGATGACGGCGCGCATGTCGTACGGCTGGTTCGGGCTGTCCGGGATGACCGTGTCGAGGAAGCGGTCCGCGTCGGTCGTCTCGAGATCGACCTCGGTCTCGAAGACGGGGACCGGCGACAGGTTGTTGTCCGGGAGGAAGGAGAGGAGCGTCCGCGCGTAGTCGAGCGCGTCGTTCTCGTCGCTCGCGAGGTAGTGCGAGACGCCCGAGATCTTGTTGTGGGTCAGCGCGCCGCCGAGCTCCTCCATCCCGACGTCCTCGCCGGTGACGGTCTTGATCACGTCGGGCCCGGTGACGAACATCTGGCTGGTCTTGTCGACCATGATCACGAAGTCGGTCAGGGCGGGGGAGTAGACCGCGCCTCCCGCGGCAGGGCCGCAGATGATCGAGATCTGGGGGATCACGCCGCTCGCCGCGGTGTTGCGGCGGAAGATCTCGCCGTACTTGCCGAGGGCGACCACGCCCTCCTGGATCCGTGCTCCGCCGGAGTCGAGGATGCCGATGATCGGGACGCCGGTCTTCAGGGCGAGGTCCATCACCTTGATGATCTTCTCGCCGGCCACCTCGCCGAGCGAGCCGCCGAAGATCGTGAAGTCCTGCGAGTACACGGCGACCTGGCGGCCGTGGATGGTGCCGGTCCCGGTGACGACGGCGTCGCCGTAGGGGCGCTTCTTCTCCATGCCGAAGGCGTGGGTGCGGTGGCGCACGAACTCGTCCAGCTCGACGAACGAGCCCGGGTCGAGGAGGGTGTCGATCCGCTCCCGTGCGGTCATCTTGCCCTTGGCGTGCTGCTTCTCGATCGCCGCCTCGCCACTGGCCGTGACGGCCTCGTGGTAGCGGTTCCTGAGGTCCGCGATCTTCCCCGCGGTCGTGTACAGATCGGGCGCGGGACGTTCGGTGTTCGCGGTCACCCGCTCACCCTACCGGCGGGGCGGACGCCTCCTCTTGTCGCACTCGCACAGGGAGGGCCGCTCCCGACGGGAGGATCCGGACAAGGGCGGGCCGTCGCGCGCGGCGCTCGGAGCGGCCTCGCGGGAGCCGCCGCTACCGTGGCGTCATGCTCCTCCCGCTCTCCTCCGCCGTCTCCCCCCGCGTCCTCGCGCTCGAGTCGGCGGGGTCGACGAACGACGAGCTCCGCGAGCGGGCTGCCGCCGACCCCGCCGTGTGGCCGCACCTCTCCGTCGTCGCCACCGGCGACCAGCGCGCCGGGCGCGGCCGGCTGGGGCGCGTCTGGCAGGCGCCCGCGGGCCGTACGCTCGCGGCCTCGACTCTGGTCGACGCCTCCGCCCTCGGCGCCGAGGCCTCCGGCTGGCTGCCGCTCGTGGCCGGCGCCGCTCTCGCCCGGGCCCTCGCACCCCTCGTCGACGGGGACGTCGCCGTCAAGTGGCCCAACGACGTCCTGATCGACGGCCGGAAGGTCGCGGGGGTCCTCGCCGAGCGCCTGCCGGACGGGCGGGTCGTCGTCGGCACCGGCGTGAACCTGCTGCTGACGGAGGCGGAGCTGCCGGTCCCGACCGCCACCTCGCTCGCCCTCGCCGGAGCGCGGACGACGAGCGCCGACGAGGTGCTCGCCGCGTTCCTGACCGGGTTCCAGGGTCTGCTGGCTCCGCTGCTCGCCCAGGGTGACCCCCAGGCGTCCGGAGCGGCCGCCGCCGTCCGCGCCTCCTGCGGCACCCTCGGAACGCGCGTCCGGCTCGAGCTGCCCGACGGCACGCAGGAGGAGGGGACCGCCGCCGCACTCGCCCCGGACGGCTCCCTCCTGCTCGAGCAGGGCGGCGCGCTGCGCTCGTTCACGGCCGGCGACGTCACGCATCTGCGCTCCTGATGGCCAGGACCGACCCCGCCGACCGCGAGCTGGCGCGGCTGACCCCGCGCGCCCGCCGGGCGGTCGCACCGGTCGTCGGTCTCCTCCTGCTCACCTGGACGGGCTTCTACTTCGCCGCGCAGTTCGAGCTCGCCCTGCAGCGCTGGATCATCGGGCTCGGCACCGCACTTCTGGTGCTTCTCCTCTGCGCTCCCGGGATCGCGGGCTGGGCGAGCGTGCGCTACCGCGTCACCGCCTCCGGCCTCAGCGCGCGCCGGGGCGTGGCGTCGATCCGGCGGGCCGAGGTGGTCTTCGATCGGAGGATGGAGGTCGTGGTCGAGCGCTCCCTCGGCCAGCGCCTCGCCCGGTGCGGGGACGTCCGGATCCTGCAGGCGGGAGCCGAGGTGTTCGTGCTGCGGGACCTGCCGGATCCGGAGCTCACGGCCGACCTGCTGCGGGAGGCGATCGGCGCGGCTCCCGTTCTCGAGCCGGAGTGGCCGCCGCCCGCGTGAGCGCGTCGGGGCCTCGGTAGCATGGAGCCGCCCCGCGCCAGCGGGCGGAGACGGAGGAGCGCCATGCGCGTCGGCGTGATCGGGGGCGGCCAGCTCGCCCGGATGATGATCCCCGCGGCGGTGGAGCTCGGCATCGAGATCGCCGTGCTCGCCGAGAGCGAGGGCGCCCCGGCGGGGCTCGCCGCGACACGGGTCGGCGACTACCGCGACGAGGCGACCGTGCTCGCCTTCGCCGAGACCGTGGACGTGGTGACGTTCGACCACGAGCACGTTCCCCAGCCGATCCTCCGCGAGCTCGTCGCCCGCGGCGTCGCCGTGCACCCCGGCCCCGACGCCCTGCTGTTCGCCCAGGACAAGCTGATGATGCGGCGCCGCCTGACCGAGCTCGGCGTGCCCGTGCCCGAGTGGGCCGAGGTCTCCTCCGCCGAGGAGCTGGGGGCGTTCCTGGCCGAACACGGCGGCAGCGCCGTGGTGAAGACCGCGCGCGGCGGCTACGACGGCAAGGGCGTGCGCGTGGTGCGCGGCGCCCACGAGGCGGACGACTGGTTCACCGCCCTCGCCGAGGACGGCCGGGGCGGCTCGCTCCTGGTCGAGGAGCTGGTGGGCTTCCGCCGCGAGCTCGCGCAGCTCGTCGCTCGGCGCCCCTCCGGCGAGAGCATCCTCTGGCCGGTGGTGGAGTCCGTGCAGCGCGACGGCGTCTGCGCCGAGGTGATCGCTCCGGCCCCCGCGTCCGCCGGCCGGCTCGCATCAGCCGCGGCCGAGATCGCGCAGACGATCGCCGACAGCCTCGGGGTCACCGGCGTCCTGGCCGTCGAGCTGTTCGAGACGACGGACGACCGGATCCTGGTCAACGAGCTGGCCATGCGCCCGCACAACAGCGGCCACTGGACGATGGACGGATCGACCACGTCGCAGTTCGAGCAGCACCTGCGCGCGGTCCTCGACCTGCCGCTCGGCGCGACGGGCTGCCGCGATCCGTGGACCGTGATGGTCAACGTGCTCGGCGGCCCGGTGGGGGAGTCGCTGACCGACCGCTACCCGCGGGTGCTCGCCGATCACCCGGGCGTGAAAGTGCACAACTACGGCAAGGAGCCGCGACCGGGCCGCAAGGTCGGGCACGTGAACGCCACCGGCGACGACCTCGACCTCGTGGTCTACGAGGCTCGCGCGGCGGCGGCCGTTCTCACGGACTGACCCGTACGATGGTCGCCGTGACGAGCCTGCCGACCTCCCCGACCCCTGCCGGAGCCCTCTCGTGAGCGCGGACGCGCTCGTGAACGGGCCCGCGCCGCTCGTCGGCGTCGTGATGGGGTCGGACTCGGACTGGTCCGTCATGCAGGCCGCGTCCGCCGTCCTCGCCGAGTTCGGCGTGGCGCACGAGGTCCGGGTCGTCTCCGCGCACCGCACCCCGGAGGCGATGATCGCGTACGGCCGCGAGGCCCGCGGCCGCGGCCTGAAGGTCGTCATCGCCGGGGCGGGCGGAGCCGCCCATCTCCCCGGCATGCTCGCCGCCGTGACCTCGCTCCCCGTCGTCGGAGTGCCGGTCCCGCTCGCCCGCCTCGACGGGCTCGACTCCCTCCTCTCGATCGTGCAGATGCCCGCGGGCGTCCCCGTCGCCACCGTCTCCATCGGCGGAGCGCGGAACGCCGGACTGCTCGCGGTGAAGATCCTCGCGACCGCGGACGACGCCCTCTCCGCAGCGCTCGACGCCTTCGCCGCCGACCTCGAGGTGCAGGTCGCCGCGAAGAACGACGCCCTGGTGGCGGGCCTGTGACGGCCGTCGCCCTGCCGCTGCGGCACCCGGACGTCGCCTCCCGCGCCTTCATGACGCGGCGGGCGTGGTGGCTGCTGATCGTCAACCTGCTGGTGCCCGGGTCCGCTCAGGTCCTCGCGGGCAACCGCCGGCTCGGGCGCCTGGGGCTCGGCTTCACCCTCGGGCTCTGGGTCGCCCTCCTGGTCGCGGTGCTCCTCTACTTCGTCTTCCCGACCGGCCTCTACACGCTCGCGACCTTCGACGTCTCGATGCTCGCGCTCCAGGCCGCGCTCGTCGTCTACGGGGTGGTCTGGGCCGTGCTGACGCTCGACACCCTCCGCCTGATCCGCGTCGTCCGGGTGCGCCCGCGGATGCGCGGCGTGCTCGCGTTCGCGACGATCGCGCTGATGGCGATCTCGGTCGGCACCACCGCCTACGGCACCTACCTGCTCGGCGTGACCCGGGGGACGCTGTCGTCGATCTTCGGCGGCGGAGCGATCGAGCAGCCGATCGACGGCCGCTACAACGTGATGCTCCTCGGCGGCGACGCGGGGGAGGACCGCGACGGTCTGCGCCCCGACAGCATCTCGGTGGTCAGCATCGACGCGTCGAGCGGCAAGGCCTCGATCATCGGCGTCTCGCGCGAGTTCGTCGACTTCCCGTTCCCCGAGACCAGCCCGATGCACGAGCTCTATCCCGACGGCTACGACACCGACAACTGCGCCGTCGACGTCTGCAAGCTCAACTCGGTCTACACCGAGGTCGAGCTGAAGCACCCGGAGCTCTACCCCGACGCCGTCGACCACGGCAGCGAGCCCGGCATCGAGGCGATGCGCGACGCGGTCGAGGGCATCCTCGATCTGAGGATCCAGTACTACGCGCTGATCGACATGGAGGGCTTCGCCCAGCTGATCGACGCGCTCGGCGGCATCGACATCGACTACGTGGCCGACGAGCCGCTGCCCCTGGGCGGGCTGCCCGACTCCGACGGCGTGATGCAGGGCGTCAACCAGTGGATCGATCCCGGGCACTGGCACTTCAACGGCGAGCAGGCCCTCGCCTACGCCCGCTCGCGCTACACCACGAGCGACTACGACCGGATGGCGCGCCAGCGGCAGGTGCAGGAGGCGCTGCTCGCCCAGTTCGAGCCGGGCAACGTCCTCGCCAAGTTCCAGGACGTGGCGTCCGCCGGGTCCCAGGTCATCAAGACGGACGTCCCGCAGGGGATGCTCGGCTACTTCGTCCAGCTGGGGCTCAAGACGAAGTCGCAGCCGGTGGACCCGATCGAGCTGGTCCCGCCGGCCGTCGACCCGGAGGATCCGGACTACGACGTCGTGCACTCGCTGGTGAGCGCCGGACTGTCGGGCGACTCCGCGCCGTAGACGGCCGGGTGCCGCACGCCTCAGAGGTCGGCGTGCAGCGCCCAGACGCGCTCGGCGGAGTCGCGCCAGCTGAAGGCGCGGGAGCGGTCGCGGCCGGCCACCGACATCCGCTCGCGCAGCCCGGTGTCGGCGAGCACGCTGCTCATGGCGAGGGCGAGGCGGTCCGGGTAGTCCTTCGCGTCGCCGCGCTCGACGGCGACGCCGGCGTCCGCGGCGACCTCCATCAGCGCGGGGTCGTCGGAGTGCACCACCGGCACTCCGAAGTGCATCGCCTCGAGCACGGGCAGGCCGAATCCCTCGGCGATGCTCGGGTAGACGAAGAGGGTGGCCCGCGAGAGGACGACGGCGAGGTCGGCGTCGCTGAGGACTCCCAGGGCGCGCACGCGCGTCTCGTCGAGGCCCTGCTCGTCGGCGACGGAGGCCACGTCCAGGTCGCCCCAGCCAGTCGGGCCGACCAGGAGCAGCGGGATCGCCGGGGCGGACGCTCCTCCGAAGGCCGCGATCAGCGAGACCAGGCCCTTGCGCGGCTCCAGCGTGCCGACGCTCAGCACGTACTCCGGGGGGAGGCCCAGCGCCGTGGCGCGCTCGTCGGCGTCCTCCGGGACGACCAGGCCGGAGCCGACGGCTCCGCCGATCACGCGCAGTCGATCGCCGAAGTCCATCAGCTGGGAGAGCTGGTGGGCGACGGCGTGGGTGGGGACGACGACGGCGTCCGCGTGCTTGCGGGCGCGCTTCGCCATCGCCCGGTGCCACTTCGCGCCGTGCGGGGTGAGGGTCTCGGGATGCGTCCACGGCACCGTGTCGTGGATCGTGACGGCGATCTGCTCGCCCTCGCTCCCGTCGTGGCTGCGCAGCGGGGCGAACAGGCTCGGGGCGTGGATCATGCCGCCGCCGGCCGGGATGGCGATCCCGTACTGCCAGGCGCGCGAGAGCTCGCGGCGCCCGAGCGGCAGCCGGTGGATGCGCGCGAGGCCGGGCAGGCGCAGGCGCAGCTCCTCCTCCTTCTCGGGCGGGTGGGCGGAGACGACGGCCTCCACCTCGCAGTCGCGGGGAGCCGTCGCGATCAGCTCGCGGGTGAGCTCCTCGGTGTAGCGGCCGATGCCGCCGGGCACGCGGGCGAGCATCTGGTCGACGACGACGCGGAGAGTGGTGGTCACGGGGTCACCGCCTCGAGGGGTGCGGCGGTGAGCGCGTCCTGCCAGGAGCGCAGCGGCGGCAGGCCCGCCCGGCTCCAGCCGTCGTGTCCGAGGACCGAGTAGGCCGGACGCGGAGCGGGGCGGACGAACGAGCCGCTGTCGGTCGGGCGCAGGCGCTCGGGATCCAGACCCGCCTTGGCGAAGACGGCACGGGCGAAGCCGAGCCAGGTCGTCTCGCCGGAGCTGGTGCCGTGGTAGACGCCGGCCGGGGCCTCCGCGTCGACCAGCTCGATCAGGCGCGCGGCGAGGTCGGCGGTCCAGGTGGGCTGGCCGTGCTGGTCGTCGACCACGGTCAGCGTCTCGTGCGCGCCCGCCAGTCGCACCATCGTCTTAGCGAAGTTGCCGCCGTGCTCGCCGTAGAGCCAGGCCGTGCGGACGACGTACCCGCGCTCCGGGTTGGCCTCGAGCACCAGGCGCTCGCCCTCGGCCTTCGTGCGGCCGTAGGCCGAGATCGGGTTCCGGGGGTGGTCCTCGGAGTAGGGGGTCGTCGCGGAGCCGTCGAAGACGTAGTCGGTGGAGACCTGCACGAGTGCGGCTCCCGTCTCGGCGGTGGCGAGGGCGAGGTTGCGCGCTCCGACGGCGTTGACGCGGTGCGCCTCCTCCTCGTCGGTCTCGGCGTCGTCGACGCGGGTGTACGCGGCGCAGTTCACCACGGCGTCGTGTCCCGCGACGGCGGCGCGCACGGCGTCGAGGTCGGTCACGTCGAGGTCGGAGCGGCCGAGGGCGGTGCTGGGGCGGGAGCCGAGGGCCGCGCGCAGGTCGGTGCCGAGCATGCCGGAGGCGCCCGTGAGGAGGAAGGTCACCTCCTCATCATGCCCGAGCGGTCCGTCGGCCGACGGTCGGCGCTCCGGCACGCCGCCGGGTGGCGCAGAGAGGCGTCGCGGGCCCGTGACACGCCGTCGTTACACTGGCGACCGTGCAGATCCGAGAGCTCGACATCCCCGACGTCTACGAAGTGACTCCGCGCCAGTTCCCCGACGATCGCGGGGTCTTCTACGAGTTCTACCGCTTCGACCGCCTGGCCGAGAAGGTCGGGCACCCGCTCTCGCTCCGGCAGGGCAACACCTCCGTCTCGCGGCGCGGCACCGTCCGCGGCATCCACTTCGCGCAGATCCCGCCGTCGCAGGCCAAGTACGTCTCGTGCTTCTCCGGCGCGGTCCTCGACTACGTGATCGACGTGCGCGTCGGGTCGCCGACCTTCGGGCGCTGGGAGTCGATCCTGCTCGACGACGTCGACCGCCGCTCCGTCTACATCGCCGAGGGGGTCGCGCACGCCTTCGTGGCGCTGACCGAGGGCGCCGTGGTCTCGTACCTCGTGAACGCCACCTTCGACCCGGTGCGGGAGAAGGGTATCGACCCGCTCGACGGGCAGATCGGCCTGCGCTTCCCGGAGGAGGCCGGCGAGCTGCTCCTCTCGCCGAAGGACACCGACGCACCGACGCTGGCCGAGGCCGAGGCGCAGGGTCTGCTGCCGACCTGGGACGAGGCGCGGGCCTTCTACACGGAGCTCGACTCCGCGTCCTGACCGCCGATCCGGTGGGCGGGCCGCCCGGCGCCGGCCAGGCGGCCCGCCCGATCGGAGCGGATCAGCTCTTCGAGCGGAGGCGCATCAGCGCGACCCGGGCGCCCAGCCCGGCGCGGACCGCCGCACGGATCGGCGCCTGGTACCAGGCCCCGTACTTCTGCGCGAGGTAGAGGTAGGCGCTGCGGTGGTGAACCGCGAGCATCCGCGCCGAGGCCAGGCGGGTGGAGTGCCCGCCGAGGTGGGAGACGACCGCGTCGGCGAGGTAGACGTTGGTCCACCCGCGCCGTCCGAGCGAGTCGCCCAGCTGGACGTCCTCGAAGTACATGAAGTAGCGGTCGTCGAACCCGCCGATCTCCTCGAAGGCCGTGCGGCGCACCATCACGCAGGCGCCGGAGAGCCAGCCCGCCTCCATCCGGCCGTGGCGGAGGGTCTCGACCGCGCGCGAGCGCCGGTAGGTCGCCGACCACGGGTTGCCGGGCCAGACGTGGGCGAAGACGGCGTGCCCGACGCCCGTGCCGAGCGAGGGCAGAGCGCGGGCGGAGGGGTAGATCGTGCCGTCGGAGTCGAGGATCCGCGGCCCGATCGAGCCGATCCGGTCGTCCGCCGTCGCGGCGGCGTAGAGGGCGTCGATCGAGCCGGGGAGGAAGACCGTGTCCGGGTTGGTCACCAGGATCCACTCGACCTCGGGCCCGAGGCGGTCGACCGCGTAGTTGACGGCCCGGCCGTAGCCGAGGTTCTGCCCGGTCTCGTGGAACTCGACCTGCGGCAGGCGCTCGACGACGCTGCGGACGGAGTCGTCCGTGGTCAGGTTGTCGACCACCAGGATGCGCACGTCGTGCTCCGTCGCCTCCGGCACGGACTCGAGGCACGCGCGGAGGACCTCACCCGAGAAGTGGGTGACGACGACGACCGCGATGGGCAACGTCGAGCGGGCGATGGGAGCCTCCGGGTGGTGCGGCGTCGACGGGAGGAGTGCCCCGTCGGAAGAACTCGACGAGGCTAGCACGCGGCTCGAGCGGTGCCCGGGAGCCTGCGGCCCTCAGCGGACGATGTCGACGGGCTCGGTGCTGACGGCCACGGCGGCGGGGGAGACCGTCTCGATCGCGGGCAGCGCATCGTGCGCCGGACGGCGGAAGACGACGAACTTGTACATGCAGAAGTTCCACACCAGTCCCACGAGGACGGCGACGGCCTTGGCGATATTGATCGCGAGGAAGGCGTTCTCGCCGGAGCTGGGGAGGAAGAGCAGCGAGTTGCCGAAGCGGGTGTCGAAGAAGACCTCGAAGCCGTAGATGATCGCCGACTGCAGGACCAGCGAGCTGAACCCGGTGACGAGGAAGAACTTCGCGAACGTGGCGACCGAGACCCTGCCCGGGTGGCGGAAGACGAAGAAGTGGTTCAGCGCGTACGAGATCGTGATGCCGACCAGGACGGAGAAGACGTTGGCGACGAGGGTCGGCAGACCGAGCAGGAGCACGAGCGTGTTGAGGATGAGGAAGTCGATCGCCGTGTTGGTGCAGCCCGCGATGAGGAAGCGGACCTTCTGCGATTCGAGGAGTCTCTTCATCTGCGGTGCTCTTTCCCGTCCCCCTCTGGCGTCGATGCCCGACCGTCGGGCTCCGACGGGCGTCCATCGGGGCAGGCGAACAAGGGGTGAACCGCCGTGCACTGTCGTCCATCGTAACCGCGGACCCCTGCCGGGCGGTCGAACAGCCGGTGCCATGTTCCTGAGAGAGTGCGCGGACGGGGCGGCGGGCCGCGGGGCGCGCTCGGAGGCTCGCGAGCACCGCCTCGTTATACTCGCAGGGCTCTCACCGGTCAGCCGGTGCACCGGAAGAACGGATCCTCCCCGCCTCATGCGCTCCCTCGCCGTCGTCGTCCCCACCTACAACGAAGTCGCGAACATCGCGACGGCGCTGCCGCGGGTCGCGCTCGCGGCGTCCCGCAACCCCGACTTCCACGTGACCGTCGCCGTCATCGACGACAGCTCCCCCGACGGCACCGCGGACCGCGCGCGCGAGCTCGCGGCCGAGCTCGGATCCGACACCTTCGAGGTCCTCGTGCTGTCGCGCGAGAAGAAGGAGGGGCTCGGCGCGGCGTACATCTGGGCCTTCCAGCACCTCCTCGCGGCCGAGCGCCGCTACGACTACCTGCTGCAGATGGACGCCGACCTCTCGCACGACCCGGACTACATCGACGCCTTCCTCCGCGAGGTGCGCGCGGGCGCCGACTTCGTGGTCGCCTCCCGCTACATCGCGGGCGGGGGCACTCCCGACTGGACGCTCGACCGCAAGCTGCTGAGCGGTGGCGGCAACCTCTACACGCGCCTCTTCCTCGGCTCGAAGATCACCGACTGGACCGGTGGCTTCAACCTCTTCAGCGCGGACCTCCTGCGCACCCTCCACCTCGAGACGATCCGCGCAGCCGGCTACGGCTTCCAGATCGTGCTCAAGTACCGGGCGCTGCGCCGGGCCCGCGGAGTGAAGGAGATCCCGATCGTCTTCCTCGACCGCACGGTCGGCAACTCCAAGATCCCGAGCGACACCCTCCTGAAGAACCTCCTGCTCGTCCTGGCCATCCGGTTCGGCGGGAAGCACCGGTGACGGCGGGTCCGACGGGATCCCCTCGGACCCGGAGGGCCCTCCTCGAGCTCGCCGCCCTCGCCGTCGTCGTCAGCGGGACCCTGCTCGTGCTCGGATTCATGGTCGGCACGCCGTGGCGGCCGCTGCTCTTCCGCGACGGCGACTCGCTGGCGCTGCCGCTGATCCTGCAGTCCTTCGCCGAGGGCCGCCCCGCGGCGTGGGTGATGACGAGCCAGCTCTTCCTCTTCCCCGAGCTCCCCGTCTTCGGCGTCGCGTGGCTGCTGACCGGTGGCGATCCCGCGGCGGCGCTCGCGGTCAACGCCGTGCTCAACGTCGTCCTCCTCTACGGCGTGCTCCGGATGCTTGCGCGACGGCTCGTCGCGGACCGGCACCGCCGGCTGCGGCCCGCCGCCGCGCTCGCCGGCATCGCCGTGCTGCTGGTGCTCTGCCTGACGGAGGGCCGCGCGCTCAACAACGAGGGCGCCCTGGCGACCACCTTCCTCCTCACGACCTACTACTACGGCGCGGTGCTCACAGGCCTCGCCGGGCTCGCCGTCGCCCTGGGCGCGCTGCGCGAGCGCCGTCCGGCCGCGCGTCCGCTGCTCCTGGTCGGAGCGGCCGTCGCCGCGACGACCCTCTCCGATCCGCTCCTCCTCGTGCAGTTCGTCGGCCCCCTGCTGGTGGTCCTCGTCGTGCTGCTGGTGCTCGCTCTCGCTGCTCCCCGAGCGGTGCTGATCGTCGCGGGAACGGTCCTCGGGGCCGCCGCGCTCGGGGCCGCGCTGCGGGTCCCGCTCGGCTTCCTGATCGGGACCGACGCCGGCGGGTACCTCCGGCTGCCGCTCGCCGGGACGGCACTGGACGACCTGATCGTGCAGTTCCTGGTGCTGAAGGCGCCGCTGATCGGCAAGCTCGAGGTGGCGCTGCTGGGTCTGCTGCTGCTGGCGGCCCTCGCCGTCGTCGTGGCCGGTGCCGCCCGACTGGCGCGGGGAGCCGCCCTCGACGAGGCGGCCCGTGCGCGCTTCGCGGTGTGCGCGTTCCTGCCGGCGCAGACGGCGGTGCTCCTGGTGGTGCAGGTCTTCACCGGCAGCTCGGTCAGCCGCTACCTGATGCCGATCCCGGTGACCGCGACCGTGGTCGTGATCGCCCTGATCGGCGCCGCGGCGGCGCACCGGCGTGCTGCGGGCGCGCGGCTGGCGCCGGTCGTCCGCGTCGTCGCTCCGCTGGCCGCCGCAGGCCTCGTCGTCGCCGCCGTGCCGGCCACAACGGCGGTCGCCTCCGCGGCGGCCGAGGCGCGATCGGACCCGGACGCCGACTGCCTGGAGCGCTGGATCGACGGCCGCGAGCTCGCGGGCGTCGGCTCGTTCTGGTCAACGCGGCCGCTGGACCTCTACGGGCCGGCCTCGCTGCACGTCCAGCAGGTCAACTTCGACTTCACGGTGCAGCTGTGGATGAACAACCTGAGCGACTACCGCGACCGGCAGTACAGCTTCGTCCTGGCCGACCGCTCGCCCGACTGGGCGGGGCTCGCGCGCGGGACGCTCGGCGCTCCCTCCGATATCGTCGCCTGCGGGGGGTTCGACATCTACGACTACGCGGGCACCGACGGCGAGACCGAGCTGAACCGGATCGTCCAGACCAGCGTGGAGGAGCAGCGCCGTGAGCGCGGCTACTGACGTGCGCGGCCCGCGGACGGCGAGTCGGCGGCGCCGGACGCTCGTCGAGCTCGGATGGGCCCTCGTCGCCGCCCTCGTCTCGGTCGTCGCCGCCGTGCTCGCGCTCGGGATCGGGCCGCAGGACCTGACGGCCCGCTGGACCGTGGGCGGCGACGACCAGATCCTGCACTACACGCTCTTCACCAGCGCCACGCAGGCGTTCCCGTTCGACGGCAACGCGGCGCTCGGCTTCCCCGACGGGTTCAACGCCTTCTTCAGCGCGCAGTTCGACGTCGCCTCCGCCCTCGCCGTGTCGGTCCTGGCCCTCGTGGTGCGCGACGGGACGACGCTCCTGAACGTCTTCTACCTGGGCACGTTCGCGACGGTCGCCGTCACCGGCTACGTGTTCTTCCGCGCCCTCCGCACGCGGCCCTGGGTCGCGGCGTTCTCCGCGGTCCTGCTGTCGCTGCTGCCGTACCACTTCCTCCGGATCGGATTCGGCCACGCGTTCCTCGCCAACTACTGGGCGATCCCGCTCCTGGGCGTGATGGTGCTGATGGTCGCCGGACCGCGCACCGATCCTCTCCGAGCCTGGGCCGAGCGGGGCGCGACGCGGAGGAGCCGCGTGCTGCGCTCCGTCGTCCCGGGAGTCGTGCTCGGGCTCCTGGTGGCGAGCACGGGCGGCTACTACTACGTCTTCGCGGTCCTGGTCCTCGGAGCGACCTGGGCGGTGAGCACGGCCGCCGGGCTCCTCTCCCGCGAGCGGCTGCGCGTGCTCGCAGTCTCGTCGGTGCCGATCCTCGCGCTCGGCGTGTTCGTCGGGCTCTCGCTGCTGCTGCTCTCGCTCGACTTCGGGGAGCGCTACAGCCCGTACTTCACGTCGCGGACCGTGGGGGAGTCGGAGGCCTACGCCGGCAAGCTCGTGCTGCTGGGCCTGCCCTGGTCGGGGACCGGGCTGCCGCAGGGGTACGGCCTGCTGAACACCTATGCGGGCCAGTCCGGCGTGGCGCCGACGACGGAACCGCCCGGGTTCTCGATCCTCGCCAGCGTCGCGCTCCTGATCACGCTCGTGGCGCTTCCGATCACCGCGCTCGGCGGCGGACGGGCGCTCCGTGCGACCGCGGTCGGCCGGTTCTTCTCGGACGCCCGCGTGCGCGTCCTCGCCGTGGCGACGCTGGCCGCGCTCCTCTTCTACACGGTGACGGGCCTGGGCGTCGTGGTCTCGCTGGTGGCGGGGCCGACGATCCGCGCGTGGGCGCGGATGTCGATCGTCATCGCGGTCCTCGTCCTCGGCGTGCTCGCGCTCCTGCTCGATCGGATCACGGCCCGTGGCGGTGTCCGGATCCTCGTGGCGGCGCTGCTCGCCGCCGTCGCCGTGGTCGATCAGCTGGCCGGAGTATCGGCCGCGGTGCCGATCGCTCCGACCGACGACTCCGAGATGCGCTCGTTCGTGTCGGAGGCCGACGCGCAGCTGGACGACGGCTGCGGTGTGGTGGAGCTCCCCCTGAAGAGCTTCCCCGACAGCGGGCGGATCGGAGCGCTCTCCGACTACGACGAGGCGCTGCCCTACCTCGCGACCGAGGAGGGACGCCTCCGCTGGAGCTACGGGGCGGTGGAGGGCACCTACGGCTGGGACGTCTGGGGCGACGTCGACGACCCCGCGGAGTTCGCCGACGCCGTGGCGGGCAGCGGCGCCTGCGCCGTCTACGTGGACACCGCCGGCTATACCGACGACCCCGACGGCTGGCGGGCCTACGTCGAGGCGGCGACGGGGGACGTCGAGCCCGAGGTCGCCTCCGCCTCCGGGCGCTGGCTGCTGTTCACGACCCGGCGCTGATCAGCGGTCGTCGAAGGCCAGCTCGAGCAGGCGCCGGGCGGTGCGGTCCCACCCCGGGATGGGCTCCGGTGCGAGTCGCCGGGGACGGCGCAGCGCCTCTCCGATCGCGGCCGACCACCCGGTGCGGTCCGCCGGGTCGATGAAGACGGCGGCGGACTCCCGCCCGGCGAGCGCGTCGCGGAGGCCGGGGATGTCGGCCGCGAGCACCGGGGTGCCGCAGGCGACGGCCTCGAGGGCGGGCAGGCCGAAGCCCTCGTGCCAGGAGGGCATGGCGACGGCGTCGGCGCCCGTGAGCAGAGCCGGCAGATCCTCGTCGGCGACGTAGGAGGAGGCGAAGCGCACGTCGGCTCCTGCGGCGACCGCGCGAGCGACGGCGGAGTGGACGTCCTCGTTGTCCCAGCCGTCCCCGCCGACCAGGAGCAGGGTGTGGTTCTCCGGCCGCTCGGCCTGCCGGTACGCGTCCACCAGGGTGACGAGGTTCTTGCGGCGCTCGATCGATCCGACGAAGAGCAGGTAGGACCCGAGCCCGTGCTCCGCGCGGACCCGCGCCACCTCCTCCTCGCCGCGGGCGTGGAAGAGGTCGGCGTCGATCGTGGTCGGCAGCACGCGGACGCGCGCCGGATCGACGCCCAGAGCGCTCTCGACCTCGGCCGCGGAGGACGGGGTGCCGGTCAGGACCAGGTCGCTGCGCCGGATCCACCGGGGCACGGACCGCGACAGCAGCTCTCGGCGCTCGCGCGGAACGAGCTCGGGCATCACAGCGAAGCAGACGTCGTGCACGAAGGTGAGCGAGCGGGAGCGGGCGAGCGGCCAGCTCCGGAAGTTCGGGAAGAAGTAGGCGCCGCGGCCGAGCAGGAGGTCGATCCCCGGCGCGGGCACTCGGGTCAGTGCGCTCCACACCGGCCGGGGCAGCGGCACCGGTCGGACGCGCAGCGTACGGAAGCCGAAGCGCTCGATCGAGCCCGCCTCGCTCGCCGGCACGACGAGGAGCACCTCGACCTCTGCGGCGGTCGCGTCGGTGTCCAGCGCGTGCAGCAGGCCGAGCAGGACGCGGCCGACCCCGGTCAGGCGCGGCGCCGCGAGGGCGGTCGCGTCGACCAGGAGGCGGCGGCGCCGCGCGGTCACGGCCTGCTGAGGCGGACGGTGGAGTCGATGTCGACGACGCCGTCGTGCACGGAGGCCCGCTCGACCGTGAAGGTCGCGGCGACCGGGATCCGCATGGTCTCGCCCTGCGAGAAGGTGGCCGAGGAGGCGTGCACGGCGTAGTTGCCGGCGCCGAGGTGCAGGTCGGGGAGGGTGAACGTGACCGTCATCTCTCCGTCGACCGCGCTCAGCGGCGTGCCGATGCGCTCGGTGTTCGTCCCGAAGACGCGCTGGCCGAGGGGAGTGTCGATGCCCATGCCGATGTTCCAGTCGTCGACCGGGCGGCTGGTGCGCACCGTGACGTCGAACTCGAGGGTCTCGCCGCTGCGGACGACCGTGCCGCCGTGCTCGATCGATCCGCCGCGCAGTCGGCAGCCCAGGATCTCGATGAGTTGGGGGGCGGGCTCGTCCGCGGCCTCGGCGGCCTCGGCCTCGCGCTCCTGGCGGGCGGCCCGACGGTCCTCGAAGCTCTCGCGGAGGACCTGGAGTCCCTCGGAGGTCTCGCCGTCGAAGACGACGGTGCCCTTCTCGAGGACGATGGTGCGGTCGCAGAGCTCGCCGACCTGCTCGAGCGAGTGGGTGACCAGCACGATGGTCTTCCCCGCGCGCTGGAAGGCGCGGATGCGGTCCATGCACTTGCGCTGGAACGGCTCGTCGCCGACGGCGAGCACCTCGTCGACCAGCAGCAGGTCGGGATCGGTGTGGATCGCGATAGCGAAGGCGAGCCGCACGTACATGCCCGACGAGTAGAACTTGACCTGGGTGTCGATGAACTCGGCGATCTCGGAGAAGTCGACGATCGAGTCGAACTTGCTGTCCAGCTCGCTGCGCGAGAGTCCGAGGATCGCGCCGTTGAGGTAGACGTTCTCGCGCCCGGTGAGGTCGGGGTGGAAGCCCGCTCCGAGCTCGAGGAGCGCGGCGAGGCGTCCGCGGCGCTCCACGGTGCCGGTCGTCGGCTGCACGATGCCGCCGATGAGCTTGAGGAGCGTGCTCTTGCCCGATCCGTTCGCGCCGATGAGGCCGACGGTCGAGCCCAGTGGGATCTCGAGGTCGACGTCGCGGAGTGCCCAGAACTCGTCGCGGTGCTTGCGCCCGCGGCCGAAGTTGACGATCCGCTCCTTGAACGACTTGTCCTTGCGGATGACGAAGCGCTTGGAGGCGTTGCGCACCCGGACGACGGTCGGGGTGCCGGAGGAGGCGGGCACGGACTCCTGCTTGCTGGTGAGGGTCACGATCAGATCTCCTGGGCGAAGTTGCCCTCGAGGCGGCGGAAGATCCGGTGGCCGATCCACACGAACACCAGCCCGACGACGAGGACGATGAGAAGGCGCAGCTCCATGTCCGGCGGCCACACCTGGGGGGCGATCTCGTTGCCGTCGATGATGCTGACGCGCGAGCCGTCTCCCCAGATCGCGCGCTGGAAGGCGAGGATCGCGTTCGAGATCGGGTTGATCAGGTAGAGCTGCTCGGCCCAGCCGTGGCCCGCTCCGGTGGAGGCGGCGACGACGAAGTTCCACGCGTAGACGATGGGGGAGAGCCAGAAGAAGATCTGCAGCCCGACCTCGACGAGGAACTGGACGTCGCGGAGGTAGACGTTGAGGGCCGAGAGGGCCAGGGCCAGAGCGAGGCCGTACACGAGCACGATCGCCAGCGCGGGCACGATGTAGAGGAGCTGGACGCCGAAGATCAGCGAGCCCGTGAGGACGGCTCCCGCGATCAGGACGACGAACTGCACACCGAAGTTGAAGAGGGCCGAGCCGATGGCCGCCACCGGGAAGATCTCCCGCGGCAGGTACACCTTCTTGATCAGTCCGCCGTTGCCGAGGATCGACGTGGTGCCCGCGGTCACGATCTCGCTGAACAGGCCCCAGAGGGTGAGCCCCGAGAAGACGAAGATCGCGAAGTTCGGGACGCCGCGAGAGGCCCCGAGGATCTGGCCGATCGCCACGTAGTAGATGAGGAGCATGATCAGCGGCCGGACGAGGCTCCAGACGAAGCCCAGGCTGCTGTCCTTGTAGCGCGACTTCAGCTCGCGCCCCACGAGCAGGCGGAGCAGCTCGCGGTGCCGCAGGATCTCGGCGAGGGAGGCGACGAAGCCGCCCGAGCCGCCGCCGACGGCCGACGTGGTGCCGGCGATCTGGAACGGCTCGTCGGCGATCGCGCGCGCGCGATCCACAGCTTTGCTGGGCATGGAACTCCAAGCTCTCGGCCTCCGCCGGGCGACGGACCGCATCATTATACGTGCGGCCCACCCTGGAGCCCCCTGGCTGGCGTGCCGGTGCGCGGCGCATGGCGGGTAGTCTTGCTCCCGCTCGCCGACTGAACGACACGAACGAGGTGTTCGCCATGCCCACGCAGCCTTCCGACGTCCCCCTGGACCCGGCGCCGCAGAGCGCTGGGGACCCCGCCCCCGTCCTCGGCGGCACGGGCGAGGACGCTCCTCCCGCTCCCGACCCGAGCCTCGAGTCGGCCGTCGGCGACGCCGCTCCCGCCGCCGTCCCGGCGGAGCCCGCGCGCACGTCCGGGGTTCCGGTGGAGCCCCGTCTCGCCGAGCCCGAGTCCCCGGACGAGGAGCTCGCCCGCCTGCGCGCGCAGGTCGACTCCCTCCTCAACGACCCCTTCGACGAGTGGGTCGAGCGGATCCAGGTGGGCGGAGTGACCGCCTCCGGCTTCGAGCGCACCCTCTCCTGGCGGGTGACGAAGCCGCTCCGCCTGGTGCGCACCTTCCAGATCCGCGTCGAGCAGCTCGGGCTGTCGGGCGCCGTCGGCCACAGCGCGCGCTTCGTGAAGCGCCGCCTGTCCGGTCGGGCGCGATGAGCGACCGGTCGCAGGTCTCGGCCGCCGGCTCGGCCGCCGCGCGCGCCCACCGCACGGAGGCGATGCTGCAGCGCCTGGAGCAGATCGGCGCGCTCCTCTTCGACGAGGAGCGCCGCGCCTCGCTGCGCACCCGCGGGCCCGGCCCGTACCTCGACGAGGTGGCCCGAGAGATCCGCTCGCGCCAGGACGACGAGCTGACCTGGGTCGCGCTGGTGTCGTTCACGGCCGCGTACCCGACGAGCGAGCTGTTCGACTGGTTCCGCCGCGCCCTCGAGCTCGCCCCCGAGGAGGCGGCGCTGCGCATCTTCCTCGAGGCGGGCTCCCGCACCGCGACCGGGTTCGCCGATCTGGACGCCCGTGTCGAGGTCGTCACCGGGGCCGTCCTGATCGACGTCGACTTCCCCGCCCGCCACGGTCACAACACCGGCGTCCAGCGGGTCGTGCGCCAGACCGTGTCCCGCTGGGACGCCGAGCACGAGATCGTCCCGGTCGCCTGGGTTCACGGATCGATGTCCTTCCGGCGCCTGAGCGCGATCGAGCACGAGCGCGTCGTCGACTGGTCCTCCGCCGGGCGGCGCGACTGGGAGCACGGCGATCCGGAGCGCATCGAGTTCGTCGTGCCCTACCGCAGCGTCGTCGTCATCCCCTCGGTGCCCGACTACAACCAGTGCGGGCCGCTCGCGGCCCTCGCCGAGTACTCCGGCAACGAGGTCGTCGTCCTCGGCCACGACGCCATCCCCGTCGTCAGCGCCGACACGGTGCCGCCGGAGGAGACGGTGCGCTTCGTCAACTTCCTCTCCGTGGTCAAGCACGCCGAGCGCGTCGCCACGGTGAGCGCCGCGGCTGCGCTGGAGTTCGAGGGCTTCGTGCGAGCGCTCCCCGCTCAGGGCCTCACCGGCCCGACCGTCGTCCCGGTCCCGCTGCCCGTGGAGCTCCCGGACGGCCTGCGCTCCGAGGGCCGGAGCGCGTCCGGCCTGCCGCTCGTGCTCTGCGTCGGCAGCCAGGAGCCCCGCAAGAACCATCTCGCGGTGCTGCACGCCGCCGAGGTCCTCTGGCGCGAGGGCCTGCGCTTCCGCGTCCGCTTCATCGGCGGGGCCAACCCCTGGGCGCACCAGGTCTTCGATCCCCGCGTGCGCGAGCTGGTCGCCGCCGGACGCCCGGTCGAGGTGCTCCGCGGAGCCGACGACGACGTCCTGATCGCGAGCTACCGGGAGGCGCTGTTCCTGGCGTTCCCGTCGCTGCACGAGGGGTACGGCCTGCCGGTCGCCGAGGCGCTGTCGATCGGGCTCCCCGTGCTGACCTCGCGCTACGGCAGCACGGCGCAGATCGCCGAGCACGGCGGATGCGTCCTGATCGACCCGGAGTCCGACGAGGAGATCACCGACGGCATGCGCCGCCTGCTGACGTCGCTGGAGCTCGTCGACGAGCTCCGCCTCGAGGCGGCAGAGCGGCCCGAGCGCACCTGGGACGACTACGCCCGGGAGCTGTGGGCCGCCCTGATCGGCCCCTCGGCCCTCATCGAGCACGAGGAGGCGCCCCGTGCGCTCTAAGCAGTACCTGGTCGACCGCCTCGCCACCCTGGTGCGCACCCTGGCCCCCACTGTGGAGCCGCTGGGCAGCGTCGACGCCCTCACCGGACAGCTGAGCGTTCTGCTGCCCGCCCCCACCGACCGCGAGGTCTGGCTGGTGCTCGCCGTCCTCCGCGGCACGCTCCCGCGCCGGGAGGACGTCGTCGACGGCCGCCGCCGGGCCCGGCTGGACGGCACCGCCGGTCTGCTCACCCACGCCGCATCCACCATCGCCTCGAACCGGGTCTTCGCCCGCTTCCACCACCCCGAGGTCGAGGTGGTCGTCGGCGCGGTCGTCGTCGACGTGCACCACACCGCGCGCACGGGGCTGGCCACGGGCATCCAGCGCGTGGTGCGCCAGAGCCTCGTCCGCTGGACGCGCGACCACGAGATCCTGCTCGCCGGCTGGGACTCGACCCACGAGTCGCTCGTCATGCTCACCCCGGAGCAGAGCCGGAACGCCGTCTCGGGCGACGTGCCCGACGCCGCGGAGGACCGCTCCCGCGTGATCGTCCCGTGGCAGGGCACCTACCTCCTGCCCGAGCTCGCCGTGGAGGACGAGCGGACGTCGCGCGTCTCCGCCCTCGCCGAGTTCAGCGGCAACCGCACGGGCACCATCGGCTTCGACTGCGTGCCGGTCACCACCGCCGAGACGGCGAGCACCGGCATCAGCGCCGCCTTCTCGCGCACGCTCGTCGCCGTGTCGCACATGGACCGCATCGCGACCATCTCCGAGGCGGCCGCGACCGAGTACTCCGGCTGGCGCCACATGCTCGGCAGCGTCGGGATGCAGGGGCCGGACATCCGGCCGATCCTGCTGCCCTCGCAGCCGGAGAGCGTCTCGGACGAGGAGCTGGCCACCGCCGCGCGCTCGCTGGTGACCGGTGACCTCCCGCTCGTCGTCTGCGTCGGCAGCCACGAGCCGCGGAAGAACCACCTGGCGGTGCTCCAGGCCGCCGAGCTGCTCTGGCGCCGGGGCGTTCGCTTCAGCCTGGTCTTCATCGGCGGCAACGCCTGGAGCAGCGCCGAGTTCGAGTACCGACTCGAGGTCCTCGAGGGCCAGGGCCGTCCGGTCCGCTCGCTCTCCAAGATCACCGACGCGCTGCTCTGGAGCGCCTACCGCCTGGCCCGGTGCACCGTGTTCCCCTCGATCAACGAGGGCTACGGTCTCCCGATCGTGGAGTCGATCTCGGTCGGCACCCCGGTCGTGACCTCCGGATTCGGCAGCATGCACGAGGTCTCCGCCTCGGGCGGCGCGCTGTTCGTCGATCCGCACGACGACCACGACATCGCCGCGGCCCTCGAGCGGCTGCTGACCGACGACGAGCTGCACGCGCGGCTCTCGGCGGAGGCGCTCGCGATCGACGGCGGCACCTGGGACGAGTACGCCGCCCGCGTCTGGTCGTACCTCGTCGAGGGCGAGGGCGTCGACGAGCGGGCCCGGGCCGAGCAGTCGGACGCGACCGCCTAGGCGTCCTCGATCCACCGCGTGCAGAAGGCCCCCGCTCCAGGAGCGAGGGCCTTCTGCACGCGGTGCGCGCGGCTCAGCGGGAGCGGCGCGCCAGCTCGAGGTCGTTCTCGACCATGCGGGCGACGATCTCCTCGAAGCCGACGGTCGGCGCCCAGCCGAGCACCTCGCGGGCCCGGGAGGCGTCCCCGCGCATCTCGGGGGTGTCCACGGGGCGCGCGAACCGCGGGTCGATCGTGACCCGCTGCTCCCAGTCGTCGATGCCGGCCGCGGTGAAGGCGGCACGGACGAAGTCGCGGACCGAGTGCGCGACTCCGGTCGCCACGACGTAGTCGCCCGCCTCCTCGGCGCGCGAGGCGCGCACGAGGGCGTCCACGTAGTCGGGGGCCCAGCCCCAGTCGCGGCGCGCGTCGAGATTGCCGAGCGAGAGCTCCGACTCGGCGCCCGTCGCGATCGCCGCGACTCCGGCGGTGATCTTGCGGGTGACGAAGCCGAGCGGCCGACGCGGCGACTCGTGGTTGTAGAGGATGCCGGACGAGGCGTGCAGCCCGCGGCCGCGGTAGACCGCGACGAGGTGGTGCGCGAACGCCTTCGCGGCTCCGTAGGGCGAGACCGGGCGGATCGGGGTCCGCTCGGTCTGCGGGTTCTCGGTCGCGGCCCCGAAGATCTCGGAAGAGGAGGCCTGGACGAAGCGGACCTCCCGGCCCGCCGACTCCTGGAGCGCCAGCGAGCCCTCCAGGAGCGCGGCGACCGCGGTGCCGGTCACTTCGGCCGTGAGCACGGGCTCCTTCCACGAGAGCGCGACGGAGGAGAGGCCGGCGAGGTGGAAGACCGTGTCCGGCTGCGCCTCCGCGACGATACGGCCGAGGCCGGAGGCGTCGCGGAGGTCGCCCTCGAAGGGGCGGACGGCGGCGGGAAGAGCGGCGTCGTCGGTCCCGCGCACGAGCGCGGAGACCTCCCAGCCGTCGGCGAGCAGGCGCTCGACGAGGTAGCCCCCGTCCTGACCGCTCGCTCCGGTGACGAGAGCGGCAGGCATGACTACTTGATCAGCGCGGACTGCTCGGCGAGGTCGTTCTCGACCATCATCGCCACGAGCTCGGGGAACGAGACCTTCGGTTCCCAGCCGAGGACGTCGCGCGCCTTCGCCGGGTCGCCGATCAGCAGGTCCACCTCGGCGGGACGCATGAACGCGGGGTTCTGGGTCACGTACGGGGTCCAGTCCTCGATGCCGACGTGGTTGAAGGCGATGTCGAGGTACTCGCGGATCTCGTGGGTCTCGCCGGTCGCGACCACGTAGTCGTCGCCCTCGGGCTGCTGCAGCATGCGCCACATCGCGTCGACGTAGTCGCCGGCGAAGCCCCAGTCGCGCTTCGCGTCGAGGTTGCCGAGCTCCAGCGTCTCCTGGAGGCCGAGCTTGATGCGGGCGACCGCGAGGCTGATCTTGCGCGTGACGAACTCCGGTCCGCGGCGGGGCGACTCGTGGTTGAAGAGGATGCCGGAGGAGGCGTGCATGCCGTACGACTCGCGGTAGTTGATGGTCATGTAGTGGCCGAAGACCTTGGCCACGCCGTAGGGCGAGCGCGGCCAGAGCAGCGTCTCCTCGCTCTGCGGGACCTGCTGGACCTTGCCGAACATCTCGGAGGAGGAGGCCTGGTAGAACTTCACGCGCGACATGTCGGAGCCGGCGTAGAGGCGGGTCGCCTCGAGGATGTTGAGCACGCCCTTGCCGGTCACGTCGGTGGTGAGCGACGCGTTCTCCCACGAGTAGGCGACGAACGAGATCGCACCGAGGTTGTAGACCTCGTCGGGCTGGGCGGCGGCGAGCACGCGCACGAGGCTCGACACGTCGGTGAGGTCGCCGGTGAGCAGGGTCACCTCGGGCACGGTGCGGCGGACCAGCTCGTACTTGGGGTTGTTCTGCCCGCGGACGAGCCCGAAGACCTCGTAGCCCTTCGAGAGGAGGAGCTCGGCGAGGTAGAGGCCGTCCTGGCCGGTGATTCCGGTGATCAAAGCGCGGGGCACGTGGTGGTCCAATTCGTCGGGGTCGATGACAGCGGGACACATACTACCCACGGGCACGGCCGGGCGCCGGGAGCGGTGCGGCCCGCCGGTATCCTGGCCGGGCTTCGGACCGATTGGACGCCATGCCGGAACTCCGCCCCGTCACGCTCGCCGTGCTCACCGTCGACCCGGGCGGGATGGGCGGCGGCGAGACCTACGCGCGCGCGCTCACGCGCCTCCTGGCGCCGCGGCCGGGGGAGGAGGGGCCCGACGTGCAGGTGCTCGTCCCGGAGAACGCCCGCGGCTTCAGCGAGGGCGTGCCCGAGGTCGTGGCCGAGGGGGTCGTCAGCGGGGCGGGCCACCGCCGCCGGGCCGTGGGGATGCTCCAGGCGCTCCTGCGCACGCCGCGCCTGCGCCGGCGCCTCGGCCGGGACGCGGTGCTCTACTTCCCGTTCACGGTCCCGCTCCCGTGGCCGTCGCGGCGGCAGGGGCACGTGCAGATGCTGTTCGACCTGCAGCACCGCGACCTCCCGCACCTCTTCCCCCGCGTCGAGCGCGTCTTCCGCCGGCTCGCCTACGAGGCGACCGCTCGCCGCGCCGACGCGGTCATCACCATCAGCGCCTTCACCAAGGGGCGGATCGTCGAGCTGCTGGGCATCCCGGAGGAGCGGATCCACGTGTCGCATCTCGGCGTGGACACCCGGCGCTTCGTCGCGAATCTGGGCACACGCGAGGACTTCGTCTTCTACCCGGCGCGCGCCTGGCCGCACAAGAACCACGCCCGCCTGTTCGAGGCGGTGCGCCTCCTGCGGGAGCAGGGGCACGCCCTCCGGCTCGTGCTGACCGGAGGGGATCTGGACCGCCTCGGCCCGCTGCCGGACTTCGTCGAGTGGCGCGGCCACGTCACTCCGGAGGAGCTCGCCGACCTCTACCGCCGAGCCGCGGTGCTGGCGTTCCCGAGCCTCTACGAGGGCTTCGGCCTCCCTCCCATCGAGGCGATGGCGTCGGGATGCCCGGTCGCCGCGTCCGACGCGGGCTCGCTCCCGGAGATCTGCGGGGACGCCGCGGTCTACGTCGATCCGCTCGAGCCGCGCTCGATCGCGGACGGGATCCTCGAGGCGATCGAGCGGACCGGCGAGCTCGGCCCGCTCGGCGTCGAGCGTGCCCGGTCCTTCAGCTGGGAGCGCTGCCGGGAGGAGCACCTCGCCGTGCTCCGCCAGGTGGCGCGGCGGCGCGGGCGCTGAGGAGTCCGGTCAGTCCCGCGGGTGCAGGAGCCGACGCCAGCTCAGTCCCTGGGCCGCGCGCATCGCGCAGAGCACCACGAGCAGCCAGCCGGCGTCGAGCAGGATCGAGCTCTCGGCCAGCGCGGTGACCATCAGCACGGTCAGCACCAGCACCGGCCAGACGTGCACGACCGCCTTGCGCTCGGAGGCGATCAGCCAGGAGCGCCAGAGCGCGAGGCCGATCAGCACGACGAAGAGGACCACCCCGACCGCGCCGACCTGCAGGGCCACGTCGAAGAGCGCGTTGAGGCTCGACGAGTGCGGGCGGCCCGAGAGGTAGTCGATGGCGGTGAAGGGGTAGAGGTCGGGCCGCCAGTAGCCCACCCAGCCCCAGCCGACGATCGGAGCGAGGTCCGTGAAGCGCCAGACCTGCTGCCAGAGCCGCAGCCGGAACTCGAACTCGCTGCCCGCGTTCAGCAGCTCGATCACCCGGTAGCGCAGGAGCCACACGGTGAGGGAGGCCGCGGCGGCGACGCCGAGCACCGTGAGCTGCCGCCGACGGCGGTGGGTGCCGTCGCCGTGGCGCACCCAGCGCAGAGCGAGGGCGACGACGACGGCCACGGCGAGCACGCCCGCGCTCACGGCGGAGCGCGTGAAGAGGAGGGTGACCGCGGCGAGGGCGATCGAGGCGACGGCCGGCCCGCGGGCGACGGAGCGGGTCATCAGCTCCACCGAGAACGTCACGATCGCCAGCAGGCAGACCAGCCCGAGCTGGTTGCGCGTGCCGACGAGTCCCTGGATCGGCCCGCCGACCGCGAGCAGGCCCTCCACGCCGAGGAAGCGCAGCGGCTGGTCGATCAGCACCCCCGAGAGCACCTCCACGGCCAGCGAGGCGATCAGCACGACCCGCAGCACGTCGCCGACCGAGCGGATGATCTGGATGATGTCGCGCGTGAGGCCGATCGCGATCGCCAGGAACGCCAGGGCGAACTGGTAGACGACGCTCGAGACCGTGGCCCAGGTGTAGTCGCTCCACAGCACGCTGAGCGCGATCCAGCCGAGGAACACCAGGATGCTCGTGGGCAGCAGGCCCTCCCAGTCGAGCCGCCCGCGCCGCAGGACGAGCATGACCGCGGCGAGGGCGGTGAGCGTGGCGACGGCGGCGATGTAGCCGGGCCAGCCGAGGAGTCCGCGGACCGCCGGAGCGCAGAGGACGGTGACGAGAGTGGTCTGCGCGAGGGCCGCCGCGAACTGCGGGGACGCCGTCGCGTCGGCGACGGAGGCGGGGAGCGAGGGGCGGCGGGGCCTCATCGCCTCGGGGAGGCGTCGGCGAGGGGGAGCGGGGTCGCGGCGAGGACCTCGGGCGTCTCGCTCGCCGGCCGCTTGGTCTGCACCGCGAAGAGGACGAGGAGCAGCCAGCCTCCCTCGATCAGGATCCGGCTCTCGAACAGCGACTGCGCCAGGAGGGCGACCACGATCAGCAGCGGAGCGAGGCTGACGGCCGTGTAGGGGAGGGTCGAGGTCGCGTCGCGCCGCGGGCGGTCGACCGCGCGGAACCAGGAGCGCCACAGCGTCGAGACGGCGAGCGCCGCGAAGAGGACGAGGCCGACCGCTCCCAGCTGGAGGGCGACGTCGAGCCAGGCGTCGTGGGCCTGCAGGTAGAGCACGCCCTTGCGCTCGGCGAGGGTGTCGAACGGGGCGGCCCAGGGAGCCCAGTAGCTGACCCAGCCCCAGCCGAGGACCGGGCGCTGCAGCGTGAGCGCGATCACCGAGTCCCAGATGTCGAGGCGGCCCGTGGCGTCCTCGCTCTTGCCGAGCAGGCCGAGGAGGGCGCCCCAGCCCGCGGCGCCTCCGGCGACGGCCGCCACCGCCAGCCCCGCGGCGGTCAGGTAGACGGGACGCCGGCGGGACTCGCCCCTCCGGCGAGCCCAGAGCGCGAACGCGGCCGCGAGGACGACGGCGACGAGGCAGAGCAGGACGGTCGCCGAGCGGGTGAGCAGGAGGGTCGCGACGAACAGGGCGACCCAGACCGCTCCCCACCGGCGCCGGATCGAGTGGGCCGCCAGCTCGATCGCGATCACGATCAGGCCGAGCAGGGCGAGGAAGCCGAGGAGGTTGCGGTTGCCGACGATCCCCTGGACGGGCTCGCCGGTGAAGAGGGCGGCCTGCGACCAGTAGAAGGCGTCGGGCGTCGGTCCGTCGGCGGGAGGCTCGACGCCGAACGGCAGGACGGGCTGCCGCACGACGACCGCGATCACGAGCTCGAAAAGGAGCGACAGGCCGACGGAGAGGCGCAGGGCCCGTCCGAGAGCCGTGAGCAGCTCCCGGCTGCTCAGCGTGACGGCGAGGACGACGCCGCCGAGCGTCGTCGCGAGCTGCGCCGTGACTCCGATCGCGCTCGCTCCCGGATAGGCGGACCACAGCAGCGAGAGCACCGCGAGCCCGAGGAAGAGGACCAGCGACTTCGGCGTGCGGGCCCAGCGCAGGCGGGGGCGGGCGCGGACGAGCACGGCGATCGAGGCGCCCAGGAGCACCGCGACGACGACGCCCCAGCCCCACCATCCGGCGAGGTTCCGCAGCGACTGGCCGACCAGCAGCACGGCCAGCACCGCCACCGCGAGCGCTCGGGGAGCGGCGGGGGCGGCGCGTCGGATCATGGCGACCAGTCTAGGGAGCGGGGGCGGCGCGGCGGCGTGCCGGGCGCGCCGCCGCACCCTCCCCGGCCGGGGAGGCTCAGACGAACGCAGCGGTGCCGGTGATCGAGCGGCCGACGATCAGCGTGTTCATCTCGCGGGTGCCCTCGTAGGAGTAAAGGGCCTCCGCGTCGGCGAAGAAGCGGGCGACGCCGTAGTCGAGGACGATGCCGTTGCCGCCCATCACCTCGCGGCACCAGGCGACGGTCTCGCGCATCCGGGCCGTCGCGTAGGCCTTCGCGAGGGCGGAGTGCTCGTCACGCTGCTCGCCGGCGTCGAGCATCTCGGACACGCGGGTCGCCAGGGCGATGCTGGCCGTGATGTTGCCGATGCTCTTGACCAGGAGGTCCTGCACCAGCTGGTGCCCGACGAGCGGCTTGCCGAACTGCACGCGCTCCTTCGCGTAGCGCAGCGCCGCGTCGTAAGCGCCGATCGAGACGCCGATGGCCTGCCAGGCGACCTCGGCGCGGGTGAGCCGGAGCACCTTCGCGGTGTCGCGGAACGAGTTCGCGCCCTGCAGGCGCAGCGACTCCGGGACGCGGACGCCCTCGAGCACGATGTCGGCGTTCTGCACCGTGCGCAGGCTCTGCTTGCGCGCGATGGCGGTGGCGCGGTAGCCCGGTGTCGAGGTGGGGACGAGGAAGCCCTTCACCTGGCCGTCCTCCGCGTCCTTCGCCCAGATCACGGTCACGTCGCTGAAGGTCGCGTTGCCGATCCAGCGCTTCTCGCCGTCGAGGATCCAGTCGTCGCCGTCCCGGCGGGCGGTGGTGCGCAGGCCCTGGGCGGAGTCGGAGCCGGAGTGCGGCTCGGTGAGGCCGAAGGCGCCGACGACCTCGCCCGAGGCGAGCTTCGGCAGCCACTCGGCGCGCTGCTCGTCGGAGCCGGCGACGCCGACCGTGCCCATCACCAGGCCGTTCTGCACGCCGACGTAGGTCGCGATGCCCGCGTCCACCCGGCCCAGCTCGAGCGCCACCCAGCCGCGGAACACGGCGGAGTTCTCTATCGCGCGGGTCTCGGGCCAGGAGAGGCCGATGACGCCGGTGGCGTGGATCCCGGGGATCAGCTGCCGCGGGAACTCCGCGCGCTCCCAGTACTCGTCGGCGATCGGCCGCACCTGCTCCTCGAGGAACGCGCGGACGCCGACCAGCAGCTCCTTCTCGGCGGGCGTGAGCGCCGCCTCGAACCCGTAGAAGTCGGCCCCCAGGGTCTCGAAGGTCGTGCTGTCCATGCTCTGTGCTCCCTCGCTCGTCGGATGCGGCACGGCTACCGCTCCGACGGCGACAGTGCTGCGACTCCCAGCGTACGAAGCGCGCCTGCGAGTGCCGCGTCCGCTGGCGGAGAGCACCAACAGGCGGGCCCTCCTCCCGGGCCCGCGTTGTGGATCCTGCTAGCGTCGCAGCGGAGCGGCCCCGGCGCGTCCGGCTGAGCGGCTCGGACCCACCCCTCGGACGGAAGGCCAGCGCTCCCGTGTTCATCCCGATCGGCAACACCCCCCGCGACTACGCCTGGGGCTCGCTCACCGGCATCTCGGAGGCCCTCGGCACCGCGCCCTCCGGCGCCCCTGAGGCCGAGCTCTGGCTCGGCGCGCACCCGGGCTCGCCCGCGCGCATCCTCGACCCCGCCTCGGTCGGCGCCGGCACGCTCGCCGAGTGGATCGCCGATCACCCCGAGGCGGCGCTCGCCGGAGTGGAGGGGTCGGTCGATCCGGTCTCGGGCGCTCCCCGTCTGCCGTTCCTGCTCAAGATCCTCGCGGCGGGCGGGCCGCTGTCGCTCCAGGCCCACCCCTCGTCCGAGCGGGCCCGGCGCCGGTTCGTCGAGGAGGAGGAGGCCGGCATCCCCCGCGACGCCGCCGATCGCAACTACAAGGACCCGTTCCACAAGCCCGAGCTGATCTACGCGCTCAGCGAGAGCTTCGACGCGCTCTGCGGCTTCCGCGAGCCGGCGGACGCCCGGGCGCTGCTCGCCGAGCTGGCCGGGCGCGCCCCGGCGGAGGAGGCGGCCGCGATCGCGCGGTTCGCCCGGACGCTCGAGGGCGAGCCCTCGGAGGTCCTCCGCGGCGCCGTGTCGTGGCTGCTCGCCGACGGCGACCGCGCCGAGGTCGCCGCGCTGGTGTCCGCGGTCGTCGCGGCGTCCGCGGGCGACGACCGCCTCGAGACGACCACGGTCCGGGACCTGGCCGAGAGCTACCCGGGCGACCCCGGCATCGTGCTCTCGCTCCTGCTCAACCGCGTCCGCCTCGCCCGTGGCGAGGTGCTCTACCTCCCCGCCGGCAACATCCACGCCTACCTCGCGGGCACGGGCGTGGAGCTGATGGCCGCCTCCGACAACGTGCTGCGCGGGGGCCTCACGCCCAAGCACATCGACGTGCCCGAGCTGGTGAGCGTGCTCGAGTTCTCGCCGCTGCCCGTGCCCTACCTCCCGGCCGAGCAGGCCGGACCGGGCGTGCGCGTCTACCGTCCGGACGTCCCCGACTTCGTGCTCGCCGTCGTGGAGCCGGAGTCGGAGACGCCGGCCCGCGTCGCCCTGCACGGACCCGCCATCGCGATCGCGACCGAGGGCTCGTTCTCGCTCGAGGGCGCCGAGGGCTCGGTCCGCGTCGAGCGCGGCGGCAGCGTGTTCGTGACCCCGTCGGAGGGCACTCTCGCCGTCACCGGACGGGGCACGCTCTTCGTCGCGACGGTCTGATCCCTCCAGCGATCCCGGTGCCGGCCGCTCAGGCGGCGAACGTGCGGCGGTAGGCCGCCGGCGTGGTCCGCAGGACGCGCGTGAAGTGGTGGCGCATCACCGCGGCCGTGCCGAAGCCGACCCGCGCGGCGACCGCCTCGAGGGTCAGCTCCGTCTCCTCCAGCAGCACCTGCGCCCGGAGGAGGCGCTGGCGGGTGAGCCAGGCGAGCGGAGTCGTGCCGAGGTCGGCCCGGAAGCGGCGCGCGAAGGTGCGGGGGGCCATCAGGGCCCGACGGGCCAGCGCCTCGATCGAGAGGTCCTCGTCGAGGTGCTCCAGCATCCACTCGGTGACCTCGGCCAGCGAGTCCGCGCGCGCCTCGGGAACGGGGGTCCGCAGGTACTGCGCCTGCCCGCCGTGGCGCTGCGGGGGCACGACCATCCGCCGGGCGACGACGCTCGCCGCCGTCGCGCCCAGCTCCTCGCGCACCACGTGCAGCGCCGCGTCGATGCCGGCCGCGGTGCCCGCGCTCGTCACGATGCGCCCCTCCTGCACGTAGAGGACCTCCGGGTCCACCGTGACGGAGGGGAAGCGCCGGGCGAGCTCCGCGGCGTGCATCCAGTGGGTGGTCGCGCGCCGGCCGTCGAGCAGGCCCGCCTGCGCCAGGGTGAAGGCCCCGCTGCAGACGCTGAGGATCCACGCGCCGCGCTCGTGAGCCTCGCGGAGGAGGTCGAGGACCCGCTCGTCGGCGGGCCCGCGGCCGTGGGCGGGGACGGCGATCAGGTCCGCGTCCCGGGCCGCGTCGAGACCATCGGCGATCAGCAGGTCGAATCCGAGGCTCGTCCGGACGCGGCCCGGATCGGGAGTGGCGATCCGGAAGTCGAGGGCGGGCCCTCCGTCGACGCCGCGGTCGATCCCGAACACCTCGCAGACGACCCCGAACTCGAACGGCGCGAGGCCGGGCAGGGCGAGGAGGGCGACGGAGCGGAGCACGACGGCAGGATATCGCCACCCGGCGTCATCCGGCCGATCCGCGCCGTCGATCCCCGCCGCTAGGGTGTCTTCCGGCGCGCGGAGTCGCGGGCCCGCACCGAGGAGGATCCACATGGCATGGCTGGTCACCGGGGGAGCCGGGTACATCGGGGCGCACGTGGTGCGCGCGTTCTCGGAGCAGGGCATCGACCCCGTCGTCCTCGACGACCTCTCCTCGGGGCACGCGTCGTTCGTGCCCGAGGGCGTCCCGTTCCACCAGGGCTCGATCCTCGACGAGGCCCTGCTCGACCGCGTGCTCGCCGAGCACGACATCGAGGGCGTCGTCCACGTCGCCGGGTTCAAGTACGCCGGAGTCTCGGTGCAGCGCCCCCTGCACACCTACGAGCAGAACGTCACCGGCACCATGCGCGTGCTGGCGGCGATGGAGCGCGCCGGGGTCTCCTCGATCGTCTTCTCCTCGAGCGCTGCCGTCTACGGCGCGGTCGACGTCGAGATCGTCACCGAGGACACCCCCAAGAGCCCGGAATCGCCCTACGGCGAGTCGAAGCTGATCGGCGAGTGGCTGCTCGCGGACGCGGGGCGGGCGCACGGCGTCCGGCACGCCTCCCTGCGCTACTTCAACGTCGTCGGATCCGGCTACCCGGACGTCTACGACACCAGCCCCCACAACCTCTTCCCCCTCGTCTTCGAGGCGCTGCTGGACGGCCGCACGCCCCGGATCAACGGCGACGACTACCCGACGCCGGACGGCACCTGCGTCCGCGACTACATCCACGTCGCCGACCTGGCGCTCGCGCACGTCGCCGCGGCGCGCCGCCTGGCCGCCGGCGAGCCGATCGACCCGGTCTACAACCTGGGCAGCGGATCCGGGGCCTCCGTCGGCGAGATCATGCGCGCGATCGCCGACAGCACCGGCATCGCCTTCACGCCCGAGGTCGCCCCACGGCGGCCGGGCGATCCGCCCCGCATCGTCGCCTCCGGCGCGACAGCGGCCCGCGACCTGGGCTGGGAGATGCGGCACACGGTCGCCGAGATGGTGGAGAGCGCCTGGCGCGCACGGAGCGCCGCGACCGCCTGATCGGATCTCACGTTCGCGACACGCCGGTGTGTCGTGAACCCTCCACGGCGGGTTGAGGGTTTATGGTCCGCGACTTGACCTGAGCGAATGACACCGCTGTAATTACCTAGGCAGCGGCTCCGGGAGGAGTGGCCGCCGATCATCGGTTCGCAGGCGGGGTAGGAGACGGCATGACGCTTCCGGAACAGCACTCCGGAGTCCCCGAGGACTGGTTCGTCGATCCGGTCCGTCTGGGCGTGCCCGGGGTCCGACCCGGGATCGACACCGCGACCGAGGCGCCGGGGGGCGCGCTCTCCTGGCAGGTCGACTCGCTGTGCGCGCAGACCGATCCCGAGGCCTTCTTCCCCGAGAAGGGCGGCTCGACCCGCGACGCCAAGAAGATCTGCACCTCGTGCGAGGTCC
Organism: Rathayibacter sp. AY2B9; assembly: GCF_002931595.1. Lineage (NCBI taxonomy): Bacteria > Bacillati > Actinomycetota > Actinomycetes > Micrococcales > Microbacteriaceae > Rathayibacter > Rathayibacter sp. AY2B9. Next base: position 260,261 of record NZ_PSUB01000001.1, read on the forward strand.
GGGCCCAGTGCCTCGAGTACGCGCTCGAGAACGACGAGCGCTTCGGCATCTGGGGCGGCCTCTCCGAGCGCGAGCGCCGGAAGCTGCGCCGCCGGGCCTAGTCCCCTCCTCGCCGCGACCCGACCGACGGGGCGGCGAGCCGCAGGCGGGCGGCGCGGCGGCATCGCTTAGGGTGGTCCGCGATGTATCCACGAGTCACCGCCGTCCTCGTCGCGCGCAACGGCGCGGCCTATCTGGAACGAACCCTCGCGGCCCTGCGGGCGCAGACCCGTCAGCCCGACGCGACGGTGTTCGTCGACGGAGGCTCGAAGGACACGACCGACGAGCTCCTCGCGTCCTGGGGTCCGACGCAGCTCGTGCAGGTCGCCGAGCACCTCCCCTTCGGCCAGGCCGTGGCCCGCGCTGTCCGCGTGATGCAGCCGCCGGCCGGAGAGGACGAGTGGCTGTGGCTGCTCGCGCAGGACTCCGCCCCCGAGCCCGGCGCCCTCGCGGCGCTGCTGGGAGCCGTCGAGGTCGCCCCCTCCGTCGCCGTCGCCGGTCCCAAGATCATGGACTGGACGCGCTCCGGCTACATCCGCAGCTACGGCGAGTCGATCACCAAGCACGGCACGACCGTCCACCTCGTCGAGGACGAGCTCGACCAGGGCCAGCACGACTCCACGCCCGACGTCCTGGCCGTCGCCGCCGGCGGCATGCTCGTGCGCCACTCCCTCTGGGAGGAGCTCGGCGGCTTCGACCCCGGCCTGCCGGTCGTCGACGACGCGCTCGACTTCTCGATCCGCACCCGGCTCGCCGGGCACCGGGTCAGCCGCGTGCCGGACGCCCGCGTCACCACCGCCCGCATCGGGCTGCAGCGCCCCGACGGCCGCCGCATCGACAGCGGCGAACGGCGCCGGGCGCGTCAGCACCGCACCGCGCAGCTGCACCGCCGGCTCGCCTACGCGCCCGTCGCGCTCCTCCTCCTGCACTGGCTCTCGCTCGTCCCGCTGGCGATCGGCCGCGCGGTCGTGCGCCTGCTGCGCAAGCAGCCCGGGCTGGTCGGAGGGGAGCTGCTGGCGGCCCTCGTCGTCGCCTTCGGGGGGACGAAGGTGCTGCGGGCCCGCACCGTTCTCCGCTCGTCGAAGAACGTGGGCTGGAAGGCCGTTGCGCCGCTGCGCATCCCGCTGGACGTGGTGCGGCAGCTGCGCTCGGTGCGCCACGACGCCGTGCGCGTGCAGGCCGGGCGGGACCGCCATCCGCTGCACTTCTTCCAGGGCGGGGGAGTGTGGGTCGTCCTCATCGCCGCGCTCGCCGGCCTGGTGGTCTACACGCCGCTCCTCGCTGCTCCCGCGCTCAGCGGCGGCGGTCTGCTGACGCTCTCGCCGACCGTCGGCGAGCTGTGGCGCAACGCGGCCTACGGCTGGCGCGACCTCGGCTCGGGGTTCATCGGCGCGGCGGACCCGTTCGCCGCTGTCCTCGCCGTGCTCGGCTCGCTGACCTTCTGGTCGCCCAGCTACTCGATGGTGCTGCTCTACCTCGTCGCGCTCCCCGCTGCCGCCCTCGGTGCCTGGCTGATGATCGCGCGGCTCACCCCGCGCGCGACCGCCCGCGCCGCCGGAGCCCTCGTCTACATCCTCGCTCCCGCCTTCTTCGCCGCGCAGGCCGACGGGCGCCCCGCCCCGCTGCTGGTGCACGTGCTGCTTCCCTGGCTCTTCTTCGCCGGGTTCGGCGCGTACCGCTCCTGGTCCGCCTCCGCGAGCGCCTCGATCCTGGCTGCGGCCGTCGTCGCGTGCGCGCCGGTGCTGGCCGTGCCGCTCCTGGTGATCTGGCTCGTCGTCGTCGCCACCTCGGGGCGGCGGATCGGCCGCTTCATCGGCCTGCCGATCCCCGCGGCCGTCCTCCTCTTCCCGCTGGTGGTCGCCCGCGCACCGCGGGGCGACTGGCTCGGCGTCCTCGCGGATCCGGGCGTCCCGCTGCCCTCCGCGCAGTCGGACCTCGTCGCGCTGCTCGCCGGCTTCCCGGCCGGTCTGCCCGACGGATGGCTCGCGTTCCTCGGCGGTCTGGGGATCGGCACCTCCGCCGCCCCGCTGGTCACGGCCGTGCTCGTCGTGCCGCTGATCGTCGCGGCGCTGGCCGCCCTCCTCCTCCCGAACAACCTCTCGGCCCTCGGCGGCGTCGGCGTCTCGGCGGCGGGTCTCGTGACCGCCTCGCTCGCCCAGGGCGTGCAGGTCGCGACCACCGGCTCCGAGGCGGTCTCCGTCTGGAGCGGCACCGGTCTCAGCCTCTACTGGCTCGGCCTGGTGATCGGCGCGTCGCTCTCGCTCGCCGCCGTGCGCTCGGTGCGCGTGGTGCCGGCGCTCGTCGTCACGGCCGCGGCGGCAGCACTGGTCGGTCCGCTCGCGGTGGCCTTCCCGACCGGCGCCGGCACGTCCGTGTCGACCACGTCGGACCGCTCGCTCCCCGCCTACGTGGCGGCCGAGGCCCGGAACGACCCGCGGGTGGGCACGATCGTGCTCGTCCCGCAGGCGGACGGCGGCGTCCTCGCCCGGCTGGAGCGCGGAGCGGGCGCGACCCTCGACCAGCAGTCGACCCTCGCGAACACCGGCGCCGAGAGCACGGACGCGATCGACGAGCTGGCGGGCAACCTCGTCTCGCGGACGGGCTACGACGTCCCCTCCGCGCTCGAGAGCCTCGGCGTGCGCTTCGTCGTGCTGACCGTGCCGGCCGGCACCCAGGTCGGCGACGCGGCCGCCGCCGTGCGCGCGCGGGCGGCCGTCTCCCTCGACGGCAACGCGGCGTTCTCGGCCGTCGGCGACACCCGCTACGGGCTCCTCTGGACGGCCGTCGACACCGAGGGGACCCGCACCGAGGCCGCTCCGTCCGGCGTGGTCGGGCCCTTCGGGATCGCCTACACGATCGCCCTCCTCCTCGTCTTCGTCGTCGCCCTCCTGCTGGCGGTGCCCACCGGGCTCTCGCTCGAGCGGGGCCGCTCCAGCGGCGCGGTCGCCGGGATCGACGACGAGCCGGGCGAGGCCACCGGCCAGTTCGACGACGGGAACGACGATGTCTGACCCCGCCGACCAGGAGAAGCAGATGCCCGAGTCCTCCGCCCGCCGCTCCCGCGCGGAGCGCCGCGCCGATCGCGCCGCGGCCTCGACGCCCGATCGCGCACCCTCGGCCGCCCGTCGGCGCCGGACGGCCCTGCGCGGTGCGGTGGGCGCGGCCGGAGTCGTGATCGCCGCGGCCGCCGTGGTCGTGCCCCAGCTCCTCCCGTCCCCCCTGGTCTCGAGCGCCGCGGAGGGCGTCGTCGTGACGCCCGTCGCGGCCGACAGTTCGCTGGTCTGCGGCGGCGATCTGATCGACGCCGGAGAGCCGGAGCAGCTGCGCGCCCTCGACGGCGCGGCGACCGCGGTCCGGCCCGAGGGCTCCACCTCGGACCCCACGGTCCTCGACGAGGACGATGTCGCCGCACCGGGCACCGGCATCACCGGTCTGAGCGTGCCCGCGGGCTCCGACCCCGCTCCCGGTGGAGCCACCGTCCAGGCCATCGGCACGGACACCCTCTCCGGACTGTCCGCCCGCGCCTGCGCCGAGCCCTCGGCCGACAGCTGGCTCGTGGCCGGCTCGACCGACGTCGGGCGCACCTCCGTGCTGATCCTGGCGAACCCGAGCGAGGTCGCCTCCACCGTCGACCTCACGCTCTTCTCCGAGACCGGCACCGTCCAGGCCACCGGCGCCACGGGCATCGTCGTTCCGGCCGGAGCGGTCCGCGCGCTCCCGCTCGCGGGGCTCGCCCCCGGGGTCGTCCAGCCCGTCGTGCATGTGACCGCTCGCGGCGGCGAGGTCGCCGCGAGCATGCAGAGCAGCGCCATCTCCGGGCTCACCCCGGAGGGCGTCGAGACCACCGGCCCCTCCGCCGGCCCGGACACGCTCGCCGTGATCGCCGGCTTCACCGTCACGTCGCCTCCGGCCGAGACCGCGAGCGACGACGGCAGCGGCGGCGCGGGCAGCCCCGTGCTGCGCATCCTCACCCCCGGCGACGCCGACAGCACGGTCTCGGTCGAGGTCACCAACGAGGACCCGAGCGGGTCGGGCACCTCCACCCAGGTCGTCGTCCCCGCCGGCCTCGTCGGCGAGGTCCCGCTCACGGGCCTGGCGGACGGCTCCTACCGCATCGTCCTGCGGGCCGATCAGCCGATCGTCGCGGCGGGGCGGACGACCTCGACCGGCTCGGCCGGCACGGACTTCGCCTGGTTCGCCTCCGGCACCGCGACCACGACGCCCTTCGGCGTCGCCGGCACGGGCGAGGGCGACGCGCGGCTGCACCTGGTCAACGGCAGCGACTCGACCGCCTCGGTCGAGATCGAGGCCCCGGGCGGCACCCGCACGCTCGAGCTCGGCCCGTTCGCGGCTCTCGCGACCCCGCTGGACGGCGACGGCGTGGTCGTCAGCAGCACTCAGCCGGTGCAGGCCTCGGTCTCGATCGCGCGCGACGGGCGGATCGCCTCGTACACGATCGTCCCGCCGGGACCGCTCTCCTCGCCGATCACGGTCTACTCGCACTGAGACGCGGGGCGGCGGCGCCTCGGCGGTGCCGGCGCCTCAGAGCTGCCGGCGCCTCAGGGGTGCCGGTAGCGGTCCGGGGAGATGTCCCACGGGTCGCGGCCGAGCAGCTCCGCGACGGCGCGGAACACGTAGCTCTCGATCAGCATGCGCTGGTGCCACTCGTCGCGGCGGTGCAGCTTCGCCAGGCGCTCGATCGGCACGCGGTAGAGCGTGATGCGGCGCGCGGCGTGGTCGACGCGCCACCGCGCGATGCCCGTGCCCTGCAGCCGGTCGGGGTCGACGTCGGGAGTCGCCGCGACGTCGACGCGGATGCCGGCGAGCTCCTCCGGCCAGGTGCCGCGCAGGTAGTCGAAGGCCGAGCCGATCGTCGCCTCGAAGAAGTCGGAGCGGGTCTGCAGCAGGGGGAGGTGCGGACCGGTGATCGGCCCTCGTGCGCCGCGGCCGTGCCGGTCGCGGGAGCCTCCGCGCGACCCGCTCGTCGGGCGAGCGGCGGAACGACGAGCACGGGGCATGGCTCCAGCCTATTGCTACTGTGGGCGGCGATGACCGGACGGCACTGCTCGCGGACGGGCTGCCGTGCGCAGGCCGTCGTCACGCTGACCTACGACTACCGCGACTCGCTGGTGGCGGTCGGGCCGCTGAGTCCTGCGCCGGATCCGCACGGCTACGACCTCTGCGCCGAGCACGACCGGCGGCTCCTCGTCCCGCGCGGCTGGGAGACCGTCCGCTACGGCGCGGGGCCCGCCTAGGCCGCTGCCGCGCGCGTCAGGGCCGCTCGGGGAAGCCGCGCGGCGTGCTCGAGAGCACGGGGGCCAGCCGCTCGAGGCGCTGGTCGGACAGGAGCAGGGCGCGCTCCTCCCGCGCCCGGCGGAGTGCGGCCACGGCGAGGAGGAAGTCCTCCGCGGGCGCGGCGGGCAGCGGGGAGACGTGGACCGCGGTCTCGTCGGCCAGCGCGGCGGCGAGCTGCGAGCGCGACGGCTCCGTCATGCCGTGGCGCTGACGGAGGAACTGCGCCAGTCGGCGCGCCAGGGCGTCGGGGAGGCGCGCGGTGTCCGCTGTGACGGCCCAGCCCCGCAGCGGCTCCGGGATCTCGACGACCAGCGGCTCCGCGCGGGGAACGCGCTCGAGCTGGCTGTGCGTGCCCGCGAGGACGTCGCCGAGACGGCGCGATCGGCGCGAGAGGAGGCCGACGACCGCGGCGAGCCCGCCGAAGGTCATCAGGATCTCGAGGACGCCGGTGAGGCCGCGCACGAGGGCGTGCCGGAAGCCGATGGAACCGCCGTCGTCGCGGACGACGCGAGCGCCGACGGTGAGCTTCCCGAGCGAGCGGCCGCGACTGGCCGTCTCGACGGTGACCGGCACGATCACCACGGCGATGACGAGGGCCGCGATCGCCACGGCGGCCGAGGCGGCGGGGTCCAGGCCGCCGTCCCCGGAGAGGGAGGAGACCAGCAGGAACAGGCCCAGCGCGAGCAGGAGCTCCGCGATCAGGTCGATGATCGCGCCGACCGCGCGGAGCACGAAGGAGGTGACGGGCACCTCGAGCGCGATCGCCTCGCCGGTGACCAGGTCGGCGTCGTCGAACTCGGTGCGCTGCTCCTCCACGGTGCTCCTCCCGGATGCTCGGCCTCGGCGGCGTGCCTGGCTATCCTGTCAGGAGATGGACATCGACGCTCTCTCGGCCGCCCGCGCTGCGCAGTGGACCCGCCTCGACGAGCTCTCGCGCAGGCGCCGCCTGACCGGAGCCGAGGCGGACGAGCTGATCGAGCGCTACCAGGCGGCATCCGCGGACCTCGCCACGATCTCCTCCACCGCCGGATCGACAGCCGTCGGCACTCGGCTCGCCGTCTCGCTCTCGCGGGCTCGGGGACGCCTGACCGGCACGCGAGACGAGCCGCTCGCCGCGGTCTCCCGCTTCGTCGTCCTCTCGCTCCCGGCCGCTCTGCACCGGCTGCGCTGGCTGACGCTCGCCGTCGCCCTCGCGACCGCGGTGGTGGCGACGCTCTACGCGCTCTGGATCCTCGGCGACCCGCGCCTGCTCGCCGCGCTGGGCGACGACGAGGAGCTGCGGCGCTTCGCCCGAGGCGACTTCATCGACTACTACTCCGAGAACCCCGCCGCCTCGTTCGCCGGGCAGGTCTGGACCAACAACGCCTGGATCGCGGCGCAGTGCGTGGCCTTCGGGATCGTCGGCGTCTACGTGCCGTACATCCTGCTGCAGAACGCGCAGAACCTCGGCACATCGATCGCGGTGATGTTCCACGTGGGGGAGGGCGACACGTTCTTCCTCTACATCGCGCCGCACGGCCAGCTCGAGCTGACGGCCGTGTTCGTCGCCGCGGCTGCGGGCCTGCGGATCTTCTGGGCCTGGATCGCTCCCGGCGCGCGCACCCGCGGCCAGGCGCTCGCCGAGGACGCGCGGAGCCTGTTCACGGTGGCGATCGGCCTGGTCTTCGTGCTGCTCGTCTCGGGCGTGATCGAGGGGTTCGTCACTCCGGCACCCTGGCCCTGGTGGCTCAAGATCGGGATCGGGGCGCTCGCCCTCGGCGCGTTCCTCTTCTACATGATCGTCGTCGGCGGGCGCGCGGTGCGGGCGGGGGAGACGGGCGACCTCGACCGGTTCGAGGCCGGGTCGCGGAGCATCGCGGCCGGCTGAGCCGAGCCGGACGAGCGCGGCCGTCGGAGCGGGGCCGTCGATCAGCGCTCCCGGGACCGACGACGGCCCCTCTCGCAGGTCAGAGCCGTCCGGCCGCCTTGAGCGCGAGGTAGCGGTCCGCGAGCGCCGGCGGGAGCGCGGAGGGGCTGCCGAGCACGACGTCCCCGCCGAGACGGCGGACGGCGGCCGAGAGCCGGTCCACGTCCGCGAGCGAGCGCTCCGCGGCGGCGGCGGAGTAGACCGCGGCCCGGTCGCTCCGGTCCTCCGCCATCCGCTGCAGCTCGGGGTCGAGCGCGCAGGCGACCACGACCGTGTGCACGCGGGTGAGCTGCGGGAGCACCGCGAGGAGCCCCTCCGCCGAGCCGACCGAGTCGAGCGCGGTGAGGAGGACCACCAGCGAGCGCTGGGAGGCCAGGGTGCGCACCTGCGCGGGGACCGCCGCCCAGTCGGTCTCGATGAGCTGGGGCTGCACGGGGGCGAGGGCGTCCACGACGCGGGTCAGCACCTCCGTGCCGGTCGCGCCGTGCACGCGGGCTCGCCGGGTGCGGTCGAACGCGAGCACGTCGACCCGGTCGCCGGCCGAGGCCGCGAGGGCCGCCAGGAGGAGCGACGCCTCGATCGCCGTGTCCAGGCGCGGCTCGTCCTCGATCCGAGCGGCGGACGTGCGGCCCGTGTCGAGCACGACGATCACGCGCCGGTCGCGCTCCGGGCGCCAGGTGCGGACGACCGGCTCCCGGCGCCGCGCGGTCGCCCGCCAGTCGAGCGAGCGGACGTCGTCGCCGCGGACGTACTCGCGCAGGCTGTCGAACTCCGTTCCCTGCCCGCGGATCATCACGCTGGTCCGCCCCTCCAGCTCGCGCAGCCGCGCCAGGCGCGAGGGCAGGTGGCGACGGGAGCGGAAGGCGGGCAGCACCCGGACGACGGCCGGCGCGGCCCGCGTCGCCTGGCGGCCGGCCAGCCCGAGCGGCCCGCGGGAGCGGATGGTGACGTGGAGTGCCCGGCGCTCGCCGCGGCGGAGCGGCTCCAGGACCGTGGTCACCGCGCGGCGCTCGCCCGGCGGCAGACGCAGGGACGACCGGGTCTCGAGGGCGCCGGCCGAGGGCTCCCAGGCGTCGCGGAGGACCCCCGTGATCCTCCTGCGGCCGGTGCTCGTGACCAGGAGGGTCGCCTCGGCCCGCTCGCCGAGCCGCACCCGGTCCGGCACCCGCCGCTCGAGCACGACGGCCCGGGGCGAGCCCGCGACCGCGACGTCGATCCCGACGAGGACCGCCCAGGCCAGGAGCCAGAGGCCGAGCACGGCGAAGGCGACCTCGGGGCGGCCGCCCAGGAGGACGACCGGCACCAGGCCGACGAGGAGGACGAGGACGCTGCGTCCGGTGAGGTGCACGGCTCAGACCGGGACGCGGACCTGCTGCAGGATCCCGCCCAGGACGGCCTCGGTGCGGACGCCCTCGAGCTCCGCCTCCGGCTCCAGCTGGATGCGGTGGCGCAGCACGGGCAGGACCATCGCCTGCACGTGGTCGGGGGTGATCGAGCCGTAGCCGTTGAGCCAGGCCCAGGCGCGGGACGCCGCGAGCAGGGCGGTCGAGCCGCGGGGGCTGGTGCCGAGCTTGACGCTCGGGCTCTCGCGGGTGGCTCGGGCGAGGTCGACGATGTAGCCGAGGACGTCGGGGCCGGCTCCGACGCGCCGGGCCGACGCCTGGGCGGCGCGCAGACGAGCGGCGTCGAGCACGGGGCGCACGCCCGCGGCGTCGAGATCGCGCGGGTCGAAGCCCGCGGCGTGGCGCGAGAGCACCTCCACCTCGACGTCGCGCGGCGGGATGTCGAGCACGAGCTTGAGCAGGAACCGGTCCAGCTGGGCCTCCGGGAGCACGTAGGTCCCCTCGTACTCGACCGGGTTCTGGGTGGCGGCGACGAGGAACGGGTCCGGCAGAGGCAGGGTGCGCCCGTCGACGCTGACCTGGCGCTCCTCCATCGCCTCGAGGAGCGCGGCCTGGGTCTTCGGCGGCGTGCGGTTGATCTCGTCCGCCAGCAGGAGGTTCGTGAAGACCGGGCCCTCGCGGAAGGCGAAGCCGGAGGTGGAGGCGTCGTAGACGAGGGAGCCGGTGATGTCGCCGGGCATCAGGTCCGGCGTGAACTGCACCCGGCGGGTGTCGAGGCCGAGCGAGACGGACAGGGCGCGCACGAGCAGCGTCTTCGCGACTCCGGGGACGCCCTCGAGCAGGACGTGGCCGCCCGCGAGGAGGGCGATCAGGAGCCCGGAGACGGCGCCGTCCTGGCCGACGACCGCGCGGCCGACCTCGGAGCGGACCCGGTCGAGCTCGGCGCGCAGGTCGTCGTCGGAGACCGGCGCTCCGTCGCGGGCGGAGGGGGTGGTGTCGCTCATCGGGAGTGGCCTTCCGGTCGTCGGGCGGTCGTCGGGGAGAGGGCGGCGCGGAGCGCGCTCTCGAAGCGGAGGAGCTCGTCGGAGGCGGCGACGAGGGCGGCGTCGTCGCCCGGCAGGTCGTCGACGAGCAGACGGCGCAGCGCGGCCTGATCGCGGCCGAGGCGCTCGGCGGCGACGGCGACGATCTCGTCGACCCCGGTCGCCGGAGCGAGTCCCAGGAGCGCGGCCGTCCGCCGGAGGGTGCCGATGCGCAGTGCGTCGAGGGCGCGGGGCCGGAGGGCTCCGCGCGCGTAGAGCCGCGCGCGGCCGCGGGCCGTCTCGCTCGCATGCACGACGACCGGCAGCGGCTCGACCGCGAGCGGGCCGAGCCGGCGGCCGCGCCAGACGGCGGAGGCGACGAACACGGCCACCAGCAGCAGGAGAGCCGGAGTCACCCAGCCGGGGGCGAGGTCGGCGGGTGCAGGGGTGGTGCTCGCCGAGTCGGCGGCTCCGGCGCGGTACCAGACCAGCCGGTCCTCACCGCCGAGCAGTCCGAGTGCGAGAGCGGCGCGGCCGTCCTGGCCGATGGTGCCGTTGCGGAGGAGGTCGGCGTCGCCGATCGCGGTGACCTCGGCGCCCTGCGGGAACCCGGTGCTCACGAGCAGGAAGCCGTCGTCGCCCGAGGGGAAGCAGCCGACGGCGTCGCCGTCGTCGAGGATCCGGTACGTGCTCCCTCCGGCGGGGAGCGTCCCGGCGCGCTCAGCCGCGGGGAGCGGGCACTCGGCGCGGAAGGGGCCGTCGCCGGCCGGGGAGCCGGCGAAGCGGACGTCCGGCAGCAGGGCGTCGAGCGCGGCTCCTCCCGGGGTCACCAGGACGAGCGAGGCCGAGGCGCGGGCGAGCCGGCGGTACTGGGCCTCGTCGAGGGCCACGTCCGGGTCGTCGACGAGCAGTGTAGCGTCGGGGGAGGAGGCGGCGAGAGCGGAGTCCAGGTCGTCGGCGCGGACGACCTCGACGCCCTGATCGCGCAGCACCTGGGCGAGCGCGCGGGCGCCGTCCGGGGTCGCGCTGTCGACGTCGAGGTCCGGGGCGGCCACCCGGGTCCCGGTCGCGACGGTGAGCAGCAGAGTGCCGACCGCGACGATCACGAGCAGGAGCACCCACACCCGTCCGCGGCGCAGCAGCGCGCCGAGGGTCGGGCTGGAGACCGTGTCGGCGCTCACCGGGGCGCCGCCAGGGCGTCCAGGACCGGCGAGGCCGCGGCGAGCTCGCGGTCCAGAGCCGCGACCCGCTCGTACTCGGCCGGGCCGCAGGGCTGCCCGAGGTAGCGCACGCGGTCGAAGTCGTCGGCCGTGCGGCGCAGCGCGGCGGCGGAGGAGGGGAAGGCCGCAGAGGCGCGCGACGCCAGGCCGAGCGCGGTCGTGCCGGGCGAGACCCGCAGGACGGTCCGCTCGTCGAGGGAGCGCACCAGGGCGCGGAAGCGCTCGACGAGCGCCTCGTCCCAGTCCCCGCGGGCGGCCGCGGCCTCGGCGAGCGAGCGGAGGATCGCGGCCGAGCGGGTGTCGTCGTCGGCGAGCACCGCTCCCGTGACGGTGCTGCGGCGACCGGCGCGGGGCCGTCCCGCGATGACGAGCGCGGCGACCACGAGCGCCACCAGCACCAGCACGCCGATCACGGCGGCGATCGGCACCGGCGGGCCGTCGCCCTGCAGCGTGAGGGAGGCGAACCAGTCGCGCACCGCCTGCACCACCCGGTCGAAGAGGGTCGGCTCGGCCGCCCGGTAGCGCGGGTCGGCGAGCTCCTCGAGGAGGAGTTGGCGCGCCTGCTCCGCGTCGGGCTCGAGAGGGGCCGCGGCGAGGATCACGGGCGCTCCGGCACGGGGAAGGGATCGGGGGAGGGGCGGCCCGCCGCGCGCTCCTCGACGTGGCGCATCAGCACCAGGTCGAAGCCCTCGCGGCGCATCCGTCGGTCGAGGTAGACCAGGCCCGTCACGGCCGACTGGAGCACGGTGCCGACGGCGCCGATCACGAAGCCCACGGCGACGGAGGCGATCGTCACCACGAGCGAGGTGACGAGCTGCGCGTCCGGGTCGGTCGGGGCGATCAGGGCGCCGGCGATCGGGATGAGCAGGCTGAACGGCGTGGCCACGATCTGGCCGGCGACCTGGATGATCACGGTCATCAGCGCGAGCGCGCCGAAGGTGCGCCAGAAGCCGCCCGCCACCAGCCGCCAGGAGCGCGCCACCGCACGGCGCAGCGGCAGCCGCTCGACGACGATCAGGCTCGGAACCAGGGCGAGCTTCGTCGACAGCCAGACCCCCAGCGCGAGGGCGACCAGGCCGGAGCCGACGAGTACCAGGATCCCGCCGACGATCGCGCTCGACGTCCCGTCCATCGCTCCGATGACGAACAGCGGCACGGCGAGCGCCACGGCGAGGAGCACCAGGAGGAGGTAGCCGACGCCCTGCAGGACCGTCCAGCCGATCAGCGCCCAGAAGCGGCCCCGCAGCCGGGCGAGCAGCTGTCGGAAGGTCGCCCGCTCGCCGAGGACGCCGCGGGTGACCTCGAGCACGACCACGCCCTGCACGAGGGCACCGCTGGCGAGCGAGACGGCGAGGGGGATGAGGGCGGCCAGGACCACGACCGCGAGGGAGCCCGCGCCGACGGCGTCGCGGTCGGCGGACTCCGCCTGCGCGATGCGCCCGACGGCGAGCACCGCGATCAAGCCGTAGACCGCCAGGGCGAGCACCGACCCGAGGCCCTGCACCAGCAGGGCGACGCCCAGGGTCGTGCGGGGGCTGCGGCGGAGGACCTGGAACGGGGCGCCGAGCAGGGTGCCGAAGCCGAGCGGGCGCAGCGGCACGAGACCGGGCTTGGGCGGGGGAGTCCAGCCGGGCGCTGGGCGTCCGGGCGACCAGGGGCCGGCGCCGGCGGGCGACCAGGAGCCCCCGGCGGGACCGGGTGGTACGGGGCCTGCGCTCGGCGGCGCGGGCGACCAGGCCGGGGCGACGGGAGCGGGCAGCGGCCTGCGCCGGTCGCCGTCCTGCGCCGGGACGGCCGCGTCGTCCGGACGCCCTGCGGGCGGGGGCCACTGAGCTGCGTCGGTCATCCCCTCCATGCTGTCACAGGCGTGCGGGCGGGGTCCTCCCCCGAGCGGACCCCCTTCGCCCGCAGAGCCCGCTCCCCGCCCACGGAGAGGTGCGTCGGTTAGCCTGGGTCGGGTCACCGTGCGCGCCGTGGGCGGGCGCGACCCGAGACGAGGAAGAGCAGACCGATGAGCGCGCGCATTCTGGTGGTCGACGACGACGCCGCCCTGGCCGAGATGATCGGCATCGTCCTGCGCGCCGACGGGTACGACGTCTCCTTCTGCGCGGACGGCTCAGGCGCCCTCGAGGCCTTCCGGCGGGCCCGGCCGGACCTGGTCCTGCTCGACCTGATGCTGCCCGGGATCGACGGGATCGAGGTGTGCCGCGCGATCCGCGCCGAGTCCGGCGTCCCCGTCATCATGCTGACGGCCAAGTCCGACACTTCCGACGTCGTGCAGGGCCTCGAGTCCGGCGCCGACGACTACATGGTCAAGCCGTTCGACCCCAAGGAGCTCGTCGCGCGGATCAGGACGCGCCTGCGTCCCGCCACCGCCGCCGCGAACGCGGTGCTGCAGGTCGGGGACCTGAGCCTCGACGTCGCCGGCCACGAGGTCCGCCGCGGCGAGACGCGCATCGGCCTGACCCCGCTCGAGTTCGACCTCCTCCTCGCCCTCGCCTCCAAGCCCCAGCAGGTCTTCACCCGCGAGATGCTGCTCGAGCAGGTCTGGGGCTACCACTACAAGGCCGACACCCGCCTCGTGAACGTGCACGTCCAGCGCCTGCGCGCCAAGGTCGAGAAGGACCCGGACGACCCCCGCATCGTGATGACCGTGCGCGGCGTCGGCTACCGCGCCGGCGCCGTCCTCCTGGGCTGACCGTGCCCCGCCTCGCCGCTCCCGACGTGCGCCGGTGGCCCCGCCGCGTGCTCGGGGTGTGGCGCACGTCGCTGCAGTTCCGCGCGGTCGCGATCACGGTCCTGCTCAGCGGCATCGCCATCGGCTCGACCGGCGTCTACCTCTCGTACAGCATCAGCGACAACCTGTTCCAGTCACGGCTGACGCAGGTCACGGGCGACACGTCGCGCGCGACCCGGGCCGCGCAGGGATACCTCGACGCCGCCACCGTCTCCACCCGCCAGGACATGGAGGAGGTGATGAGCTCGGTGCGCACCGCCGTCCGGGACGCCTCCTCCTCCGCGCTGATCGCCGTCGTGCGCTCGCCCGACCAGGAGGCGTCCTCGCTGGCGCCTCAGGACATCTACAACCGCGAGCTGCAGAACGGCGTGATCAGCGACGCGCTGCGCGAGCGGGTGCAGGCGGGCTCCGACGGGCAGTACTGGCAGTCGGTGACGCTCGACGCCTCCGGTCAGCAGCAGCCCGGCATCCTCGTCGGCTCGACCCTCGAGCTGCCGAGCTCGGCCGGGCGCTACGAGCTGTACATCGGCTACTCCCTCGCGGACGCGGAGCGCACGCTCCAGTTCGTGCAGCAGGTGCTCAACGTGGCGGGGATCCTGCTCATCCTGCTGATCGGAGCGGTCAGCTGGGTCGTCGTGCGGATCGTCGTCGCCCCGGTCCGGGTCGCGGCCGAGACGAGCCAGCGCCTCGCCGCCGGCGACTTCGACGTGCGGATACCCGAGCGGGGCCAGGACGTGATCGCGACCCTCGCCCGGTCCTTCAACGGCATGGCCGACAGCCTGCAGGACCGGATCAGCGAGCTCGCGACGCTCAGCCAGGTCCAGCAGCGCTTCGTCTCGGACGTCTCGCACGAGCTCCGGACGCCGCTGACGACGATGAAGCTGGCCGGGGACGTGCTGTACGACCAGCGCGAGGACTTCGCCCCGGTCGCCGAGCGCACGGTCGAGCTGCTGCACAGCCAGATCGACCGCTTCGAGAGCCTCCTCGCCGACCTGCTCGAGATCTCCCGCCACGACGCGGGATCGGCCGAGCTCGAGCTCGAGCCGGTCAACCTGGTGAAGCTGGCCGGCGACGAGATCGAGGCGATGCGCGGGATCGCGGAGGCGAACGGTTCCCGGCTCACTCTCTCCGCCCCGGGCGGCTACTTCGACGCCGACCTCGATCCGCGCCGCATCCGCCGGATCGTCCGCAACCTGCTGGGCAACGCGATCGAGCACGGCGACGGCCGCGAGGTCGTCGTCACCGTCGACAGCAACGCCAGCGCGGTCGCCCTCGCGGTGCGCGACTACGGGCACGGCATGAGCAGCGAGGAGGTGGTGCGCGTCTTCGACCGCTTCTGGCGCGCCGACCCGTCCCGCCGCCGCACGCTCGGCGGCACCGGCCTCGGCCTCTCCATCGCGCAGGAGGACACCGCCCTGCACCACGGCTGGCTGCAGGTCTGGTCCGTGCCCGATCGCGGCGCCTGCTTCCGCCTGACCGTGCCCCGGCACCGCGGCGAGCGGATCGAGGCCTCGCCGCTCCCGCTGCCCCCGGTCGACGCGGGCGAGCAGGCCTACAGCGGCCCGATCGTCCTCCCGCCGCTGCAGGCTCCTCCGGTCGGGGCCGCGGGGGTGCTCCCGTGAGGCGCGGCGTCCTCCGCGCCGTCGCGGCCGCCGCGCTGCTCGCGTTCGGGCTGGCCGGGTGCGCCGGCATCCCGCGGGACGGCGACGTCGGAGTCGGACGGCCCGACACCGCGCCGCAGGACCTCCAGTACGACTTCCTCCCGTCGGGACCCGCCGTCGGTGCGTCGCAGCGCGACATCCTGACCGGCTTCATCGACGCCGCGTCGAGCCCGCAGAACAACTACAAGATCGCCCGCGAGTTCCTCTCCACCGGAGCCGACTGGACGCCGGGCGAGCACGTGACGGTCGACGAGGGCCAGCGCTCCGCCTCGCCGCAGTCGGGATCCACGCTCTCGCTGACGATCACGCCCGTCGCCGAGGTCGACGCGACCGGCGTCTACACCGACGTCGCCACCACGGCCGGCCTGACCCTCGACTACGGCTTCGTCCAGGAGAACGGCGAGTGGCGCATCAGCGCGCCGCCGAGCGGCGTGGTGATCGACCGCACCACCTTCGAGCAGGTCTTCTCGACGCACGCGCTCTACTTCTTCGACCCCGGATACCAGTACCTCGTGCCGGACCTGCGCTGGTTCGCCTCGCGCGCCGACAGCTCCACCAGCACCACGATCGTCACCGAGCTGCTGCGCGGCCCCACGCCGTGGCTGCGGGACTCCGCCGCCGTCGTGTCGGCCTTCCCGACCGGGACGACGCTGGCGGCCGAGACCGTCCCGGTCGAGTCGCAGCGCGCCGTGGTGGACCTGAACCCGGCCGCTCTCGAGGCCGATCCGGCGCAGTGGCGGCTGATGGCCCTGCAGCTGAACCGGAGCCTCGCGAACGTCTCGAACGTCACCGGAGTCGCGCTCTCGGTCGAGCAGAACCCGATCGACGTCCCCTCCGAGGTCACCGGCCTGCCGACCTCGCCCCGCGTCGACACCCGGCCGCTCGTGCTGACCGACGACGCCTTCGGATTCCTCGGCTCCTCCGGGCTGGCCGGCCTCGGGATCTCGGATCGGATCGAGGCGCTGCAGCCGCGGGCCGCGGTCCTCGGCGAGCAGCGCGGGGCCGACTCGGACGCATCGGCCGCTGTGCTCACCGCCGCGGGCGTGAGCCTCGTGGAGCCCGACGGTGCCGACGTCCTCCTCGACGCGCGGTCGGGCCTCGTCGCGCCGTCCATCGATCCGCTCGGGTACGTCTGGTCGGTGCCGTCGGCCTCGCCCGGGCAGCTGGTGGCGTACTCCGCGGACGGCTCGCGCTCGATGCAGGTCGCGACGGCCTGGAGCGAGGTCGAGTCGCTCGCCTCGATCGCCGTGTCGCGCGACGGCACCCGGATGCTGGCGCTCGCCCAGGACGGGCAGCAGGCCACGGTGCTGGTGGCCGGCATCACCCGCTCACGGGACGGCGACCCGGTGGCGGTCGGCGAGCCGGTCGTCCTCCGCTCGACCCTGGGGACCGCGGTCGCCGCGGCCTGGACGGACGAGCTCGACGTGGTGTCGGTCGTGCGCGGCTCGACGGGAGAGGACGCCGTCACGATGAACCTGCTCGGCGGAGGCGCCACGGCGCTCGGCACGACGACGGGCACGGTCCAGATCGCCGCGGGCAACACCTCGACCCAGGTCCGCATCCTCGCCGAGGGCGGGGAGCTCCGGCAGCAACGGGGCTCGGCCTGGCAGACGACCGCGACGGACATCCGGCTGCTCGCGACGCAGACCGGCATGGGGTCCTGACGGGTCCTGTCGGCGACGACGAGCCCTGTCGACGACGGCGCTCCCCGGATGCTCCTCCCCAGGCGCGTCGGGCGGGCGGATCGTCCCGATCCGACGGATCCACCCACCGCGCCGCGGCCCGGACGGCGAACGTGGAGGCATGCTCTCCGATCACCTGCTCGACGCCCTCGCCGTCCTCCTCCCGCTGGAGTGCCCCGCCTGCGGAGAGCCGACGAGCCGGGCGCCCTGTCCGGACTGCTCGGCCGACGCGGCCGCCTCGGCCTGCATGCTGACCCGCGACGTCGGACCGCCGGACGATCCGCTCCTCGTCGTCACCGGTGCCCCGTACGAGGGCACGGTGCGCCGCCTCGTCGTCGCGCTGAAGGAGGAGGGCCGCACGGCCAGCCTCGCCCCGCTCGGCGCGCTGCTGCGTCCCGCTCTCGGCGCGGCGCTCGCCGGCAGCCCCGCGATCCTGGTCGTCCCGCCCGGCTCCTGGCTCGGCCGCGTGCGGCGGGGCGCCGATCCCGTCGCGCAGCTGGTCGCCGCGGCGGGAGGGCGGGCGGCGCGTCCTCTCCGGCGGTCGCGGATGGTCCGCGACCAGGTCGGGCTCGGCCGCGTCGAGCGGCGCGGCAACCTCGACGGGGCGTTCCGCGCCCGCCGTCCGCTCTCGTCGTGGCCGCCGGTGGTCCTCGTCGACGACGTGGTCACCTCCGGCGCGACCCTGCTCGAGCTCCGGCGCGCCGTGCGTGCGGCCGGCGGGACGGTCCGGGCCGCGGCGGCCCTGGCCGGCACCGCGCAACGAGGAGGGAACGTAGCAGCAGAATCCGGACGAACTCCCGGTGACGATCCGGTGGCCGGGGTCTACGGTGGGGGCACGGCGTGAACGGTCCGCCCCGGAGAAAGGCGGCACGCCGTACTCGACTGGGAGGTTGTCATGGACATCGACATCACAGGACGCAACATCGACATCACCGATCGCTTCCGCGCGTACGCGACGGAGAAGTCGGACAAGGTGGCGCACCTCGCCGATCGTGCTCTCGCACTCGAGATCAAGGCGAGCAGGCACGCCGAGGGCAAGGGCTCGGCCGGCGGCGACCGCGTGGAGCTGACGCTGATCGGCAAGGGGCCCGTGGTCCGGGCCGAGGCGAGCGGAGCCGACAAGTACGCGGCGTTCGACGTCGCCATCGGCCGGCTGCTCGAACGGGTGAGACGCGCCAAGGACCGGAAGAAGGTCCATCGGGGCCAGCATCGGCCGACCTCGCTCCGCGACGCGGCCGCCG
The DNA here is from genome assembly GCF_002931595.1 of Rathayibacter sp. AY2B9. Classification (NCBI taxonomy): domain Bacteria; kingdom Bacillati; phylum Actinomycetota; class Actinomycetes; order Micrococcales; family Microbacteriaceae; genus Rathayibacter; species Rathayibacter sp. AY2B9. The sequence goes on from NZ_PSUB01000001.1 coordinate 278,407, forward strand.
ACGACTTCAGCGTCGTCGCCATCCAGCCGGCCGACGCGGCGGTGCTGGAGCAGCTGAGCACAGGCGTCATCCCCGTGCAGGAGGCGCCGGAGCCGGTCGAGGACGAGGTCGAGGAGCCGTACTGCCCCGTCGTCATCCGCAAGAAGGTCTTCGCCTCCGTCTCGATGACCGTCGACGACGCCGTCGACTACATGGAGCTGGTCGGACACGACTTCTACCTCTTCATCGACTCCGACACGAACCGCCCGAGCGTGGTCTACCGCCGCAAGGGCTGGGACTACGGCGTGATCGGCCTCGGCGACGAGGCCGACGAGCTCGCCGAGCAGGCCGCCGGCTGAGATCCGACCCCGGGCCCAGGCAGGGAGTCCGCCCAGGGCGGACGCGTCGGCCCGACCGCTCGCCGCCCGCCCCGGCTAGGCTGGTCGCGGTCCGCGCTCCGGCGCGCGACTCCTGTCTTCTATTTTTTTGGAGTACCCCGTGGCCTCTGTCCTCGAAAAGGTCCTTCGCGTCGGGGAGGGGCGGGTCATCCGCCGCCTCGAGAACTACGCGAAGGCCGTCAACGCCCTCGAAGAGGACTTCACGCACCTCAGCGACGAGGAGCTGAAGAACGAGACCGTCGAGCTGCGCGAGCGCTACTCGAACGGCGAGTCCCTCGACGACCTGCTGCCGGAGGCGTTCGCCGCCGTCCGCGAGGCCTCGCGCCGGACGCTCGGCCTCCGCCACTTCGACGTGCAGCTCATGGGCGGCGCCGCCCTGCACCTGGGCAACATCGCCGAGATGAAGACCGGAGAGGGCAAGACGCTCGTCGCGACCCTCCCGGCCTACCTCAACGCGATCGCCAGCCGCGGCGTGCACATCGTCACGGTCAACGACTTCCTCGCGTCGTACCAGTCCGAGCTGATGGGGCGCGTGTTCCGCGCCCTCGGCATGACGACCGGAGTGATCCTCTCGGGCCAGACCCCGGAGCAGCGCCGTGAGCAGTACTCGGCCGACATCACCTACGGCACGAACAACGAGTTCGGCTTCGACTACCTCCGCGACAACATGGCGTGGCAGGCGCAGGACATGGTCCAGCGCGGCCACTTCTACGCCATCGTCGACGAGGTCGACTCGATCCTCATCGACGAGGCCCGCACCCCGCTGATCATCTCCGGACCGGCGTCGGGCGAGGCGAACCGCTGGTTCGCGGAGTTCGCCAACCTCGCCAAGCGCCTCGACGAGGGCGAGGACTTCGAGGTCGACGAGAAGAAGCGCACTGTCGGCGTCCTCGAGCCCGGCATCGAGAAGGTCGAGGACTACCTCGGCATCGACAACCTCTACGAGTCGGCGAACACCCCGCTGATCTCGTTCCTCAACAACGCCATCAAGGCGCGCGCGCTGTTCAAGAAGGACAAGGACTACGTCGTGCTGAACGGCGAGGTCCTGATCGTCGACGAGCACACCGGCCGCATCCTGGCCGGACGCCGCTACAACGAGGGCATCCACCAGGCCATCGAGGCGAAGGAGGGCGTGCAGGTCAAGGCCGAGAACCAGACCCTGGCCACCGTCACGCTCCAGAACTACTTCCGCCTCTACGCGAAGCTCTCCGGCATGACCGGAACGGCCGAGACCGAGGCCGCCGAGTTCATGTCGACCTACAAGCTCGGCGTCGTCCCGATCCCGACGAACCGCAAGATGCAGCGCATCGACAACGCCGACCTCGTCTACAAGAACGAGCAGGTCAAGTTCGCCCAGGTCGTCGAGGACATCGCGGAGCGCCACGCGGCCGGGCAGCCGGTCCTCGTCGGCACGACCAGCGTCGAGAAGAGCGAGTACCTCTCGCGCCTGCTCGCCAAGAAGGGCGTGCGCCACGAGGTCCTGAACGCCAAGAACCACGCGCGGGAGGCGGCCATCGTCGCCCAGGCCGGCCGCCTCGGCGCCGTCACCGTCGCGACCAACATGGCCGGTCGAGGCACCGACATCATGCTCGGCGGCAACGCCGAGTTCCTCGCGGTCTCCGAGATGACGGCCAAGGGCCTGAACCCCTCCGAGACTCCGGAGGAGTACGAGGCCGCGTGGGACGAGGTCTTCGCCGCCGTCAAGGAGAAGGTGGGCGAGGAGGCCGAGAAGGTCCAGGCCGCCGGCGGCCTCTACGTGCTCGGCACCGAGCGCCACGAGTCGCGCCGCATCGACAACCAGCTCCGCGGACGCTCGGGGCGCCAGGGCGACCCGGGGGAGAGCCGCTTCTACCTCTCGCTCACCGACGACCTCATGCGCCTGTTCAACTCCGGCGCCGCCGAGGCGCTCATGGGCCGCGGCAACGTCCCGGACGACATCGCCATCGAGTCGAAGGTCGTCTCGCGCGCCATCCGCAGCGCCCAGTCGCAGGTCGAGGCCCGCAACGCCGAGATCCGCAAGAACGTCCTCAAGTACGACGACGTCCTCAACCGCCAGCGCGAGGCGATCTACTCGGACCGCCGCCACATCCTCGAGGGCGACGACCTGCACGAGCGCACCCAGAAGTTCCTCGTCGACGTGATCGACGAGATCCTCGAGGTGCACACCGGCGACGGCAACGGCGACGACTGGGACTTCGACGCCCTCTGGACCGAGCTGAAGACGCTGTACCCGATCAGCCTCACCATCGACGAGGTGGTGCAGGAGGCGGGCAGCCGCGGCCGCATCAACAAGGAGTTCATGCGCCGCGAGATCCTCTCGGACGCGCAGCTCGCCTACCAGCGCCGCGAGGAGCAGCTGGGCTCTCCCGCCATGCGCGAGCTCGAGCGCCGTGTCGTGCTCTCGGTGATCGACCGCCGCTGGCGCGACCACCTCTACGAGATGGACTACCTCAAGGACGGCATCGGCCTGCGCGCGATGGCCCAGCGCGATCCGCTGGTCGAGTACCAGCGCGAGGGCTTCGCCCTGTTCCAGCAGATGATGGGGCAGATCCGCGAGGAGACCGTCGGCTTCCTCTTCAACCTCGAGGTCGAGGTGACCCAGAAGCAGGGCGAGGTCGCCGGAGTCGCGGCCAAGGGCCTCGCTCAGCCGGTCGCTCCGGCCGAGAAGCTCAGCTACTCAGCCCCGAGCGACACCGGCGGCGTCGAGGTCCGCGACCAGCGCGGACAGGTGCAGCAGGCGGCCACCGCGAAGGCCCGCGCCGAGGAGGCCCGCAAGGCGCTTCCCGAGGGCGAGGCGGAGGAGACTCCGACGACCGGCGCCTTCGGCCAGAAGCCGGGCGGCTCGGACGCCCCCGCCAACCGCGAGGAGCGGCGCGCGCAGTCCAAGCGCCGCTGAGTCCTCCCCGGACGACGCCGACGGCCCCGGTCCCGCAGCAGCGGGTGTCCGGGGCCGTCGGCGTTCCTGCGGAGGCTCGGAGCCCGCCTCGCCCGCCGTCAGGACTCGCCGCGCGCGAGGGCCGAGACGAAGCCGCCGGCGAAGGTGTCGCCGAGGCCGATCGTCGTCGGCCGGTCCGTCTCGAGGACGAGCCCGGGGACGCAGCAGGCCTCGAGCGTCGACTCCACCGCTGCGCACACCGCTTGCGAGCCGGGCTGGGGAGGGAGTCCGCCGACGCGGTCGTAGTCGGCGGCGGTGAAGCCGTCCCCGAGGAGGTCGCGGAGCTCGGTCGCGCGGATCATCTCGTCACCGACGCCCCGCCGCCCCCGGAGCTCGAGGAGGCCCTGCGCGACAGGGGAGTGGAGATCGTGCTCCCGGCCGGTGCGGCCGCCCGGGAGCGCTGACCCGCTCCTCACAGCACGTTGATCGCGGTGGCACGCCAGCGCGCGTCCGTGCCTTCGAGCCGGATCGCGACGGCCCGGCTCCGTGCGCGGTGATGCACCAGCACGACTCCCTCGACGACACCGTCCCGCGGCTCCGTGACGATCACCCGTCCGACCGTGAACGGGACGCGCTGCGCCGTCCGCTTCCGCAGGCTGCGGGCGCGGGCCGCGAGCACGACCCGCTTCTGCAGGTGGTGGTAGACCTCGTCGCTCAGCCACCGCGCGATCTGGTCGATCTCGCGCGAGCCCTCGAGGATCTCGATCACGAGGTGCGTGAGCCGGGCGAGCAGGGGCTCCGGTTCGGGCAGCTCCGCGCGGGTCGCAGGCTGCGGGGCGAAGAACTCCGCGAGGGTGAGCCGCTCCACGGCCGCCTCGGGGTCGAGGGGGAGGGTGCGGTAGTCGAAGGCGTGGAGGGGAAGGCTCATGCGGCGATCTCCTGGGGCAGGACGAGCTGTTCACGGGTCCGGGTCACCTCTCTGCTCGACGGGCGGGGCGCGCTGGGTCGGCACGCGAGGACGACCTCATCGAAGCAGTCGAGGGATGCTCATGGAAGGCAGAGGCGCAGACTGTGGATAATCGTCGGCCGTCCCGAGCTGTGGACAGCGAGCCCGGCGTGCGCCGCCCGGCCGCGCCCTAGGCTTGTCGGGTGTCGACCCTCAGTGACCTCGTCCTCTCCCACGGCCGATCCGACGAAGCGGACGTCGAATGGCTGCACCTGCTCGTCGGCGACCTGCAGCTGCTCGCCGACCTGGCCTTCGCCGACATCGTGCTCTGGGTGCCCACGGCCGACGACAGCTTCGTCGCCGTCGCCCACGCGCGCCCCAGCAGTGCGGCGACGCTCTTCTACCGCGACTTCGTCGGGCAGAGGATCAAGTCGGAGTGGCGCGCCCAGGTCGTCGAGGCGTTCGAGACGGCGCGGATCGTCGACACCTCCGCCCCGGACTGGTTCGAGGAGACGCCCACCCGCGTGCGCGCGGTGCCCGTCCTGCGCCGCCTGGGAGCCTCCGACGGCGGGACGACGGACCGCCCCATCGCGGTCGTCACACGCCACACCAACCTCAGCGAGACGCGCACGCCGAGCCGGCAGGAGTTGACGTTCAACGACTGCGCGAACGACCTCTTCTCGATGATCGCCTCGGGCGACTTCCCCGATCTGGGCGCGCCGACCGGTCCTCGCCGCGGGGCGCCGCGCGCGTCCGACGGCCTGATCCGCCTGGACGTCGACGGCGTCACCACGTTCGCGAGCCCCAACGCCCTCTCGGCGTTCAACCGCATCGGCTTCGCCGACGAGCTCGAGGGGGAGTCGCTCGCCGAGGTCACGACGAAGCTGATCGCGGGGAAGGTCGTCATCGACGAGTCGCTCCCGCTGGTCGTGACCGGCCGGGCGCCGTGGCGCACCGACATCGAGGCCCGCGGAGTGACGGTGTCGCTGCGCGCGATCCCGATCCGCGACCGCGGCGAGCGGGTCGGCGCCGTCGTCCTGTGCCGCGACGTGACGGAGCTGCGCCACCAGGAGCGGGAGCTCATCACCAAGGACGCGACGATCCGCGAGATCCACCACCGCGTGAAGAACAACCTGCAGACCGTGGCCTCGCTGCTGCGGATCCAGGCCAGGCGCACCCACTCCGACCTCGCCCGGGAGGCGCTCACGCAGGCGATGCGCCGCGTCGCCGCCATCGCGGTCGTGCACGACACGCTCTCGGAGGGGCTGAACCAGAACGTCGACTTCGACGCGGTCTTCGACCGGGTGCTGCTGCTGATCGCCGAGGTCGCCTCGACCCACAACACCACGGTGCACCCGAAGCTGACGGGGAGCTTCGGCAACCTGCCCAGCGAGTACGCGACTCCGCTCGCCCTCGCCCTGACCGAGCTGGTCACCAACGCCGTCGAGCACGGCCTGGCCGGACGGGAGGGCGACGTGGAGATCGTCGCCTCGCGCAGCGACGACGAGCTCACAGTGAAGGTGCGCGACACGGGCGTCGGGCTGCCGGAGGGCAAGGTCGGATCGGGCCTGGGCACGCAGATCGTGCGCACGCTCATCCAGGGCGAGCTCGGCGGCACCATCGACTGGCACACGCTGGTCGGGCGCGGCACCGAGGTCACCATCGAGGTGCCGCTGCGGTGGCTGGAGCGCGCCCGCTCCTGAGCCCGGAGACGACGCGACCCCCGCTGCCGAGAGGCGACGGGGGTCGGGGTCGTTCGTGCCGCCGAGCGGCTCGTGCGCCTAGGAGGCGCGGCGTGCGCGGGCGGCGCGGCGCTTCAGGGCGCGACGCTCGTCCTCGCTGAGGCCGCCCCACACGCCCGAGTCCTGGCCGGTCTCGAGGGCGTACTGGAGGCAGACCTCGGTGACGGTGCAGCGTGCGCACACCGACTTCGCCTTCTCGATCTGGTCCACGGCCGGGCCGGTGTTGCCGACCGGGAAGAAAAGCTCGGGGTCTGCGGTGAGGCAAGCGGCCTTGTCGCGCCAGTCCATGCGGGTGCTCCTTGTGTGAAGGCGTGCGTGGAGGAACCACGCAGTGTTCGGGTGGGATGATCGATCCACGCCGACGATCCCGACCAGTACTCGACCTCCGCGCCCTCACCGGCGCACGCCACGAGGCCCCGTGCTGGAGCGCGGGGTGGATCGGGGTGGTGGACGGGAGAACGCTCGGTTCTTGCCGGTGCACTCGACGCGATGCGTGAGCACTGCGTCGGCCACCCGGCTCCAGTGCTGGTCATCCGGCTCGCCCCCGTGCCTGACGGCGCGGCGGGATCGGATGTTCACATCGGCGGAAACCCACGACCCTGTGAGCGGTGAAACGAACTGGACTAGCCTGTCACGGGGATGAGCCCGAATCAAGAGTCCTGGATGGGATGTGCCTGTGACCGCTGACGCGAACGGGTCCCGCGGACCCCGCCCGACCGCCTCCCGGCCGCTCGGTCTGGTGGTGCTGATCGCGGTCCTGGCCCTCGAGACGCTCGCCGTCGCCGGGGTCGCGGCGTGGCTCGTGCTCGAGCTGCTGACGACCCGGGCCGACACGGTCGGCGGAGGGATCGCCATCGTCGTCCTCGCGCTGATCGCCGTGTGCTGGGCCGCCGCGACGACGCTCGGCGCCGTGCGACGGCGAGGCTGGATGCGCGCGTCGGCGCTGACGATCCAGCTGGTGATGATGGCCGTGGCGCTCGGCGCCTTCCAGGGCCAGTACGCCGTGCCCGACATCGGCTGGGCGCTGCTGGCGCCGGCCGCGGTGGCCGTCGTCGCGCTGTTCCTCCCGAGCGTGGTCGCCGCCACTCGTCGCGATCCGGCCGTGTAGCCGGACGGCTGGCGCGCCGCCGCTCGCGGGTGCGACGCTGGAGGGACCCCCTCCTCGACACGGAAGCGACGCGCATGGACTCCACCCGACTCGGCTCCAGCGGCCTGCAGATCTCCTCGATCGTCCTCGGCTGCATGAGCTTCGGCGCTCCCGACCGCGGTGCCCACGGCTGGAGCATGGGCGAGGAGGAGTCGCGGACCTTCCTCCGGCGGGCGCTGGACCTCGGCATCACCACGTTCGACACGGCGGACGTCTACTCCGACGGCACGAGCGAGGAGTTCGTCGGCCGGGCGCTCGCGGACTTCGCGGTCCGCGAGGAGGTCGTGATCGCCACGAAGGTCCACGGGCGGATGCGCCCCGGCCCCAACGGCGGCGGCCTCTCGCGGCGGCACATCCTCAGCGCGATCGACGACAGCCTCCGACGTCTCGGCACGGACTACGTCGACCTCTACCAGATCCACCGCTGGGACCCCGAGACGCCGATCGAGGAGACGATGGAGACGCTCCACGACATCGTCCGCTCGGGCAGGGCGCGCTACATCGGCGCATCGAGCATGTGGGCGTGGCAGTTCGCGAAGGCGCAGTACACCGCGGATCTGGGCGGCTGGACGCGGTTCGTCTCGATGCAGGACCAGTACAACCTGATCCAGCGCGAGGACGAGCGCGAGCTGCACCCCTTCTGCGTCGACCAGGGAGTCGGCGTGATCCCGTGGTCGCCGCTCGCCCGGGGCCGGCTCACCCGCGACTGGGACGAGACCACGGCGCGCACCGAGACCGACGTCTTCGGCGGCACCCTCTACCGCCAGCAGGAGGAGGCCGACCGGCGGACCGTCGCGACCGTCGCATGCATCGCCGAGCAGCGCGGCGTGCCCCGTGCGCAGGTGGCGCTCGCCTGGGTCCGGCAGCAGGAGGCGGTCACCGCTCCGATCGTCGGAGCCACGAAGCTCCACCACCTCGACGACGCGGTCGCGTCGCTGGACGTGGAGCTGACCGCCGACGAGCTGGAGGCGCTGGGCGCCGACTACGCACCGCGCGCCAACGAGGGGTTCTGATCCGGCCGATGCGCCACCGCTGATCCGCCCGAGCGGTCTCCGCTATGTTTCCTCTCGAAGATGACGGAAGCTCGGATCGGGAGACGGCATGGCGAGGAGTGCCGGGGATCCGTTGGGGGCGCGCTACCGCCTGCTCGAGCGGATCGGCTCGGGTGCCGCGGGCGAGGTGTGGCGCGTCGCCGACGCGCAGGGGCCGGACCGCGCGGCGAAGCTCCTCCGCCGTGAGCACGTGCACGACGCGGGCCTGGTCGAGCGGTTCGTCCGTGAGAGGTCGGTGCTCACCCGTCTGCGACACCCGCACGTCGTGGAGGTGCTCGACCTCGTCGTGGAGGGGGAGACGCTCGGGATCGTGATGGAGTTCGTCGGCGGCGGATCGCTGCGGGAGCTGCTGCGGGACGAGGGCACCCTCCCGGCGGTCGATGCGCTGCCCGTGGCGGCCTCGATCCTCGACGCTCTCGCCGCCGCGCACGCGATCGGCACGGTCCACCGGGACGTGAAGCCCGACAACGTCCTGCTCGCGGAGGGTGCGGACGATGCGGGCTCCGCCGTCCGCGTCTCCGACTTCGGCATCGCTCACGTGGTCGCCGAGGGGCCGCGCGCGACGACGGGCGTCATCGGGACGCCGGAGTACCTCTCGCCCGAGATGCTCGCCACCGGAGCGGCCGGCCCGCCGAGCGACGTCTACTCGACGGGGATCCTGCTCTACGAGCTGCTGTGCGGCCGGACCCCGTTCGCGGGCCCCGGCGCCGACGTCGCGGTCGCCTACCGGCACGTCGCGATGCTCCCGCCGCCGCTGGAGCTGCCGCCGCGGCTCGCGTCGCTCCTGGACCGGATGCTCGCGAAGGATCCGGCGTCGCGGCCGACGGCTGCGGAGGCGGCGGGGATCCTGCGACGCCTCTCCCCGGCACTGGCCGGGCTGCCGGCGCTGCCGCTCGCGGCGGGCGTGGCGGAGTTCGAGGAGGCCGAGCGCCCGGGCACGGTCCTCCGCGGGATGGCGGTGGAGATGTCGTCTCAGCCGGTGGAGGAGGGGCCCGCTCCCGAGCTCGGCCCGTCGTCGCAGGCGACCGTGCTCCGCCCGGTGCCGCGCCGCGAGCTGCGCCTGGCGGAACGGCCGTTCGAGGCTCCAGCTCGGCGGGGGCGCGGCGGACGTCTGCGGATGATCCTCGCCGCCCTCGGCGCCGGCGTCCTGCTCATCGGGGCGGTGCTCCTCGCCGTCCAGCCGCGTGGCGGCGGAGCACGGGCCTCGGCGCCGGATGCCGACCTGTCGGCCCGGCAGCAGGACCGGCCGCTGCCGACGGGCCTCGGAGTGACGCGATCGGCCACCTGGGACGCGGAGCGACGGGCCGTGGTCGTCGAGATCTCCTACTCCGCCCAGAGAGCGCCCCTCTCGGGGTCCTTCCTCGAGGTGCTGCCGGGCCCGGACGCCGCGGCGGCGTGCCCCGCGGCCAGCTGGTCCGGAGTGACGGCGGTGCGCAACCGGCCGAGCGTCACCGGAGTCGGGGTCGGCTGCGGTTGGAGCCTGACGGACCTGCACGTCCCGGCGCAGGGGATCGTCGACGTCACGGCGACCGTGCCGATCGCGGTGGCCGAGCAGAGCGCCCTGGACGGGTGGCTGGCGGCGGCAGCGTCTGCGACGGCACAGGCCGTGGCCGACCCTGCGGTCACCGGGACGGCGTATCCCGTGCAGCGGCTGCGGGATGTGCGCATCGAGACTCCCGCGCGGACGGTCGGCCGGACCCCGCTGCCGGTGACGCTGGTGCCGGTCTGGCCGAGCGGGGCCGACCCCGTGAACCCCCTGCTCGCGACGCCGTCGTCCGCGCCGGCGAGCAGCATGCTCGACGCGATCGCGGGCGGAGTGGAGGGCGTGCGGTTCAGCGACGGCTGCGGCGGCGCGGTCGCCGTGTCGTCCGACGGGCTGACGGTGACCGCCCTCACGGTGACTCCGTCCTGCGAGCTGCGCGCCCGAGTGGGCGCGTTCTCGGACCTCTCGAGCAGTCCCTTCGCGATCACCACTCGCGAGTGAGTCGACCTCCCGCGCCAGTGTCGAGCCGTCGACGCCACGCGAGCCGTCTGTGCTGTCTTGCCTTCTACCATGACGAGACATCCTCATGAAACGTTGGTGGAGTGGGGAGCGGTCGGGACGGTCCCGTCCGCAGGGGTAGAAAGGTGTGATCCATGTCACGTGTTCTCTCGACCGACGAGGCGAAGTCCGCGCTCCAGCAGATCCAGTCGATCGTCAACGGCGGCCTCGCCGATCAGATCAGCCGGCTCGACGCACAGGGGCGGACACTGTCCGATCCGAACGTCTGGGACGGTCCGCTGGCCTCGCAGTTCCGCTCGTCGACCTGGCCGGAGACGAAGTCGGCCCTCGAGAAGGCCAAGCAGGAGCTCGAGGAGCTGCGCAGCCAGCTGGCGACGATCTCGCAGAACATCTTCGCCGCCGGCGGAGGGAGCTGACCGGCCGTCCCGCCCCTGCGTGCTCCAGCGAGCGGGGGCGGGACGTGCTCGTCGTCGCCGCGCTCCTTCCTCCGCGCACCTCCATCGGTGCGTCTCGGAGTGATCGGAGCGCTCTCGAGGAGGACGCGCCGATCGACTCGGTGGCGGAGGCGCGATCACCCGCCCGAGGGCGCTGATCAGCCGCCGTCCGCCGGCGTCGGCGAGACCGACTGCACGAAGTGGATCTCGCCGTCGAGGCGGACGAAGCCCCGGCCCACCGTGGGCGGGACGGGGAAGCGCCGCGGGATCTGCGCGCCGAGGAGAGTGCCGTCGTTGTCGATGTCGGGCTGGAGCAGCAGCACGGAGCGGGAGGCCGCCGCCTTCTTCGTCCAGTTCCCGAAATGGCTGCGGAGCTCGCTCGACCGGCCGGCCAGCACGACGCAGAGTCCCGGGCGACCCGACGAGACCAGCCTCATCAGCGCCTGGTCGGTGTCGTCCCAGCGTTCGGCGTCGTCGAGGAGGAGCAGCACGGGGCCCTCCTCCGTCGACAGCGACGCGAGGAGGGTGCAGAGCTCCTCCGCGCCCACGGCGAGTCGGTCGAGGTCGGCGCCCCTCAGCGGGGAGCGTCGATCGCACACTCCCCAGACGGCGACCGAGCCGGCGGCCCGCGCCGCCTCGGCCAGGGCGAGCAGCACGGTCGACTTGCCCGATCGGGCGGGTCCGGCGATGACGACGTGCTCGCCCTCGAAGACCTGGAACGCCAGCGGGGCGAGGTCCGACTCGCCGAGGCCGATCGGGAGCAGCCACGGCTCGCGATCGAAGCGGGCCTCGATCCCGAGCGCGCTCACGGCGACCCTGTCAGGAAGCGTGCCGACCGTGCTCGTCCTGCCGCGCGCATCCGGCCAGGCGGCCGCGAGCTCGGCGATCGCGTCGTCGAGACCGGCCCTCGGAGTCGCGACCTGCGTCTGCAGGAGCGACGAGGTGAGAACGCAGCGCCCCGGCACCGCTGCCGGCGCCTGCACCGGCTTCACCCCGGCGGCGGCGTAGTCCTGCGGGTCGGCGAGGCGGAACAGCCACTTCTGCGTCGTGACCTCCTCCATCACCGAGGGGATCGCCCTCGCCCGGGTGCTCGTCACCGCGAAGTGCAGGCCGAGCTCCGGTCCGTCGGCGTAGGCGCGGGTGAACGCCTCCATCAGAGCCAGGCCCTCCCAGTCCTGGAACTCGTCCTTCAGAGTGGCGAGACCGTCGACGAGCACCAGCGCACGACGGTGGCCCCCGGGCGATGCTCGGCGCCGGCGCACCTCGTCGCGCAGGTGACGGAGGAACCGGGTCTGCTTCTCGTGGGATCCGCCACCTGCGCCGACGTAGGAGACGGTGTGCGGGAGTCGCGCAAGCGGGGCGGAGTCGCGGGAACCGGCAGCGAGGACGTAGAGGTCGAGCTCGTCCGGGGGGAAGTGGCGGGCGGCCGTCAGCGCGATCGACGCGAGCGCCGTGCTGGTGCCGCTGCCGGGGATGCCGATGAGGAGCAGGTTCCCCTCGCCCAGATTCCAGCCGGTCGGCGTCCGGCGCTGCCGGTCGGGGTCGTCCGAGAGTGCGACGTGCAGGACGTCGCCGACGACGCGACCGAGGTCGGACTCCTCCGCGCCGAACCCGCTGAGGGCCACGATGTCCTCGAGCGGCTCCGGCCAGATCGGGCGGGGAGGGCCGAAGCCTGAAGCGGCGTCCGCCTCGACCACCGCGTCGATCAGGAGGTCGAGATCGGTCGGGGCCGTCTCGTCGGCGGCGACCGGGGAGGGGCCCTCGACGGGGACGCCCGTGGGTCCGACCGGGCGGACCTCGATCGCCTCGACGGCCGCCGCCTCCGCGCGACCGGTGACCAGCGCCGTCTGGACGGGCGAGATGTCGTTCTGGCCACGCTTCACGTACGCCCGGCCGGTCTGAGAGCGGGAGATCCCGGCCGCGCTCGCGACTCCGATCACGTCGGCGGAGTCGTCCCGGCTCTGCACCCGGAGGGCGACGCGGAGGTTGGTGTTGGCGAGGATGTCGTCGTTCACCACTCCGGCCGGACGCTGGGTGGCGAGGATCATGTGCACGCCGAGCGTCCGGCCGACCGCGGCGATGCTCACGAGGGACGTCAGGACGTCGGGATGCTCCTTCGCGAGAACGGCGAACTCGTCGACGACGAGCAGGAGCCGCGGCATCGGCTCCGGCGGCGAGGTGGCCCAGTACGCGTCGAGGTCGTCGACACCCTCGCCGGCGGCGGCGAAGAGCCGCTGACGACGCCGCATCTCGGCCTCGAGCGAGCGCAGCGCGCGGTCGGCGAGCTGGGCATCGAGATTGCTGATGGTGCCGATCGTGTGCGGGAGCCGCTCGCAGGACGCGAACGCTGCACCCCCCTTGAAGTCGATGAGCACGAAGGTGAGGCGCGTCGGATCGTTCCAGGCCGCGAGGCCGGCCACGAAGGAGCGCAGGAACTCGCTCTTGCCCGAGCCCGTGGTGCCGCCGACGAGGCCGTGCGGGCCGTCGGCGACGAGATCGAGCACGAGCGGACCGTGCTCGGATGAGCCGACGGGCGCGCGCACGCCCCGGGCGCTCGACCACCACCCCCGGACGTCCGCGGCGGTCGGACGATCGGCGCCCAGCAGGGGCGGCAGCCGCACGAGCGCGGGGAGAGCCGCCCCCGCGGTGACGAGCTCCGGGTCCTCGAAGCGCGCAAGGTCGCGCGCACAGCGCTCGGCCGTGGAGGAGGCGAGACCGGCGAGCACCACGTCCTCGACGGTGATCCGCTCGTCGGGCCGGGAGAGGACCGCTGAGGCGTCCGCTCCGACCCGGACGACGACCGTGCAGGAGGCTGGGAGCTGCTCCTCCGACGCCGCGAGCACGAGGCCGGAGATCCGGATCGCCGTCTCGCGCTCGCCGCGGCCGAGTCCGAGGAGCTCGCGCGCCGGAGCGGCGCGTCCCTCGGTCAGCACGTCGGAGTCGAGCACCAGGAGCACGCGCGGCGAGTCCTCCTCGCGGAGGGCGCGGAGGAGCTCGGAGCTGCGGTCGCGCCGGTCGGAGAGTCGGCGTCCGCCCCCGGGCAGACGCGTGTGGGGGAGCCAGGAGGCCCAGCTCCAGTCGGAGTCGAGTCGCCGGTCGCAGAACACCCCGATCGCCAGGTCGGCCGGACCGCAGTGGACCGCCGCCTGGCAGAGCAGGCTCCTCGCCAGAGCGAGGCCGCCCTCGCGGTCGCCGACGATCCCGACGACGCCCGAGTCCGCGAGATCGATGGACACGGGCGCGCTCGGGACGACGCTCACCGCGAGGATCGCGCGCACCTCCTCCTCGAGCCGCGGCACTCCGCGCTGATCGAGCGGGGGAGACCACGGGACGTCGCCGACGCCGATGTGCAGGCGGAGCACATCGGCGGAGGTCGCGCGCCGCTGCCACAGCGACGTGGCGGGCAGCGCCGCCCGGCGGATCGTCGTCGCCGGGTCGGGCGCGTCCTCCTCGAGGCGGGCCCGTTCGACACGCGCGGAACGGGCGATGTCGTCGCGGAGCGTCTGCAGCGCCTCGCCGTAGCGCTGCTCCTCGGACCGGGTCGCTCGGGCGTGCCGGTGCCGCTGCTCGAACCACAGGCCCACCCCGGCCACGGGGCTGAGCGCGGCGAAGAGGGCGTAGCGCGCATCGCCCATGATGAGGACCATCGCGAAGGCGAGGACGAGCGGCGCGGCGACGGTGATCACGCTGAAGGTCGTGGCGGAGGCGATCTCGAGGCGGGCCGGCGGGACGACCGCCTCGCCGGCCGCCGGACGTCCCGGTCGCGGCGGCCGGTTGAAGGGCACGGTCGCCGTCGCGGTGACGTTGTCCGTGCTCCCCGGCTCGGGCGCGAGGAGCTCGGGAGGCGCGGGGCGCAGTCGGAGAGCCGCCCCACCGGCGATCACGACCACGGCGTCGGAGACGAGGACCCCGTCCCCGGTCGCGGAGACGCCGTCGACCAGAGTGCCGTTGGTGCTGTCGGCGTCGCGCACCCGCAGGCCGTCGCCCTCGCGGGTCACCGAGAAGTGCTCCCAGGAGGCGCTCGCCGTGTCGAGGACGACGTCGGCGTGCGGGGAGCGGCCCACGATCAGCGCACGGCCCCGCGGGATCTCGACCACGGCTCCCGCGCCGAGACCGCCCGACAGCACGGCCGTCCACCCGCGGGCCGCGGCAGGTCGGGGCAGGGGGGAGCGGGCGATCCGCGTTCCCTCGAGCAGCAGCAGATCGGCCAGCCGGGTCTCCACAGGATGCAGGGCGGTGTCGACGGCGAGGGCCGTCCCGGGCGGGAGGCGGTGCCCGGTGGCGGTGGCGATCAGCTCGCCGAGTGTCGCGGAGTCGCGGTGGCGGCCGAGGTCGATGTCGGAGCGGGTGCCGTCGAGATCGAGGAGGAGTCGCACCGGGGGCTCACGGTCGGGGCTGTCCGGCGAACCAGAGCAGCGGCGGGTCGGCGGGCCGCAGGCCGAGGCGCTGCGGCGAGGTGTGGAGGGGGAGTGCCGGGGCGTCCAGAGCGTGCGCGGCGCCGAAGTCGAGCGGCGGACCGGCGAGCCCGTCCGTCGGTCCGATCGTGGATCCCCGGAGTGCGGCGGCGACCGCCGAGGGTTCCCTGCTGCCTGCGACGGCCGCGGCTCGCACGAGCGCCACGACGGCGTCGTGGCTGGGGGCGTCCGCGACCGCGGCGAGATCGCGGAACGAACGGTCGCCGAGGAGGGTCGCCCGCGCGGCATCGTCGGCGGTCATCCGCACGGCCCCCAGGAACGCGGAGGCCGCGCGTCCGCGCTCGTCGCCGCGGAGGGCGACCGCGTCGCCGGAATCCGTGCCGATCGTCGTCAGATCTCCCGAGAGGGTGCCTCCGGCCGCGGCCAGGGCGGGAGCGAAGGCGGGGCTCAGCGCGTCGGGCGTGAGCAGGATCGGGACGGACGCCCCCGCCGCCTGCAGAGCGGCGACCGCCGTCGCCTGCGCCGCGGCGGGGCCGGACACGACGACGCGCTCGACCGCCAGCTCGCCCTCGAGGTGCGGGCGGGCGGCGGTGATGATCACGTCCGCGGTGGCGCCGGGATCGGCGGTCACCGTCGCGGCGGGCGAGAGACCGGTCGGGGTGCCTCCACCGGTGTCGACGAGGAGTACCCGGGCGCCGCCGCCGGCCTCCTCCACGAGTGCCGCGTCGGTCGAGGCGGTGTCGGGTCCGAGGGACCAGACGCCGTCGCCGGGCAGGGCGGGGTCGCCTCCGTACGGGAGGACGGCCGCTGTCCCCGCTGCCCGAGCGGCGTCCACGGCCGCAGCGGTGTGCATGCCGTAGGTCGCGAGGACGAGGCCGGACACGCCCTGGCCCGTCAGCTCCTCGACGGCGGCGCGGGCACCCTCGGGCGTCCCGTGGTCGTCGACGGCGACGAGACCGATCTCGCAGTCGCCCATCGCTGACCGGTGCGCTGCGACGACGGCACCGTTCGCCGCGTCCTTCCACTCCGCGCCCTCGCCCGGAGCCGAGCTGAGCGAGACCACCACCCCGAGCGTCAGCTGCTCGGGCACCCGGGCGCACGAGAAGCCGACCGGGAGAGCGGCGACCTCCGTCATCGGGGCGGACTGCGGGGGCAGGAGGGAGACGAGGGCACCGCTGACGCCGAGGAGGGCGACGGCGCCGCCGATCAGCATCGGGCTCCGTCGGGCGGTGCGGGGGTGCTGCGCCGCGCGCCTGCCCAGGCGGGTCATCGCTCGTCCCCGATCCGGAAGGAGTAGACCGTCCGGGTCCGCGTGCCCTCGGGCAGGTCGAGGTGGAACGCGGGAAGCTCATCCCCGGCGCGGAGGGAGGCCCGCTCCTGGGCCTGCGCCAGCAGGATGCCCGAGACGTCCTCGGATCGCACCGCGGCGTAGCCCCGTGCGCTCTGCGAGGCGAGGGCGAGCTGCACGTCGGCGGTGCCGACCTTCGCGGCACTCGTGGTCATCGATCCGAGCAGGCCGGAGCCGCCGACCGTCCGGTCGCCGAGGTCCAGGAGCACCTTGTGCAGATCGGCGGCGAGGAGCGCGGCGGCCGCGTCGGTGTCGCGGGTCGAGGCGTCGATCGTCGTCGCGATGCCGGCCAGGGAGGCGCGCGTCCGCTCGGAGACGGCCCCGCCAATCCGGGCCTCCGCGGTGCGGAGAGCCCGGTGCCCGGCGTCCACCGTCGCTGCACCGTCGGAGCGGATGCCGGAGGAGGCCGTGCGCAGGCTCGAGACCGACCGGTCGAACATCGCGACGACCGCGTCGGCGTCGGCGCCGGAGCGCGTCGAGATCCGCCGCACCTGCTCGTCGAGGAGTGCGGTGACCGCGGAGGCGGCGGCCGTGTCCGTCTCGGCGAACGCCTTCTGGATCGCCGGTGCGAGAGCGTCCTGCTGGGCGCCGAGAGCGTCGATGCGGGTGCCGAGGGCGTCGCGCTGAGCGGTCAGCGCGTCGACGCCGGTGCGGAGGGAGGCGAGCAGGCCGGTGAGGCGTGCGTCGTCCGAGCCGGCCGTCGCGCCGGCCTCGGCCATGCCGCTGCGGACCGTGGCGAGCGCGGCGCGCAGGGCGGCGAGGTCGGCACTCGCGCCGGTGCTGCCGACGGTGGAGGCGACGGCGGTCCACGCGTGGACCTGGTCGCTCAGCCGGTCGGCCAGGGGGGCCGGATAGCCGTCGGGAGCGTCGAGGCGGCCCGCGCCGGAGCAGGGCGTCGCGGTCAGGTAGGCGCGGAGCTCCTCGACGGAGCCCCGGGTCACCTCCACGGGTGCGCGCGTCGGGCGCCCGGTCGGCGTGGGTGCGGCAGCAGGGGACTGTGTCGCCGGCGACAGCTCGCAGAGCCGATCGGCCAGCTCCTGGTTCTGCGCCGACAGCGACCCCGTGCTGGTCGGCGTGCCGAGCTCGTCCAGGGCGGTCGTGGCGGCGGCGCCGACCGAGGCGACCGTCGTCTCCAGGCCCGCGGTGTCCGCGTCGAGCTCGTCCAGCGTCGCCGACAGGGCGGCGAGCGCCCGGGTGACGGATCCCTCCGGGTCGGCCAGGGTGTCCACCGAGGCCGACGCGGCGTCCACCCTGCTCGCGAGGGCGGCGAACCCGGCCTGCACGCCGTCCATCAGCTCCGGCTGCAGGGAGTCGACGAGGTCCTGCCCGCGATCGAGCATCCCGAGCAGCACGGTGTCGACGGCGGCTGCGGAGGCGGCGAGGGAGCATGTCATCGAGGGTGCCGTGCAGGTCTCGGCGGAGGGCTGTGCCGGCCCCGCGGCAGCACGGAGAGCCGCGACGACCTCGTCGCGGCAGGACTCGGCCGCGGTCCCGTACGCGTCGAGCTCGGCCGTGAGCCGTAGCAGCTCCGAGTGGATCGAGCCGGTGCGGCCGCCGTCGACGGCGAGTCCGCATCCGCTGCCCGAGACCGTCGGCGGCGGCACCGCGGCCGATGTGTCGCCCAGCAGGGCGTCCACCGCGTCGATCGCCTCGGACAGCTGCGCCAGCAGGCCGGACTCGGTGCCCGAGACCGTCGACGACAGCTGCGCCCGGAGCGCGCCGAGCTGCCCGGAGAGGCTCTGCATCGAGGCCGCCGTCGAGGCGGCGCCGGCCCGCAGCTCCTCGGCCGTGCGGACACCGAGAGTCTCGGAGGTCGCGTCGAGCGAGGCCCGCACCTCGGCGACGGTGGTGCCGGCCTGCGTCAGCAGGTCGTCCACCGCGGTGACGACCTCGATCGTGCGGCGCTCGAGGGCGAGCGGCGAGGCGTCGGAGGAGTCGAACGCGGCGCCCAGCGCCCCCTCGGTGGTCGGGTCGGTGCTCAGGCCGGGCTGGACCGCCAGGTCGAAGGCGGGGACGGCGAAGTCGGCGACGTCGGCGACGAGGGTCAGCGTCGCCGTCGCGCCACCGCCCGGGAGAGCGAGGAGAGCGGCCCACTGCACGACGGCGTCTCCGTGCTCGTCACGGCTGAGCACGCCGTTGGTGACGGCACCCGACTCGCTCTCGGTGACGACGCGACTCGGCGAGACGCCCGGCAGGACCGCGGAGGCTGCGATCGTCAGCGGAGCGCCGACGAGTGCACTGCGGCGGGCTGCACGACCGGCCGCGTCGAACGCGACCTCCTCGGGCCGGACCGTCAGGTTCTCCACCGCGAGCGAGATCTCGATCCGACCCGAGCGCCCGGCGAGGTCGGCCGGATCGGTGCCCGAGGCGTCGGCGGTGCGCCACGAGGGCCGGACACGGACCGGCAGGTCGGCGGCGACCTCGGGGGGATCGTAGACGGTGGTGGTCGCCGAGGTGTCGGACGGGTCGTCGCCGACGGCGAGGGCCGTCCCCTCGATCGCACGGACACCCCCGTCGGACGAGACGGCGACGGACACCGCCTGCAGCACCCTGGCGGCGGTGAGCGCCGGCTCCGGTGGCGTGCAGCCCGCCAGTACAGCTGCCACGACCGCGATCGCCGCTGCGGCCGTCGTCCTGCGAGCATTCGAGCGCACCCTGACCACCCCTCGTCCCGACGGGGCACCGGACGGTGCCGCTCACGTCGACATGAGAGATGCTCGCAGATGAGCGGAACCCCGAGAGCCGGTGGCGCACGATGACCTGCACCGCGCGCCCCGGGGTCAGACGAGCTTCAGCTTCTTGCGGAGCGCCTGCACGTGCCCGGTCGCCCGGACGCCGTACTGCGCGAACTCGAGCGCTCCCTCGGCTCCGACGACGAACGTCGAGCGCAGCACGCCGACGACGGTCTTGCCGTAGAGGCTCTTCTCGCCCCACACCGCGTACGCGCGGTGCACGGTCATGTCGGGGTCGCTCAGCAGCGGGTACGCGATGCCCTGGGCGTCGGCCCAGCGGCGCAGCGCCTCCGGGGCGTCCCGCGAGATCCCGAGGACCTCGTAGCCGGAGTCGCGGAGGGACGCCGCGTTGTCGCGGAAGTCGCAGGCCTCCGTGGTGCAGCCGGGGGTGTCGGCCTCGGGGTAGAAGAACAGAATGACGCGCCGTCCGCGGTAGTCCGCGAGCGAGACGGGCTCGCCGTCCTGGTTCGGCAGCGTGAACTCCGGAGCGGAGTCGCCGGCGGCGAGGCGCGCCTCGGCGGGGAGGGGGGAGAGGTCGGTCATCGTCTGCTTCCGTCGGTCGTGGCGAAGGTGGTCAGGAGGCGCTGGAGCGAGTCGAGGCGCTCCGGTCCGCTGGCGCCCAGCAGTCCGCCCTCGACCGCCTCGATGATGGCGCAGTCGGGGGAGTCGGGCAGGTGCGTGCAGCCGCGCGGGCAGTCCCGGGCGATCACGGCGAGGGTCGTGAACGCTCCGAGGACGTTGTCGGTGTTCACGTGGCCGAGTCCGAACGAGCGGACGCCGGGGGTGTCGATGACCCAGCCGTGCCGGTCGCCGCGCTCCACGCGGAGCGAGACGGTGGAGGACGAGGTGTGCCGACCGCGGCCCGTCACGGTGTTCACGCGCCCGATGGCCCGGTGCGCGTCCGGGACGAGCTTGTTCACGAGGGTGGACTTGCCGACTCCGGAGTGCCCGACGACCACGGTCTCGTGGCCGAGGAGGGCGTCGGCGATCTCGTCGACCGGCGGCTCGTCCTGGCTCGAGAGGAACACGCGGAGGTCGAGCCCCTCGAAGTTGCGGAGGAACGGGGCCGGGTCCGCGAGGTCGGTCTTGGTGATGCAGAGCATCGGAGTGATCCCGGCGTCGAAGGCGGCGACCAGGTAGCGGTCGACCAGCCGGGTCCGGGGCTCGGGGTCGGCGGCGGCCACCACGCAGAGCATCTGGTCGGCGTTGGCGACGATCACGCGCTCGATCGCGTCGGTGTCGTCGGCGCTGCGGCGGAGGAGGGTCGACCGCTCGCGGATGCGGACGATGCGGGCGAGCGTCCCCTCGTCGCCGCTGGAGTCCCCGACCACGTCGACGCGGTCGCCGGCCACGATCGCCTGGCGCCGCAGCTCGCGGGCCCGGGCCGCCGTGAACTCGTGCTCCTCGGGCGTCCCGTCGCCGATCATCACCGTGTAGCGACCCCGGTCGACGCCGAGCACCATCGCGATCTCGGCGTCCTCGTAGGCGGGCCTGTTCTTGGTCCGGGGCTTCGTGCCCTTCGGGTTCGGGCGAACCCGCGCGTCCGACTCGTCGTACCCGTCGAAGTCGTCGAGAGCACCGTCGGCGTCGAGGCCGCTGTCCGTCCACCACGACACGGGTCAGACCGATCCGGCGAGGGTCGTCCACAGTTCCGGGAACTGGGGGAGGGTCTTCGCTGTCGTCGCGACGTCCTCGATCACCACGCCGGGGACCACCAGGCCGATCAGAGCGCCGGCGTGGGCCATGCGGTGGTCGGAGTAGGTGCGCCAGCGGCCGCCGTGGAGATCGGCGGGCTCGATGCGCAGACCGTCCTCGAGCTCCGTGACCCGGCCGCCGAGGCCGGTGATCTCGGCGGCGAGGGCGGCGAGGCGGTCCGTCTCGTGGTGGCGGATGTGGCCGATCCCGGTCAGGGTGCTGGGAGTGGAGGCCAGCGCGGCGAGGGCGGCGAGGGCGGGGGCGAGCTCGCCTCCCTCCGACAGGTCGAGGTCCACGCCCAGGATCTCGTCGCCGCCGGTGACCACGAGGTCCTCGCCGTCGCGCTCGACGCGGGCGCCGAACAGCGGCAGGATCCGCTCGAGGTGCGCCCCGACCTGCGTGGTGACGGCCGGCCAGTGGCGAAGCCGGACGCGGCCGCCCGTGACGAGGGCCGCAGCGAGGAACGGCGCGGCGTTCGAGAGGTCGGGCTCGATCAGCACGTCGGCGCCGGCGATGGGCTGCGGCGCGACGGTCCACTCGCCGTCGGCGGGCGTGCCGACCTCGACGCCCCGTGCCGCCAGCGCGGCGACGGTCATGTCGATGTGGGGCCGGGAGGGGACGGCGCTGCCCTCGTGGCGCAGGTGCAGTCCCTCCTCGAAGCGGGCGCCGGCCAGCAGGAGCGCCGAGACGAACTGGCTCGACCGCGAGGCGTCGACGACGACGTCGCCGCCCCGGACGGCCCCGGACCCGTGGACGGTGAAGGGGAGCGCGCCGCGGCCGTCGTCGGCGACGTCGACGCCGAGCGCGCGGAGGGAGGCGATCGTCGCCCCCATCGGCCGCTTCGCCGCGTACGCGTCGCCGTCGAAGGTGGTGGGGCCGAGCGCGAGGCCGGCCAGCGGCGGGACGAAGCGCATCACGGTGCCCGCGAGCCCGCAGTCGATCGTCGTCGAGCCGAGCAGCTCCTCCGCGGGCTCCACGAACAGGTCGGCGCCGAAGCCGCCGGTCGAGCCGGACTCCCGGATCGTGGTGCCGAGCGAGCGCAGCGCCTCGATCATCAGGGCGCTGTCGCGGGAGTGCAGCGGCGCCCGCAGCGTGGAGGGCCCGTCGGCCAGAGCAGCGAGCACCAGCTCCCGGTTGGTCAGCGACTTGGAGCCGGGCAGGCCGACCTCGGCGTCGAGAGCGCCGGCCGCGAGGGGTGCGGGCCAGGCGTCGTCGCCGGGGAGCGCACGGGCGTCGCCGTACGCATCGAACTCGGGGGCGGAATAACGCGAGAAGACCATCGGTTGTCAGAATAGTCGGCGCGCAGGGCGTCGTCATGAGCGTGACGGAGGCGGAGCATGACGGCAGCACCCCCGGTCCTCCGGAGCAGCAGGCCCGTCGCCCGGAGGCGCCCTCGCGCCGCAACCCCGGTCGTCCGCCGCGCCGCCGCTCTAGAATCGCTCGTGATGACTCGCGACGACGAACCCCGCACCACCCCCGCCGACGAGGCTCCCGAGCCCGCCGACGCGGAGCAGACGATCGTGGAGACCGTCGAGGAGTCGCTGGACGACGCCCCGGTCGAGGCTCCCGTCGATCTCCGCTCCCTCTTCGAGCAGCAGGCGCTGCCCTTCATCGACCAGCTCTACGCGGCCGGTCTGCGGATGACGAAGAACCCCTCCGACGCGCAGGACCTCGTGCAGGAGACTTTCGCGAAGGCCTTCGGCGCGTTCCGCCAGTTCGAGCAGGGCACCAACCTGAAGGCCTGGCTCTACCGCATCCTCACGAACACGTTCATCAACTCGTACCGCAAGAAGCAGCGCGAGCCCTATCAGAGCGCGATCGACGAGCTCGAGGACTGGCAGCTGGGCGGCGCCGAGTCGACCACGGCCACCTCCAGCCGCTCGGCCGAGGCGGAGGCGATCGACCACCTCCCCGACACCGCGGTGAAGGAGGCGCTCCAGGCGATCCCGGAGGACTTCCGGCTCGCCGTCTACTTCGCCGATGTCGAAGGCTTCTCCTACCAGGAGATCGCGGACATCATGAAGACCCCCGTCGGGACCGTCATGAGCCGGCTGCACCGCGGTCGGCGCATGCTGCGCGAACGACTCACCGACTACGCACGCGAGCGCGGATTCCGCGCCGCATTCACTTCCGGGAGCACGAAATGACCGACAGCGGCTGCACGAAGGCGAAGGCCGAGCTCGAGGAGTACCTCCACAACGAGCTGTGCAAGGAGGACGCCGCCGACATCCGCGAGCACATGGCGGGATGCGTCGACTGCGCCGACGAGGCGAAGGTCGGCGTGGTGCTCACGGTCGCCGTGCAGCGGGCGTGCAAGGAGACGGCGCCGGAGGACCTCCGCGCCCAGGTGCTCGGCATGCTCCGCGACGAGCACGCCGCGCACTCCCAGGCGCCCGCCCGCCTCTAGGCGCAGCACGACCCGGGGAGCCCCGGCCGTTCGAGACCTCCCGCGCACCGCGGGCCCTCGAGGGGCCGGGGCTCCGTCGTGTCCGGCGGCCTCCGGTCGCCGCGGCACCCGCACGTCGCGAGCGCTCCTGCCGGTCTCTGCGGGCCTGCGGTCAGGCACGGTCCGCCCGCAACGTGACGGGCCCGCCGGAACACGAGGTTCCGACGGGCCCGACCGCGTCGTGCGGACCGCGGATCAGCGGGTGAGCGCCCGCGACAGCAGGTCTGCCTGCTCGGAGGCGTGCCGCTTGGCCGAGCCGGCCGCGGGGGAGGCCGCGGACGGCCGCGAGACCACGCGCATGGACCGGCCCAGCTTCGGAGCGACCTCGAGGGCCATGAACGGCCAGGCGCCCTGGTTCTCGGGCTCGTCCTGCACCCAGACGAGCTCCGCGTCCGGGTACCGCTCGGCGATGCCGCGCAGCTCCTCGATCGGCGCCGGGTAGTACTGCTCGACCCGCACCAGCGCGATGCCGTCGTCGGGCTTCTTCTCGAGCTCCGCCTTGAGGTCGTAGTGGACCTTGCCGGCGTGGAGCAGGACGCGCTTCACGGCGGAGGCGTCCTGGATCCGCGCGTCGTCGATCACCGGCTGGAAGCGGCCCGAGGTGAAGTCCTCGACCGGGCTCGAGGCTCCGCGCAGGCGCAGCATCGCCTTCGGGGTGAAGACGATCAGCGGTCGGCGGGGCCGGGAGTAGGCCTGGCGGCGTAGCAGGTGGAAGTAGGACGCCGGCGTCGACGGGCGCGCGACGGTCATGTTCCGCTCCGCGCACATCTGCAGGTAGCGCTCGATCCGGGCCGACGAGTGGTCGGGGCCCTGGCCCTCGTAGCCGTGCGGGAGCAGGAGAACGAGCGACGAGCGCTGCCCCCACTTCTGCTCGGCGGAGGAGATGAACTCGTCGATCACGATCTGGGCGCCGTTCGCGAAGTCGCCGAACTGCGCCTCCCACAGCACGAGCGAGTCGGGCCGCTCCACCGAGTAGCCGTATTCGAACGCCATCGCCGCGTACTCCGAGAGCAGCGAGTCGTAGATCCAGAGCCGGGCCTGCTGCTCGGACAGGTTCATCAGCGGCAGCCACTCCTGGCCGTTCTCGCGGTCGTGGAGGACCGCGTGGCGCTGGACGAAGGTCCCGCGGCGCGTGTCCTGGCCGACGAGGCGCACCGGGGTGTCCTCGAGCAGCAGGGAGCCGAGCGCGAGCAGTTCGCCGAAGGCCCAGTCGATGGAGCCGGAGCGGCTCATCTCCTGGCGCTTCGCCAGCAGCTGCTGGAGCTTGGGGTGCACGGTGAAGCCCTCGGGCGGCGTCGTGAACGCATCGCCGATGCGGGTGACGACCTCGGTCTTCACGCCGGTCACCTCGGGCTCGCCCGGGTAGTCCTCGCCCTGCTGCGCGTCGGGCAGCTCGAGGTCGGCCACGGAGTCGCCATCGGCGGTGATCACGGGGATCGCGCCGGTCTGCGCGGCGTGGGTCTCGGCGAACGCGCGCTCCAGGCGGTCCTGGAAGTCCTGGTGGGCGCGGTCGTACTCCTCCTCGGTGATGTCGCCGCGGCCGACGAGCGCCTCGGTGTACAGCTTGCGGACCGAGCGCTTGGCCTCGATCAGGCTGTACATCAGCGGCTGGGTCATCGAGGGGTCGTCGCCCTCGTTGTGCCCGCGCCGGCGGTAGCAGATCAGGTCGATGACCACGTCGCGGTGGAACCGCTGGCGGTACTCGAACGCGAGCTGCCCGACGTGGACGACCGCCTCGGGGTCGTCGCCGTTCACGTGGAAGATCGGCGCCTGGATCGTCTTCGCGCCGTCGGTCGAGTAGATCGAGGTGCGGGCCTCGTGAGGGGGAGTCGTGAACCCGACCTGGTTGTTGATGTTGATGTGGATCGTGCCGCCGGTGCGGTACGCGCGCAGCTGCGACATCTGCAGGGTCTCGACCACCACGCCCTGGCCCGCCATCGCGGCGTCGCCGTGGACGAGGATCGGCAGCGTGGTGAAGGTGCCGATGGGCTTGCGGTCCTGCTTGGCGCGGACGATGCCCTCGAGCACGCCGTTCACGGCCTCGAGGTGCGAGGGATTCGCCGCCAGGTAGACCGGGATCTCCTCGCCCGCAGCACCGCGGAAGGTGCCCTCGGTGCCGAGGTGGTACTTCACGTCTCCGGAGCCCTGGACCGTGCGCGGGTCCTGGGTGCCCTCGAACTCGCGGAAGATCTGACCGTAGGTCTTGCCGGCGATGTTGGTCAGCACGTTCAGGCGGCCGCGGTGGGCCATGCCGATCGCCACCTCGTCGAGGTGCTCGTCGGCCGCGCCCTGCAGGACGGCGTCGAGCAACGCGATGAGCGACTCCCCGCCCTCGAGCGAGAAGCGCTTCTGGCCCACGTACTTGGTCTGCAGGAAGGTCTCGAAGGCCTCGGCCTCGTTGAGCTTGCCCAGGATGCGCAGCTGCTCGTCGTGGCCCGGCTTCTCGTAGCCGCGCTCGAGCTTCTGCTGCATCCAGGCGCGCTGCTCCGGGTCCTGGATGTGCATGTACTCGACGCCGACGGTGCGGCAGTACGAGTCGCGGAGGATCCCGAGGATGTCGCGCAGCTTGAGCTGGCGCTTGCCGCCGAAGCCGTCCGTGACGAACTCGCGGTCGAGGTCCCAGAAGGTGAGGCCGTGGCTCTCGATGGCGAGGTCGGGGTGCGAGCGCTGCACGTACTCCAGCGGGTCGACGTCGGCCATCAGGTGCCCGCGGACGCGGAACGAGTTGATGAGCTCCTGCACGCGGGCGGTCTTGGAGACGCGCTCGGCGAGGTCGACGGCGATGTCCGTGGACCAGTGGATCGGGTCGTAGGGGATGCGCAGCGCGGCGAAGATGTCCTCGTAGAACCCGCGGCCGCCGAGCAGGAGCTCGTGCACGATCTTGAGGAACTCGCCCGAGCCGGCACCCTGGATGACGCGGTGGTCGTAGGTCGAGGTCAGGGTGATGGTCTTGCCGATGCCCAGCTCGACCAGCGTCTTCTCGGACGCGCCCTGGAACTGCGCGGGGTACTCGAGGGCGCCGGCTCCGATGATGCACCCCTGGCCCTTCATCAGGCGGGGGACGGAGTGGACCGTGCCGATGCCGCCGGGGTTCGTCAGCGAGAGCGTGGTGCCCGCGAAGTCGCCGGCGACGAGCTTGTTGCCGCGCGCGCGCTTGACCAGGTCCTCGTAGGCCGAGAGGTAGGCGGTGAAGCTCAGCGTGTCGGCGCGCTTGATGCTCGGCACGAGCAGGGCGCGCGTGCCGTCGGGCTTCGGCATGTCGATCGCGATGCCGAGGTTGACGTGCGCCGGGGCGACGACCGCGGGCTTGCCGTCGACCTCGTCGTAGAACACGTTCTGGCTCGGGAAGTCCTTGAGCGCGCGGATGAGCGCCCAGCCGATCAGGTGCGTGAACGAGACCTTGCCGCCGCGGGTGCGGCGCAGGTGGTTGTTGATGACGATGCGGTTGTCGATCATCAGCTTCGCCGGGATCGTGCGGACGCTCGTCGCGGTGGGGATGCTGAGGCTGGCGTCCATGTTGGTCGCGAGGCTCTTCGCCATGCCGCGGAGCGGGGTGACGACGTCCTCGTCCGGCGTCGAGTCCTCGGCGGAGGGCTTGCTCACCGGAGCGTCGGCCGGGATCGGCTGCGCTTTCGGCTGCTTCGACGTGGTGCGGGAGGCGGGGGTCGACTCGGAGGAGGAGGCCGCGGCGGGATGGGTCACGGCGCCTCCGCCGCTCGACGAGACGCGCTCGGCGGCAGCGGCGGGCTTCGAGGCGGCGGGCGCGGGGGCCGCGGCGGGAGCCGGAGCCGGAGCGTCCTTGCCGGAGTTCGCGAGCTGGGCGCCGTAGCGCTCCAGGATGGGCCACCAGGACTCGTCCACCGAGGCGCGGTCGGCGCTGTACTGCTCGTACAGCTCCTCCACGAGCCACTCGTTGGCTCCGAAGTCCTCCGCGCCCTGCTCTGTTCCTGCTCCGGTCAACTGGCTCGACACAGCCGATCGCCCACTCTCTCCGTTGATTCGTCCTCGATCATCCGGACGGGCCCGTCGCATCCCTCGGCGCCTGCCACCGCGGCGGAGGAGGTCGTCCTCGCACCAGCGGGAACCGGTGCCGTCGCCTGGTCCCGTCCCGGTCGCCAAGCCTAGCCCCGTTCCCTGCACGGCCGACCCGGGGCCGCGCCGGAGTAGCGTTTCCCCCATGCGTTTCTCCGGCGGAACACCCTCAGGCGACCTCACCTACTCGGACGTCTTCCTCGTCCCCGGCCGCTCGTCGGTGACGAGCCGCCTCGACGTCTCGCTCGCCCCGGGCGACGGCACCGGGGCGACGATCCCCGTCGTCTCCTCCAACATGAACTCGGTCACCGGTCAGCGCCTCGCAGCGACGCTCGCGCGCCGGGGCGGGCTCGGCGTCCTCCCGCAGGACATGCCCCTGCAGGCGCTGGACGCCGCGATCCGCTGGGTGAAGCGCCAGCCGGTCGCTTTCTCCGGCGCCCTCACCGCCTCGCCGGCGACGACCGTGGAGGAGGCGCTGCGCATCCTGCCGGCCGTCGCCGGCCACGGCTTCGTGGTGCAGGAGGAGGGCGGCGCGATCCTCGGCTGCGTCCCGGCTGCGCGCCTGGCGACCGCGCTGCCGGACGCGCGTCTGGGCGACCTGGTGCACTCCGCCACGCCCTCGATCGACGCCGACGACGTGCCCACCGCGCGGGCCGCCTTCGACCTCATGGTGGCCGCCGACCTCGACTTCGCCCCGGTGCTGCACCACGGCGCCCTGGTCGGCACGCTGTCGCGCACCGGCGCCCTCCGCTCCACCGTCTACGACCCGGCGCTCGACGCGGACGGGCGTCTGCGCGTCGCGGCGGCGATCGGCATCAACGGCGACGTCGAGGCGAAGGCGCGCGCGCTCGTCTCCGCGGGCGTCGACGTCCTCGTCCTCGACACCGCGCACGGCCACCAGGAGGGGATGCTCCGGGCGCTCCGGACGGTCTCCGCGCTCGATCTCGGAGTGCCGATCGCGGCGGGCAACGTCGTCACGGCCGACGCGGTGCACGACCTCGTCGACGCGGGAGCGGACATCCTCAAGGTCGGCGTCGGCCCCGGCGCGATGTGCACCACCCGGATGATGACCGCGGTCGGCCGCCCGCAGTTCTCGGCCGTCCTCGAGACGGCCGAGCGCGCGCACGAGCTGGGCGCTCACGTCTGGGCGGACGGCGGGGTGCGCTACCCGCGCGACGTCGCCCTCGCGCTGGCCGCGGGCGCCGCCTCCGTGATGATCGGCTCGTGGTTCGCCGGCACGATCGAGGCGCCGGGGGAGCTGCGCAGCGACGCGGTCGGCCGGGTCTACAAGGAGAGCTGGGGCATGGCCTCGGCCAAGGCGGTGCAGGAGCGCTTCGACCGCCTCGACGCCTACGAGCTCGCCCGCAAGCGCCTCTTCGCCGAGGGCATCTCCTCCTCCACCATCTACCTCGACCCGTTGCGGCCCTCGGTCGAGGACCTGCTCGACATGATCACCTCGGGGGTCCGCTCGTCCTTCACCTACGCCGGCGCCCGGAGCGTGGCCGACTTCCACGAGCGGGCGCACGTGGGCCTGCAGTCGGCCGCGGGCTACGAGGAGGGCAAGGCGCTGCCGGTCAGCTGGTGAGCGGGCGCCGCGTGCTAGAACCGAGCCCATGACCATCGTCGACAACGCCGTGTACGTCGACGGCCGCCGCATCCGGAACCCCGACTCGCTCGAGGACACCTTCGAGCTGATGCGCGACGAGCACGGCATGGCCTGGATCGGCCTCTACCGCCCGACGCGCGAGGAGGTCGAGGCGGTCGCCGAGGAGTTCGGGCTGCACCCGCTCGCCGTCGAGGACGCGCTCAGCGGGCACCAGCGGGCCAAGCTCGAGCGCTACGACGACGGGCTCTTCGTCGTGCTGCGGCCGGCGCGCTACGCGGACGCCGCCGAGACGGTCGTCTTCGGCGAGCTGCACGTCTTCGTCGGCCCCGACTTCGTGGTCACCATCCGGCACGCCGACTCCCCGGACCTCGCCCGCGTGCGGCGCCGCCTGGAGGAGGATCCGGCCCTCCTCGCCCGCGGGCCCGAAGCGGTGCTCTACGCGATCCTCGACCAGGTCGTCGACGAGTACGCGCCGGTGGTGTTCGGCGTCCAGGGCGACGTGGACGAGATCGAGGACCAGCTCTTCGGCGACGACTCGGACGACGGGCTCTCGGAGCGCATCTACCGGCTCTCGCGCGAGGTCATCCACTTCCAGCGCTCGGTGCAGCCGCTGACCGCCCTGCTGCACGAGCTGCTGCAGGAGTCGACGCCCGTGGAGGGGGAGCCCTCGCCCTCGCCGGAGCGGATCGAGCTGCGCCGGTCACTCCGCGACGTGCTCGACCACACCATCCGCGTGACGGAGGCGGTCGACTCCCTGCGCGCGATCCTCGACAAGGCGCTCACGGTGCACTCGACGCTCGTCTCGCGCCGGCAGACCGAGACCGGGCTCGCCCAGAACGACGTGGTCCGCAAGATCTCCTCGTGGGCGGCGATCCTCTTCGCCCCGACGCTCGTGGCCGGCATCTATGGGATGAACTTCGACGACATGCCGGAGCTGCACTGGCGGCTCGGCTACCCCTGGGCGCTGGGCCTGATGGTGCTGTTCGGCTTCGCGCTCTACGCGGTGTTCAAGCGGAAGAAGTGGCTCTGAGCCGCCGCGTCGGAGCACGCCCGGCGGCGCTCCGCGGCGGGTAGACTCGGCGCCACAATGGACGACCCTCCCTCTGCGCATCCGGCCTGTTCCGCTCACTGCCGTGCTCCTCGGACTCCCGCTCGACGCTCCGGTGCCGCCGCTCCGCCGGCCCGCACCATCCGGCCCTCCTCGCACCTCCCTCTCGTGACCGGGGGCGACCACCGTGGGAACTGAGTGGCTCCTCCTCGGCGTCGGCCTGCTGCTGACCCTGGGCACCGGCGTCTTCGTCGCCAGCGAGTTCGCGCTGGTGAACCTCGACCGGGCCGACCTCGAGTCCCGTCGCGACCGCGGCGAGACGCGCCTGGGCATGACCATCGCGGCCCTGCGCGTCACCTCCACGCACCTCTCGAGCGCGCAGCTGGGCATCACTCTCACGACGCTGCTCACCGGCTACACGATGGAGCCCGCCCTCTCGACGCTGCTCCAGGAGCCGTTCAGCGGACTCGGCATCCCGGAGGAGGCGCTCGCGCCGGTCATGACGGTGGTCGCCATCGTCATCGCGACCCTGCTGTCGATGATCCTCGGCGAGCTGGTCCCCAAGAACTTCGCCCTCGCTCTGCCGCGGGCGACCGCGAAGCTCGTCGTGCCGCTGCAGACCGCGTTCACGACGGTGTTCCGCCCGGCCGTCGCCCTGCTGAACGGCAGCGCGAACGCCCTGCTGCGCCTGGTCGGCATCGAGCCGAAGGAGGAGCTCTCGGGCGCCCGCAGCGCCGAGGAGCTCTCGAGCCTCGTGCGCCACTCCGCCAGCGCCGGACTGCTCGAGGAGGACACGGCCGACCTGCTCGGGCGCACCCTCCGCTTCTCCGCCCTCACCGCGGGCGACGTGATGACGCCGCGCCTGCGCCTGTCGACGGTCGAGCGCGCGAGCACCGCGCAGGACGTGCTCGACCTCGCCCGCACCACCGGGTTCTCGCGCTTCCCGATCACGGACGACGACATCGACGACATCGTCGGAGTCGTGCACGTCAAGCAGGCCGTCGCCGTGCCCCGCGGCAAGAGGTCCGACGTGCCGGTCACGGCGCTGCGCTCCGAGCCGCTCCGCGTCCCCGAGACCATGAAGCTCGACGTGCTGCTCACGGAGCTGCGCGGACGCGGCTTCCAGCTCGCGGTCGTCGTCGACGAGTACGGCGGGACGGCGGGCGTCGCCACGCTCGAGGACCTGGTCGAGGAGCTGGTCGGCGAGGTCGCCGACGAGCACGACCGCTCCCGGGCCGACGTGGTCAAGCTCCCCGGCTCCACCACCTTCCCCGGCATGCTCCGCCCCGACGAGGTCCTCGACCGCGCCGGCGTGCACATCCCCGAGGAGGGGCCCTACGAGACGGTCGCCGGATTCGTGATGAGCGAGCTCGGCCGCCTCCCCGCCGTCGGCGACCGGGTCGTCGTCGAGGGCGGCTCGCTGCGCGTCGAGCGCCTGGACGGCCGCCGCATCGACCGCCTCCGCTTCACGCCCGACCCCGACGCGGATCCCGACGGGATCCCCGACCCGCTCGCCGACGTCGCCCGCGGACACCGCGGACGGAAGGAGTCCGACGATGAGTGACTGGGCCGGAATCGCCTGGCTCGTGGTGCTCCTCGCCGCGAACGCCTTCTTCGTCGGAGCGGAGTTCGCGGTCATCTCCGCGCGCCGCTCCCAGATCGAGCCCCTCGCGGAGAGCGGACGCCGCAGCGCGATCACCGCGCTCGCCGCGATGGAGCACGCCACACTGATGCTCGCGACCACGCAGCTGGGCATCACCGTCTGCTCGCTGCTGATCCTCAACGTGAGCGAGCCGGCGATCCACCACCTGCTCGAGGTGCCGCTGCACGCCGTCGGCATCCCCGACGAGCTCTCCGGCACCGTCGCCTTCGTCATCACGCTGCTGATCGTGTCGTTCCTGCACGTGGTGCTCGGCGAGATGGTCCCCAAGAACATCTCGTTCTCGATGCCCGACCGCGCCGTGCTCCTCCTGGCGCCGCCGCTCGTCGCCATCGCCCGGGTCCTCCGCCCGATCATCGTCGCCCTCAACGCGGTCTCGAACGGAGTGCTCCGCCTCTTCAAGGTGGAGCCCAAGGACGAGGCGAACAGCACCTTCACGCTCGAGGAGGTGCAGACGATCGTCGACCAGTCCACCCGCGAGGGCACGCTCCGCGACTCGACCGGGACCCTCCTCGCCGCGTTCGAGTTCACCGAGAAGAAGGTCCACGACGTCGCCCTGCCCCTCGTCGGGATCGTCAGCCTCCCCAGCGGAGCGACCCCCGCCGACGTCGAGCGCGCCGTCGCCAAGCACGGCTTCTCGCGCTACGTGATCCTCGGCGAGGACGGCACCCCCGAGGGCTACATCCACCTCAAGGACGTCCTCGACCTCGACGGCGACACGGAGGGCGCCAAGTTCCGCCTCCCCGTCCCCGCCAAGCGCATCCGCCAGCTCGCCTCGATCTTCGAGGCCACCGACCTCGAGGACGCCCTCGCGATCATGCGGCGCACCGGCGCCCACCTCGCTCGCGCGTTCGACGAGCAGGGCCGCGCCACCGGAGTGCTGTTCCTCGAGGACATCATCGAGGAGCTCGTCGGCGAAGTCGACGACGCCACCCGCCGCTAGGCGCGGGCCGCGGAGGGGCCGTCTGCGGCGTTGTTGTCGGGCGCGGTACCGCCGGTACCGCTTCCTCCTCCGCCCAGCGACTGCCCCCTCCAGCACCCGCGCCCCCCTGGAGAAAGGGGAGAGGGGTGCGGCTGCGCCGGCACCAGTGCGCTGCGCCGGCACCGGGCGGATCCGTCGCAGGGCGACGTAGGGTGGCGGGATGGGTGAGCGGGTCGGGACGGCGGAGGCGGCGCGGAGCATCAGGGTGCCGCGGGAGGACGACGACAAGTACACGCGCGGGGTGCTGGGGATCGCGACCGGGTCGGAGCGGTACCCGGGAGCGGCGGTGCTCGGCGTCGAGGCGGCGGTGCGGACGGGAGTCGGCATGGTCCGCTATCTCGGACCGGAGCGGCCCGCGGGACTGGTGCTCGCCCGGCGGCCGGAGGTCGTGACCGCGGTGGGGCGCGTGCAGGCCTGGCTCGTCGGCTCCGGCACCAGCGCCGAGGACCGCAGCGACGAGGAGCGGCGCACCCTGATCGAGCAGCTGCACTCGGGAGTCCCGGTGGTGCTCGACGCGGGCGCGCTCGACCTGATCGACGAGGCCGCAGGCCCGGTCGTCATCACGCCGCACTACCGCGAGCTCGCCGGAGTGCTCGGCCGAGCGGGTCTGGACGCGGACGCCGCGACGATCGCCGAGGCCCCGGGGGAGTGGGCGCGCCGGGCGGCGGACCGCCTCGGAGTCTGCGTGCTCCTCAAGGGCGGCACCACCCACGTCGTCGCGGGCGGCGTCGAGCTCGAGGTCTCCGGATCCACGCCCTGGCTGGCGACCGCGGGCAGCGGCGACGTCCTCGGCGGCGTGCTCGGCGCACTCCTCGCCGGTCGGGCCGCGGACGCCGAGGCGGCCGGGGAGACTCTGACCGCGGAGGACCTCGCCCCCGTGGCAGCCGCGGCCGCCGTCCTGCACGCGGAGGCCGGACGGAGCGCCTCCGCCGGCGGCCCGATCGCCGCGCTCGACATCGCGGAGCACCTGGCCGGAGTGGTCGCCGCACTCCTGCGCTGACACGCCCGTCGGACGAGCGCTGAACCGAACCGGGACCGCCGCCGTTGTCCTGGAGGAAGCGACGCCCGCGGCCCAGCTCACCCGCTCCGCACCGCCGCCTCATCGGGTGCTCGAAGCGAGCACCTCTACCGTCGGATCCGCCGCGTCCGCCTTGACCAGGAGAACAGACATGACCGCGAAGACCACGACTCCCGCCCGCTACGCCCTGACCCTCCTCGCCGGCGCCGGCACCCTCGCCGCGCTCGCCGCCTGCTCCAGCACCACCACGACCGGGAGCGACGCCGCCGACGCGGCGACCACCACCGCTCCGAGCACCGCCACCAGCTCCGCCCCCGAGGCCACCGGCGCCGCGTCCTCAGCCGCGAGCGGCAGCAGCTACGCCGACGGCACCTACGAGGCCGAGGGCGCCTACACCTCGCCCGGAGGGAACGAGAAGGTGGGCGTCTCGCTGACCCTCGCCGACGGCGTCGTCACCGACGTGACCGTGACCCCGGAGTCGGAGAACCCCACCGGCCAGCAGTACCAGTCGCGCTTCGCGGGCGGCATCGCGGGCGAGGTCGTCGGCAAGCAGCTCGACGAGCTGAAGGTCTCCAAGGTGTCGGGGTCCTCCCTCACCTCCGGCGGCTTCAACGACGCCGTCGAGACCATCAAGGCCGATGCCACGGCCTGACGCCCCGACGGTCCTCGGCCACGCGTGGCGGTTCGACGCGATCGGCACCGGCTGGCAGATCGACACCGCCGAGCCGCTCGGGCCGTCCCACCGCTCGCGGGTCGAGGCGCGCATCGCGGCGTACGACCGCACTTGGTCGCGGTTCCGTGACGACTCCGCCGTCTCGCAGCTGCGGGCCGGAGGCGAGCACGTCTTCCCCGACGAGGCGGTCGACCTCTTCGCACTGTACGACGTGCTCGACGAGCTGACCGGCGGGGCGGTCACCCCCTTCGTCGGCGGCTCTCTCGAGCAGCTCGGCTACGACTCCGCGTACACCCTCGTCCCGCGCGGACCCGCCGTCCCGGCTCCCTCCTGGGCCGCCGCCCGTCGCGGGGCGGCGGGACTGCGGGTCGAGCCCGGGACCGTCGTCGACGTCGGCGCCGCGGGCAAGGGCCAGCTCGTCGACCTCGTCCTCGAGGAGCTCGACGGAGCCGGGCCCGCGGTCGTCGACGCGAGCGGCGACCTCCGGGGCATCGGAGCCGGACCCGTCCGGGTCGGCCTCGAGCACCCGTGGGACCCGAGCAGCGCACTGGGAGTGGCGGTGCCCGGCGACCGCGCGCTCTGCGGCTCGGCGAGCAACCGCCGCGCCTGGGGCAGCGGCCTCCACCACGTCCTCGACGGGCGGACCGGAGCTCCGGTCGAGAGCATCGTCGCCACCTGGGCGGTGGCCGACACGGCCCTCGTCGCCGACGGGCTCGCGACCGCGCTGTTCGTCTGCCCGCCCGAGGCCCTCGCCGAGCGCTTCGACTTCGAGTTCGTCCGCGTCCGCAGCGACGGCACCCTCCACTACTCGCCTTCCTTCCCCGGAGAGGTCTTCCGATGATCGGCACCTTCGACCGCGCCCTCGGCCGCGTCACCACCTACCGGCTGGTCTGGATGACGCTCGCCGCGCTCCTGCTCGTCGCCGTCGGCTACGCCGCAGCCGGCCTGATCTTCTCGACGCCGCTCGAGATCCTCGGCACGACGCTGGTCGCCGTCGCCTCGACGGCCCTGGTCAGCGCGGTCCTCGCGAGGCTGTTCCGCAGCCGCGCGCACCTGGAGTCCTCGCTCGTCACCGGTCTGCTGATCGCCTGCCTGCTCTTCCCGACGGCCGATCCCCGCGGGCTCGCCGTGATCGCGCTCGTCGGCGCGATCGCCGCCGCGTCCAAGTACGTCCTCGCCTGGCGGGGCCGCCACCTCTTCAACCCGGCCGCGGTCGCCGTGCTGATCATCGGCTTCACAGGGCTCAACGCCGGAGCCTGGTGGATCGCCAGTGGCGCGATCTGGCCGTTCGTCGTCGTGGGTTCCCTCCTGATCGTCGCGCGGGTCCGCCGCTGGGCCGTCTTCGCCGTCTTCGTCGTCGTCGCCGGCGGGGTGTCCGTGCAGCAGGCGGTGCAGAACGGCCAGGACCTCGGCGCCGCGGCGGCCCTGGTCCTCACGGCCTACCCCTTCGTCTTCGCCGGCGCCTTCATGCTGACGGAGCCGCTCACGCTCGCGCCGCGCCGCTCGCAGCAGCTGATCATCGCGGTCGTCGCAGCGCTCGTGGCGAGCGTTCCCTTCCACATCGGCGTCGTCTCCGCCACTCCGGAGCTGGGCCTCGTGGTCGGCAACGCCCTCGCGTTCGCCTTGGCGTTCCGCCAGCGTCGGCGGCACACGCTCGAGCTCGCCTCGACCCGCGTGCTGGTGCCGGGCATCGCGGAGTACCGCTTCCGCTCCCGCTCGCCGCTGGCCTTCGAGCCGGGCCAGTGGCTCGAGCTCGACCTGCCGCACCGCGCCGACAGCCGGGGCAGCCGGCGCACCTTCTCGGTCTCCTCCGCTCCGTCCGACGGCGAGATCGCGATCGCCCTGCGGATGCCGGAGAAGGCGAGCAGCTTCAAGCGCGCCCTCGCCGCGCTGGAGCCCGGCGACTCGCTCCGGGCGACGAGCGTCGGCGGTGACTTCGTCCTGCCGGCCGATCCCACCGTGCCGCTGCTGCTGGTGGCGGGCGGCATCGGGATCACCCCGTTCGCCAGTCAGCTCCGCTCGCTCGCGGACGGTCCGCGGCGCGACGTCGTCGTCGTGGTCGCCGCGCCGAGCCTCGCCGAGGTCGCGTACCGCGACCTGCTGCAGGAGTCGGGGGCCCGGGTCGTGCTCTGCTCGAAGGAGGCGCCGACCGACCTGCCCGCACGGTGGTCGCACGTCACAGGCCGACTGACCGCCGAGCTGCTCGCGGACGCGGTGCCGGACGCCGGCCGCCGCGTGGGCTACGTCTCCGGGTCGCCGTCGTTCGTCGACTCGGTCCGCGGCGCCCTGCGCGGTGCCGGGGCGAAGCGGATCCGCACCGACGCGTTCGCCGGCTACTGAGTTCGTCGGGTCGCGACGCCCGCGGGCTGGTGACGCCTGCGGGCTCCGGACGCCTGCGGGCTGCTGACGACCGCGAGCTGCTGACACCCGCGGCCTGCTGACACCCGCGGCCTGCTGACGCCCGCCGTCTGCTGACGCCCGGCGGCGACCGACGCCGCCGGGGGGACCGATGCCCGGCGGGAGCGGCGCTCTCAGGCGGGCTCAGGTGCTGCCAGGGTCCCGTTCAGCGGCCCCTCTACAATGACGCGGTGCCGTCCTCCCCTCCTCGAGCGTCCTCCCGCCCCCTCGCCCGGCTGCGCGAGAACCGCGACTCCGTCGCCGTGCTCTGGGGCGCCTTCGCGCTGGTGCACGTGGTGCTCTCCCTCCTGGCGCTGTTCGCTCCGGGTCTGCCGATGGGCGACGTCAGCATCGTCTACAAGGAGTGGATGAGGACCGCCGTCGAGGGCGGCGGCATCGCCGGGATCGACACGGGCTGGGTCTACCCGATCCTCGCCTGGGGCCCGATCGCCGCCTCCTGGCTCTTCGGCTCGGCGGGCTACGACCTGATGTGGCTCGTCCTCGTCGCGCTCGCCGACGCCGCCGCCTTCGCCCTGCTGCTGCGCGGCCGGTCGGCACCGCGCCTCGCCGCGGCGCGCTGGTGGCTGCTGTTCCTCGTCCTCCTCGGGCCGATCGCGATCGGCCGCATCGACGCCTTCACCGCGCCGCCGGCCATCGCCGGGATGCTCTGGGCTGCGACCCGTCCGGGCGTCGCGGCGCTGCTGATGACCGTGGCCACCTGGATCAAGGTGTGGCCGGCCGCGATCCTCGCCGCTGCCGTGCTGGTCCTGCGCGGACGGCTGCGGATGGTCCTCGTCCCCGCGGTCGCCTCCGTGATCATCGTGCTCGCGGTCGTCCTCGTCGGTGGCGGGGACCAGGTCTTCAGCTTCGTCACCGATCAAACCGATCGGGGCCTCCAGATCGAGGCCGTCGTGAGCACTCCCTGGATGTGGCTGTCGGTCCTCCCGGGATCGGGGAGCTACGTCTACTACGCCGCCGACATCAACACCTTCGAGATGCACGGGCCCGGCACCGAGTTCGCGGCGAGCCTGATGACCCCGCTGCTCGCTCTGGCCATGCTCGGCGTGGCCCTGCTGGGTGCCCGTGCTCTCGCCCGCCGGGCGGACCCCGCGAGGCTGTTTCCGCTGCTCGCGCTGACCTTCGTGGTCGTGTTCATCGACACCAACAAGGTGCTCTCGCCGCAGTACATCGTCTGGCTCGCGCCGCCGGTGATCGCCGGGCTGATCGCGTGCCGCGACGGCGCGTTCGACCGGCCCGCGAAGCTGACCCTCGTCACTGCGGCTCTGACCCAGGTGGTCTACCCGTACCTCTACCTCTTCCTCCTCTGGTCGCACTGGTGGATGGTGCTCGTGCTGACCGTGCGGAACATCCTCCTCGTGGTGCTGCTCGGCTGGCTGCTGCGCGAGCTGTGGAGGATGGGGACGGCGCGGGTCGTCGCACCCGGCGCCACGACTTCCGCGTCGTCGCTGACCGGCGAGACCCGCCTGGCGCCCCAGGGCTCGTAGGCTCGGAGGGCGCGGGGCCGGCACGCGGTGCGCGCAGTCAAGGAGGCTCCCATGCTCGTCGCATTCTCGGTCGCACCGTCCGGGGGCGAGGCGCCCGACGCGTCCGTCCACGACGCCGTCGCCGCCGCCGTCCGCATCGTCCGCGAGAGCGGCCTGCCGTCGCGGACGACCTCGATGTTCACCGAGATCGAGGGGGAGTGGGACGAGGTCTTCGACGTCGTCAAGCGCGCGACGGAGGCCGTCGGAGCGTTCGGGACGCGCGTGTCGCTCGTCCTGAAGGCGGACATCCGACCCGGCTACTCAGGCGAGATCGACGGCAAGATCGCTCGGCTGAACGACGCGCTGGGGGAGTAGCGGGTCCCCGCCGCGTCCTCTCGTGTCCAGGCTTTCTCGAATCGATTCGACATCCGCCCGATCCTGAGTAGCCTTGAGCGGTGACGCTCTCGCCCGCTCGGACCCGCCTCGCCCTGCTCGCCCTCGCGATGGGGGGCTTCGGCATCGGCTCGACCGAGTTCGTCGCGATGGGGCTCCTCCCGCAGCTCGCCGCCGACCTCCTCCCCGGGGTCTGGGCCGTGAGCCAGGAGCAGGCCGTCTCGCAGGCCGGGATGCTGATCTCGGCCTACGCACTCGGCGTCGTGGTCGGCGCCCCCACCATCGCCGCCGCAGCGGCGCGCTGGCCGCGCAAGAGGCTCCTCCTGACCCTCCTCGTCGCCTTCACCGTCGGGACGATCGGCTCGGCGCTGCTCCCGAGCTTCCCGCTCGTCCTCGCCGCGCGCTTCGTCGCCGCGCTCCCGCACGGCGCCTACTTCGGCATCGCCTCCCTGGTCGCCGCCGACCTGATGGGTCCCGGCAAGCGCGGCAAGGGAGTCGCGTTCGTCCTCTCCGGGCTCACGATCGCGAACGTCGTCGGCGTGCCCGCGATCACCTGGGTCGGGCAGGTGGCCGGCTGGCGCACCGCCTACCTCGTGGTCGCGGTGCTCTTCGCGCTGACCGTCGTGGCCGTCCAGCTTCTGGTGCCCGCGCAGCCCGGGAATCCGGCGGCGACCGTCCGCAACGAGCTGCGGGCGTTCGGGCGCCTGCAGGTCTGGATGACCCTGCTCGTCGGCGCCATCGGCTTCGGCGGACTCTTCGCGATGTACAGCTACATCTCGCCGCTCGCGACCGAGGTGACGGGCCTGCCGCTCGGCGCGGTCCCGTGGATCCTGGTCGTCATCGGCCTCGGGATGACCGTCGGCAACCTCGTCGGCGGCTGGGCCGCCGACCGCGACGTGCGGCGGGCGCTGGTGGTGTTCTTCGCCGGCGTCGGCGTCTCGCTGATCGGACTCGCGCTGTCGGCCTCGTCGGTCGTCGGCCTGGTGGTGTTCGCGTTCCTCTCGGCGGGCTTCTCGGCGGCCGCGTCGCCCGCGATCCAGACCCGGCTGATGGACGTGGCGCGCGACAGCCAGACGATCGCGGCAGCGCTCAACCACTCCGCGCTCAACATCGGCAACTCGGTGGGTGCCGCGCTCGGCGGCCTGACGATCGCCGCCGGACTGGGCTACCTGTCGCCCATCTGGGTCGGCGTGGGCCTGACCGCGGCCGGAATCGTGCTCGCTCTCGGCAGCATCGCGATCGACCGCGCCCGAGGCACGGTCTACCCGGTCCACCGCGAGCCCGCCCAGCCGGGCACCGGCGGCATCCCGGTCGACGCACTGTAAGCAGAGCGCCGCCCGGGCCTCTGGAAGACTCTCGGCATGCGCGCCGTGAGCTACTCGTCCTTCTCCGCCCTCCCCGCGATCGTCGAGGTCCCGGAGCCCGTCTGCCCCGTCGACGGCGTCGTCGTCCGCGTCGCGGCGACCGGGGTGTGCCGGAGCGACTGGCACGCGTGGAAGGGGCACGACGACTCGGTCGTCCTGCCGCAGATCCCCGGGCACGAGTTCGCCGGGACGGTGATCGCGACGGGAGCCCGGGTGTCGCTCTTCGCGGTCGGTGACCGGGTCACGGCGCCGTTCGTGTTCGCCTGCGGCGACTGCGAGCAGTGCCGGGAGGGGGCGACGCAGGTGTGCCTCCGGCAGCAGCAGCCGGGATTCACCCTCGACGGGTCGTTCGCCGAGGCGGTGGCCGTGACGGGTGCGGACCTGA
This sequence comes from Rathayibacter sp. AY2B9, assembly GCF_002931595.1. Lineage (NCBI taxonomy): Bacteria > Bacillati > Actinomycetota > Actinomycetes > Micrococcales > Microbacteriaceae > Rathayibacter > Rathayibacter sp. AY2B9. The sequence continues at coordinate 318,660 of NZ_PSUB01000001.1, forward strand.
ACCTGGTGCGCCTGCCCGACTCCGTCGGCTTCGTCGAGGCGGCCGGTCTCGGCTGCCGCTTCGGGACCGCGTACCACGCCCTGCACGAGCGCGGCCGGGTCGCCCCGGGGGAGTGGGTCGCGGTGCTGGGCTGCGGCGGAGTCGGCCTCTCCGCGGTGATCGTCGCGCTCGCGGCCGGGGCCCGCGTGGTGGCGTCGGACGTCTCCGCCCCGGCGCGGGAGGCCGCGGCCGCGCTCGGGGCGGTGACCGTCCCCGGAGGCGAGGGTGCCGCCGAGGCGATCCGGGCGGCGACCGGAGGAGGGGCGCATCTGGCGGTCGACGCCGTCGGCAGCAGGGTCACCGCGGAGGCGTCGATCGCCGCCCTGCGTCCGCGCGGCCGGCACGTGCAGGTGGGTCTGCTCCTCGGGCCCGACGCCGCACCGGCGATCCCGCTCGGCCGGGTCATCGCCCAGGAGCTGGAGCTGCTGGGCAGCCACGGCATCGCCCGGAGCGGCTACACGGCCCTCCTCGACGACATCGTCGCCGGCCGTCTGCGCCCCGCCGACTCCGTCGGCCGCACCATCGCCTTCGAGGACCTGCCCGGCGCCCTCGCCGCGATGGACGCCCCCGCCGCGACGCCCGGCATGACTGTCGCCGTCCTGGCCCCCTGACGCGGTCCCGCAGGAGCGCTCGCAGTCCCGGTCCGGTGGGTCTCGATGCCCCGCGTCCCGCGGCATCTCGACCAGCATCGACCCGTTGTCCGTGCCTGGCGGGTCTCGATACGCCGCGTCCCGCGGCGACTCGACCGGCACGACTCGGGCACGCCCGCCCGGCTCGACTGCAGGAGCAGGTGGCCGCCGCTCGACGAGGTGGAGTCCGCCGACAGCGATCCGCGTGCCAGCGGATCGATGCCTGGCGACGCACCTCGCTCCGCGGAACGCACCACGTCGTGAAGCCGACCGCGCCGCGGCGGGCGGGGACCGCCGCGCCTTCGTGGAGCCCGCCGACAGCGATCCGCGTGTCAGCGGATCGATGCCGGGCGACGCGCCCCGCTCTGCGGATCGCACTACGTCGTGAAGCCGACCGCGCCGCGGCGGGCGGGGACCGCCGCGCCCTCGTGGAGCCCGCCGACAGCGATCCGCGTGTCAGCGGATCGATGCCGGGCGACGCGCCCCGCTCTGCGGATCGCACTACGTCGTGAAGCCGACCGCGCCGCGGCGGGCGGGGACCGCCGCGCCCTCGTGGAGTCCGCCGACAGCGATCCGCGTGCCAGTGGATCGATGCCGGGCGACGCACCCCGCTCCGCGGAACGCACCACGTCGTGAAGCCGACCGCGCCGTGGCGGTCAGGGACCGCCACGGAAGAGGACTCAGTCCGTCTCGATGAGGATCCCGTCGTGGATGGCGCGCTTGCGGAGCGCCACCTTCGTGCCGACGTCGATGCCGACGACGCGGTACTTCTCGCGGATCCGCTTGAGGTACGACTTCGCGGTCTCCTCCGAGATGCCCAGCTCGAACGCGACCGACTTGACCGGCTCGCCGCCGCCGTAGAGGGCCATCACGCGGCGCTCCTGCGCGCTGAGCTTCGGCGCTCCGTCGGAGTCGCCGGTGGAGAGCGCCATGTCGAGCTCGTGCGAGATGTAGGAGTGGCCGTCCTTGGCCGCGCGGATCGCCTCGACGATCATGTCCGCGTCCTCGGTCTTCACGAGGTAGCCGAGGGCTCCGGAGGCGAGTGCCTCGCGGACCACGGCGGGCTCGGAGTAGGTGCTCATCAGCACGGTCTTCACCCCGGTGGTCTTGAGGGTCGAGAGCTTCACCGAGATCGGGATGTTGTCCTTGAGGTCGAGGTCGAGGAGCACGACGTCGACGGGGAACTCGGGGTGCGTGAGCAGCTCGGGCCAGGAGGCGACCGCGGCCACCAGCTGGATGTCGGAGGCGGCTCCGCGGATCCACTCCGTGAGCGCTCCGAGGAGCATCTTGTGGTCGTCCACGACCGCGAGAGTGATCTTCGCGTCAGCGGTGGGTGTCATCGGTGTCCTTCGGTCGGCGGTCGTCGGCGGTCTCTCGGCGGCTGCTCACCGGTCGGCGGGATTCTCGACCAGGCAGTCGATCTCGATCCGGAGCTCCCCGTCGCGCGAGGTGTCGCGGAAGACGCCGACCTGAGCGATAGCCTCCCACGTCGCAGGATCGACGCCGCGCAAGGGCGCGCCTGAGGAGCGGAGCGTGATCGGCACGAGCAGTCCTCGGGCGGCCGTCCCGGCTCCGGGATCGCGGGGGCTGCCCGACTCGACGTGGAGGACCACGGCGAGCCCGGTCGCGCTGTCGGCGATCAGCCAGATCGCCGAGAGGAGCCCGTCGCGCTGCTGGTGCCCGAGGAGCCCGGCGGTGCCGTCCGGGTCGTCGAGCTCGACGAGCGGCGCGAGCAGCTCGGACTCGAGCACGGCGTGGTGCAGCCAGGTCTCGCGCCGCCCCTCGATGAGGTGGAGGCGGAGCTGGGTGGCGAGCGAGGTCGCGTGCGCGGCGCGCTGGGCGTCGAGGGGCAGGCGGACCGAGCCGTCGCCCACCTCGGCGAGGAGGCGCTCGGCGGCGAGGTCGAGCCGTGCGAGCTCTTCCGAGGCGAGCATCCCGACCGCGTAGCGCGGGCCGAGCGTGGTGCTCTGCACGAGGGCGCGGTCGATCTCGAGCTGGACCATCCGGCGGAATCCGCGCATCATCACGACCACGACGACGGCCGGCGCGATCGTCACCACGAGGGCGCTGATGCGCACCGAGAGCGCGCCTGCGCCGCCCGACTCCATCGAGAGGAACGCGATCACCTCGGCGATCGCGACGAGGGCGCTCACCGCGAGGATCTCGATCCCGCGCCGGTGGACGATCAGCGCGGCGTGCGCGACGGCGCCCGCGACCGCGGCGGTGGGGACGGTGCGGGCCGCGCCGGAGTCGGTCACGGCCACCAGGTCGAGCACGACGGCGGCTCCGAGGGCGACGAGGAAGCAGAGGTAGACCGGGAGCGGCAGGCGGCGTCCGCCGAGGTGGATCGCGAGGACGGTGGACCCGAAGGCCAGGACGACGAGGACCCAGGCGATCGCCGCGGGTGCGAGGTCGCTGTAGCGGGCGGAGGTCGAGAGGAAGATCAGCAGCTCGTAGGCGAGGATCGCGGCGGCGATGCCGTTGAGGCCGCTGCCGAGGTAGTTGGTGCCGAGCCCCTCCTGCTGGCGGCGGACCGAGCGGGCGGACCGGGAGGAGCGGCCGTGCGTCGCGGGCACGCGTCCCAGCAGCGGGGCCCGCGACTCCGGCGCGGGGCTCACTTGGGGACCTCCAGCACCACGGTCGTCCCCGATCCGGGGGCGCTGAACAGTCTGGTGCGGCCGCCGACGTCGCCGAGCCGGGCGATCACCGACTCCTTGAAGCCGAGCTTCGTGTCGGGGACGGTCGCGATGTCGAAGCCCGCGCCCGCGTCCGTGACCATCGCGCGGACGGTCGTCTCGTCCTCGGTGATCGTCACGTCGGCCGAGGCGACGCCGGAGTGGCGGCGCACGTTCTCGAGGCACTCCGCCAGGGCGAGCACGAAGGAGTCGAGGGCCGCGCCGGTGAGCGCCACCTGGCCGGAGCCGTGCCAGATCACGTCGAGCCCCATCCGGCCGAAGCGGTTGCGGACGGTCTCGAGGGTGTTGGCCGCGGGGGCGGAGGTGACGCTGGTCAGCTGGTAGGAGCCGGACGCGCTCGGGGTGGGGGTCCCGCCGAGCCGGAGCTGGCGCAGGAGCTGCGCGTCCTGCGCCGCCTGCTGCCGGAGCGCGTCGACCGACACTCCGCGGCCCGAGTGCGCGAGGAGCGTGAGGGTGGCCAGCACCGTGTCGTGCAGGAGCCGCGCGCCCTGCCGGCGCTGCGCCTCCGTCTCGCTGGCGAGGCGCTCCACGCGGTGGGCGTTGCCGATGCTGTCGATCCGCCGCACCACCCGCGGGACCGCTGTGCCGATCCAGAGGGCGAAGCCGCAGAGCGTGCCCCAGGGCAGCAGGCTCTGGACGACCACGGTGGGGATCATGGTGCCGCTCGAGACGAGCACCGACGGGATCAGGCTCGGGAGGAGCACCGGCAGCAGCAGGAGCAGGCGGCGCGCGGACGTCGTCACGACCACGGCGATGCTCGCGGTCACGGCGTTCGCGGTGTTGACCAGGACGAACCCGGCGAAGTCGGCGCCCGGAGCGAGCCCCAGGGCGAGGCCCCAGCCCAGCAGCAGGCCGCCGACGGCGACCGCGATCACGCGGCTGCGGCGCCCCGTCCGGGCGAGCTCGACGTGGGCGGCCATCATGCCCAGGAGCAGCGCGACGGCGAACGGCACGGCGGCGGGCTGGAGCGTTCCGGGGATGAGGGCCATACCGAGCGCCCCCGCCTCCGTGAGCAGGCCGATCCCGCAGGCGGAGTGGCGCAGCAGCCGATCGCGCTCGCGGGCGCTGCGGATCATCGGCACGCTCTGGCCCCCTCCGGTCGTGGCGCGGGGCTGGCCCCCGTCTCACGATAGCCACTGGCCGGGCCGGTCGGCGCGGTTCGGGGCGTCGAACCGCGCCGGAGTCGGGCGGGTCAGGCCGTCGCGGGATGCGCCAGCAGCCGGGCGAGGTGCGCGCCGACCGCGTCGTCCTCGATGAGGAACCCGTCGTGGCCGAACGTCGAGGTGATCACCGCGACCTCTCCGCCGTCGAGGGCGCCGGGAGCGTGCGCCGCGATGATCCGCTGGCCCTCGACCGGGAAGAGCCGGTCGCTGTCGATGCCGAGGACGAGGGTCGGGCTGGTGATCCGGGAGAGGGCGGCCGCCTCGCCGCCGCGGCCGCGGCCGACGTCGTGCGAGTTCATCGCCTCGACCAGCGTGATGTAGCTGTTCGCGTCGAAGCGGCGGGTGAACTTGTTGCCGTGGAAGTCGAGGTACGACTCCACGGCGAAGCGGCCGCCGCCGCCGAGCGGGCTGAGCCCCGACTGCCAGCTGCGCTCGAAGCGGTCGTTGAGCTCGGAGGGGCTGCGGTAGTTGAGCAGTGCCATCCGGCGGGCGAGCGCGAGGCCGTGGTACGGGCCCTGGCCGTCGCCCGCGTCGTAGTAGGAGCCGCCCGCGAAGGCCGCGTCGTTGCGGATCGCCTCGAGCTGCACGAAGTTGAGGGCGATCTGGTCGGCCGTGGCCCGCGGGGGAGCGGCCAGGACCGCGAGGCGCGCGACCCGCTCCGCGTGGTCGATCCCCCACTCCAGCGCCTGCATCCCGCCCATCGAGCCGCCGATGACGGTGTGCCAGCGCTCGACGCCGAGCAGGTCGCTGAACTGCACCTGCGCCCGTACCTGGTCGCGGATGCTCGTGTACGGGAACCGTGCGCCCCACTCGTGGCCGTCGGGGGCGAGGGACGCGGGCCCGGTGGAGCCCTGGCAGCCGCCGAGCATGTTCGGGGCGACCACGAAGAAGCGGTCGGTGTCGATCACGAGGCCGGGGCCGACGAGTCCCGACCACCAGCCGTCCGTCGCGTGGCCGGGATCGCCGCGGCCGAGCAGGTGGGAGTCGCCGGTCAGCGCGTGCAGGACGAGGACGGCGTTGTCGCGGCGCTCGTTCAGCGCGCCCCAGCTCTCGTAGGCGATGCGGGCGTGGGGGAGGCGGCCGCCCGCCTCGAAGTCGAACGGGCCGAGGTCGACGAAGCGGCGTCCGCCCGGGTGGTCGCCGTCGCGCCAGGCTCCGGTGGCGGGCGGCTTGCCGATGACCGAGAGGAGCTGGCGCTCGGTGACGAAGGCCGACGGGACCGTGTCCTCGAGTGTCTGCTGCCAGTCCATAGCGCTGTCCATCGTGTCAGAGCGCCGCGGGGCGGAGCCGTTTGTTACGTCCTGCTCCCGCGCTCGTCCGCCCGCGCGCGGAGCGCCCCGACGCGATCCCCGAGGACGGGGACCCCGTCAGGGCGCCGAGGGGCCTCAGGCGTTCGCGCGGGAGGCCTCGACGACGGCGCGCGCGGCGCGGAGGGCCTGGTCGAGGTCGGCGCGGAGGTCGTCGACGTTCTCGAGTCCCACCGACAGGCGCACCAGGCCCGGAGTGACACCGGCGGTCAGCTGCTGCTCGGGCGAGAGCTGCGAGTGCGTGGTCGACGCGGGGTGGATGACGAGCGAGCGGACGTCGCCGATGTTGGCCAGGTGCGAGAACAGCTCCAGCGAGTCGACGAAGGCCCGGCCGGCGTCCACTCCGCCCTTGAGCTCGAACGAGAGCACCGCGCCCACGCCCTTCGGCGCGTAGCGGTTGGCCGCGGCGTACCAGGGCGAGGTGGGCAGGCCCGAGTAGTTCACCGAGGCGATGTCGGAGTGGTTCTCGAGGTACTCCGCGATCTCCTGCGCGTTCTGCACGTGGCGCTCGATCCGGAGCGAGAGAGTCTCGATGCCCTGGATGAGCTGCCAGGCGCTCGCCGGGGCGATCGAGGCGCCGAGGTCGCGCAGCAGCTGCACGCGGGCCTTGATGATGTAGGCGAGGGAGTCGCCGACCGCGGCGGTGTAGACGGCGCCGTGGTACGACTCGTCCGGCGTGGTGAGGCCGGGGAAGCGCTCGGCGTTCGCGGTCCACGAGAAGCGGCCGCCGTCGACGATCGCTCCGCCGATGACCGTGCCGTGGCCGCCGAGGAACTTCGTCGCCGAGTGCACGATGATGTCCGCGCCGTGCTCGAAGGGGCGGATCAGGTAGGGCGTCGCGATGGTGTTGTCGACGATCAGGGGCACGCCGGCGTCGTGCGCGACATCGGCCACGGTGCGGATGTCGAGGATGTTGATCTTGGGGTTGCCGACGGTCTCGGCGAAGAACAGCTTCGTGTTCGGGCGGACGGCGCGGCGCCACTCCTCGCGGTCGTCCTGGTTCTCGACGAAGGTCGTCTCGATGCCGAGCTTGGCGAGGGTGTACTTGAAGAGGTTGTAGGTGCCGCCGTAGATCGAGGACGACGAGACGATGTGGTCGCCGGCCTGGGCGATGTTCAGCACGGCCGCGGTCTCGGCGGCCTGGCCCGAGGCGAGCAGCAGGGCGCCGGAGCCGCCCTCGAGGGCGGTGAGCCGCTCCTCCACGACCGCCTGGGTCGGGTTCTGGATGCGGGTGTAGATGTTCCCGAACTCGGCCAGCGCGAACAGGTTCTGGGCGTGCTCCGCGTTGTCGAAGACGTAGGAGGTGGTCTGGTAGATCGGCGTCGCGCGGGCCTTGGTCACCGGGTCCGGCGCGGCGCCCGAGTGGATCTGCTTGGTCTCGAACTGCCACTGGTCGGAGTCGGTCATGGTGCTTCCCATCGGATCGTCGGGGTCGGGGACGGGGCCGTTCTCCGTCGCGACGAGCGTACGCGGGGGCCCGCCGGGCGGCCAGGACCGCCGACACACGGGGTAACGGCCGTCAGCGCCGCTCGGGCTGCCGGTCGCGCTTGGCGCCCGTGGGGTCTGCGCGGTCCGGGCGCGGAGGCCTCTCGTCGGCCGCCGGGGCGAAGAGCCAGGCCGCGCGGGGCTCGACCAGCCGGTGGAAGACGGTGCGGGTCCAGCCCAGTGAGAGCGCGACCGAGACCGCGATGCAGAACACGATCATCAGCACGAGGGCGAGCGTGCTCTCCGTCTGCGAGAGGATCCCGGACTCCCGCAGCGGATAGAGGACGAAGCTGTGGAGGAGGTAGACGTACATCGTCGACTGCCCCCAGGCGGTAAACGGGGTGCGGCGGCGCGGAACCAGCGCGAAGAGCGCGAGCGAGAGCACGACCGCTCCGGCCATCAGGGCCAGCCGCACCAGCCCGGCCCACCACTGGGTCTCGCCGAGGGCGTCGTAGGGGCGGTCGTAGAAGAACCAGTAGCGCAGGTCCGCCGCTCGGAACGCCTCGATGTTGACGGTCATGACGACCGCTGTGACCGCGAAGAGGACGACGGCGAGGATCCGGGCGAGGAGGACCCGCGACGGCGGCTGATCGAGCCAGCGGTCGACGGCGGAGCGGCCGCCGGGGGCGAAGCCGCGCAGGCGCCAGCCGAACACGAAGAACGGCAGGATCCCGATCGCGCGTGCGAGCGAGAAGGTCGAGTCGATGTTGTCGTAGTAGCTGACCCCGACCGCGAGCACCACGCTGATCAGCAGCGGCCAGCGCAGCAGCGCCAGGTAGGGGAGGACGAGGCGGAAGATGCCCAGCGCGAGCAGGAACCACAGCGTCCAGCTCGGCTTCGTCGGGTTGAACTCCTGCTTCCCCTCGACCAGGAACTGCACCAGGGTCCAGATCGTCTCCATGATCAGGTAGGGCAGGAGGATGTCGGTCAGCACCCGCCGCATCGCGCGCCCGCTCGGGGCGCCGCTCTTGGAGAAGTAGCCCGAGATGATCGCGAACGCCGGCATGTGGAAGGCGTAGATCGTCAGGTAGACGATGAGCGAGGTGTCGGAGTTGGCCGTCAGCCGCTGGACGCCGTGCCCGATCACGACGAGGGTCACGCAGACGAAGCGCGCGTTGTCCCAGAGGGGAACGCGGCGCTTCGGGGTGACGGCTGTCCCGGCGGTCGCGGGAACCGGGTCGGCGGGCGGCACGCGGCCAGACTAGCGTTGGGCTGCGACGACGGAGTCGAGGGTGTCCGAGGCTTGACGGAAGGGGACGGGCGTGGATCGACGCGTTGTCGTGACAGGAGCGAGTTCAGGGATCGGGGCGGCCACGGTCCGCCTGTTCCGCGAGCACGGCTGGGAGGTCGTCGCCGTCGCGCGCCGGCGCGACCGGCTGGAGGCGCTCGCCGCCGAGACCGGCGCCGGGTACTTCGCCGCCGACCTCACCGACGCCGCCCAGGTCGACGCTCTGCGCGACCACCTCGCCTCCTCCGGGCCCGTGCACGCGCTCGTGAACAACGCGGGCGGTGCGCTCGGACTCGACTCGGTCGAGAAGTCCGACCCCGAGGACTGGCGCCGCATGTTCGAGATCAACGTGCTCTCGGTGAAGCTCGTGACCAGCGCGCTGCTCCCGCTGCTGCGGGCCGGGATCCGGGGGAGCGGCACCTCCGCGGACATCGTGACCGTCACCTCGATCGCCGGCCACGTCGCATACGAGGGCGGAGGCGGGTACAACGCCGCCAAGCACGCCGCGCACGCGCTGGTCGCCGTGCTGCGGCTCGAGCTGGCCGGCGAGCCGATCCGCGTGATCGAGATCGCGCCGGGGATGGTGCACACGGACGAGTTCTCGCTGGTCCGCTTCGGCGGCGACCGGGAGCGCGCCGACGCGGTCTACGCCGAGGTCCCCGACCCGCTCGTCGCGGAGGACGTCGCCGCTGCGATCGTCTCCTCGGTGGAGCTCCCCGCCCACGTCAACCTCGACCTGGTGACCATCAAGCCGGTCGCGCAGGCGGCCCCGCACAAGGTCGCGAAGGGACCCCTGGCCCCGCGCGCCTGACCGATGTGACGCGGAGGCCCGCGACGGCCTAGCCTGTCCCTCATGGTTTCCGACGCCGACGACTCCGCCGCCCTCCTCGCCGCCACGGAGAAGGAGGTGCTCGGCTGGCTCGAGTTCGGCGACGCCGCTCGGCACCTGGCCGACGACGTGGTCGCGTCGGGCTACCGGCCGGAGCTGGTCGTCGCCATCGCGCGCGGCGGTCTGCTCCTCGCGGGCGCCGTGGCCTACGCGCTCGGCATCAAGAGCTGCGGCGCGCTGAACGTCGAGTTCTACACCGGCGTCGAGGCGCGCCTGGCGGAGCCCGTGGTGCTGCCGCCGCTGCTCGACGAGGCGTCCGTGCGCGGCAAGCGCATCCTCCTGGTCGACGACGTCTCCGACTCCGGCCACACCCTCGCCCTCTCGGTGAAGCTCATCCGCGCGATGGGTGCCGAGGTGCGCACCGTGACCCTCTACACGAAGCCGCGCACGGTGCTCGAGCCCGATTTCTTCTGGCGCCGCACCCCGCGCTGGATCGTCTTCCCCTGGTCGGCTCTGCCCCCGGTGGACGGAGCCCTCGCCGAGGACGACGAGTGAGCGTCCACCTGATCGGCGGCGGAGGCGGCGTCGAGCACGACCAGCAGCTGTACGGGGCGTTCCTCGCGGAGGCGCGCGCCCACGCGGTCGACGCCGGCCGGATCGAGGGCCCGCGCATCGCGATCGTCGTCGTCCACGACGGGCTGGGCCCCGAGGCCTACGCCGGCTACGCGGCACTGCTCGCGACGGTCGGCCCGCTCGACGCGTTCGCCGTGATGAAGCCGGAGGGCGGCCGGATCGATCCCGCGGTCTTCGACGACGTCGACGGGATCTTCGTCGGCGGAGGCCTGACCCCGGCCTACCGCGACGCGCTCGAGGCCTGCTTCCCGCGGCTGCGCGATCTCGTCTCCTCCGGGGTGCCGTACGCCGGCTACTCGGCGGGAGCCGCCGTCGCGGCCGATCGCGCCCTCGTCGGCGGCCACCGGATCGGCGGCGTCGCCGTCGTCCCGGAGGGTGCGGCGGAGGAGCTCGACGAGGTCACGGTGCTCGAGGGCATCGGCCTCATCGACGTGACGGTCGACGTGCATGCGGCGCAGTGGGGGACCCTCGGCCGCCTGGTCGCGGCCGTCGAGGCGGGCCTGGTCGACGGCGGCGTCGCGCTCGACGAGTCCACCGTGCTGATCGTCGGGACCGGCGCGCTCCGCGTCGGCGGCGCCGGCTCGGTGTGGCGCGTGAGCGGCAGCGACGCCGGAGTCGTCGTCGCGACGCTCGCGGCGGGCTGACCGGGTGGACCTCGCGGAGCTCGCGGCCTCGGGACTGATCGACAGGGGCTGGGCGGAGGCGCTCGCCCCCGTCGCCGGGGACATCGCCGCGATGGGCGACTTCCTCCGCGGCGAGGTCGCGGCCGGCCGGCCCTACCTCCCCGCGGGCCGCGACGTGCTCCGCGCCTTCGCCGCACCGCTCGCGGACGTGCGCGTCCTCATCGTCGGACAGGACCCGTACCCGACGCCCGGGCACCCGATCGGGCTGTCCTTCGCGGTCGAGCGCCACGTGCGCCCGCTGCCGAGGAGCCTGCAGAACATCCACCGCGAGCTCCGGGACGACCTCGGCGTCGAGCCGCCCGAGCACGGCGACCTCAGCGGCTGGACCTCGAGCGGCGTGATGCTGCTCAACCGGGTCCTCACCGTCGCCCCCGGCTCTCCCGCCTCGCACCGCGGGAAGGGCTGGGAGGCGGTCGCCGAGCACGCGATCCGCACGCTGGCCGCCCGGGAATCGCCTCTCGTCGCGATCCTCTGGGGCCGCGACGCCGCGTCGCTCCGCCCGATGCTGGGGGAGGCCGGAGTGATCGAGAGCGCGCACCCCAGCCCGCTGTCGGCCTCGCGCGGCTTCTTCGGCTCCCGGCCGTTCAGCCGCGCCAACGCCCTCCTGGAGGAGCGCGGCGCGGAGCCGGTCGACTGGAGCGCTCTCGCGTGACCGGGCGCTCGCCCGCGGGGCGGCTACGCTGGCCCGGATCGATGGGCGGAGCCGAAGGGGAGCCGGATGCTTGAGGAAGAGTACGAGAGCCGGCGCGTCCTGCCGCCGCACCTGCGGAAGGCGCCGCCTCCCGAGCCCGGCTTCTCGTTCGAGATCCGCGACGCCCGCGACGCCGACCTCCCGGACATCCGCGAGATCTACAACCACTACGTGCGCAACACGGTGGTGACCTTCGACGAGGACGACTCGACGCTGAAGGAGTGGCGCACGAAGTTCTCCCGCAACCAGAAGCTCGGGCTGCCCTTCATCGTGGCGGTCTCGCCGTCGGGCCAGATCCTCGGCTACGCGATGGTGTCGCCGTGGTCCTCCAAGCGGGCGTACCGCTTCACCGTGGAGAACTCGATCTACCTGCGGGCGGCCTCCACCGGCAAGGGCCTCGGCCGGGCGCTGATGGCCGAGCTCCTCGAGCGCGCGAAGGCCGTGGGGATCCGTCAGATCATGGCCGTCATCGCCGACAAGGGCGCGGAGGCGTCGCTGGCGATGCACGCGCAGTTCGGATTCGTCGAGGTCGGCCGGATGGGCCGCGTCGGCTTCAAGTTCGAGCGCTGGCTCAGCACCGTCCTGCTGCAGAAGACCCTCAAGTAGGGCCGACCCGCCCCTGCGAATGCGCCTCATCGACAGGTGGCGGGGAGCGCGCCGTCCCTACACTGGACGGCATGGAATGGCTCGTCCCGCTCATCGTCGTCGTCGCGCTCGTCGTCATCCTCGGGGTCTACCTCTGGGCGACGTACAACTCGCTGGTCACCCTCAACGTCCGCGTGGACGAGGCGTGGAGCGACATCACCGTTCAGCTGAAGCGCCGCGCGGATCTGATCCCCAACGTGATCGACTCCGTGAAGGGCTACGCCTCGCACGAGCGCCAGGTCTTCGAGTCGGTGACGCAGGCTCGCGCCGAGACGCTCCAGGCCCAGGGCCCGGCGGAGGCGTCGGTCGCCGAGGACCACATGCAGAGCGCGCTGAAGTCGATCTTCGCGGTCGCGGAGGCGTACCCCCAGCTGCAGGCGAGCCAGAACTTCCTCCAGCTGCAGGGCGAGCTGGTCGACACCGAGGACAAGATCCAGTCGGCCCGGCGCTTCTACAACGGCGGCGTGCGCGAGATGAACACCAAGGTGAAGGTCTTCCCGAACACGCTCTTCTCGCGCCGGCTCGGCTTCTCGGAGCGCGAGTTCTTCGAGGTCGGCGATCTCGCCGCGATCTCGGAGCCCCCGCGCGTCCAGTTCTAGGCAGCCGCCGTGTACAGCGCGATCGCCCGCAACAAGCGCAACACGGTCCTGATCCTCGTCCTGTTCCTGGTGATCATCGGCGGCCTGGGCGCCCTGGCGGCAGCGGTCTACCGCAGCACGGCGATCGTCGTGGTGGTGCTCGTGATCGCCGCCGCTTACGCGTTCTTCCAGTACTTCTTCGCCGCTCGCCAGGCGGTCGCGCTCAGCGGCGGCGTGGCGGTGGAGAAGGCGGACGAGCCGAGGCTCTACCGCATCGTCGAGAACCTCTCGATCGCGACGGGCACGCCGATGCCGAAGGTGTACCTGATCGACGACCCGGCGCCGAACGCGTTCGCGACCGGCCGTGACCCCGAGCACGCCGTCGTGGCTGCGACGACGGGCCTGCTCGCGATCATGGACGACGCCGAGCTGGAGGGCGTGATGGCCCACGAGCTGGGCCACGTCCGCAACTACGACATCCGCGTCTCGATGATCGTCTTCGGTCTCGTCGTCGCGGTGGGCTTCCTCTCGGACGCCTTCCTCCGCCTGGCCTTCTTCGGGCGGGGCGGCAACGGCAACGGCGGGGGCAACCCGGCGCTCCTGATCGTCGGGCTGGTGTCGATGGTCCTCGCGCCGATCGTCGCCTCGGTCGTGCAGCTCTCGATCTCCCGTCAGCGCGAGTACCTCGCCGACGCCACCGGTGCGCTGACGACCCGCCACCCCGACGCCCTCGCCCGCGCCCTGCTCAAGCTCGAGTCCGCGGGCCGGCCGATGCAGCGGCAGAACAGCTCGATGGCGCACCTCTGGATCGCCGACCCGTCGAAGCCGGGAGTGGTCGCGCGCCTCTTCGCGACCCACCCGCCGATCGCGGACCGCGTCGCCCGCCTCTCCGAGATGGGCTCGCGCTTCTAGCAGGCCGATCCGGCGGCCGCCCCGTCGCCGATCGCCGCCCGCCCGGATCTCACCCCGGGCAGCGGGGCACGCGTCACCGCGCCGGACGGAACGTCATCCGGTCGGAGCCGCGAGCGGACCGCCGTCGACGGTCGTCAGGTACTCGGCGAAGACCGGCGCCGGGTCGATGCCGCTCGCCGCCGCGTCGACCAGCGCCCGCCGGACCAGGGCGAGGACGACGGTGGCCAGGACGGCCGCCCGGTGCGGGGACGTGCGGCCGAGCCCCATCCGCTCCGCGAGGAACGGCGTCAGCGCCTCCTCGCCGTCGTGCAGCGACTGCGCCCAGACGGCGCGCATCGCCGAGGTCTCGGTGAGCAGGGGGATCAGCCGGAGGGTGCGGTCGAGCTGGGGACCGGAGGCCGCCGCGGCGAAGGCGTGACCGAGCGCCGCGTTCAGCGGCTCGGCGGCCGGGCGCTCGAGCAAGGCGCGTCCCATCGCGGCGATCGCGGCGGCGAGCACCGGGCGCACGCAGTCCTCCTTCCCGCCGAGGTACCGGTGGAAGGTCCGGAGGGAGACGCCGGCCGCGTGGGCGAGCTCGCCCGTGCCGACTCCGACGACGCTTCCGCGCTCGAGCAGACGGGCGACGCAGCGCTCCGAGAGCGCCAGCGCCAGGACGCCGCCGGGCCCGCTCACGCGATCCTCCGCAGTGCTGCGGCGAGGGCGGCCGCGAGGTCGCCGCGACCGACGACCTCGACGACGTCGAGGCCCTGCCAGGCCGCCGCCTCGACCAGCAGCGCGGCGAGCCGCTCCGGCGTGTCGGCCGGGGCCCCCGGCTCGAGCCAGGCGGCCTGCACGAGGAGGACCCGGCGCTTGCGCTCGCTCTTGAGGTCGACCCGTGCAGCGATCACGTCGTCGAGGAGCACGGGGAGGACGTAGTAGCCGTGGACCCGCTGCTCGGCCGGGGTGTAGATCTCGATCCGGTAGTGGAAGCCGAAGAACAGCTCGGCCCTCGGCCGGTGCCAGACCACGGGGTCGAACGGCGAGAGGAGCGCGTCCGCCCGGAGCGTGCGGGGGCGTCGGGCGTCGACGTGCCGCCAGAGCGGAACGGGCCGCCCGCCCCGCTCCCAGCCGCGCACCTCGACGCGCTCGAGCTCGCCCGCCTCGACCAGCTCGTCGATCGCGACGCGCGTGGGGGACTGGAGCAGCCGGTGGTAGTCGGCCAGGTCGCCGAGGGTGCCGATCCCGTGGGCCCGGGCCGCCCGGCGCACGAGCTCGCGGACGGCGTCGGGGAGGGGCACGTCGGCGTCGAGCACCGCGCTCGGGAGGAGCCGCTCGGCGAGACCGTAGGAGCGCTCGAAGCGCGTGCGCCCCGCCGTCACCACCTCGCCCCAGCGGAACAGGACCTCGAGGCCGCGCTTGATGTCGGACCAGCCCCACCAGGGGCCCGTGCGGACGTTGGCCTGGTGCTCGATCTCGGAGGCGCGGAGGGGACCGTCGGCGAGCGCGGCGCGGAGCCAGTCGAGGGTGGCGCGGTTCTCGTGGGCCCAGCCCTCGTGCTCGGGCAGGCGGACCCGGCGGTAGTGCTCCATCCGCCAGCGGTAGAGCGGGAGGTCCTCGCGGCGGACGAGGGCGGCCTCGTGGGCCCAGTACTCGACGTAGGGGCCGTCGGGGGAGAAGGCCGCGGCGTCGAGGAGGGAGCGATCGTACGGGCCGAGCCGCGCGAGCAGCGGCAGGTAGTGGCTCCGCTCGAAGACGTTCACCGAGTCGAGCTGGAGCGGGCGGATCCGGTCCACGGCGGCGCGCACCCGGCGCGCGTCGACCCGGGAGGGACGGGGGACGCCGAACCCCTGCGCCGCCAGGGCGATGCGGCGCGCGAGCGCGGGGGAGAGCTGCTCGGTCATGGTCCGCCCACGCTAGCGAACGCCCCCGACATCGCCGTCCCCGATTCGGCCCCCGGCGTTCGCCCGGCATTCACCGCCGCGCTCCCTCGCCGTCTCGCGGCGCTCCTACCGTTCCCGAGGCCGTCCCACCGGGGCGGCCCACCCGACTCCTGGAGGACCCTTGACCATTCAGCGCCTGTCGCGCACCGCCGCGGTCGCCGCCGCCGGCACCGCCCTCGTCTTCACGCTCTCGGCCTGCTCCGGCGGCGCCACCGCCTCGTCCGACGGCGGCGGCACGGACGCGGCGTCCGCCACGTCCGCCGCGGACCTCGGCGGGCTGGACGCCCTGGTCGAGGCTGCGAAGGCCGAGGGCGAGCTCAACGTCATCGCCCTGCCCGACACCTGGGCGAACTACGGCGAGCTGATCAGCGGCTTCGAGGACGAGTACGGCATCACCGTGAACTCCGCCGACCCCGACGTCTCCTCCGCGGAGGAGATCAGCACGGCGGAGAACCTCGCCGGGCAGGACACCGCTCCCGACGTGTTCGACCTGGGGCCGGCCGTCGCTCTGGCGAACACGGACATGTTCGCGCCGTACAAGGTCGAGTCCTGGGACGACATCCCCGAGGGGAACAAGGAGGAGTCGGGCCTCTGGGTCAACGACTACACCGGCCTGATGTCGATCGGGTTCGACGCGGACGCGGTGCCTGCGCCCACGTCGCTCGAGGACCTCCTCGGCGCCGACTACCGCGGCTCGGTCGCGATCAACGGCGACCCGACCCAGGCGGGAGCCGCCGCGGCCGCAGTGCAGCTCGCGGCTCTCCAGTCCGGCGGCTCCGCCGACGACGTCCAGGCGGGGATCGACTTCTTCGAGAAGCTGAACGACGCCGGCAACTTCCTGCCGCTGGACCCGACCGACGCCACCATCGCCTCGGGCGAGACCCCGGTCGTCTTCGACTGGAGCTACAACAACCTCGCCGCCGGGAAGGCGAACGAGGGCACCCGCGAGTGGACGACGACCGTCCTCCCGGGCTCCGCCGTCGGCAGCTACTACAACCAGGCGGTCAACGCCGACGCTCCGCACCCCGCGGCCGCGCGGCTCTGGCAGGAGTACCTCTACTCCGACGCCGCGCAGAACCTCTACCTCGCCGCCGGCGCCTACCCGGTGCGCCTGGCCGCGATGACCGAGGCCGGCACGGTCGACCAGGACGCGCTCGACGCCGTCGGCGCCGCTCCCTCCGACCTCGTCCAGTTCACGGAGGAGCAGACCGAGGCGGCCTCGTCGCTCCTCGCCGAGAAGTGGGCCGCGGCGATCCAGTGACCACCGCTCCCGCCGAGGCCGTCTCCGGGGCGTCCGCGCTCCGGGGACGGCGCGGCACCCCGGCCGTGCTGGGCGTCGCCCCCTTCGCGCTCTACGTCCTGCTGTTCCTGGCCGTCCCCACGGTCCTCGCGGTGGCGACCGGATTCACGGACGGAGACGGCCGCTTCACCACGGCGAACGTGCTGGCGCTCGGGGATCCCGTCGTGCTGTCCGCCTTCGGCGCGTCGCTCGGGCTCTCGGCCGTCACCGCCGTCGTCGGCGCGATACTGGGCGCGGTCGTGTGCCTGGCCCTGCTCGGCTCCGATCCGCGCGGGGCGCTCCGGACCGTCGTCGATGCAGCGGCGAGCGTCCTCGCGCAGTTCGGCGGCGTGATGCTCGCGTTCGCCTTCATCGCGACGATCGGCGTGCAGGGGCTGGTGACCACCCTCCTCGCGGGAGCGGGCGTCGACCTCTACGCCGACGGCGTGTGGCTCTACCAGCTTCCCGGGCTCGTCCTGCCCTACCTCTACTTCCAGGTGCCCCTGATGGTGCTCACGTTCCTGCCCGCGCTCGAGGGTCTGCGCCCGGAGTGGGCCGAGGCGAACGCGGTGCTCGGCGGGGGCCGGCTCGGCTACTGGCTGCACGTCGCCCTCCCGGTGCTGGCGCCGTCGTTCCTCGGCTGCGTGCTGCTGCTGTTCGCGAACGCGTTCTCCTCCTTCGCCACCGCGGCGGCGCTGATCAGCCAGGGCGCGCAGATCGTCCCGCTGCAGATCCGCGCCGCGCTGGTCAGCGAGACGGTGCTGGGCCGTGAGAACCTCGCGGGCGCCCTCGCGCTCGGGATGCTCGCGGTGATGGTGGTCCTGATGTCCGGGTACGCGCTGCTGCAGCGCCGGGCCCGGCGGTGGCAGCGATGAGGCCCGCGCGGCTCCTGTCCGGGGCGGTGCTCGTGATCACCGGGCTGGTGTTCGCCGTCCCGATCGTCGCGATGGCGGAGTTCACGCTCCGCGGCGCCGGCGGCCACGACCTCTCGCACTGGACGGCGATCCTCGACCCGGAGAACGAGCGCGCCTACCGCTCGCTGTTCCAGGGGATCGGAAACTCGCTGGTCCTCGCCGTCGTCACCGCCCTCATCGTCCTGGTCCTGCTGGTGCCGACGATGCTGCTCGTCGAGATCCGGCTCCCGCGCCTGCGCCGGGGTCTGGAGCTGGTCTGCCTGCTCCCGCTGACCGTGCCCGCCATCGTCCTCGTCGTCGGCCTCGCGCCGGTCTACTCCGTGGTCACCGAGCTTGCCGGCTCCGCGACGTGGACGCTCGCTCTCGCCTACGGGGTGCTGGTCCTGCCCTACGCCTACCGCGCCGTGGCGGCGGACCTCGCCGGTCTCGACGCCGTGACGCTCTCGGAGGCGGCCCGCTCACTCGGCGCGGGCCCGCTCGCGGTGCTCGGGAGGGTCCTCCTGCCGAACCTGCGCCGGGGCCTGGTCGCGGCCGCGCTGATCACCGTCGCAGTCGTTCTCGGCGAGTACACGATCGCCTCGCTCCTCAGCCGCACCACCCTCCAGACCGGCCTGGTGCAGGTGTCGAAGTCCGACGCCTACGTCGCCGTGATCTTCTCGCTGCTCTCCCTCCTCTTCGCCTTCGCCCTCCTGCTCGGGATCGGCCGCCTCGCGCGGATCGGCCTGCCGACGGGTCGGGCGCGCTCCTCGAAAGGCTCCTCGTGACCGCTCCCACCCTCCCCGGCGCCCGCGTGCGCTTCGTCGACGTGGAGCGGCACTACGGCTCCGCGCGAGCGCTCGACGGCGTCTCGTTCGACGTGGCCCCGGGTGAGTTCATCGCGCTGCTCGGCCCCTCCGGCTGCGGCAAGACCACAGCCCTGCGCGCCCTCAGCGGTCTCGAGCGGATCGACGCGGGGCGGATCCTCGTCGACGAGGAGGACGTCGCCCACGTCCCCGTCGCGAAGCGCGACATGGGCATGGTCTTCCAGTCGTACTCGCTCTTCCCGCACCTGCGGGCGCGCGAGAACGTCGAGTTCGGGTTGCGCACCCGGGGAGTCGGGGCGCGCGAGCGCCGAGCGGCCGCGGGGGAGGCGCTGGAGGTCGTGGGCCTCGGCGCCCTCGGCGACCGCTACGCGCACGAGCTCTCCGGCGGCCAGCAGCAGCGGGTGGCGCTCGCGCGCGCCCTCGTCACGCGGCCGCGGGTGCTGCTGCTGGACGAGCCCCTGTCGGCACTGGACGCGAAGGTCCGCGTCCAGCTGCGCGACGAGATCAAGCGCCTGCAGTCCGAGATCGGCATCACCACGTTCTTCGTCACGCACGACCAGGAGGAGGCGCTCGCCGTCGCCGACCGCGTCGCGGTGATGAACGCCGGGCGGATCGAGCAGCTGGGTGCACCGGAGGACCTCTACGCGCGCCCGGCGACCGCCTTCACGGCCCGCTTCGTCGGCCTCTCGACGGTGGTCGCGGGGACGGTCTCGTCGGGATCCGTCCTCGCGCTCGGCGTGCGCCTGCCGCTCGTCGACGCGGCGGCGGCCGACGGTCCCGTGTCGGTGTTCCTCCGCCCCGAGGACCTCGCCGTCGTGGCCGACGGCGCTCCCGACTCCCTGCCCGGAGTCGTCCTCGCCTCGAGCTTCCTGGGGCCGGTGCGGCGCTCGACAGTCCGGCTGTCGACGGGCGAGGAGGTCACCGTCCAGCACGCGTCGGGGCACCGCCTCGAGCCGGGGGAGCGGGTCGGCGTGCTGCCCGCGCGGCGCCCGGTCGCGGTCGGTCCGGCACCGGAGCAGGCGGCGGTCGGCGCCGCCGCATGAGCACTCCCCGGGGATACCGCGCGGGGTATGCGCCGGGGCCTAGTCTGGGCAGATGAGACTCGGCAGGTCCCGCCGCACCTCCGGCCCGCGCGCCGTCCAGCCCGCCGCGCCCGTCGCCCCGGCCGCCCCCTCCCGGCCCGCTCCCGTCGCCGATTCGGCCTTCGTGAGCGACGGGATGCGCATCGCCGGCGCCTGGGCCTGGCGCGTCCTCGTCGTGGTCGCGGCGCTCGCGGTGCTGGTGCTGCTCGTCATCGAGCTGCGGCTGATCGTCATCCCGCTCCTGCTCGCGATCGTGATCGCCGCCCTGCTCGTGCCGTTCTCGAGCTTCCTCCAGCGCCACCGCTGGCCCAAGTGGGCCGCCGTCGTCCTGGCGGAGCTGGGGATCGTCGTGGTGATCGGCGGGCTCCTCTTCCTCGTCGTCACCCAGGTCTACTCCGGCTTCGACGATCTCAGCCGGCAGACGGTGCAGTCCTACGACGACTTCAAGGCCTTCCTCCTCGAGTCGCCGCTCCACCTCACCGAGACCGACATCAACCAGTACGCGCAGCAGGCGCTCACGGCCCTGCAGCAGGACTCGGGGATGCTGGTCAGCGGCGCGCTCAGCGTCGGCTCGACCGTCGGCCACCTGCTGACGGGCGTGCTGCTCACCCTCTTCTCGACGCTGTTCATCCTCATCGACGGGCCGAACATCTGGAGCTGGGTCGTCCGCCTCTTCCCGCGCCGCGCCCGCGGAGCCGTCGACGGCGCCGGTCGCGCAGGGTGGGTGACGCTGACCAACTTCGTGAAGGTGCAGATCCTGGTCGCCTTCGTCGACGCGGTCGGCATCGGCCTCGGCTCCTTCCTCCTCGGCGTCCCGCTGGCCATCCCGATCGGCGTGCTCGTCTTCCTCGGCTCCTTCGTGCCGGTCATCGGCGCCGTGGTGACCGGGGCGCTGGCCGTCTTCATCGCGCTGGTCTACAACGGACCGCTGATCGCGCTCTTCCTGCTGATCGTCGTCCTCGCGGTGCAGCAGCTCGAGGGCCACATCCTCCAGCCGCTGATCATGGGGTCGGCGGTCAAGGTCCACCCGCTGGCCGTCGTGCTCGCGGTGGCAGGAGGCTCGATCATCGGCGGCATCGCCGGCGCCTTCTTCGCGGTGCCCGTCGTGGCCACGCTCAACGTCATGGTCAAGTACGTCGCGAGCGGAGCCTGGCGCTCGCCGACCCGAACCCCCGAGAGAGTTGCCGCAGAGCATGCAGACTAGCCGCGTCGTCGGACCCGCCCTCCACGAGTTCGAGGCGGCCCGCGCCGTCCTCGCCCCCGTCATCGCCGCCACCCCCATGGAGACGAGCACCTTCCTCGCGCAGGTCCTCGGCTCGCCCGTGTTCCTCAAGTGCGAGAACCTCCAGCGCACCGGCTCCTACAAGATCCGCGGAGCGGTGTTCCGGATGTCGCGGCTCACCCCGGAGGAGCGGGCCCGCGGAGTCGTGGCGGCCTCGGCCGGCAACCACGCGCAGGGCGTCGCCTACGCGGCACGGGAGCTGGGGATCAAGGCCACGATCTTCATGCCGATCGGCGTCGCGCTGCCCAAGCTCGCGGCCACCCGTGACTACGGCGCGGACGTGGTGCTGAGCGGGCACATCTTCAACGAGGCGCTCGCGGCGGCGGCGGAGTTCGCCGAGCGCACCGGCGCGGTCTTCGTTCCTCCCTACGACCACCCCGACGTGATCACCGGGCAGGGCACGGTCGGCCTCGAGATCCTCGAGCAGGCCCCCGCCGTCGAGACCATCGTGGTGCCCATCGGCGGCGGCGGCCTCATCGCCGGGGTCGCATCGGCGGCCAAGCAGAAGGCGGCCGAGGAGGGACGCACGCTCCGCGTCATCGGCGTGCAGGCGGCCAACGCGGCGCCGTACCCCCTCTCGCTCGCGAGCGGCGAGCCGACCGCGATCACGATCTCTCCGACGATCGCCGACGGCATCGCCGTGGCGAAGCCGGGGCAGCTGAACTTCGCGATCGTCCGCGAGATGGTGGACGAGGTCGTCACCGTCGAGGACGACGACATCGCCCGGGCTCTGCTGGTGCTGCTGGAGCGGGCGAAGCTCGTGGTGGAGCCCGCGGGCGCGGTGGGCATCGCGGCGATCCTGACGGGGAAGATCCGCGACGCCGGAGCGACCGCGGTCATCCTGTCGGGCGGCAACATCGATCCGCTGATGATGGAGCGGGTGATCAGCCGGGGCCTGGCCGCGTCGGAGCGCTACCTCAAGATGAGCATCGGGCTGCCGGATCGTCCGGGGCAGTTGTCGCGCATCGCGGAGCTCATCTCGGAGGCGAACGCGAACGTGGTCGAGGTGCTTCACACCCGGCACGGCCGGGGCCTGCAGATCAGCGAGGTCGAGATCGAGATCAGCGTCGAGACCCGCGGCCCCGAGCACGCCGACCGCGTCATCCAGGTCCTCACCGACGCCGGCTACGCCCCCCGCATCTCCCGCAACTGACCGCTTGAGGGCGCCGCGGTGTTCTCCGCAGAGCGGAGGACAAAGCCGGTACCGGCGATCTCGCGCCCTCGCCGTCGCCGCGAAGCCTGCGCGGCGCTCCCGTTCGGAGAGGGCTGATCGTGCGTCGCGGCGTTCTCCGCAAGGCGGAGGAGGAAGCGGTACCGGCGTTATCGCGCCCTACGCTGTCGCCGCGAAGCCGGCGCCCCCCGTCTGGAGAGGGCTGATCGTGCGTCGCGGCGTTCTCCGCAAGGCGGAGGAGGAAGCGATACCGGCGGTATCGCGCCCGACGCTGTCGCCGCGAAGCCGGCGCCCCCCGTCTGGAGAGGGCTGATCGTGCGTCGCGGCGTTCTCCGCAAGGCGGAGGAGGAAGCGGTACCGGCGGTATCGCGCCCGACGACAACGCCGCGGAGAGCGCCGCGACGTGCGATCAGTGGCCGGACCAGGTCTCGACGTTGGCGACGCGGACCTCGATCTCCCGCCCGTTGGGTGCCGTGAAGCGGGCGGTGTCGCCGACGTTCAGGCCCATGATCGCCGATCCGAGGGGGCTCTGGGGGCTGTAGACGTCGAGGTCGCTCTCGCCCGCCATCTCGCGGTTGCCGAGGAGGAAGCGGGACTCGTCGCCGGCGATCTCGGCGGTGATGATGGTGCCGGCCTCGACGACTCCGTGGCTCTCGGGGGGCGTGCCGATCTCGGCTTCGCGGAGGAGGGAGGTCAGCTGGCGGATGCGGGCCTCGATCTTGCCCTGCTCGTCCTTCGCGGCGTGGTAGCCGCCGTTCTCCTTCAGGTCGCCCTCCTCGCGGGCGACCTCGATGCGCTTGGCGATCTCCTCGCGTCCGTTGGTGGACAGCTCGGTGAGCTCCGCCTCGAGGCGGTCGTACGACTCCTGGGTCATCCAGGTCACCTGTGACTGGTCGGCCATGGTGGGCTCCTGCTCTGCGGGCCGCGCTCGCGGCGCCCGACAGCACCGTGCGGAGGTGTCCGCGTCCGGCGGTGGGGACGGCCGGCGTCAGGCGGCGGTGGGAATGGCGAGGCCCCGACGAGTCCGTCAGGGCTTCGGGCAAGCCTACGGGAGCCAGCAGGAGGAGATCAAACCTGTGTTCGCGAGCTCGGTGGTGCGGACGGTCTCCGTGTAGGAGCGGAAGCGCTCCGTCGAGGCGGGGTACTCCACGACCAGCCAGCCGACCACGGCGGACTGCTCGTTGAGGGCCTGGACCGCGCAGGCGACCTCGCGGCCGACGGGCGCGGTGAGGTCGAAGGAGACGGTGACGGTGCGGTCGTCCACGACCTGGTGCGCGGTGTCCTGGACGTCCACCCCGCCGCGTGCTCCGTCGAGTCCGGCCCAGACGACCCAGGCGGCGAAGACGGCGACGAAGGCGAGCGCGACACCGCCGAAGAGCCAGCGGTTCCCGCGGCGGGTGCGCGTCGTGCGGCCGTAGCGGGTGGCGAGGGGTCCGGCGGCGCGGACGGCGTCCGGATCGAGCGCGGGCGCGGCGGCTCCCTCGACGCTCTCGGACGTGCGGGCGGCCACGGAACTCCCTGGGTGATGCGTCTACTCTGGACGGGTGGCGCGCGTCCTTCGCGGACGGGAGCGCCGATCCCATTAAACCCCGAGGAATCGAGCGATCGTGTCCCAGGCCGTCGAGGTCTCCGTCGATTCGGAGGTGCGGGACACTCCGCGCCTTCTCGCCGTGCACGCCCATCCTGACGACGAGTCGAGCAAGGGCGCGGCGACGCTGGCCGCCTACGCCTCGCGGGGCGCCGAGGTCATGGTGGTCTCCTGCACCGGAGGCGAGGCCGGCTCCGTGCTGAACGAGGGCCTCGAGGCCCGCGCGCACGCCGAGCGCGACATCGGCGGCCTCCGCCGGTACGAGATGGCGGCCGCTCGCGAGGCGCTCGGCGTCGAGCACGCCTGGCTCGGCTTCGTCGACTCCGGCATGCCCGAGGACGGGAAGGTCGACGCCGCGTCGTTCGCGGGTCTGCCGCTCGCCACGGCCGCCGCTCCGCTCGTGCGCCTGGTCCGCCGGTTCCGGCCGCACGTGATCATCAGCTACGACGAGAACGGCGGCTACCCGCACCCCGACCACATCCGCGCCCATCAGGTCGCCGTCGAGGCCTACCGCGCGGCGGGCCTCGCCGAGGAGTACCGGGACACGGGCGCTCCGTGGTCGGTCTCGAAGCTGTACTACGACCGCGTCTTCAGCGGCCAGAAGCTGCGGGCGATCGCCGAGCACCTGCGCTCGATCGACCCGGAGGACCCGCGCCTGTCGGTCTTCGAGGAGATGAAGCGCTGGAACGAGGACACCCCGTATCTCGCGACCACGCGGGTCGTGATCTCCGGCTTCCACGATCGGCGCGATGCGGCCCTGCTGGCCCACGCCAGCCAGGTCGCTCCGGACAACGCCTTCTTCTTCCTCCCGCACGAGGCGATCGACGCCGCCTGGCCGACCGACGACTTCCAGCTCGTCGAGAGCCGGGTCGACGCGCCGACGCCCGAGACGGATCTCTTCGCCGGTCTCGACCTGGCCGAGCTCGCCCCGGGCCCGACCGCGGTCGTCCCGCCGATCGCTTCCGACCCCGAGCCCTCGGGGGACGCCCCGGTGTCCCCGGAGCCCGACGGCTCCGGCGTCGTCGTCGCCGACGAGGTGCGCGCGTGATCGCCGCGCTGCTCGAGGGCGCCCAGCGCGCCGTCGTCCTCGCCTCCACGACGGTGCCGACCCCCGGCCCCGAGTTCAACGAGGACACGGTCACGCCGGGCCTCTTCGGATTCATCACGATGCTCGTGATCGCTCTGGCCGCCGTCCTCCTCGCGCTCGACATGGTCCGGCGCGTGCGGCGGACCACCTACACAGCCCAGGTGAAGGAGCGGCTCGACGCCGAGGAGGCGGAGCGCAGCGAGGGCTGAGCCCGGCCCGCAGCGGTGGGCCCCGGCCCCGCTAGGCGTTGTACGCGGGGTGGAGCGAGACGATCAGCGCCGCCGTCCAGTGGCAGAGGAACGCCACGGCAGTGAGCGCGTGGAAGATCTCGTGGAAGCCGAAGACGCCCGGGACCGGGTTGGGCTTCTTGATCCCGTAGATGACGGCGCCCGCGGAGTAGCAGAGACCGCCGACGAGGACGAGCACCATCATCGTCGCGCTGGCCTCGAAGAGCGGACCGAGGTACATCACGGCCGCCCAGCCCAGCAGCAGGTAGAGCGGCACGTAGAGCCAGCGCGGCGCGCCGATCCAGAAGACGCGGAAGCCGATCCCGAGCAGCGCCCCCGCCCAGACCAGGACCAGCAGGAGCGTGCCCTGCGCGGGCGGCAGGGCGAGCACGGCCAGCGGCGTGTAGGTGCCGGCGATCAGCAGGAAGATGTTGGCGTGGTCGATCCGCTTGAGGATCATCTTCGTCCGCGGCTTCCAGTCGAAGCGGTGGTACAGAGCGGAGTTGCCGAAGAGCAGGAGCGACGTGGTCGCGAACACCGCGGCCGCCCACTTCGCCGCGGTCCCCTCCGCGACCACGATCAGCACCACTCCGGCGACGATCGCGAGCGGGAAGAGGCCGGCGTGGATCCAGCCGCGCCAGGTGGGCCGGACCTCCGCCGAGGAGTCGTGCTCGATCGCGTCCTCGACGAGGGGGAGGGCGGGCAGGTCCGGGCCGTCCGCTCCGACGGCGTCTCCGCCGCGGACGGTGCGGGCGCGGGGATCGGACGGGGGAGGCGTCGGCCGCTGGCTCATGCCGGACAGACTACGACGCCGTCCCGGGCCGACGCCGAGCGCCGCCGGGCTTCGAGGAGCGCCCCGGGTCGACTACCGTGTCACTGTGCCGAAGCCGAGACTGCCTGTGGGAAGGGACCTCCTCTACGGCGTCTACAAGAAGCGCCTCCGCTCGAGCCTTCCTCCCGACTCCCTGCCGAACCACGTCGCGATGATCATCGACGGCAACCGGCGCTGGGCGCGGCAGCGGGCCCTCGAGACCGCCGCGCACGGCCACCGGGCCGGCGCCGCCAAGGTGCACGAGTTCCTGCAGTGGTGCGACGAGCTCGGCGTGCGCCACGTCACCCTCTACCTGCTCTCGCAGGACAACCTCGTCGGCCGCGACAGCAGCGAGCTGACCGAGCTGATCGCGATCATCGCCGACCTCGCCGAGGAGGTCTCGCAGCAGCCCGACTGGCGCGTGCAGCACGTCGGCTCCGACGAGGGCCTCCCGCCCTCGCTCGTGGCCGCGCTCGACACGGCGGAGGCGCGCACCGCCTCCCACACGGGCCTGCACGTCAACCTCGCGGTCGGCTACGGCGGGCGGCACGAGATCGCCCAGGCCGTGCGGAGCATCCTGGAGGAGCACGGCAAGCGCGGCTCCTCCATCGAGGACGTCGCGGGCCTGCTGACCCCGGAGCTCATCGGCGAGCACCTGTACACCAGCGGGCAGCCCGACCCCGATCTGGTCATCCGCACCTCGGGGGAGCAGCGCCTCTCCGACTTCATGCTCTGGCAGAGCGCGCACAGCGAGTTCTACTTCATGGAGGCGCTCGGCCCCGACATCCGCGAGGTCGACTTCCTCCGCGCGCTCCGCGACTACGCCGGACGGCACCGCCGCTTCGGCAGCTGACCTCGCGGCTCCTGCCGCACCACCGACCGGAAGGGCCGGCATGAGCTCGAACGAGGCCACCTCCACCACGACCGAGGACTACCTCGCCGGCTTCGGCGAGGAGACCGGGTACCTCGACTTCGGCCGGGTGGGCCCGCTCTCGGCGACCGTCGCCGCCGAGCAGGAGGCGGCCGTCGAGCTGCTGGTGCGCGCGCGCAGCGGCACCCTCGACGAGCTGTTCCGGCAGGACGAGCGCGTCCGGGAGGCGGCGGCGGCGCTCGTGCGCGTCCCCGCCGACAGCGTCGTCTTCCAGCCCAACACCTCGACCGGCCTCCTGCACGCGCTGTTCGGCGCCTCGGGCGCGGTGCTGCTGTCGGCCGCGGAGTTCCCGAGCCTGCCGTTCGCGGCGGTGCGCTCGGCGCAGGCTCTCGGCTCGGTGGAGCCCCGCTGGCTGCGGACCGAGCAGGGACGGGTGACGCCGGAGGCGGTCCGCGAGCAGCTCACGGACGACGTGACGACCGTCGCGGTGAGCCTGGTCGACTCCCGCACCGGCTACCTCGCGGACGTCGCGGCGATCCGCGACGTGATCGGCGACCGGATGCTCGTCCTCGACGCGATCCAGGGCTTCGGCGTCGTCGACGCGCCCTACGAGCTGGCGGACGTGGTCGTCACCGGCGGCCAGAAGTGGCTCCGCGCCGGCTGGGGGACGGGCTTCCTCGCGCTCAGCGAGCGGGCGCTGTCGCGGCTGACCCCGGTGCTCTCCGGCTGGACGGGATCGGAGCAGGCGGAGCCGTGGGACGAGGTGGCTCCGCCGCGCGGCGACGCCCGCGCCTTCAGCATCAGCAACCCGGACCCGATCGCCCAGGCCCGGCTCGCGTCGGCGCTGGAGGAGGTCGCCGCAGTCGGGCAGTCGACGATCGCCGCACTCGTGGCGGAGCGGGTCAGCGCGATCGTCGACCTCGCGGACGAGTTCGGACTGGCGGTCGTGGGCTCCCGCGGCGAGCACGAGCGCGCCGGCATCGTGGTCGTCGAGCCGGAGCCGGAGGAGCTGGCCCCGCTGGCAGCCTCCCTCGAAGCGCACGGCGTCACCGCACGCCTGCGTCCGAGCACCGTCCGCTTCAGCGCGCACGCCGGCACCACCGACGAGACCCTCGCGCTGCTCCGCGCCGCCCTGATCTCGTCGGCCACGAGCATCGACTACTAGGCCGGATTCCGCGCGTTCACACACTGGTTACACATTCGTAGCGGTGAGAAGCACACGGATGTCATTCGCCGGGTTAGGTTCGAGTCATCAGGTACAGCGCCTGGTCGAGACGGCCACAGAAGTACGGCTCGACATCGCGCAGACGCCGAAGGGACACTGCGCGGTGCACGACACGCACCGATGAGGCCGGCTCGAGGACATGAGCCGGGGGCTCCGGCCCCCGGAGTGTGGAGAGTCGTCGTGACAGTTCCCCAGGGCATGGATCCGCAGACCGGGACGCAGGGCGGCGTCCACCGCCGTGTCCAGCACGGCTCCTCGGATCCGGCCGATCAGCTCCTCCGCACCTACGTCCTGGACACCTCGGTGCTGCTGTCGGATCCCTCCTCGATGTTCCGGTTCGCGGAGCACGCCGTCGTGCTGCCGATCGTGGTCATCAGCGAGCTCGAGGGCAAGCGCAACGATCCCGAGATCGGCTACTTCGCCCGACAGGCCCTGCGCCGCCTCGACGAGCTGCGCGTGCAGCACGAGCGCCTCGACTTCCCCATCGCCGTCGGCCGCGGCGGCACGCTCCGCGTCGAGCTCAACCACTCGAACATGTCGGTGCTGCCGAGCGGACTCCAGATGGGCGACAACGACGCGAGGATCCTCGCCGTCGCGCTCAACCTGCAGAGCGAGGGCGCCGCGGTCACCGTCGTGTCCAAGGACATGCCGATGCGCGTGAAGGCCGCCTCCATCGGCCTCGCCGCGGAGGAGTACCTGGCCGAGCAGGCCCCCGAGTCCGGTTGGACCGGCATGGACGACGTGACGCTCGGCGGCGACGCGATGAGCGAGCTCTACGACCGCGAGCGGCTCTTCACGGACGTCGTGGCCGACATCCCGGTCAACACCGGGCTCGTCGTCCACTCCGACCGCGGCTCCGCTCTCGCGAGGGTCACCGGCAAGCGGCAGATCACGCTGGTCCGCGGCGACAAGGACGTGTTCGGCCTGCACGGGCGGTCGGCGGAGCAGCGGCTCGCGATCGACCTGCTGCTCGACCCGGAGGTCGGCATCGTCTCGCTCGGCGGCCGGGCCGGCACCGGCAAGTCGGCGCTGGCGCTCTGCGCGGGCCTGGAGGCGGTGCTGGAGAAGCGCCAGCACAAGAAGATCATGGTCTTCCGGCCGCTCTACGCGGTGGGCGGCCAGGACCTCGGCTTCCTGCCCGGCGACGCGGCCGAGAAGATGAACCCCTGGGCGCAGGCGGTCTTCGACACGCTCGGGGCGCTGGTGTCGCAGAACGTGCTCGACGAGGTGATCGAGCGCGGGATGCTCGAGGTGCTGCCGCTCACGCACATCCGCGGGCGCTCGCTGCACGACGCGTTCGTGATCGTCGACGAGGCGCAGTCGCTGGAGCGGAACGTCCTGCTCACGGTGCTCTCGCGGGTCGGGCAGAACTCCCGGGTGGTGCTGACCCACGACGTGGCGCAGCGCGACAACCTCCGGGTCGGCCGGCACGACGGGGTCGCCTCCGTGATCGAGACGCTGAAGGGCCACCCGCTGTTCGCGCACGTCACGCTGACCCGCTCCGAGCGCTCGGCGATCGCCGCTCTGGTCACCGAGATGCTGGAGTCGAACGAGCTCGCCTGACGGGCTCGCCGTGCGTCCGGCCCGTGGGATCCGAGGATCCCCGGGCCGGGCGCGTCCCTGCAGGGCACCGGGGCGTAGCGTGGACGGGTGAGCATCCTCGACGATGCGCTCCTCGAGCGCTTCCGCACCCGCGCGGCCGACTACGACGAGCGCAACGCGTTCTGCGCGGACGACCTGGAGGAGCTGCGCTCGATCGGCTACCTGGCGCTGCTCGTCCCCGAGGAGCTCGGCGGTGCCGGCCTCGGCCTGGAGCAGGCGGCCGCCGAGCAGACGCGCCTCGCGACGGCCGCGCCCGCGACCGCGCTCGCCGTCAACATGCACCTGGTCTGGACCGGGATCGCGCGACTCCTGCTCGAGCGGGGCGACGACTCCCTCCGCTCGGTTCTCGTCGACGCCGCGGCGGGTCACGTCTTCGCCTTCGGCAACAGCGAGGCGGGCAACGACCTGGTGCTCTCGGACTCGCTGACGCGGGCGGAGCCGCTCGGGGACGGCGGCTACCGCTTCACCGGCACGAAGGTTTTCACCTCCCTCGCGCCCGCTTGGACGCGGCTCGGCGTGTTCGGCCGCGACGACAGCGGGTCGGAGCCGCGGCTCGTGCACGGCTTCGTGCACCGTGAGCGCCCGGACTCGCCGGTCGCCGGGCTCGAGGTCCGCGACGACTGGGACACGCTCGGAATGCGGGCGACCCAGAGCCGCACGACGGTGCTCGACGGCGTCGTCGTCCCGGCCGAGCGGATGATCCGCTCGCTGCCCGTCGGACCGACCGCCGACCCCTTCGTCTTCGCCGTCTTCGCGGCCTTCGAGCTGCTGATCTCCTCGGTCTACCTCGGTGTCGCGCAGCGCGCGCTCGAGCTCGCCGTCGCCTCCGTCCGCCGACGGACCTCCCTCCGGGCGGGAGGGCGGCCACTGGCGGAGGACCCCGAGGTGCGGCACCGGGTGGCTGAGGCCGGGATGCTGCTCGACGGGCTCGAGGCGCCCCTGCGCACGGCGGCGGCCGACGTGGACGCGCTCGTCGACCGCGGTGCGCGCTGGTTCCCCTCGCTGGTCGGGGTGAAGATCCGCACCACGGAGGGAGCGCTCCGCGTGGTCGAGAGCGCCGTCCGGATCGCGGGCGGGTCGGCGTACCAGCGCAGGTCGGAGCTCGGCCGCCTCTACCGCGACGTGCTCGCCGGGCAGTTCCACCCCTCCGACGACGCGTCGGCGCACGGCGCCTGGGCGTCGCTCCTGCTGGGACCGCTGCCGCCGCACGACTGAGGCCGGGATGGGACCCGCCGCCGCCCGAGCACGCCGGCGGGCCGCCCTGTGGAGAACTCCGACGCCCCGAGGGCGTCGCCCCCTAGTCTCGGCGGATGCTCCGCGGATCTCAGCTCGACCGGGCCGCCCTGCTCCTCGGCGCCCTGGTGCTCCTCCTGATCGGGGCCCCGCACCTCGATCGGGCGCCCGGCCTCGTCCCGGTGGCGCTCGCGAGCGTGCCGCTGGTGCTGTCGGACGTGCGCGGGCACCGGCTCCCGAACGCGGTCACGCTCCCGCTGCTGGTGGTCGGAGCCGTCCTCGCGCCCACGGCGGGGACGCTTCTCGCCGTCCTCGCGACGGTGCTGTGCCTGGGCGTGCTGCATGCGGCGGGCGGGCTGGGCCTCGGCGACGTGAAGCTCCAGGCGGCCCTCGCACCGCCGCTCGCGGCTCTCGGACCCGAGCAGGTCGTCGCCGCACCCGCTGTCGGCTTCGCGGTGGCAGGGCTGTGGGTGCTCGTGCTGCGCGTCCGCGGACGGGTCGCGTTCGGACCGTTCCTGCTCACGGGGTTCTGGCTGGTGCTCTGACGGCCCGCCTCCGCGCCGAGCGCAGGGACGGGCCGTCGGAGGGCCGGGCTCAGCCGGGGTGGGTCATCGACATGACGTCGAGGGCGCTGTCGAGCTGCTCCTCCGTCACCTCGCCGCGCTCGACGAAGCCGAGGTCCACGACTGACTCGCGGACGGTGATCCCCTTGGCGACCGAGTTCTTCGCGACCTTGGCGGCGGCCTCGTAGCCGATCACCTTGTTGAGCGGCGTGACGATCGAGGGGGAGGACTCGGCGAGGGCGCGGGCGTGCTCGACGTCGGCCTCGAGGCCGTCGACGGTCTTGTCGGCGAGCAGCACGGCGGAGTTCGCGAGCAGGCGGATCGACTCCAGCAGCGCCGTCCCCATGACGGGGATCGCGACGTTGAGCTCGAAGGCACCCGAGGCGCCCGCCCAGGCGACGGTGGCGTCGTTGCCGATCACGCGCGCGCAGACCATGAGGACGGCCTCCGGGATCACCGGGTTCACCTTGCCGGGCATGATCGAGGATCCGGGCTGGAGGTCGGGGATCCGCAGCTCTCCGAGGCCGGTGTTGGGGCCGGAGCCCATCCAGCGGAGGTCGTTGTTGATCTTGGTCAGGCTCACCGCGAGCACGCGCAGCGCTCCGGAGGCCTCGACCAGCGAGTCCCGCGCGCCCTGGGCCTCGAAGTGGTTGCGGGCCTCGGTGACGGGCAGGCCCGTCTCCTCCGCGAGGCGCGCGATGACCTTCTGCGGGAATCCGGCGGGGGTGTTGATCCCGGTGCCGACCGCGGTGCCGCCGAGCGGGACCTCGGCGACGCGGGGGAGCGCCGACTGCACGCGCTCGATGCCGAGGCGGATCTGCGCGGCGTAGCCGCCGAACTCCTGGCCGAGCGTGACCGGGGTGGCGTCCATCAGGTGGGTGCGGCCGGCCTTGACGACCTCGGCCCACTGCTCCGCCTTGACCTCGAGCGACTCGGCGAGCTGCTCGAGCGAGGGGATCAGCGACTCGATGAGCGCGCCGGTGACGGCGACGTGGACCGAGGTGGGGAACACGTCGTTGGAGGACTGCGAGGCGTTGACGTGGTCGTTCGGGTGCACGGTGCGTCCGAGGGCCGTGGTCGCCAGCGAGCCCAGCACCTCGTTCATGTTCATGTTCGAGGACGTGCCCGAGCCGGTCTGGTAGACGTCGATCGGGAAGTGCGCGTCGTAGCCGCCCCCGACGACGAGGTCGGCCGCGTCGGCGATCGCCGTGGCGATGTCGGCGTCGAGCACGCCCAGCTCGGCGTTGGCCAGCGCCGCCGCCTTCTTGATGCGCGCGAGGGCCGCGATCTGGGCCGGCTCGAGCCCCGCACCGGAGATCGGGAAGTTCTCGACCGCCCGCTGGGTCTGCGCGGCGTAGAGGGCGTCGCGGGGGACCCGCACCTCGCCCATCGTGTCGTGCTCGATGCGGAAGTCGCCTGAGTCGTCGGTCGGGGAGTGATCCACCACGCTGTGTTCGTCCTTGTCTGATCGGTTGGTGCTGTGCTGTCCGGAGCCGCTCACGCGGGATCCGATCCCACCGCGCTCGGAGCGGCGGCGGAGGAGGCCGAGCCGGAGTCGCGCTCCAGCTCGGAGACGTAGGGGCTGAGCTCGGGCGGATCGATGCCGAGCACGACATCGGACATCACGGTGCCGTCCGAGAGCCGGTAGTTGGCGCCGACGAGGGCGAGCCGCCCGGTCGCGACAGCGTCGGCGATCAGCGGGGAGCGCTGGAGCAGCTCGGCGACCGTGTCGCGCAGGTGCTCGCGGCCGACGGCCAGCGCGTCGGTCGCCGACGGGTCGACGAGCACGCGGCCGTCCGGCTGAGCACCCACGAGGCGGCGCACCGCGGGGATGATCGGCTCGATCAGGTGCTCGATGTGCGGGGGGAGCCGCTCGGCGCCGGGCGCCTGCGACTGGATCGCTGCCCGGACCGCTCCGCACTCGTCGTGGCCGAGCACGAGCAGCACCTTCACGCCGAGAACGGCGACGCCGTACTCCAGCGAGCCGATGATGGAGTCGGCGATCACCTGGCCGGCGTTGCGGACGACGAAGAGGTCGCCGAGCCCCAGGTCGAAGATGATCTCGGCCGCGAGGCGGGAGTCGCTGCAGCCGAAGAGCGCGGCGAGCGGGGCCTGAGCGGCGGCGAGCTCGGCGCGGCGCTCGACGTCCTGGCGGGGGTGGCGGGGCTCGCCGGCGACGAAGCGCTGGTTGCCGCGGAGCATCTCCTTCCAGACCCACGCCGGCGGGCGGGACTCGCGGGGGACGGTGCTGCTGGTTCCGAGGCTCATCGGGACTCCTCCTGGCCGATCTGCGGGGTGATGGCGTCCACGACCAGGCGGATCTCGTCCGTCGGGGCCGTGCCGTAGACGAGGTAGGTGCTGGAGCCCTCCGTCGTCTCGAGTGCGTAGGGCGTGTTGCCGGTGTCGTCGCCGGAGTCGCGGTGGTCGTAGACGGTCCAGTCGCGGCCGTCGATCGTCTCGACGCCGGTCGCCGCCCGGCGGTCGAGCTGCGTCGCGACCCAGGCCGCGTCCGCGTCGAGCCCCTGGCTCAGGCCGATGTAGCCCGCCTTCGGGGTGATCAGGCCGACGTACCAGTAGTCGGTGCCGTTCTCGCGGCGGAGCTCGGCCGCGTTGGCCTTCCAGCCCTCGGGCAGGGAGGGCACGGCGAGCGTCTGCTCCTCGCCCAGCTGGACCTGCGCGGCGACGCGGGGGACGTCGACCGAGGAGAGCTCCACGGTGTCGCCGCGGGGGACGAGCAGGACGATGAGCGCCACGGCGCCGACGGTCGCGAGCAGCGAGAAGACGAGGTTGTTGACCGTCTTGCGCTGACGGTAGAGCCGGGAGTTCTCGGCCTTGCGGGCGGCCGTCTCGGCCGCCGTCTCCGGGCGCCCGAGCTCGGCGACGACCCGCGCGGGCTTCGCGCGGCTCATCCGGCGGCCGCCCCTCCGGAGCGGGCCGCGTCCAGCCGGGCGCGTGCTCCGATCAGCCACTCCTCGCAGCGGGCGGCGAGGGCCTCGCCGCGCTCCCACAGGGCGAGCGAGCGCTCGAGGGTGGAGCTGCCCTGCTCGAGCTCGGACACGACGCGGACGAGCTCGTCGCGCGCCTGCTCGTAGGAGAATCCCGAGACGTCGGAGTCGGTCGCCGGGGCGTCGGGGGAGTCGGGCATGGGTCTGATCCTATCGATCGGGGCTGAGGGGGACGGGTGGCGCGGCGGGCTCAGGACCGGCCGGCGGGATCGCCGGTAGGCCCCTCGGAGCGGGCGCCGACGGCCCCCTCCGCGAGCGTGAGGACGAGTGCGCCGCCGGCCGGCGCGTCACCGGGCGCCCGGACGACGTGCCCGGCCGCGTTCTGGACGATCGCGTAGCCGCGGTCGAGGGTGTGCTGGGGGGAGAGGGCGCGCAGGTGGCCGTGCAGGCGCTCGACCTCGAGGTGCGCGCGCTCGAGGCGGCGGTCCACCAGCTCGGCGCCGCGCGCGACCCAGCGGGTCAGCTCCTCGGAGTGCCGGTCGACCAGCACGTGCGGCTGGGCGAGCACCGGCCGCGAGCGCAGCTGCGAGAGCCGGTCGATCTCGTGCGAGACGAGCCCGCTCACGCGGCCGGTCATCCGCAGCCGGGCCTGCTGCACGCGCAGCAGCTCGTCGGAGACGTCGGGCACGACCCTCTTCGCGGCGTCGGTGGGAGTGGAGGCGCGCAGGTCGGCGACGTCGTCGAGCAGCGGGCGGTCGGCCTCGTGGCCGATCGCGCTGACGACCGGAGTGGAGCAGGCGGCGACGGCGCGCACGAGCGCCTCGTCGCTGAAGCCGAGCAGGTTCTGGAAGTCGCCGCCTCCGCGGGCGATCACGATCACGTCGATGCTGTCGTCGGCCTCGAGGGTCCGCAGGGCCGAGAGCACCTCCGGGACCGTCCGGTCGCCCTGCACGGCCGAGTGGACCACCCGGAAGCGCACCGCCGGCCAGCGCAGCTGCGCGTTCCGCAGCACGTCCTTCTCGGCGTCCGAGTCCTTGCCGGTGATGAGGCCCACGCCGTGCGGGAGGAACGGCAGCGGCTTCTTGCGGGAGGCGTCGAACAGCCCCTCCGACGCCAGCTGCCGGCGGAGCCGCTCGAGCTTCTCGAGCAGATCGCCCAGGCCGACGTGGCGCATCTCGAAGACCTGCATCGAGAGCGTGCCGCCCTTGACCCAGTAGTTGGGCTTCACCAGCGCGATGACCCGATCGCCCTGCTTGAGGTCGGCCGGGAGGCGGCTCCGCACCGACGACCAGACGGTGAAGCCGACCGTCGCGTCTCCGGACAGGTCCTTCAGCTTCCCGTAGACGTTGCCGCCGGACGCGCCCCACTGGGTGATCTCGCCCTCGACCCACGCGGTCCCGAGGCGCTCGATCCAGCCCTTGATCTTGCTGGCGAGCAGGCCGACCGGCCAGGGTGCGTCGGCGGTGGGTGGGGCGTCGGTCATCGCTGCCTCTGCTCGGAGGGACGGGGGGGGAGCGGGAGTGCCCTCCCGCGACGACAACGGTACGGGACGGGTCCGACACCGGGACGGCCCGGGCACAGGATGCACCACGTAGAATCAGGGGGTGAGCCAAGTCCCGATCAGCCTGCCCATGCCGCGCATGCCCCGCGCCACAGGGCGTCTGCGCGACGTCCCCGTCGAGGGCCGCAAGCGCGTCCTCCTCGCCGCGCCCCGCGGCTACTGCGCCGGAGTCGACCGCGCGGTCGTCGCCGTCGAGAAGGCCATCGAGCACTACGGTGCCCCGGTCTACGTGCGCAAGCAGATCGTGCACAACGTGCACGTCGTCTCCACGCTCGAGAGCCAGGGCGCCATCTTCGTCGACGAGGTCGACGAGGTGCCCGAGGGATCGCACATCGTCTTCAGCGCGCACGGCGTCTCACCGGCGGTCGTCCAGGGCGCGGCAGACCGCAATCTCCAGGCGATCGACGCGACCTGCCCCCTGGTGACGAAGGTGCACCGCGAGGCCGTCCGCTTCGCGCGCGACGACTTCGAGATCCTCCTCATCGGCCACGAGGGCCACGAGGAGGTCGAGGGCACCGCGGGCGAGGCTCCCGATCACGTCACCCTCGTCGGCAGCCCCGACGACGTGCCGAACATCGTCGTGAAGGACCCGGACAAGGTCGTCTGGCTCTCGCAGACGACGCTCTCGGTCGACGAGACGATGGAGACGGTACGCCGTCTCCGCGAGCGCTTCCCCAACCTGCAGGACCCGCCGAGCGACGACATCTGCTACGCCACGCAGAACCGCCAGGTCGCGATCAAGAAGGTCGCCGCGGGCGCCGAGCTGGTCATCGTCGTCGGCTCCGCGAACTCCTCCAACTCCGTGCGCCTCGTCGAGGTCGCCCTCGAGTACGGCGCGAAGGCCGCCTACCGGGTCGACTACGCGAGCGAGATCAAGCAGGAGTGGCTCGAGGGCATCCGCACCGTCGGCGTCACCAGCGGCGCCTCGGTGCCCGAGGTGCTCGTCCAGGAGGTCCTCGACGACCTCGCCGCCGCCGGGTACGGCGACGTCGAGGAGGTCAAGACCGCGGAGGAGGACCTGATGTTCTCGCTCCCCAAGGAGCTGCGCAAGGACGTCGCCGGCAAGCGCGACGCCCGCGGCGTCGGTGGACGCATCAGCGCGGGAGCGGGCGCCTAGAGCGTTCCGGCCCGGACACGGAAGAGGCCGCCCTCCCTCGGGAGCGGCGGCCTCTTCCGTGTGCGTTGGAACGGGGATCGACGCTAGACGTCGGTGCCGGCGCCGCCCTGCGAGCCCGACATGCGCGTGACGTACTCCGCGAACGTCGGGTCGCCCAGGATGGCGATCGCCGCGACGATCAGGGAGAGCAGCACGGTCGCCGCGATCCCGAGGATCGGGACGAGCACGGCGCGCTTGCCGGCGCGGAGCCGCCGGATCGAGATCCACACCGCGAAGGCGACGATCAGCGACTGCGCGAGCGCCACCACGACGCCGAGGATCCGTGCGAGCTCCGGCGACGCGTAGGTGCCAATGCCCTGGGAGCGGTAGAGCTCCTGGAGGGTCGTCGCGAAGCTCGAGGGATCGAGCAGCGTCGGCACGGCGAAGAACACGCCGAGCGCGAGCAGCACGATCGTGAGCAGGCGGTCGACGGGATGCGCGACGGGCTTCGCGGCCGGAGCGGTCGCGGGCCTCGGATCGGTCTCCGACCCCCTCGGGTCGGGGACGACCACGGCGTCCTCCGGCGGCTGCCACGACCAGCCGGGTGGCGCGTACTCGCCGTACTGCGGCTCCGGACGCCTGTCGCCCGGCTGATCGTGTGCGTTCGTCACGGAGCGGTGCCCTACTTCCCGGAGTTCCCGGCCGAGCCGAGCTGACGGGTCGCCTCGGCGACGCGCGCGGCCATCGCGGTCTCGGCGATCTTGCCCCACGAGCGCGGGTCGTAGACCTTCTTGTTGCCGACCTCGCCGTCGACCTTGAGGAAGCCGTCGTAGTTCTTCAGCACGGTGTCCGCGACGGAGCGGCTGAAGGCGTACTGCGTGTCGGTGTCGATGTTCATCTTGACGACGCCGTTGCGGACCGCCTCGGCGATCTCCTCGTCGGTCGAGCCCGAGCCGCCGTGGAAGACGAGATCGAGGGGGAGCGCGCCGGTGCCGTACTTCGCCTGCAGGCCGTCCTGGATCTCGCGGAGCAGCTCCGGGCGCAGGCGGACGTTGCCCGGCTTGTAGACGCCGTGGACGTTGCCGAAGGTCAGGGCGGCCATGTAGCGGCCCTGCTCGCCGAAGCCGAGGGCCTCGACGGTCGCGATCGCGTCGTCGAGCGTGGTGTAGAGGTGCTCGTTGATGTCGTGCGAGACGCCGTCCTCCTCGCCGCCGACGACACCGATCTCGACCTCGAGGATGGCGTTGATGTTCTTGACGCGCGGGAGGATCTCCTTCGCGATGGCGAGGTTCTCGTCGAGCGGGATCGCGGAGCCGTCCCACATGTGCGACTGGAACAGCGGCTCGCGACCGGCCTTGACCTCCTCCTCGGAGGCGGCGATCAGCGGGTAGACGAAGCCCTCGAGCGCGTTCTGCGGGCAGTGGTCGGTGTGGAGCGCGACCGTGACCGGGTAGTTCTTGGCGACCTCGGTCGCGAACCTCGCGAAGGCGATCGCGCCTGCCGCGCGGTTCTTCACGGTGTGGCCGGCGAAGTAGTCCGCGCCTCCGGTGGTGACCTGGATGATGCCGTCCGAGCCCGCCTCGGTGAGGCCCTGGAGGACCGCGTTGATCGTCTGCGACGACGAGACGTTGAACGCCGGGTAGGCGAAGCCGCCCGCCTTCGCCTTGTCGAGCATCTCTGCGTACTGGTCCGGGGTAGCGACGGGCATGGCATCTCCTTTGACGGATGAACGAAGGGGGGTCGGGCGAGGCCCGCGTCGCGGACGAGTCTAGCGAGGCGCCCCTCCGCGGTCCCTCCGCCCGTGGAGGGCCCTGGACTAGGCTTCGGGCAGGGATGGGGATCCGCTCCGCGGGTCCTGCGACGACGTGCACGAACTCGACGACGAAGGACTCCGCTCTGTGATCGACAGCGACTCGCTCTACCTCCACCCCGACCGCAACCTCGGCATGGAGCTCGTCCGCGCCACCGAGGCCGCCGCGATCCGCGCCGTGCCCTTCATCGGCAAGGGCGACAAGAACGCCGCCGACGGCGCAGCGGTCGACGCCATGCGCACCTTCCTCGGGACCGTGAACTTCGACGGAGTCGTCGTGATCGGCGAGGGCGAGAAGGACAACGCGCCCATGCTCTTCAACGGCGAGCACGTCGGCAACGGCTCGGGGCCCGCCGCCGACATCGCCGTCGACCCGATCGACGGCACCTCGCTGACCGCGGCCGGGCGCCAGAACGCGCTCTCGATGATCGCCGTCGCCGACCGCGGCGCGATGTTCGACCCCTCCGCCGTGTTCTACATGGAGAAGATCGTCACCGGGCCCGAGGGCGTCGGGATCATCGACATCCAGCGCCCGATTGGCGAGAACATCCGCGCCCTGGCCCGCGCCAAGCGCAAGCCCGTCGAGGAGATGCGCATCGCGGTGCTCGACCGCCCGCGCCACGCTCAGCTGATCGAGGACATCCGTGCGGCCGGAGCCGGCACGCGCCTCCTGCTCGACGGCGACGTCGCGGGCGGCATCAACGCCGCTCGCCACGACTCCCGACTCGACATGTGCGTCGGCACCGGAGGCACGCCCGAGGGCATCATCACCGCCTGCGCCATCCGCGCGCTCGGGGGAGTGATCCAGGGCATCCTCCGCCCGAAGGACGACGACGAGCGCCAGCGCGCCATCGACGCCGGGCACGACCTCGATCGCGTCCTCCACGCCAACGACCTCGTCCGCAGCGACAACACCTACTTCGTCGCGACCGGAGTGACGAACGGCGGGCTCGTGAAGGGCGTGCGCAAGGAGGGCCACGTCATCACGACGGAGTCCATCGTGCTGCGCTCCCGCTCGGGCACCATCCGCCGCGTGACCGCCCAGCACCTCGCGGAGAAGTGGGTCTAGGCCGTCACCGTCTGTCCGAGACGCCGCCCCGCCGCTGAGGCGCCGCCCCGCTGACGGCGCCTCGGCGAGAGCGGTGGCGTCTCGGCGTGTGATGCGCGATAGAACGTCGGCCTCGATCATCACCAGGTGAGCGGGCGGAGCCGCGGCGGGTCTCGATGCGCGTCGCGGGCGCTCCTCCGGCGAGCCGCGGAGGCGGAGTGCCGTCGTGAGCTGCGGTCGTCCGGGTGTCGAGCCGGATGGACGGCGCCGCTCGCGCCCGGCCTGCACGCCCGGTGCTCGCTCAGCGAGAACCCGGGACCCTACGCGCTCCGCTCGGACTCGTCGTCCGCGGCGAGCAGCTCGACGGCGGTGAGGCGGCGCGGCGAGGAGGCGACTCCTCCGACCGGGGCGATGACGCGCGACTCGTCGAGGGAGTCGAACTGGCGCGCGGTGACCAGCACGCGGCTCTCGAGCGAGCCGGCGAAGGCGTTGTAGGAGTCGACCGTCTTCTCGAGCGAGCGGCGCAGGCCCTCGGCGTGGTCGGCGAGGGTGCCGAGACGGGCGTAGAGCGTCTTGCCGAGGTCGAGCAGGCGCTTGGCGTCGTCGGTGAGCACGTCCTGCTGCCAGGTGTAGGCGACGGTCTTCAGCACCGACCACAGGGTCACGGGCGAGGCGAGGGCGACGCGCTTGCGGAACGCGTACTCGAGCAGGCTCGGGTCGGCGTCGAGCGCGCTCGCGAGCAGCGGCTCGCTCGGCACGAACGCGATGACGAACTCGGGGCTCGCCGGGAGACCGGTCCAGTAGGAGCGGGCGGCCAGCGCGTCCACATGGCCGCGGAGGGCGCGGACGTGCGCGCGCAGGAGCCCCGCGCGCCGCGCCTCCTCCTCTCCGCCGGCGCCCGCGGGGATCGCGCTCGCCTCCAGGTACGCGTCGAACGGCACCTTGGCGTCCACCGCGATCGCCTTGCCGCCGGGCAGGCGGACCACCATGTCGGCGCGGCCGCGGCCCGCCTCGCCCTCGAGCCCGAACTGCACGTCGAAGTCGACCCGCTGGGTGAGCCCGGCGGCCTCGACGACGTTCCGCAGCTGCGTCTCGCCCCAGGCGCCGCGGCTCGTGGTGGAGCGGAGCGCGGACGCGAGGGTCTCGGTCGTCGAGCGCAGCTGCTCGCCCGCCGCCCGCTGTCCCTCGAGCTGCTCGGTGATCGCCCCGAACTGGGCGGCGCGCTCGCGCTCGAGCCGGCCGACCGCCTCCTGCATGCCGCGCAGGCTCTCGGCGACGGGGGAGAGGGTCTGCAGGATGCGCGCGTCGTGCCGCTCGCGCTCGGCGACGACGCGCAGCTGCTCCTGGAGCTCGCGGATCTGGTCGCGGGCGGAGCCGAGGTGCTCGCGGTGCTGCTCGACGACGGCCTCGTGGCGCTCCTCCAGGCCCTCCGCGCGTGCGCGGGCCGTCGCGAGGTCGAGGGCGAGGGCGGCGTCGGGCGTGCGGGAGCGGGCGAGGAGGACGGCGACGACTCCCGCGAGGAGCGCGCCGACCACCAGGCCGAGGACGAAGGAGAGATCCATGCCGCCGATGACACCACGCACCTCCGACATCGAGCGATCGACGCGCCACGCCCACCGAACGAGGGCCAGGACGCCCTGCGACCGCCTCGTAGACTTCGCGATCATGGGGAATCACCACCGCTCATCGCGCCTGCTCACGGCCGCGCTCGCTCTCGCCGTCGGGCTCGGCACCGCCCTCGTCCCGATCACCTCCGCCTCCGCCGCCGATGACGCGCCGTCGACCGTCTCGGTCGAGACCGGCGCTCTCGACGCGTCCCTCGACCGCGCCGACCTCGGCGTCCCGGACCAGTCGACGCAGTACAGCGCCGAGGAGACGAAGAGCTTCCGCGCCGGCTTCATCGTCAGCGACGCCCAGTTCTTCGACGGGGACGCGCTGAGCACCGGTCAGGTGCAGTCGCTCCTGAACGAGAAGGGCAGCCCGTGCTCCACCGCAGGCACCGCCCCCTGCCTCAAGAACTTCTCGCAGGCGACGCCGTCCAAGGCGGCGGACGCGATGTGCAGCGCCTACCAGGGCTCCGGCAGCGAGTCGTCGGCCTCGATCTTCACGCGCGTCGGCCTGGCCTGCGGCATCAACCCGCTCGCCCTGGTCGTGCTCGTGCAGAAGGAGCGGAGCCTCGTCACCGACGCGACGCCCAGCCCCGAGGACTACGCCAAGGCGACCGGCTACAACTGCCCGGACACCGCGGCGTGCGACCCCGGCTCGGCGGGCTTCTTCACGCAGGTCTACAGCGCGGCCCGCCAGTTCAAGCGCTACGCCAACCCGCCCGGCTCCGGCTCGAACTTCACCACCTACGCTCCGGGCACGACGCCGAACGTCGCCTACTACCCGAGCACCGCGTGCGGCTCCTCGCCGGTCACCATCCGCAACCAGGCCACGGCCGACCTCTACTACTACACGCCGTACCAGCCCAACGACTACGCGCTCACCGGCTCCGGCAACGCGGCCTGCGCGACCTACGGCAACATCAACTTCTGGTACCTCTTCAGCGACTGGAACCCGAACGGCACCCTGGCCAACGCCGGGATCGCCCCCGCGGGACGCGTCGACGCCCCGCGCATCTCGGGCAGCACCCTGAGCGTGTCCGGCTGGGCCGTCGATCCGACGACGCAGCAGGCCGCGCTGACCACGACGGTCACGGTGACCG
The DNA here is from genome assembly GCF_002931595.1 of Rathayibacter sp. AY2B9. Taxonomy (NCBI): domain Bacteria; kingdom Bacillati; phylum Actinomycetota; class Actinomycetes; order Micrococcales; family Microbacteriaceae; genus Rathayibacter; species Rathayibacter sp. AY2B9. Next base: position 361,002 of record NZ_PSUB01000001.1, read on the forward strand.
GCCCCGACGGCACCCGCACGGTCCGCACGCAGACCGCGAACGGCGACCGCGGTGACATCCCGGGCGAGTACTCCGTCGCCGGCCGCGCCCACGGCTTCGGCGCCACCACGCCCGTCTCGGCACCCGGGACCTACCAGGTCTGCGTCTCCGCCGACTCCGTCGACTGGAACCGCTGGGTCGGCACGGGCGACTCCCGGGGCCCCGGCCGGAAGGATCTCGGCTGCTCGTCCGTGAGCACGTCGGCCGGGATCGACGTCTCGCGCCTGGCCGGCACGGACCGCCAGGGCACCGCCGTCGCGATCTCGAAGGCCGTCTTCCGCACGAACGTCCCGGTCGTCTACATCGCGACCGGCGCCAACTTCCCCGACGCCCTGAGCGCCGCCCCTGCCGCGGCCAAGCAGGGCGGTCCGCTGCTCCTGGTCGACCGGGACTCGATGTCGCAGCCCGTTCGCGACGAGCTCAGCCGGCTCAAGCCGGCGAGGATCGTCGTGGTCGGCTCCGCACTGAGCGTCGGCGACGGCCTGCTGAACCAGCTGAGGTCCTACTCGCCGACGGTGGACCGCATCGGAGGGAAGGACCGCTACGACACGTCCAGGCTCATCATCCAGAGCGCGTTCTCGGGCGGCTCGACGCGGGCCTGGCTCGCCACGGGCGAGAAGTTCCCCGACGCGCTCGGCGCGAGCGCCGCGGCCGGCTCCGTCGACGCGCCCGTCGTCCTCGTGAACGGCACCGGCAGCACGGCCGACGCCGTGACGAAGGGCATCCTCTCGAAGCTCAAGGTGCAGAACCTCACCATCGCGGGCAGCCCCCTGTCGGTGAGCGAGGGGATCAAGAACTCGCTTCCGGTGCCGACGATCACCCGCATCGGCGGAGTCGACCGCTACGACACCTCGGAGCAGCTGAACCGGGCAGCCTTCTCGAGGGCCAAGACCGTGTTCCTGGCGACGGGCGAGAATTTCCCCGACGCCCTCGCCGGAGCCACGGCGGCGGGCTACTCGAACAGCCCGCTGTTCGCCGTGCCGACGAACTGCGTGCCCCGCGCCGTCCTGACCGACATCGCGAAGTCGGGAGCTCAGCGGGTCGTCCTCCTCGGCGGTCCCACCACCCTCTCGGAGGACGTCGCGCGGCTCACCCCCTGCGGCTGATCGCCCGCGACCCCGCCACTAGCGTGGAGGGATGACCCCGACCGCACCGTCCCCGACCGGCCTCCGACGCCGGCGGGGCGGTGCGGTCGTCGTCGTCGCGGCGCTGGTGGCACTCCTGCTGGGAGACTCTGTCGACGGCACGCGCCTCGCCGCGGTGCCGTCCGAGCCGCAGACCGTCCGGCTGTGGACCTTCCTCCAGCCGGGCCCCGTCGCGGCCGACTTCGACCCGGGCGACCTGATCTCCGACGAGGTCTTCTTCGCCGGCGACGCGCTCGGACCGCTCACGGTGCAGGCGTTCCTCGACGCCCGCGTCCCCGACTGCGCGGGCGGGCCGGTGCCGTGCCTGCGCGACTACGCCGAGGACACCGCGGCGATCACGGCCGACGAGCAGTGCGATGCGCTGCCCGCCGGACGCGACGTCCCGGCCGCGGAGATCATCACCTCGGTCGCCGGCGCGTGCGGCGTGAATCCGGCCGTCCTCCTGGTGCTGCTGCAGAAGGAGCAGTCGCTCGTGACCGATCCGGAGCCGAGCGAGCGGCAGTTCTGCAGCGCCACGGGCTACGGCTGCCCGGACACCGCCGACTGCGACACGGACTCCTACGGCTTCGCCGCGCAGGTGTACGGAGCGGCGTGGCAGTTCCAGCGCTACCGGAATCCGGACTCGAGCTTCGACTGGTACCCGGTCGGCGCGGCCGGCGACGTCCGCTACTCCCCGGACGAGTCCTGCGGTACCGCCCCGGTGACGATCGCCAACGCGGCCACGGCGGGTCTCTACTACTACACGCCGTACCAGCCGAACGCGGCGGCGCTCGCGAACCTCTACGGCGAGGGCGACGACTGCTCGGCCTACGGGAACCGGAACTTCTGGCGCATCTTCAGCACCTGGTTCGGCGACCCCCGCGGCTGAGCCGATCGTCTCGAGCCGGCTCGGCATGACGGACGTCAGGCGGCGACGGGGGCCTTCGGGCGCAGGCGCTTCACGGAGACGCCGGCCAGCTCGCCGAGCTCGGCCATGCTCGCGGCGCCGTGCCGCCGGGCCGCGTGCACGACGATCGCGGCGCACGCCTCGGCGTCGGCCGACGCGTCGTGGTGGCGGAAGTCCTCGAAGCCCGCGGCCATGGCGACGACGGGGAGGCGGTAGGAGTCGAGCTCGTACGTCTTGCGGGCGAGCTGCAGCGAGCAGAGGTAGTCGTACTCGGGGTGCTCGAGGGAGGTCGCCGCGCAGGCTGCGCGGATGACGCCCATGTCGAAGCCGGCGTTGTGCGCGACGAACACGTCCTCGCCGGCGAAGGCCGCCAGGTCGGCGAACTGGTCGACCCAGGAGGCGGCGGCGTGCACGTCGTGCTTGCGGATGCCGTGGATCCGCGTGTTCCACTCGAGGAAGTCGTCGTACCCCAGCGGCGGGCGGATGAGCCAGCCGGCGCGGTCGACGACGCGGCCGTCGCGGACCTTCACGAGCCCGACGGAGCAGGCGGAGGCCCCGTGCGAGTTGGCGGTCTCGAAGTCGATGGCGGTGAAGTCGATGGGCACACTCCAGCCTCTCACGCACCTCCGACGCCGCAGGGAGCGTCGCGCGCGCGTCGCCACGAGCGGGCGGGAGCACCCGCCGGCCGCGGGCGGGCGCCTCCCGTTCCTCCGCGCCCCGCCCGCCCGGCCCTTCCGCCGCCACGCCGTAGGATGGATGCCCGTGGCTCTCACTATCGCAATCGTCGGTCTCCCCAACGTCGGCAAGTCGACGCTCTTCAACGCACTGACCAAGAACACGGTGCTCGCGGCGAACTACCCGTTCGCGACGATCGAGCCGAACGTGGGTGTGGTGAACCTGCCCGACTCCCGCCTCGAGGTGCTCGCCGGGATCTTCGGCTCCGAGCGCATCCTCCCGGCGCCCGTCTCCTTCGTCGACATCGCCGGCATCGTGCGCGGCGCGTCCGAGGGCGAGGGCCTGGGCAACAAGTTCCTCGCGAACATCCGCGAGGCCGACGCCATCGCGCAGGTCATCCGCGGCTTCGAGGACTCCGACGTCGTCCACGTCGACGGCAAGGTCGACGCCGCCAGCGACATGGAGACGATCAACACCGAGCTGGTCCTCGCCGATCTCCAGACCCTCGAGAAGGCCGAGGCCCGCTACGAGAAGGAGCTCAAGGGCAGGAAGATCGAGCCGATCGTGGTCGAGACCGCGAAGAAGGCGCGCGAGTTCCTCGACCAGGGCAAGCCGCTGTCGGCCTCCTCGATCGATCTGGAGCCGATCCGCGAGCTGGGCCTGCTGACCGCCAAGCCCTTCATCTACGTCTTCAACGTCGACGAGGCCGTGCTGACCGACGACGCCCGGAAGGCCGAGCTCGCGGCCCTGGTCGCGCCGGCGAAGGCGATCTTCCTCGACGCGAAGATCGAGTCCGAGCTGATCGACCTCGACGAGGCCGACGCCGCCGAGATGCTCGAGTCGACCGGCCAGACGGAGTCGGGCCTCAACCAGCTCGCGACCATCGGCTTCGACACCCTGGGCCTCCAGACGTACCTCACGGCAGGCCCGAAGGAGACGCGCGCCTGGACCATCGGGAAGGGCTGGACCGCGCCCCAGGCCGCCGGTGTCATCCACACCGACTTCCAGAAGGGCTTCATCAAGGCCGAGATCATCTCGTTCGACGACCTCGTCGAGACCGGCTCGATCGCCGAGGCCCGCGCGAAGGGCAAGGCCCGCATCGAGGGCAAGGACTACGTCATGCAGGACGGCGACGTCGTGGAATTCCGCTTCAACGTGTAGGAAGACCGCGCTCGGCTCGAGGCGCCCGGTTCGCTCGGATCCCCGGATCCGCGAGCCGGGCGCTTCTGCACGGAGGTGCGGGATCGCCGACCCCGGGAGTCCGACACGAGGCCGGTCACGTCCCCGGACGTCCGCTCCGCCCGTCAGTTCAGCACGTCGCCGATCAGCCAGCTCGACAGCCCGACGAGGGTGCAGACGCCGACGACCACCCAGGCGACGGTCCGGCGGACCGAGCGGGAGACCGCCTCCGAGCTGCGGGGAGTGGGACGCAGCGGCGGCGTGTACGCGGGCGGTACGGAGTAGGTCCGAGCCGGCGGGAGGAGTCGGGGGAGGGTGACCGGATGGCCGTCGACCCACTCGGCGGGCAGCTCCGCGGCCTTCGCGGCCTGCAGCGTGAGCTCGACCTTCAGCGGGGATCCGCGGAGGGAGGCGTAGGCGGCGGCGGTGAGGCCGAGGCTCGCGAGGTGGCGGAGGGTCGGGGTGAAATCCGCCGAGAGGGTCGGGGAGAGCTCGCCCACCCGCTCGCCGTCGAGACGGAGCTCGACGAGGTCGCCCGCCGGGTGCAGGGTCACCAGCAGCAGGCCGCGGCCGCTCGCCGGAACGACCGACGAGAGGCGGGCGAAGTGCTCGTCCTCGCGCAGGACCGGCAGGCCCCGCGACCAGGGGAGGATCGAGTGGCGCTCGACGGGCGGCTCGTTGAGCGGCACGAGCAGCTCGGGGGCGACGAGGGCGACGCGGAGGACGGCCCGCAGGCCCTCCTCGCCGCGCTCGACCCGGAGGCGCGCGGTCGTGACCGGGACGGCTCCGCTCGCCACGACCCGGTCGAGAGCGGCCCGGTGGGCGGAGGCGTTCGGCAGGTAGCCGAGGACGCGGCCGCCGACCCGGACCGAGACGGCGTCGAGGCCGGTGGGGTGGTCGGGCTCGGGGATCAGGTCGACCTCGAGGGTCCGCTCGTCGATCTCGCCCTGCTCGAGCGTGCGGCCGATCAGATCGGCGATCTCCTCGATCCGCTCGGCCTCGGCGAGGGCGTCGACGCTCGGGGCGCCGTCGGCGTTCGGGAGGCGGTAGACGACGCGCTCCGTGACGGGGGTGACGGGTGCGTCCCGCACCACCGCGGCACTGTCCTGCGCGGAGCGGCGCGCCCCGGTGAACCGCCTGCCGTCCCACCAGCGCATCTCGGCCGCATCGGCCTCGTCGCGGTACCAGCCCGCCGGCGCACCCTCGTCCATCGACCCCCCGTTCCTCCGGCGAACGAGTCTACGAGGAGGGCGGGAGCGTCAGAGACCCGGGTCCGTGGCGGCGGGATCCTCGGGGGCGAGCGCGGCCGCGGGCTCTCCCGAAGCGGGGCCGCTCCACGCACCGGACTCGTGCGCTCGAAGGCCGGCGATCCACTCCAGAGCCTCGCGGACGAGCATCCGGACGTGACGCGCGTGGCCGATGGTGACGGGGGCGGGATCCTCGAGAACCTCGAGCAGGCGGTGCAGCACGGCACGGCTCTGCAGTCGTGTCATGGGCCTCACGGTAGGGGCCCGGTCGCTCGGACGGTAGTGCCGATCCGCGACAGCGCACCCGTCTAGGCTCGCCACATGACTCGTCTCGACGGTGCCGTCGTCCTCGTCCTCGGAGCCTCGGGCGGCCTCGGCCGCCTCCTGGCCGATTCGCTGGAGGCGCGCGGTGCCGTCGCGGTGCGCTCGGGGCGCGACTCCGCGGCGCTCGGCGAGGCACCCCTGGTCGCCGACCTGCGCGGGGAGGACGAGCCCCGGCGCGTGGTCGCCGAGGTGCTCGAGCGGCACGGGCGCCTCGACGGCGTCGTCGTGGCCGCGGGCGTCGTGGCCTTCGGGCCGTCCGCCGAGCTCGATCCGGCCGTTCTGGAGGAGCTCGTCGAGGTGAACGCGCTGGCGCCGATCCGGGTGCTGACCGCCGCGCTGCCGTCGCTCGTCGCGTCGGCGGGCGAGGGGCGCGAGCCGTTCGCGCTGACCATCAGCGGCGTGGTGGCGGAGGCTCCGACCGCGGGCCTCGCCGCGTACTCCGCCTCGAAGGCGGCACTGCACTCCTTCGTGAAGGCCTCGGCCCGCGAGTACAAGCGGGCGGGCGTCCTCCTGCTCGACGCGTGCCCCGGCCACACCGAGACCGAGCTGTCCCGGCACCCTCTCGCGGGAGACGCGCCCCGCTTCGGCGCGGGTCTGGCGCCGCAGGACGTGGTCGACCGGCTGCTCGACGCGGTCGAGGGCGGCGAGACCGACCTGCCTCCTGCGGCGTTCACCGGCTGACGCCGTCCCGAGACGAGGCGGAGCCGGTCGATCCTCGCGGGAACGCACCGGATCGAGCACTGCAGCCTCGGTCGCGTACAGCCGTCGTGGTCAGCCTGCGCGTCCGGCGGCCGGGTCCGCGATCGGCGCGGCAGCCTGTCCGACCGTCCTCCCCGCAGACGCGGGGATACCCGCCGTTCACCGGAGCGTCGCACGGGCGCACTAGCGTCCCTCCGTGCCCGACACCGCCGATGACGCCCTCCGTCCCACTCCCGAGCTGCTCCGCACGCTCACGCCCGCCGACGCGCGGGACCTCGTCGTGCTGGACGAGGACGACGACGATCCGGTGCTCCTGCGCCGCGACGGCACGCAGGTCGACACCTGGCGCGAGGGCTACCCCTACGACGAGCGGATGTCGCGCGAGGAGTACGAGGCGGGCAAGCGCCTCCTCCAGATCGAGCTGCTGAAGCTGCAGAACTGGATCAAGAAGCACGGGCGCCGACTCGTGGTCGTGTTCGAGGGGCGCGACGCCGCGGGCAAGGGCGGCACCATCAAGCGCTTCACCGAGCACCTCAACCCGCGCGGAGCCCGCGTGGTCGCGCTCGAGAAGCCGACCGAGCGCGAGGCCGGTCAGTGGTACTTCCAGCGCTACGTCTCGCACCTGCCGGCCGCCGGCGAGATCGTCCTCTTCGACCGCTCCTGGTACAACCGGGCCGGCGTGGAGCGCGTGATGGGCTTCTGCACGCCGGCGCAGTACGACGAGTTCGTCCGCCAGACGCCGCTGTTCGAGCGGATGCTCGTCGGCGACGGCATCGACCTGGTGAAGCTGTGGTTCTCGGTCTCGGCGGAGGAGCAGCGCACCCGGTTCACGATCCGCATGATCGACCCCGTGCGCCAGTGGAAGCTCTCGCCGATGGACCTCGCCTCGCTCGACAAGTGGGGCGACTACACCGCGGCCAAGGAGGCGATGATGGCGGCGACCGACACCGCCGACGCTCCCTGGACCATCGTGAAGAGCAACGACAAGAAGCGCGCCCGGCTCGAGGCCATGCGCTACGTCCTGAGCCTCTACGACTACGACGGACGCGACGAGGAGGTCGTGGGCCCGCTGGGTCCGGACCCGCTGATCGTCGGATCGGCCGCGGACGTGTACGAGCGCGGCGAGCACGCCGCGACGAGCTGACCGGGGGGACGGACATGGGGGAGTCGGGGATCGGCGCGGAGCTGCCGGGGGTGCACCTGCGCTGGCTGGCGCTCGACGAGCAGACGCTGGACGCCGAGCGGCTGCTGCCGCTGCTGAGCGACGAGGAGCGCGAGCGCTACGCCGGCACGGTCGCCGCGTCGGCGGCCGAGCGCTTCGTCTTCGGGCGGGTGCTCCTGCGGATGCTCGCGGCCGAGCTCACGGGGACGCGCGCGTCGGAGGTCCGGGTCGTCGCGTGCTGCCCGCGCTGCGGGGGCGCGCACGGCCGGCCGCGGCTGGAGGGACGCGGGATCGCGCTCGAGCTGCTGTCGGTGAGCATCGCGCACTGCGCGGGCGCCGTCGTGGTCGCGGCGAGCAGCGCCGGTGCGGTCGGCGTCGATGTGGAGCCGACGCTGGGCACGCCCGAGCGCGGGGAGCGGATCACGCGCATCGCCGGGGCGCCCTTCGCCACGGGCGGGATGCGCCCCGCCGACCCCGTCCTGCACTGGACCCGGATCGAGGCCGCACTGAAGGCGGACGGTCGCGGGCTCGAGCTCGACCCGCGCCGGGTGCACGTGCACGAGTCGCACCACGCGGCGGAGGCGCGGATCGACGGCGTCCGCTTCCGGCTGGCCGAGCCGCAGCTGGACCCCGCGCTGCGGGTCAGCGTCGCCCTCGGGCCGATGGGGGACGCGGGCGCCGGGCCCATCATCGGCTGGCGGCGCGAGCACGGCGACGCGCTCGCGGACTCGCTGGTGTCAGCGCCGGGACGGTAGCGGCGGCAGCTCCTCGTCGAGGAGCCAGGCGTCGAGCAGGTCGTCCACGCCCTCGCCGAGGACCTCGGTGCAGAGCTCGCGGAACTCCTCGTCGGTGACGGCGGCGGAGGCGTAGCGGGACGTCCACTCCCGCAGCAGCCGGAGGAAGGGCCCGTCGCCGACGGTGAGCCGAAGCGCGTGCAGGGTGAGCGCGCCGCGCTTGTAGACGCGGTCGTCGAAGAGCGCGACCGGCCCCGGATCGGCGAGCACGAGATCCTGCGCCGCAGCCCGCAGCACCGCGTGGTGGCGGCGGGCGCAGGCGTCGGCGGTGGCGCGGCCCGACTCCTCCGACCACAGCCACTCCGCGTAGCAGGCGAACCCCTCGTTGAGCCAGATGTGGCGCCACCGGGCGATGCCCACGCTGTTGCCGAACCACTGGTGCGCGAGCTCGTGCGCGATGAGGCGCTCCGAGCCGCCGCGGCCGTCGGCGTGGTTGGCGCCGAACACCGCCATCGCCTGCGCCTCGAGCGGGATCTCCAGCTCGTCCGCCGTGACGACGACGCAGTAGCGGGCGAAGGGGTAGGGCCCGAACAGCCGCGTGAACAGGGCGAGCATGCGCTCGAGCGGAGCGAAGTCGTGCGCGACCCGAGCGGCCAGGGCGGCGGGGCGGGCGAGGGTCACCGCGACGCCGGCGAGCACGCGCTCCTCGATCGCGTAGCGGCCGATCTGCACCGAGGCGAGGTACGCGGCGCTGGGCTCGCGCTGCTCGTAGAGCCAGGTGCGGCGGCCGGAGCGGGCGCTCGAGTCGATGAGCACCCCGTTCGCGAGCACGGCGTAGCCCTCCTCGGCGGTGACGCGCAGGCGGTAGGGAGCCTTCTCGGCGACGTCGTCGTTGCAGGGGAACCAGGTGGAGGAGCCGGAGGGCTGCGAGGCGACGAGCACCCCGTCCTCCAGCTCCTCCCAGCCGAGCTCGCCCCAGTGGCTGGCGCGGGGGGCGGGGTGGCCGCTGTACTCGATCTCGACGTCGACGCTCTCGCCGGCGGCCAGCGGCTCGGCGGGGGACACCCGCAGCTTGTGCGGCGCCTGCTCGTGGCGGGCGCGGCGTCCGTCGATCCGGACGCGGGCCACGCGGAGCCGGGAGAGGTCGAGGGAGAACCGCCGGAGCGGCTGCAGCGCGACGATCCGCAGCACGGCCCGGCCGGCCAGGCGGTTCGAGGCGACGCGGTAGTCGAGGTCGAGGTCGTAGGACTCGACGCGGTAGCCGGTGTTCCCGATGCCGGGGACGTAGGGGTCGCCGGCGGTCTCGAGCCCGGTCAGCGCGGGGCTCACGCGACGGGCGCGTGGTAGTCGGCGACGCGCACCTCGCGCCACGGGCCGATCGGGTTGCCGCTCCAGCGGCTGCCCGCGGGCACGAGCTCCCCCCGCATGACGAGCGAGGCCGGGCCGACCGTGCCGTGCTCGGCGATCCGCGCGGCGGGGAGGATCACGCTGTGCGGGCCCAGGGTGGCGCCGGCGTCGAGGCTCACGAGATCCATGCTCATGATTCGATCATGGAACAGGTGCGTCTGCACGACGCAGCCCCGGTTCACGGTCGCTCCGTCGCCGAGCGAGATCAGATCGGCCTCGGGGAGCCAGTAGCTCTCGCACCAGACGCCGCGTCCGATCCGGGCGCCGAGGCTCCGCAGCCACCAGACCAGCGCCGGAGTGCCCGCGGCGGCGTGGGCGAACCAGGGCGCGGCGACCATCTCGGTGAAGGCGTCGGCCAGCTCGCTCCGCCAGACGAACGAGGACCACAGCGGCTGCTCGCTCGGCTCGACCCGCTGGATCAGGATCCACTTCGCGGCGGTGGAGACGGCCGCGGCGACCGCTCCGGCGGCCAGCAGCACGACGCCTCCCACGAGCGCGGCGAGCACCGCCCCGAGCGTCTGGATCAGCGCGAGCAGTCCGGCTACCACGCCGAGGCCGATCGCGACCGAGACGACCACCGGGACGAAGCGGCCGAGCTCCCACGCGATGCGGGCCGCGCGGAGTCGGCGGGCCGGGCGGAAGGTGCGCGCCGACTCCGCCTCGACGACGGTGCGCCGCAGCCGCACGGGCGGTGAGCCCAGCCACGACGAGCCCGCCTTCGACTTGCGGGGCGCGGAGGAGAGGACGGCGACGAGTCCGCCGGCGGGCACGGTGTGGCCGGGCGCGGCCATGCCGGAGTTGCCGAGGAACGCGCGCTCGCCGATCTCGGCGCGGGCGAGCCGCATCCAGCCGCCGCCGAGCGCGTAGGAGGCGACGAGCGTGTCGTCGGCGAGGAACGCGCCGTCGCGGATGGTCGTCATCGCGGGCAGGAGCAGCACCGTCGAGGCCTCGACGTCGCGTCCGACCTTCGCGCCGAGGAGCCGCAGCCAGACCGGGGTGAACAGGCCCGAGTAGAGCGGGAAGAGCAGGACCCGCGCGGAGTCGAGCAGCCGCTCCGTCGACCAGACCTGCCAGCCGATCCGACCGCGCACAGGGTGGGTGCCCGGCTCGACGCCCCGGCCGAGCAGGCGCACCAGGACGACGACGAGAGCGGAGAGGACGACTCCGGAGACGGCGACGGCGGGCACGAGGGCGGCGAGAGCGGGCCCGAGCGCGGCGCCGAGGCCGGCCGAGCCGCGCACGGCGGCGGCCACGACGGCGAGCCCGGCCGCGAGGGCGAGGACCGGGACCGCCGCGAGGCCGACCGCGGACGCTCCGTACGCCCAGACCCAGCCCGGGCGGCGCGCCGGGCGCTCCGAGGGGAACCCGGCGTTCGCCCTGCCGAGCCGCTGGGCGGGGGATCCTCCCCAGCGCTGCCCGGCCGGCACCCGCCCGAAGACGGCTGATCCCGGCTCGATCTGCGCGTGCTTGCCGATCCGGGCGCCGGGGAGGAGCGTGCTGCGCGCGCCCACCGTGCTGCCGGCGCCGACCCGGACGGCACCGACGCGCAGGACGTCGCCGTCGATCCAGTAGCCGGAGAGGTCGACCTCGGGCTCGATCGCGGCGCCGCGCCCGAGCGTGAGCATCCCGGTCAGCGGAGGGAGGGAGTGCAGGTCGACGTCGTCGGCGATGCGGGCGCCGAGCGCGCGGGCGTAATAGGCGACCCAGGGCGCGCCCGCGAGGCTCACGGCCTTGAGCTGGAACGCGATCTGCTCGGCCAGCCAGAGCCGGAGGTGCACGCTCCCGCCGCGCGGGTGGTCTCCGGCTCGGATCCCGCGCAGCAGGGTGCGCGCGGCGAGGACGGTGAGCCCCATCCGCCCGAACGGCGTGAGGAAGAGCGCGAACGCGGGGATCAGCGCGGCGAGCGGAGCGGTGGGCAGCCAGCTGAACCCCGGCACCAGGTCGAGCACCGCGGTGGCGGTGAGGATCGCAGTGACCCAGCGGGCGCTGCCGAGCACGAGCAGCGGTGCGCCGAGGAGGGTCTGCAGCACGCGCATCCTGAGGGGGACCGGCGCGATGCGGTGAGCGGACACCTCCGCAGTGCCGGTCGAGCGGCTCTGGATCTCGGCGGCCATCGCCGCGAGACGCGGGTGGGCGTAGACGTCGGCGACCGTGAACTCGGGGTCGCGCTCGCGGATCCGCGCGACCAGCTGGGCGGCGGCGAGGGAGCCGCCGCCGAGGTCGAAGAAGTTCGCCCGCTCGTCGACCGGCACGCCGAGCACGTCGCGCCAGAGGGCGGCGAGCCACGCCTCCTCGGGGTCGAGGGAGGCGTCCTCGGTCGTGCCCACGGCGAGCGGCCAGGGGAGTGCGGCGCGGTCGACCTTGCCGGAGACGCGGGTCGGCAGCTCCTCGACCACGGCCAGCAGCGGCACGAGGGATGCGGGCAGCGCCTCACGCAGGCGGGCGAGCGCCGCGTCGCGGTCGAGCTCCCGGCCGCCGGCGAGGGCCAGGTAGCCGACGAGGACCTGGTTGCCGGCCGCCGTGGTGCGGACCGCGGCCGCCGCCCCCGAGACTCCGGGGAGCGCCTGCAGCGCCGCCTCGACCTCGCCGAGCTCGATCCGCCGACCGCCGAGCTTCACCTGGTCGTCCGCGCGCCCCTGGAAGATCAGGCCGGCGCTCTCGAAGCGCACCAGGTCGCCGGAGCGGTAGGCCCGCTCCCAGCCCAGGAGCGGTGCCGGCGCGTACTTCTCGGCGTCCTTGACCGGGTCGAGGTAGCGCGCGAGCCCGACCCCGCCGATGACCAGCTCGCCGACCTCGCCCTCGCCGACCCGCTGCCCGTCCGCGTCCACGACGGCGAGCCGCCAGCCGTCCAGCGGCAGCCCGATGCGCACCGGGGGAGGCCCGCCGAGGGGCGCGGCGCAGGCGACGACGGTGGCCTCGGTCGGCCCGTAGGTGTTCCAGACCTCGCGGCCCTCGACGGCCAGGCGCTCGCCGAGCTCCGGCGGGCACGCCTCGCCGCCGAAGATCAGCAGGCGGACGTTCTCGAGCGACTCCGCGGGCCAGAGCGCCGCGAGGGTCGGCACGGTCGAGACCACGGTGATGCCGTGCGTGGTCAGCCATGGGCCGAGGTCCATGCCGCTGCGGACCAGCGAGCGGGGAGCGGGGACGAGGCAGGCGCCGTGCCGCCAGGCGAGCCACATCTCCTCGCAGGACGCGTCGAACGCGACCGAGAGACCGGCCAGCACCCGGTCCCCGGGGCCGAGCGGCTCCGCCTGGAGGAACAGGCGCGCCTCGGCGTCGACGAAGGCGGCGGCGGAGCGGTGGCTGACCGCCACTCCCTTGGGGGTTCCGGTGGAGCCGGAGGTGAAGATGATCCAGGCGTCGTCCTCGAGCGAGGGCGGCTGCAGCAGCGGGATCGACGCCGTGCTCGGGTGCGGCGCGCTCGCGGTGAACAGGCGGGCGGCCGGCTCGTCGGCGCCGGTGCGCTCGAAGCGGCCGGAGCCGGTGATCACGCCGCGGACGGCGGCCTCGCCGAAGACGAGGCGCGCCCGCTCCTCGGGGTCGTCCGCGTCCACCGGGACGTACGCGGCTCCCGCGGCGAGGACGGCCAGGATCGCGAGGTAGAGCTCGCGGGAGCCGCTGGGCATGCGGATCCCGACGCGGTCGCCGCGTCGGACCCCTGCGGTGGTGAGCTCGCCCGCGAGCTGCACCGTGCGGGCCAGCAGCTCCCGGTAGCTGAGCGCTCCGGCCGGGTCCTCCAGCGCGGAGGCGTCCGGGTGGCGCTCCGCGGTGTCGCGGAGGACGTCGACCAGCGTGCGGGGAGGAGGGGTGGCCGCTCCGGCGTCGAGCACGTCCTGGGGGCCGGCCGTCTCGGTCACGTCTCGTCTCCGTCCCGGCCGCGCGATCGGGAGCGCGGCGGCCGGGGCGACACCGTAGGGAGGCGGGGTGACGCGGAGGTGAACAGGCGGGGTCGGCCCGCCCGGCTCAGTGCGCCATCGGGAGCGGCGCGTCCGACTCCGCCGGGCGGCGGACGAAGAACGCGGCCACGATCGCGACCGTCGCGATCGACGCGCCCCACAGGAACGCGGAGTGGATGCCGCCGGCGTAGGAGGCGACCTCGTCGGCTCCGCCCTGCGCGAGCTCCGCCGACCGGATCGAGAGGACGGTGACGAACAGCGCCGTGCCCGCCGCGCCGCCCAGCTGCTGCACGGTGCCGATGATCGCGCTGCCGTGCGAGTAGAGCGAGGGGCGCACCGAGCCGAGACCGGCGGTGAACAGCGGAGTGAAGACGAAGGCGAGGCCCAGGCTGAGGGTGACGTGCAGCGAGAGGACGAACCAGGGCGACGAGTCCGCCGCGAGCAGGGTGTACCCCCACAGTGCGCCGGCGACGACGATCGAGCCGGGCACGAGCAGCACGCGCGGGCCGAAGCGGTCGTAGCCGCGGCCGACGAACGGCGCGAGCAGGCCCATCAGCAGGCCGCCGGGGAGCAGGAGCAGCCCGGTCTCCAGCGGAGTGAGGCCCAGCACGTTCTGCGTGTAGAGGGGCAGCAGGATCAGGGTGCCGAAGAGCGCCGACATGCTGACCGCCATCATCGCGATGACGATGGTGAAGTTCGCGGAGGAGAAGGTCCGGAGGTCCAGCAGGGCCCGGTCGGTGCGCTGCAGCAGCAGCTGGCGCGCGATGAAGCCCGCGAGGCCGAGACCCGCGACGACGAACGGGATCCACGGCGCGACGACCGCGGCTCCGCCCTCGCCGAGGCTCGACAGGCCGTAGACGAGGCCGCCGAAGCCGAAGACCGAGAGGACGACCGAGAGCGAGTCGATCGGGATGGAGCGGGGCTCGGTGACGTTCTCGACCTTGCGCAGGCCCAGGAGCAGCGCGCCGATCGCGATCGGCAGCACGATCCAGAACATCCAGCGCCAGCCGAGGAAGTTGAGGATGACGCCCGAGATCGTCGGTCCGACGGCCGGAGCCACCGAGATGACGATCGAGATGTTGCCCATCATCCGGCCGCGGATCGCCGGGGGCACCAGCGTCATCACGGTCGTCATCAGCAGCGGCATCATGATGGCCGTGCCGCCGGCCTGCACCACGCGGGCCGCCAGGAGGACCGCGAAGGTCGGGGCGAGCGCGGCGGTGAGGGTGCCGAGGCTGAAGAGGATCATCGCGGCGGCGAAGAGCGTGCGGGTGTGCAGCCGCTGGATCAGGTAGCCCGTGATCGGGATGACGACGGCCATCGTGAGCATGAAGGCGGTCGAGAGCCACTGGCCCACGTGCGCCTCGACGTCGAAGTCGCGCATGAGGTCGGGCAGCGCCACGCTCATGATCGTCTCGTTGAGGATCACGACGAACGCCGACACCAGCAGGAGGCTGATGACCAGGCGGCTGCGCGGCTCGAGGGTCGTGGCGGCGGCGGGTGCGGCGGGCCGCGCGGCGGGAAGGGTGCTGCGCTCGGTCACAGGTGTTCTCCGGTCGTGAGGGGGATCGGTGTGAGGGGCGCATCGACGGCTCGACTCGCGGGCGCGGATGCGGGGTACGGAGGGAGAACAGCGGCGGACGCCCCGGACATTCCCGACCGACGGGGATCCGCTGCGAGAGGTCTCAGGCGAGGACCGTGGAGAGCGCGGAGGACGCGGCCTCGGCCTCCTCGAGCGTGGCGCCCTCGCCGAAGCTGAACCGCACGGCGGTCCGGGCGACGTCGGGGTCGAGGCCGAGGGCCAGCAGCGCGGGCGAGGGCTCGTCGCGCCCGGCGGCGCACGCCGAGCCGCTCGAGACGACGACGCCGCGCTCCTCCAGCTCGAGGAGCGTCGACTCGCCGCTGCGCCCGGGGACGGCGTACGCGGCGATCGAGGGGAGCCGGTGCGCCGCGGAGCCCAGCGGCACGGCCCGGGGCGCCAGGGCCGCGACCCGCTCGGCGAACGCGTCCCGGACCGCTCCGACCCGCGCCGCGCGGTCCGGATCGAGCAGGCGCACCGCGGTGCCGAGCGCGACCGCGAAGGCCACGTTCTCGGTGCCCGAGCGCCGCTCCCGCTCCTGGCCGCCGCCGTGCAGCAGGGGCTCGAACGGGAGCCGGCTGCGCAGCAGCAGCGCCCCCACGCCCTTCGGCGCCCCGAGCTTGTGCCCCGAGACCGAGACCGCGTCGGCGCCCCAGCCCGCGACGTCCAGCCAGCCGGCGGCCTGGACGGCGTCCACGTGCAGCGGCACGCCCCGCGATCGGCAGAGCGCCGCTATCGCCGGAACGTCCTGCACCGTCCCGATCTCGTTGCTCGCCGCGAGCACCGAGACCAGTGCGGTGTCCGGCCGGACCAGCGCGGCGAGCGCGTCGAGGTCGAGCAGGCCGGTCGCGTCGACGGGGGCCGTCGACACCTCGAAGCCGTGCAGGCGCCGGAGGTGGTCGGCCGACTCGACGGTCGCCTCGTGCTCGAGCGCCGAGATCACCAGGTGCCGTCCGCGCGGCGATCCCAGCGCGAGGCCCTTGACCGCCGTGTTGATCGACTCCGTGCCGCCGGAGGTGAAGAGCGTCTCGGAGGAGCGGCCGCCGAGGAAGCGGGCCACGTGAGCGCGCGCCGCCTCCAGCGCGCGCGCCGCGGCGTCGCCGAGCGAGTGGCTGCTCGACGGATTGCCGTACTCGGCGGTGAGGAACGGCCACATGGCCTCCAGCACCTCGCGGCGCACGGGCGAGGTCGCGGCGTGGTCGAGGTAGATCACTCGACCGCGATGTCCAGGCCGAGGTCGAGCGAGCGGACGCTGTGGGTGAGCGCGCCGACGGAGATCACGTCGACCCCCGCCTCCGCGATCGCGCGCACGGTCGAGAGGTCGACGCCGCCGCTCGCCTCGACCACGGCCCGCCCGCCGATGAGGGCGACGCCCTGGCGGAGCAGCTCGGGGGTGAAGTTGTCGAGCATGATCGTGTCCGCGCCTCCCGCCAGCGCGGGCTCGATCTGGTCGAGCCGGTCGACCTCGACCTCGAGGTGCGCCGTGTGCGGGATCGAGGCGCGCGCCGCCCGCAGGGCCGCGGTCAGGTCGATCCCGCGCGCGGCGAGCACCGCGAGGTGGTTGTCCTTCGCTAGCACCGCGTCCGAGAGCGAGAAGCGGTGGTTGCGGCCGCCGCCGCTGCGGACGGCGTGCCTCTCGAGCGCGCGCAGGCCCGGCGTGGTCTTGCGGGTGTCGACGATGCGGGCGCGCGTCCCCTCCACCGCGGCGACGTACTGCGCCGTCAGGGTGGCGATGCCGCTCATCCGCTGCACGAGGTTGAGCGCGACCCGCTCGCCGCGGAGCACGCCGCCCGCGGGGCCCTCGATCCGGGCGAGGGTCTGCCCGGCCTCGAAGACCGCGCCGTCCTCCACGAGCACCGAGCAGCGGATCCGGGAGTCGACCTGCCGCATCGTGCCGACGAGGACGGCGCCGCCGCTGAGGACGCCGGGCTCGCGGGCCACGAGGGCGGCGCTCGCGGTGGCGTCCGCGGGGAGGAGGGTGTCGGAGGTCAGGTCGCCCCAGGGCGCGTCCTCCTCGAGGGCGAGGGTGACGACGCGGTCGATGCTCTGGCGGGTCAGCACGGAAGGGCCGCCTCTCTGGTGGGGGCGGCGGCGCTCGCCGTCGCGGGGTCGGGGGAGTCGATGCGGTGGTGGGCGCCGACGGAGTGCGTGCGCGCGAGCGCGGCGTCGATGAGAGCGAGGGCGCAGGTCAGCAGGTTCGCGTCCTCGAGCGTCCTCAGTCCGAGCGGAGCGGGCGAGGCGGAGGCGACGAGCGTGCCGCGCGCCGCTGTGAGCCCCGCCGCGTCCCGGGAGAGGCCGGCTCCCGCCCACATCGCGTCCTGGAGAGCGGTGCGGTCGAGCGTCATCGGGACGACGGCGCGGGGAGGGGCGACCGGGCCGCCGCTCCAGGAGAGGGAGTCGAGGGCGAGCGCCGCGCGGCGCGCGAACACGACGCCCTCGAGCAGGCTGTTGGAGGCGAGGCGGTTCGCGCCGTGGACGCCGGTGCGGGCGACCTCGCCGACCGCGAGCAGCCCGGGGAGGCTGGTGCGCCCGTCCAGGTCGGTCGCGATCCCGCCCATCCAGTAGTGCGCGGCCGGAGTCACGGGCAGCAGGTCGTCGGCGAGCGAGAGCCCGTTCTCGCGGCAGGCCGCCGAGATCGTCGGGAACCTCTTCGCCAGCACCTCGGGGGCGATCGCCCGGGCGTCCAGGTGCACGGGCAGTCCGCCCTGCAGCCGCATCCGCTCCGCGATCGCGCGCGCCACGACGTCGCGCGGCGCCAGCTCGGCCTCGGGGTGCACCCCGGCCAGGAACCGCTCGCCCGCGGCGTCGCGCAGCACCGCGCCCTCGCCGCGCACCGCCTCCGAGACGAGGAAGCCGCCCGGCAGCGCGAGCGTGGTCGGGTGGAACTGGTAGAACTCCAGGTCCGCCGTCTCCGCTCCCGCCCGCAGGGCGGCGGCGAGCCCGTCCCCGGTCGAGACGGACGGATTGGTGGTGTGCCGGTAGAGCTGCCCGGCGCCTCCGGTGGCCAGCACGACCGCGTCGGCCGCTAGGCGCTCGAGCACGCCGTCGTGCAGGACGTCGGCGCCCGTGACCGAGCCGCCCTCCCGCACCAGGTCGACCAGGGCGGCGTGCTCGCGCACCTCGACCGACGAGGCCCGCACCGCCGCCACGAGAGCGGCCTCGATCGCGGCGCCCGTCGCGTCGCCGCCGGCGTGCAGGATCCGCGGACGCGAGTGGGCGCCCTCGAGTCCCCGCGCCAGCTCGCCGCCCTCGCGGTCGAAGCCGACGCCCCACTCCTGCAGCACCGCGACCGCCTCCGGCCCCTCGGCGCAGAGCACCTCGACCGCAGAGCGCACGGCGAGGCCCGCACCGGCGGTGAGCGTGTCCTCCACGTGCAGCGCCACGGAGTCGCCCGGCGCCGTGACCGCGGCGATCCCGCCCTGCGCGGCGCGCGTCGACGACTCCGCCAGCGCGCCCTTGGTGACGAGCAGCACCTCGTGGCGGCGCTGCGCCGTCAGCGCGGCGACCAGCCCGGCGATGCCGCTGCCGACGACGACGACCCGCGCCATGTCAGACCGCCGCCGGCCCGGCGGGCGGAACGGCCGCGAGCATCCGCTCGAGGGCGATGCGCGCCTCGGCCTGCACCGACTCCGCGACCTCGATCCGGTTGAGCACCGTCCCCGCGACCAGTCCCTCGAGCACCCAGGCGAGGTAGCCGGGGTGGATGCGGTACATGGTCGAGCAGGGGCAGACCACGTCGTCGAGGCAGAAGATCGTGTGCTGCGGGTACTGGACGGCGAGGCGCTGCACCAGGTTGATCTCGGTGCCGATCGCGAAGGTCGATCCCGCGGGTGCCGCCTGGATCGCCTTCACGATGTAGTCGGTCGAGCCGTACTCGTCGGCCGCGTCGACGACCGCCATCGGGCACTCCGGGTGCACGATCACGCGCACGCCCGGGTGCTCGGCGCGCGCCTTCGCGATCTGGGCCGTCGTGAAGCGCTTGTGCACCGAGCAGAAGCCGTGCCAGAGGATCACCTGCGCGTCCAGGAGCGTCGCAGTGTCGGAGCCGCCCTGCGGCTTGCGCGGGTTCCACATCGGCATCCGCTCCAGCGGCACGCCCATCGCCTTGGCGGTGTTGCGGCCGAGGTGCTGGTCGGGGAAGAACAGCACCCGCTGCCCGCGCGCGAACGCGTCCTCGAGAACGGTCGCCGCGTTCGAGGAGGTGCAGACCACGCCTCCGTTGCGGCCGCAGAACGCCTTCAGCGCGGCCGAGGAGTTCATGTACGTGACCGGGACGAGCGGCACGCGGCCGTCGGCGTCCGGCTCGGTGCCGTAGAGCTCGGTGAGCTCGGCCCAGGCGTCCTCGACGGAGTCGATGTCCGCCATGTCCGCCATCGAGCAGCCGGCCGCCAGGTTCGGGAGGATCACGGCCTGCTCCGGTCCGGAGAGGATGTCGGCCGTCTCCGCCATGAAGTGCACGCCGCAGAAGACGATGGCCTCGGCGTCGGGCCGGCTCGTCGCCGCCTTCGCCAGCTGGAACGAGTCGCCCACGTAGTCGGCGTACTGCACCACCTCGTCCCGCTGGTAGAAGTGCCCGAGCACGACGACCCGCTCGCCGAGCGTCTCCTTCGCCGCGAGGATGCGGTGGTGCAGCTCGTCGGCGCTCGCCGTCGTGTACTCCTCCGGCAGACGTCCCTGGACCGGGGCGTCGGCCGGGATCGGGTCGGCCTGGGAGGCGCCGGGCCCGTAGGCGGGCAGGCCGAGGTCGAACGACCAGGGGGCCTCCGCGAGCTCGGGAGCGCAGGTGGCGCCGGGCGCGGAGCCGCCCTCGATGAGCCGGATGGTGCTGTCGACGGATGTCACGGTGTTCTCCTCGTGAGGCGGGTGGGGGAGTCGGGCGGCGCGCTCAGACGGGCAGCGGGCCGTTGTCGACGAGCGCCGCCGACCCGTCGTAGCGGTAGAGGCGCGGGGGACGGTGGCGGGTGCCCGTCAGGCGCTCCCCGGTGGGCACCACGGTGCCGGAGCTCTCGATCGTCCGGCGGAAGTTGGCCGGGTCGAGGGGCTTCTGCAGGACGGCCTCGTGGACCTCCCGCAGCTGGGACAGGGTGAAGGCGCCGCCGAGGAAGGCCTGCGCGATGCGGGAGTACTCCATCTTGTTGCGCAGGCGCCAGAGGGCGTAGTCGACGATCAGTCCGTGGTCGAAGGCGAGCTCGAGCGGCAGATCGGTGCAGAGCCAGGCGACGTTCTCTCCCACGATGGCCTCGTCGGCCTCGGCGGAGCGCACGAGCGCCCAGTAGACGATCGACACGACGCGGTCCTCACCGGGGGAGCGGTCGGTGCCGCCGACGGCGTAGAGCTGCTCGAGGTAGCGCGGAGCCAGGCCCGTGGTCTCGCGGAGAGTGCGGCGGGCCGACTCGGCGAGGTCCTCGTCCGGATGCAGCGGTCCGCCGGGCAGTGCCCAGAGTCCCTCGAACGGCTCGCGGATGCGCCGGACGACGGGGATCCAGACGGTGCTCGCTCCGGTCTCCGGGTGCGGCCGCAGGGCGAAGATCACCGTCGACACGGCGAGCTGCACGTCCGGCATCCGATGCCCCCTACTAAGAGTCGCACCGACTGTAAGTGCTGGGACCACCTTAGTGTCACCAACACCTGAACACCTAGCGGGAGAAGCGACACGCCGCTACGGGCCCGCCCCGCCCGCTAGGCTGACCGCACAACCGAATACCGGGCCGCAATACGCGACGCGGGAGAGCCGACTCCGGTCGGCACCGAAGGAGCAAGCCTCCCCGCCAATCTCTCAGGTCTTGTACCGCGTCGAACTGGCCACTCTGGAAAGCGATCCGCTCGGATCCGCCCATGGTGAAAGCGCTCGACCCCTCGGGGCGGCGCGAATCTCTCAGGCTCCACGACAGAGGGGGAGTTCCCACGGCACTGCTGTGCTCTGCCGCGAACGCGGCGCGAGTCCAGCACTGCGACGAAATGGAGAACTCATGTCCGAGACCCCGACGACCAGCCCCGAAGCCCGCTACTCGCCCCTGCACGAGGTCCACGTCGCCGCCGGCGCGTCCTTCACCGACTTCGCCGGGTGGCAGATGCCGGTCCGCTACTCCGGCGATCTCGCCGAGCACCACGCCGTGCGCACCGCCGCCGGCCTCTTCGACCTCTCGCACATGGCCGAGATCCTCGTCGTCGGCCCCGAGGCGGTCGACGCCCTCGACTACGCGCTGGCGAGCGACATCTCGGCCGTCGCCGCCGGCCGCGCGAAGTACACCCTCCTCCTGGAGCGCACGGGCGGCGTGATCGACGACCTCGTCGTCTACCGCACGGGCGAGGACCGCTTCATGGTCGTCGCGAACGCGGCCAACCGGCACATCGTCGTCGAGACGCTCCGCGACCGCACCGCGATGTTCGAGTGCGAGCTGTTCGACGAGAGCGACGACGTCGCCCTCATCGCGCTGCAGGGCCCGCGCTCGCTCGAGATCCTGCAGAACGTCCAGGGCCTCGCCGTCGAGACCGAGCGGGGAGCGGAGTCGGTGCTCGACACGGACGACGCCGCCCGCCTGCTCGCGGAGCTGCGCTACTACCGCGCCGTGCCCGCGACCTTCGAGGCGCACCCGATCCTGATCGCGCGCACCGGGTACACAGGCGAGGACGGCTTCGAGATCTACGTCTCGCCCGACTCCGCTCCCACGCTCTGGCAGGCTCTCGCCGAGACCGGCGCCGGAGCGGGCCTCGTCCCCGCCGGCCTCGCCGCCCGCGACACCCTCCGCCTCGAGGCGGGCATGCCGCTCTACGGCCACGAACTCTCCCGCGACGTCTTCCCCGCACAGGCCGGCCTCGGCCGCGTCGTCGCCTTCGGGAAGCCGATCGACTTCGTCGGCCGCGCGGCCAGCGAGGAGGGTCCCTCCGGAGACGCTCCCGTGCTCGTCGGGCTCGTCGGCGAGGGCCGCCGCGCCGCCCGTGCCGACTACACCGTCCTCTCCGGCGACGACGAGGTCGGAGTGGTCACCAGCGGCGTCCTCTCGCCGACCCTGGGCGTCCCGATCGCGATGGCCTACGTCGCCCCCGCCTCCGCGCAGCCCGGGACGGCGCTCGCCGTCGACATCCGCGGCACGCGCCTCCCGATGACCGTCACCGAGCTCCCCTTCTACTCGAGAAAGAAGAACTGACATGGCCGTGCCCACCGAGCTGCAGTACACCTCCGACCACGAGTGGATCCGGGTCGACGGAGAGGTCGCGACCGTCGGCATCACCGCCTACGCCGCCGACAAGCTGGGCGACGTCGTCTTCGTCGAGCTCCCCGAGGCGGGAGCCCGCGTCGAGGGCGGCAGCGTCGTCGGCGAGATCGAGTCGACCAAGTCGGTGGGCGAGCTGTTCGCCCCCGTCGACGGCGAGGTCCTCGAGGCCAACACGGCCGTCGTCGACAGCCCCGAGCTCGTCAACTCCGACCCGTTCGGCGAGGGGTGGCTGATCCGGGTCCGCTTCGACGCCCTGCCCGACGGCCTCCTCGACTCGGCCGCCTACACCGAGCTGGTCGGCGAGTAGATGGCGGCCACCAGGACCCCCGGCGCCTTCGAGTCCCGCCACATCGGGACCGACGCCGACGCGCAGCGCACCATGCTCGCGGCTCTCGGCTACGACTCCGTGGAGGAGCTCGTCACCGCCGCCGTCCCCGAGTCGATCCACGTCCGCGACCTCCCGCAGGTGCTGCCCGCTCCGGCCACCGAGACGGAGGCGCTCGCCGAGCTGCGCGCCCTCGCCGCGAGGAACACGGTGCGTCGGCCGATGATCGGCCTCGGCTACTACGGCACGCACACCCCCGCCGTGATCAAGCGCAACGTGCTCGAGAACCCCAGCTGGTACACGGCCTACACCCCGTACCAGCCCGAGATCTCGCAGGGGCGCCTGGAGGCGCTGATCAACTTCCAGACGATGGTCTCCGACCTCACCGGCCTCGACACGGCCGGCGCGTCGATGCTCGACGAGGGCACGGCCGTCGTCGAGGCGATGCTGCTCGCGCGCCGCGCCTCGAAGGCGCGCACCGACGTCTTCGTCGTCGACTCCGACGCTCTCCCGCAGACCCTCGCGCTGCTGCGCGGCCGGGCGGAGGCCGTCGGCATCCGCATCGTCGAGCTCCCGCTCTCGCGCACCGCCGCGGAGGAGGTGCCGGAGTGCTTCGGCGCCCTCGTGCAGTACCCCGGCGCGTCCGGGCACCTCTGGGACCCGTCGGCGGTGCTCGCCGCGGTGAAGGCCCACGGCGGCCTGGCCGTCGTCGCCGCCGACCTGCTCGCGCTGGCCCTGGTGCGCTCGCCGGGCGAGCTCGGCGCGGACGTCGCGGTCGGCACCACGCAGCGCTTCGGCGTCCCGCTGGGCTTCGGAGGACCGCACGCCGGCTACCTCGCCGTCCGCAAGGGACTCGAGCGCCAGCTGCCCGGCCGCCTCGTCGGCGTCAGCCAGGACGCGGACGGCCACCCCGCCTACCGCCTGTCCCTCCAGGCCCGCGAGCAGCACATCCGCCGCGAGAAGGCGACCTCGAACATCTGCACCGCGCAGGTCCTCCTGGCGGTCATGGCGGCGATGTACGCGGTCTACCACGGGCCGGACGGGCTCGCCGCGATCGCCGAGCGCGTGCACGGCCGGGCCGCGCTCCTCGCGCGCCTCCTCCTCGACCGGGGCCACTCCCTCCGGCACGCCGACTTCTTCGACACCGTCTCGGTCGTCGTGCCCGGCGGTGCGGAGGCGGCGGTCGCCCGCGCCCGCGAGGCCGGCTTCGACGTGCGCCTGGTCGACGCCGACACGGTCTCGGTGTCGATCGACGAGACGGTCACCGACCTCGAGGTGATCACCGTCGCGTCCGCCGTCGGGCAGCTGGACTCGTCGTTCGGCTTCCTCGGCGGCTCCGCGCGGAGCATCCCCGCCGAGCTCGACCGCCGCACGCCCTTCCTCGTGCACCCGGTCTTCAGCAGCCACCACAGCGAGACCTCGATGATGCGCTACCTCAAGCGCCTCGCCGACTCGGACTACGCGCTGGACCGCGGCATGATCCCGCTCGGCTCCTGCACCATGAAGCTCAACGCCGCCACCGAGATGGATGCGGTCAGCTGGCCCGAGTTCGCGGACCTGCACCCGTTCGCCCCCGAGGCGGACGTGCAGGGCTCGCTGGCGCTGATCGACCAGCTGGAGGGGTGGCTCGCCCACCTCACCGGCTACGACTCCGTGTCGCTCCAGCCCAACGCCGGCTCGCAGGGCGAGCTCGCGGGCCTGCTGGCGATCCGCGGCTGGCACAGGTCGAACGGCGACGAGGACCGCACGGTCTGCCTGATCCCCTCGAGCGCCCACGGCACCAACGCCGCGAGCGCGGTCCTCGCCGGCATGCGCGTCGTCGTCGTGGCCTGCGACGAGCTCGGCAACGTCGACCTGGACGACCTCCGGGCGAAGATCGCCGAGCACGCGGGCTCCCTCGCCGCGCTGATGATCACCTACCCGTCGACCCACGGCGTCTACGAGCACGAGGTCGCCGAGATCTGCCGCCTCGTCCACGAGGCCGGCGGACAGGTGTACGTGGACGGCGCGAACCTCAACGCGCTTCTGGGCTTCGCCCGCTTCGGAGACTTCGGCGGCGACGTCTCGCACCTCAACCTGCACAAGACGTTCTGCATCCCGCACGGCGGAGGCGGTCCCGGCGTCGGTCCCGTCGCCGCGAAGGCGCACCTCGCGCCGTTCCTGCCCGGTCACCCGCTCGCGCAGCGGCTCGAGCACGGCGTGGGCACGCAGGGCGAGCGGATCGTCCACGGCGGCGCACCGGTGTCGGCAGCGCCCTACGGCAGCCCCGGCATCCTGCCGATCTCGTGGGCGTACGCCCGGATGATGGGCGAGGAGGGCCTGCGGGCCGCGACCGGGGCGGCCGTCCTCTCGGCCAACTACGTCGCCGCGCGCCTCCGCGAGCACTACCCGGTGCTCTACACGGGGGACAACGGGCTCGTCGCCCACGAGTGCATCCTCGACATCCGTCCGCTGACGGCGGCGACCGGAGTGACCGTGGACGACGTCGCCAAGCGCCTCGTCGACTACGGCTTCCACGCCCCGACCATGAGCTTCCCCGTCGCCGGGACCCTGATGGTCGAGCCGACGGAGAGCGAGGACCTCGCCGAGATCGACCGCTTCATCGACGCGATGATCGGGATCCGGGCCGAGGCCGACCGCGTCGGCGCGGGGGAGTGGCCGGTGGACGACAACCCGCTGCGCGGCGCCCCGCACACCGCCGAGTGCCTGACGGCCGAGGAGTGGACGCACCCGTACAGCCGCGAGGAGGCCGTCTACCCGGTCCGCTCGCTGGTGCGCGGCAAGTACTGGCCGCCGGTCCGCCGGATCGACCAGGCCTACGGCGACCGCAACCTCGTCTGCGCCTGCCCGCCCATCGAGGCCTTCGCCTGATCCGCCCGCACGCGCTCGTCCGCAACCGAGGGTGAGAGAGCAGGAACGGAGCCTCGAGCCTGTCCTGTCATCTCCCACCCTCGGCTGCGGATACCGGCGGTCCCGCACAGGCGCGGAGTGGGTCGCAGTCCTCCCGATCCGGGGGGAACGGCGCACGGCGATCCCGATGCACGAGGGAGCCCGACCGTGGGGAACGCGTGGTGGAGGTGCTGGCAGGGCTCGACGGAGTCGCGACGAGCGAGCGGCTCCATCGTGCGGGTGTCACGCCCCGGCTCCTGAGAGCCGCCGTCGAGCGCGGCGCGGTCCTGCGGCTCCTCGGATGCGATCAGTCCGTCGTCACGGCCGCGGAGCCGGCGGCGCGAACAGCTCGGGCCAGAGGGCGACGGCCAGCGGGTAGCCGACGAACGAGACGATGTCGATGATCGAGTGGGCGATCACCAGGGGCAGGGTGCGTCCGAAGCGCTGGTAGAACAGTCCGAACACCAGGCCCATGACCACGTTCCCGATGAAGGGCCCGATGCCCTGGTACAGGTGGTAGCTGCCCCGGAGCAGCGCACTGGTCACCAGGATCCGCCACCGCCCCCAGCCCAGATCGCCCAGGCGGGCGAAGAGGTACCCGATCACGACGACCTCCTCCTGCACTCCCGCCCGGATCGCGGAGAGCACGAGCACCGGCACCGTCCACCAGTACGCGTCCAGCGGCGAGGCCACCACCGCCACGGTGATGCCCAGCGCGCGTCCGACGGCGTACAGCGCGATGCCCGGCGCGCCGATCGCCACCGCGAGGACGGTCCCGGTCCCCAGGTCCGCGAACGGCCGGCGCAGGTCGAGCCCCAGGCGCCCGAGCGGACGGCCCGAGCTCTGCCAGAGCAGGAACGCGCAGAGGGCCACCGGCACCAGGTCGAAGAAGAGCGCGAGCAGCTGGTAGACGAGGTCGAAGCCCGGGCGGTCGCTGAGGGCGCCGTTGATCGTCGCGGTCTGGTCGGCCAGTGCGGTCGAGCGGGTGAGCCGGTTGGCGATGGAGACCACCGAGTAGACCGCGGAGGCGCCCAGCGAGAGCCCGAGGACCAGCAGGATCTCGATGCGGATCCGGCGCCGTCCGGGCGCGGATCCTGACAGGTCGGTGGACACTCCGTGCGTCTCCTCTGAAGTCGATGTGTTGCGCGACGGCCGCCCGGTACGCACGTTTCGTGCAGAACAGCGCAAGGATTCCACCTCCCGGTTACCGCTGTGTAACGGTTGCCACATGCTTTTGTGCAGATAGCGGGCGAATACATAGTCTCGTTGAAGGCATCCGCGCGACGGCCACCAGTCTCGTGCGCCGCCGCCGTCGCCACGCGCACGGCACTCCACGCGTCAGGGAAACCACTTCTCGCGCGCCCCCACATCACTGGAGGAATAGTGAACATCAGACGTTACGGATTCGGGGCTCTGGCGCTCGTCGCCGCGAGCACGCTGGTCCTGGCCGGCTGCAGCAGCTCGAACGACTCGGGCGGAGGTGCATCGGGAGGCGACGCCGCCGCGATCATCTCCACGAACGGCTCCGAGCCGCAGAACCCGCTGATCCCGACGAACACCAACGAGGTGGGCGGCGGCAAGATCCTCGACGAGATCTTCGCGGGCCTGGTCTACTACGACGCCAAGGGCGCCCCCGAGAACGACGTCGCCGAGTCCATCGAGTCGGACGACGCGCAGAACTACACGATCAAAATCAAGTCGGGCCTGACCTTCACGAACGGCGACCCGGTCACCTCCACCTCGTTCATCGACGCCTGGAACTACGGCGCCAAGCTGTCGAACAACCAACTCAGCGCGTCGTTCTTCTCGAACTTCGAGGGCTTCAGCGACACCGAGGACAGCGAGCTCACCGGCCTCAAGGCCGTGGACGACACCACCTTCACCGTCGCGCTCAAGTCCCCGCAGTCGGACTTCCCGATCAGCCTCGGCTACTCGGCGTACTACCCGCTGCCCGCCGCCGCGTTCGACGACATGGCCGCCTTCGGTGAGAACCCGATCGGCAACGGCCCGTACAAGCTCGACGGCGACGACGCGTGGCAGCACGACGTCCAGATCGAGCTCGTCAAGAACGACGAGTACACCGGCCCCCGCGAGGCCCAGAACGGCGGCCTGAAGATCGTCTTCTACGCCACCCAGGACGCCTCCTACGCCGACCTCCTCGGCGGCAACGTCGACGTGATCGACCAGATCCCGGACTCCGCCTTCGGCACCTTCGAGAGCGACCTCGGCGACCGCGCCGTGAACCAGCCCTCGGCCGTGTTCCAGTCCTTCACCATCCCGGGCCGTCTCCCGCACTTCGACGGCGAGGAGGGCCAGCTCCGCCGCCAGGCGATCTCGATGTCCTTCGACCGCAAGGAGATCACCGACGTGATCTTCGAGGGCACCCGCACCCCGGCCTCCGACTTCACCTCCCCGGTGATCGACGGCTACAGCGACGCCCTCTCCGGCGCCGACGTGCTCGAGTACAACCCCGACGAGGCCAAGGCGCTGTGGGCTCAGGCCGACGCGATCAGCCCCTGGGACGGCACCTTCAAGATCGCCTACAACGCCGACGGCGGCCACCAGGGCTGGGTCGACGCGGTGACCAACTCGATCAAGAACACGCTGGGCATCGACGCCGAGGGCGACGCGTACCCGACCTTCGCCGAGGCGCGCACCAAGATCGTCGACCGCTCCATCGAGACCGCGTTCCGGACCGGATGGCAGGCCGACTACCCGAGCCTCTACAACTTCCTCGGACCGCTCTACGTGACCGGCGCCTCGTCCAACGACGGCGACTACTCGAACCCCGAGTTCGACACCCTGCTCCAGCAGGGCCTGTCGGACGCCGACGCCGACGCTGCGAACAAGACGTTCCAGCAGGCCCAGGAGATCCTCCTGAAGGACCTCCCGTCGCTGCCCCTGTGGTACGCGAACGTGACCGGCGGCTACGGCGAGGGCGTGTCGAACGTCGAGTTCGGCTGGAACTCGGTGCCGCTCTACTACGAGATCACCAAGAACTAAGCTCGAACCACTGGGGCGCTTCGCCCGTGCCGTCGGCCACCAGGTCACGGCACGGGCGGAGCGCCCTGTTTCGGTCACAATCGAATGAGGTCCCCATCCATGCGACTCCGGAACCGGCTGGGCTGACATGCTCGCCTACATCGTCCGACGCATCCTGCAAGCCGTCCCCGTGCTCATCGGCACCACGTTCCTCATCTACTTCATGGTCTTCTCCATGCCGGGGAACCCGCTCCTGTCGCTCTTCGGCGACAAGACGCCGAGCCCCGCACTCCTCGCCCGCCTCGAGGAGCAATACCACCTGAACGAGCCCTTCTTCGTCCAGTACCTGTACTACCTGGGAGGCGTCGTCCGCGGCGACTTCGGCATCTCGTTCTCCGGCCAGTCCGTCAACGAGATCCTCGCCCGCACCTTCCCGGTCACCCTGACGCTCGCCATGATGGCGATCGTCATCGAGATCGTCGTCGCGCTGACCATCGGCCTCATCAGCGGTCTGCGCAAGGGCAGCTTCTTCGACGCGAGCGCCCTGGTCGTCAGCCTCCTGCTCGTGTCGGTGCCGATCTTCGTGCTCTGCTTCATCGCGCAGTCCTTCTTCGCGATCCAGCTGGGATGGTTCCCTCCGACCGTCGGAGCCGACGCGTCGTTCCAGAGGCTGCTGCTGCCCGCGATCGTGCTCGCCCTGTTCGTGGTCGCGTCGGCCATCCGCCTCACGCGCGGCTCGGTCATCGAGACGGCCGGCTCGGACTTCGTCCGCACCGCGTACAGCAAGGGGCTCTCGCGACGCCGCGTCATCCCCGTGCACGTCCTGCGCAACTCGCTCATCCCGGTCACGACGCAGTTCGGAGCCGACTTCGGCCTCCTGATCGTCGGCGCGACCGTGACCGAGGGCATCTTCAACGTTCCCGGAGTCGGGAACACGCTCTATCAGGCGATCATCCGAGGTGAGCGGCCGACCGTCGTCTCCTTCGTCACGGTCATGGTGCTGTTCTACCTCGTGGTGAACATCCTCGTCGACCTGCTCTACGCCGTACTCGACCCGAGGATCCGCTATGCCAAATGAGTCCACCGGCGGCGCGCAGAAGGCCCGCCGCATCGACCACTTCGTGGCCCCGCTCGAGGAGACGCCGATCGCGTCGGTCGACGCCGTCAGCCTCGACGAGAAGCCCAGCAACCTCTGGACCGACGCGTGGCGCGACCTGCGCAAGCGGCCCATGTTCTGGATCTCGGGCGTCCTGATCCTCGTCATCATCGCCGTCGCGCTGTTCCCGGGCCTGTTCACCTCGGTGGACCCCCGCCAGTGCGCGCTCTCGTTCAGCAACCAGGGCCCCGGCGACGGCAGCCTGCTCGGCTACACCAAGCAGGGGTGCGACGTCTTCTCGCGGATCATCCACGGCACGTCCACGTCGCTGACCGTCGGCCTCATCGTGATCGTGATCACGACGGTCTCCGGCGTCATCGGCGGCGCTCTGGCCGGCTTCTTCGGCGGCTGGGTCGACACCGTGATCATGCGCCTCGGCGACATCTTCTTCTCGATCCCCTACATCCTCGCCGCGGTCGTCATCATGTCCGTCTTCTCGGCCTACCGGAACGTGTTCGTCATCGCCCTGGCGATCGGCGCGTTCGCCTGGCCGACGACGGCGCGCGTCCTGCGCTCCGAGGTCCTCCGCGTGAAGCAGGCCGACTTCGTCGGCGCCGCCACCGCGACCGGCCTCTCCCGCATGGCGATCCTGTTCCGGCACGTGCTGCCGAACTCGATCGCTCCCGTCATCGTCGTCACGACGATCTCGCTCGGCGCGGCCATCACCGCGGAGGCGACGCTGTCGTTCCTCGGCGTCGGCCTGCCCGGCTCGGTCATGTCGTGGGGCAACGACATCAGCCAGGCCCAGCGCGATCTGCGCACCAACCCGCAGACGCTGATCTACCCGTCGATCGCCCTGACGGTCACGGTGCTGAGCTTCATCCTCCTCGGCGAATCGCTCCGCGACGCGCTCGACCCGAAGGCGAGGGCCCTCCGATGACCGCCACGACACCGAACGCACCGCACGGGCCGCTGCTCGAGGTCACCGACCTCGAGGTCGGCTTCCAGACCGGCAGGGGACTGGTCCCCGCCCTCCGCGGCGTGAGCCTCACGATCGAGCACGGCCAGACCGTCGCGATCGTGGGGGAGTCGGGCTCCGGCAAGTCGACGACCGCCGCCGCGATCATCGGCCTGCTCCCCGGCACCGGCCAGGTCACCGCCGGCTCCGTGCTGTTCGACGGCAAGGACCTCGCGAAGGCGACGAGGACCGAGCTCGAGGACATCCGCGGCCGCCGGATCGGCTACGTCCCGCAGGACCCGATGTCGAACCTGAACCCCGTGTGGTCGGTCGGCTTCCAGGTCGAGGAGACCATCAAGGCCAACGGCCTCGCGACCGGACGCAAGGAGGTGCGCGCCAAGGCGATCGAGGTCCTGCAGAACGCGGGCCTCGCCGACGCGGAGAAGCGCCTCAAGCAGTTCCCGCACCAGTTCTCGGGCGGCATGCGCCAGCGCGTGCTGATCGGCATCGGCCTGGCCGCGGCTCCCCAGCTGCTGATCGCCGACGAGCCCACCTCGGCGCTCGACGTCACGGTCCAGCGCCGGATCCTCGACCACCTCGAGACTCTGACGAAGACCGACGGCACCGCGCTGCTCTTCATCACGCACGACCTGGGCCTCGCCGCCGAGCGCGCCGAGAAGCTCATCGTCATGTACAAGGGCCGCATCGTCGAGTCCGGCGCCTCGGTGGAGGTGCTGCAGAACCCGCAGCACCCCTACACGCAGCGCCTGATCGCGGCGGCGCCCAGCCTCGCGTCGCGCCGCATCCAGTCGACGGCCGGCCGGGCCGTGGAGTCGGTCTCCGGCGAGTCGGAGGCCGTGCGCGAGGTCGACCTGGTCGGCGCGGGCGCCGCGCACCACGCCGGCGCGGTCGCCTCGGGCGCCCCGATGATCGAGGTCGACGGCCTCACGAAGGTCTTCAAGATCCGCCGCGGCGGCCTGAAGGCCGAGGACTTCACCGCCGTCGACAACGTGTCTTTCTCGATCCCGAAGGGCACCACCACGGCGCTCGTGGGCGAGTCCGGATCGGGCAAGTCGACGATCGCCCGCCTGGTGCTGGGCCTCGAGACGGCGACGTCCGGAGCGATCTCGATCGCCGGTCGCCGGACAGAGAAGCTCAAGGGCCGCGACATGCTGGCGCTCCGGCGCTCCATGCAGCCGGTGTTCCAGGACCCGTACGGCTCGCTCGACCCGCTGCACAACATCGGCAACACCATCTCGGAGCCGCTGCGGGTGCACAAGGTCGGCGACCGGACGTCGCAGCGCGAGCGCGTCCTCGAGCTGCTCGACCAGGTGTCCCTCCCGCGCGTGATCGCGAGCCGGTACCCGAACGAGCTCTCCGGCGGCCAGCGCCAGCGCGTGGCGATCGCCCGCGCGCTCGCGCTGAAGCCGGAGATCGTGGTGCTCGACGAGGCCGTGTCGGCTCTGGACGTCCTCGTCCAGGCGCAGATCCTCCGCCTCCTCGCCGACCTGCAGGCCGAGCTCGGGCTGACCTACCTGTTCATCACGCACGACCTGGCGGTGGTCCGCGTGATCGCCGACGACGTCTGCGTGATGCAGAAGGGCAGGATCGTCGAGCACGCCCCGACGGACACCGTGTTCGACTCGCCGCAGCAGGAGTACACCCGCGAGCTGCTCGACGCCATCCCCGGCGCCGGCATCGAGTTCGCGGTCTGACCGACCGTCACCTGGGCCCCGGCCCCGCCTGGAGCGCTCCTCGGAGCCCTCCGGAGCGGGGATCCGGGGCCCTTCGCCGTGCGGACGCCTCGCTGCGGTACGATGGATGGTCCCCCTTTTGCACGAGAACACGAGACGAGTCCGTATCCATGGCAAGTGCCACCCGCTCCGACCTGCGCAACGTCGCGATCGTCGCCCACGTCGACCATGGCAAGACCACGCTGGTCGACGCCATGCTCAAGCAGACGAACTCCTTCGACGCGCACGCCCACGTGGACGAGCGCGCGATGGACTCCAACGAGCTCGAGCGCGAGAAGGGCATCACGATCCTCGCGAAGAACACCGCTGTCTCGTACAGCGGCAAGCACGCGAGCGACGGTCCCATCACCATCAACGTCATCGACACCCCGGGCCACGCCGACTTCGGCGGCGAGGTCGAGCGCGGCCTGTCGATGGTCGACGGCGTCTGCCTCCTCGTCGACGCGTCCGAGGGCCCGCTGCCCCAGACCCGCTTCGTGCTGCGCAAGGCGCTCGAGGCGAAGCTCCCCGTCATCCTCCTGGTCAACAAGACCGACCGCCCCGACGCGCGCATCGACGAGGTCGTCGCCGAGAGCCAGGACCTGCTCCTCGGCCTCGCCTCGGACATGGCCGACGACGTGCCGGACCTCGACCTCGACGCGATCCTCGACGTCCCCGTGGTCTACGCCTCCGGCAAGGCCGGCCGCGCCTCGGCGAACAAGCCCGAGGACGGCACGCTGCCGGACGCCGAGGACCTGGAGCCGCTGTTCGAGGCGATCCTCAAGCACATCCCCGCGCCGACCTACGACGACGACGCGCCCCTCCAGGCCCACGTCACCAACCTCGACGCGTCGCCGTTCCTCGGCCGCCTCGCCCTCCTCCGCGTCTTCAACGGCACGATCAAGAAGGGGCAGACGGTCGCCTGGGTCCACCACGACGGCACCCACACCAACGCGCGCATCACCGAGCTGCTGATCACGAAGGCGCTCGACCGCTACCCGGCCGAGTCCGCGGGCCCCGGCGACATCGTCGCGATCGCGGGCTTCCCCGAGATCACCATCGGCGAGACCATCGCCGACCCCGAGGACATCCGCCCACTGCCGGCCATCACGGTCGACGACCCGGCGATCTCGATGACGATCGGCACCAACACCTCGCCGCTCGTCGGCAAGGTGAAGGGCCACAAGCTCACGGCGCGCATGGTCAAGGACCGCCTCGACCGCGAGCTCATCGGAAACGTGTCGCTCAAGATCGTCGACATCGGACGCCCCGACTCGTGGGAGGTCCAGGGCCGCGGCGAGCTCGCGCTGGCCATCCTCGTCGAGCAGATGCGCCGCGAGGGCTACGAGCTGACCGTCGGCAAGCCCCAGGTGGTCACCCGCCAGGTCGACGGCAAGACGCACGAGCCCTTCGAGCACCTCACGATCGACGCCCCGGAGGAGTACCTCGGCGCGATCACGCAGCTCCTCGCCGCCCGCAAGGGCCGCATGGACGGCATGTCGAACCACGGCACCGGCTGGGTCCGCATGGAGTTCATCGTCCCGTCGCGCGGCCTGATCGGCTTCCGCACCGAGTTCCTCACCACCACGCGCGGCACCGGTATCGCGAACGCGATCCTGCACGGCTACGAGCCGTGGGCCGGCGCGATCGTCACCCGCAACAACGGGTCGATCGTCGCGGACCGCAACGGCGTCGTCACCCCGTTCGCCATCATCGCGCTCCAGGAGCGGATGACCTTCTTCGTGAACCCCACCGAGGAGGTCTACGAGGGCATGGTGATCGGCGAGAACTCGCGCAACGACGACATGGACGTCAACATCACCAAGGAGAAGAAGCTGACCAACATGCGTCAGTCCACCTCCGACACCTTCGAGTCGATGACGCCGTCGCGTCAGCTGACGCTCGAGGAGTGCCTCGAGTTCGCCCGCGAGGACGAGTGCGTCGAGGTCACCCCCGAGGTCGTCCGCATCCGCAAGGTGGAGCTCGATGCTAACGCCCGCGCGCGCATGACGAGCCGCCTCAAGAAGCAGGGCTGAGCCCCGGGCGCCTCGGCGCCCGCCTACGACGAGACCGGCCGGAGCGATGCTCCGGCCGGTCTCGTCGTCTCCGCCCGGTGCTGCAGCGTGCAGCGCCGATCCCGTCCCTCGCGGTCCGGATCAGCCCGCCGGACTCGGAGAGGGAGAGGGGGTCGAGGACTCCGCCTCGAGCGTCGAGGTGACGAAGGAGACGAACGCCGCCGCGTCGTCCGGCTTCCCCGTGTACTGCTCGCCGTTCACCAGCACGGTGGGCGTCGACTCGAGCGTCGGCAGCGAGGAGTTCGCGAGGGGGAGCGAGGTGGCCCGCTCGGTCGCGGCCTTCACCCAGGGCCGGAACTCGCCCGCGGTCATGCAGGCGAGGACGTCGTCGTCGGTGACGCCCGCTCCGGTCACCAGCGCCCGCAGAGCGTCGTCGTCGAGGCCCGTCGTCCCCTCCGCCGGCTGCTGCGCGAAGAGCGCCGCGTTCACGGCGAGGAAGCGGTCCGGATCCTCGTCGGCGACGCACGCCGCGGCGTTCGCGGCCCGGCTGGAGTACTCGGAGCCGGCCGAGGAGGAGTCGAGGATCGCCACCGGGTGGATCTCGAGCGTGATCGCCCCCTTCGTCAACCACGACTGCAGCTGCTCGGCGTTCGCCTTCTCGAACTGCCCGCAGTACGGGCAGAGGTAGTCGACGTAGAGGTCGACGGCGACGACTCCGCCCGCCCGCGTGGCGCTCTCGTCGGTCGGGACGGGGGAGGCTCCCGGAGCGATCGCCGCGGTCGTCGTCGCCGTCACGGCCGAGCCGTCGCCCGCGAGGACGATGCCGTCGCTGAGCATGTTCGCCGGGCCGGCGCTCGCGACCTCCTGCTGCGACCAGACGTTCCAGCAGACCAGGGCCACGACCGCGAGGAGCCCGACGACCGCTCCGCCCTGCCCGAGCAGCCGGTTCCGGCGCCGCCGGCGCCTCTCGGCTTCGCGGCGCTCCCGCGCCTGCGCTCGGGCGAGCTCCTGGCGCTCGCGCTTGGTCAGGCCGCTTCTCGCACTGTTCCCGGACATCGCCGACGACGCTACGGGCGCAGGCTCCGGCGCGCCGTGGAGTGCGCCCGCCGGATCCTGGGACGGAGTGCGGGTCCTCTCAGGGATCAGGCGAAGAGGCCGGAGCCGAGGAAGTCGGTCTCGTCGCGAGCACCGGGCGGCACCGCGAACACGGCCGAGCCGACGTGCTTCACGTACTCGTTCAGCGCGTCCGTCGCGAGGTTCCGCTGCACGGTGACGAACTGCTCCGGGGAGCGCTGGAACGAGAGGAAGAACAGCCCGGCGTTCAGGCGTCCGAGCTCGTCGTTGCCGTCGACGAAGTTGTAGCCGCGCCGCAGGAGCCGCACTCCGTTGTTCACGCTCGGGTGCGCGAGGCGCACGTGCGACTCCTGATCGATCAGCGGGGCACCGGTGGCGCCGGCCGCTGCGAAGTCGGGCTCGGTGGACTCCGTGCCGCCCGAGAGCGGGGCTCCGGACCCCTTGCTGCGGCCGATGACCCGCTCCTGCTCGCCCAGCTGGCTGCGGTCCCACGTCTCGATGATCATCCGGATCTTCCGCGCGACCAGGTAGCTGCCGCCGACCATCCACGCGGGGCCGTCGGAGGAGGGGACCCAGACGTGCTCTTCTACGGCGTCGGCCTCCTCGGACTTCACGTTCGCCGTGCCGTCCTTGAAGCCGAACAGGTTGCGCGGAGTCGCCTGGGCGGTGGACGTCGAGGAGGTGCGGCCGAAGCCGAGCTGCGACCAGCGGAGCGAGGCCCGGCCGAACGCGATCCGGCTCAGGTTGCGGATGGCGTGCACGGCGACCTGCGGATCGTCGGCGCAGGCCTGGATGCAGAGGTCGCCGCCGCCGGCCGACGGGACGAGCGCGTCGCCGCGGAAGCGGGGCAGGGCCTGCAGCTGCGGAGGCCGGCGGTCGGCGAGGCCGAAGCGGTCGGCGCCGGACTCGTCCGTGAAGAGGGTGGGTCCGAAGCCGACCGTGACGGTGAGCGACGCGGCGTCGAGCCCGAGCGCCTCCCCGGTGTCCTCCGGGGGAGCCGTGTCCGGCCCGTCCACCGCGCCGGTCTCGCCGACCTCGAGGCCCTGGGTCATCCGCGAGGCGGCGAGCGTCCAGTCCTTCAGGAGCTCGACGAGGTCCTCGCGCGTGGTGCCCGCGGCGAGGTCGAACGCGGCGAAGTGCAGCCGGTCCTGCGCGGCGGTGGTGATGCCCGCCTGGTTCGCGCCGAAGAACGGCACGGTGCGCGGGGCGGAGGAGGCCGTCGCGCTCGCGGACGACGTGACGGCCACCGTGCCGCCCACTCCGGCGGCCAGCCCGGCCGTCCCCGCCGAGACGAGGCCGAGCAGCCCGCGCCGCGAGAGGCGGCGGGGTTCGTCGGCGGGCTGCTCGGACTCCGTCGGCCGGGCTCCCTCGTGCTGCTCGGCGTCCACTATGCGGTCGGCTCCTCGACGCCCAGCACCGTGTGGGTCAGCTGCGAGAGCGGCTCGGAGAGAGCGTTGACCGCGTCCGAGAGCTCCTTCTTCTGCTCCGCGGTGAGAGTGGAGTACGCGGCGAAGCCGGAGTCGATCGAGCCGTACTGCGCGAGCAGAGCGTCGAGCTCGGAGAACCGCTGCGTGATCCGTCCGGTGAGGTCGGCGCCCTCGTCGCCGCTGGCGGTCGCGATCGGCTCGACGTTGCCGAACGCCACCTCCGCGCCCTGGACGTTCGCGGCGAAGTCGGTGAGGTCAGTGCTCGACCACCAGTCCTCCTCGCCCGTGATCTTGCCGGCCGCGACCTCGTCGAGCAGGCCGATGGCGCCGTTCGAGATGTCGCCCACCGAGACGGTGAAGCCGGACGCGTTCACGAGGTCGGCCAGGCTCTGCACGTCGTCGACGAGGCCCTGGCCGAACTGGGCGCGCTGCTCGGGGGTGGAGGGCGCCCAGTCGAGGAGCGCGCTCGTGCCGTCGGAGTTGAGGGCACCCTCCGCGGGGGCCCACAGGTCCTTCTCGATGCGGTGGAAGCCGGTCCAGTCCAGGCCCTCGGCGACGGCGTCGACCTCGCGGTAGTCGATGCGCGGGTCGAGGTCGCCGAACGCCTCCGCGGTCGGCTCGATCCGTTCGTAGAAGACGCGGGTCGACGCGAAGAGGCCGCGCGCCTTCTCGTCGTCGCCTGCCTCGTAGGCCTGCGCGAACTCGGCGACCGCGGGGAGCAGCTCGCCCACCTGCGACTTCACGTACGCCACGTAGTTGGTGACCGCCGCCTCCGTCGCCGCCTTCTCGTCCGCCGACTGCGCGGTGGCCTCACCGGTCACGGTGAACTCGCTCAGCCCGACCGGGGCGCCGACCTGCTGGAACTTGCAGGCGGTGTAGTAGGTGCCCGGCTCGAGCTGAGCGACGTAGGAGACGCTCTGACCCGGGGTCACGTTCTCCTTCTCGCCCACGATCCGCAGCTTGTCCTCGGCCAGGATCTCGAACTCGTTGACGTCCGAGCCGCCGTTGGTCAGTGAGAACGTCACCGCTCCCGCCTCGGCGGTCGCCGTCGACACCTCGCAGGCGTCGTCCCTGATCGCGACGTCGAGCGCGGCGGAGGAGGAGGACGCGGGGGTGTTCGGCACGCAGCCCGTGAGGATCAGCGCCAGGGCGCCGGCTCCGGCGAGGCCGAGGGTGACGCGGGGGAGGGTGGGACGAGCGCGCGAGGACATGCTTCTCCTGGATCGGGGCGAGTGCGCCGGCGGTGCCGGAGCGGGTCAGACGGAGGTGGGAGCGGGAGCGGCGACCGGGGCCGCGCTGCCCCGTCGCGGGCCGCGCAGGCGGACCTGGCGGACGAACAGGGCACCGACGACGACGAGGTAGAGCAGCCAGGCGGCGAACTGCAGAGCGGTCGGCTCGGGCGTGTAGTTGAAGAGGCCGCCGACCACCGCGGTCACGGGCGGCGGGAGGATCGGGCCGAGCGAGAACAGCGGGGTGCCCCAGCCGGGCAGGAGCGACGCCTCCTGCAGGTCGCCGACGCCGTAGGAGAGGACGCCGGCCGCGACGAGGATGAGGAAGCCGCCCGTCCAGGTGAAGAAGCGCCCGAGGTCGATCCGGACGAAGCCCCGGAAGATCAGGTACGCGATGACGACCGAGCTGAGGATGCCCAGCAGCGCGCCGACCGTGCCGACCCACGCGCTGGATCCCGACCCCGCACTGCTCGAGGACACGCTCGCCCAGACGAAGAGCGCCGTCTCGATGCCCTCGCGGCCGACGCTGATGAAGCCGAGGACCACGATGCCGAGGGCCGAACCCGCGACGGCGCCGTCGAGCCGGGACTCGAGGTCGCCCTTGAGGCTGCGGGCGTTCGCGCCCATCCAGAAGATCATCCAGGTGACCAGGCCGACCGCGAGGATCGAGAGGCCGCCGCCGATGAGCTCCTGAGCCTGGAACGACAGGGTCGAGGGGCCCCAGGTGAGGATCGCACCGGTGACGAGCGAGATCGCGATCGCGGCGGCGATGCCGGTCCAGAGCCGCGGCAGCACGTCGCGCCGGCCGAGCTTGGTCAGGTAGGCCACGAGGATGCCGACCACGAGGCCGGCTTCGAGGCCTTCGCGGAGGCCGATGAGGTAGTTTGCGAGCACGCGTGTTCTCTTGGTCGATGGTGGACGAGGAGGGGGCGACTCCCGCCCCGAGTCGATCCGGTCGGCGGGGCTCCGTTGTTCGGTAAGCCTTGCCTAACCCGGGTCGACTGTAGTCCGCTGCCCGGTCGCTGTCCAGAAGCGCCCGCAGCGGAGGCCGCGCAGGACGAGAGGCGGAGAGTGGACGCGGGCCGGGACGCAGCAGCGGAGCGGGTGGTGGCGGTGCACGCCCACCCCGACGACGAGACGATCACCATGGGCGGGACCCTGGCGCGGCTGGTGGCGCAGGGCGCCTCCGTCACCGTCGTCACCGCCACGCGGGGCGAGTGCGGCGAGGTCATCCCCGAGGACCTCGCTCCGCTCGAGGGCTCGGCC
This sequence comes from Rathayibacter sp. AY2B9, assembly GCF_002931595.1. Taxonomy (NCBI): domain Bacteria; kingdom Bacillati; phylum Actinomycetota; class Actinomycetes; order Micrococcales; family Microbacteriaceae; genus Rathayibacter; species Rathayibacter sp. AY2B9. The sequence goes on from NZ_PSUB01000001.1 coordinate 400,185, forward strand.
GAGCTGGCCGCGCACCGGACGACCGAGCTCGTCGTCGCCCTGACGGCCCTCGGCGTCGCCGACCACCGCTTCCTCGGCGAGGCCGGCGCCCGCGCACCCGGCCTCGCTCCGCGCGTCTACCGGGACTCCGGCATGCAGTGGGGGCCCGGCCGCGTCCCGGTGCCGCTCGAGCCGGTGCATCCCGCGTCCTTCACCGCCGCGCCCGAGGACGAGGAGGTGGCGGATCTCGTCGCCGTCCTCCGGCAGGTCGACGCGGGCGTCGTGCTGTCCTACGACGCGGGCGGCGGCTACGGCCACCCGGACCACGTCCGCACCGCCCGGGTCGCCGAGCGCGCCGCCGAGCTGCTGGGCCTGCGCTTCCTCGCCGTCCTCCCCGACGCGGCCCCGCCCCTCCCCGGGGACGTCGTGATCGAGCTGTCCGCCGAGGACCACGCCCGCAAGCGCGCGGCCCTCGAGGCGCACGCGACGCAGCTGGTGGTCGAGGGCGACGAGGCCCGGCTCTCGAGCGGTCCGCCGTTCCCCATCGGCCGCATCGAGCGCTTCCGCCCGGTCGCGCAGGCGGGGCGTCCGGCGCCGCTGCCGGAGGAGCGTCCGACGCTGGGATCGCGGGTGCTGTCGGGCGTCGCCGGAGTCCTGGTCGGCGCGGTGGTCGGAGCGATCACGACCGTCGCCCATCAGAGCACCGTGTCGGTCGGCGGTGTCGTCCTCCCGGTCGGCCTCGCCGCCTCCCTCGCCGGCGTGCTGCTGCTCCTGCTCGGGCTGCGCCTCGTGCTCATCGACCGGTTCGTCGCGTTCTGCACCGCGATGGGCCTGCTCGGGATGATCGGGCTGCTCGCCCTGCGCAGCACGGGCGGATCCGTCCTCGTCCCGGCGAACGGCCTCGGCGTGGCCTGGACCTTCCTCCCCGCCCTCATCGCCCTCGTCGTGATCGCCTGGCCGCGGCTGCGGGCGGCCGCTCCCGCCGCCGCCCCGCGGCCGGCGGACGCCGACGCCCCGTCGGCCCCCGTACGATAGAGACACTGTTCGAAGGGACCTGGAGCACCGTGACCTACGTGATCGCACTTCCGTGCGTCGATGTCAAAGACCGCGCCTGCATCGACGAGTGCCCGGTCGACTGCATCTACGAAGGCGAGCGCTCGCTCTACATCCACCCGGACGAGTGCGTCGACTGCGGTGCCTGCGAGCCGGTCTGCCCCGTCGAGGCGATCTACTACGAGGACGACCTCCCCGAGGAGTGGTCCGACTACTACAAGGCCAACGTCGAGTTCTTCGACGAGATCGGCTCCCCGGGCGGAGCCGCCAAGGTCGGCGTGATCGCGAAGGACCACCCGGTCATCGCGGCGCTGCCTCCGCAGAGCCACTGAGGCCGCTCCCATGGCCCTCGGCGCGCTGCCCGACTACCCCTGGGACCTGATGGCGCCCTTCGCCCGCACGGCGGCGGAGCACCCCGGCGGGATCGTCGACCTGTCGATCGGCTCGCCGGTGGACCCGACGCCTGCCCCGATCCGCGACGCGCTCGCCCGCGCGACGGACTCGCACGCGTACCCCACGACCGTGGGCACCCCCGCTCTGCGCGAGGCGATCGCCGCCTGGTACGCGCGGCGGCGCGGAGTCGAGGGCCTCGGGATCGACGAGGTCCTGCCGACGATCGGCTCCAAGGAGCTCGTCGCCTGGCTGCCCTTCCTCCTCGGACTCGGGGAGGGGGACGTGGTCGTGCATCCGCGCGCCGCCTACCCGACGTACGCGATGGGCGCGGCGATCGCCGGCGCCGAGGCGCTCGCCTCCGACGACCCCGCCGAGTGGCCTGTGACGACCCGCCTGGTCTGGCTCAACTCTCCCGGCAACCCCGATGGCGCCGTGCTCGACGTGCCCGCCCTGCAGCGCGCCGTCGCGCGTGCCCGTGAGCTGGGCGCTGTGATCGCGGGGGACGAGTGCTACGCCGAGCTCGGCTGGGACGGCCGCTGGGCCGACGAGCCGATCCCGAGCGTCCTCGACCCGCGCGTGGTGGGGGAGGACCGCACCGGGGTCCTCGGCGTCTACTCGCTGAGCAAGCAGTCGAACCTCGCCGGCTACCGCGCCGCCTTCGTCGCCGGGGACGCGGACCTGATCGCGCGCCTGGTGACCGTCCGCAAGCACGCGGGCATGATCGTGCCCGGTCCGCTGCAGGAGGCGATGATCGTCGCCCTCGCCGACGACGAGCACGTCGCCGCGCAGAAGGAGCGCTACCGCTCCCGCCGCGACCGCCTCCGGCCCGCCCTCGAGTCCGCGGGCTTCCGGATCGACCGCAGCGAGGCCGGCCTCTACCTGTGGGCGACCGAGGGCCGCCCGGCCTGGGAGTCCGTCGACCGGCTCGCCCGCCTCGGCGTCCTCGCGGGCCCCGGCGTCTTCTACGGGGAGGGCTTCCCCGAGCACGTGCGCCTCTCGCTGACGGCCTCCGACGAGCGGATCGACGCGGCCGTCGAGCGCCTGTCCGGCGGCCTCTGAGGCGCTCGACCCGGCCGATCCTGGCGGGTTCCGACAAGGCCCCGGCCCCAGCGCTGGGCGATGTCACAGTGCCCCCGCTTTGCCCATAGGCTGTATGTGGTTCGGTCGACGGCGCCTCGCGAGGCCCCGGCTGCACCACGATCCAGACCCGGCGCCGCCCGCTCCGCGCGAGCGCTTCCGGGGTGCGACCGCGACGACCTGGGAGGCGTTGTGACCGAATCCGGCACGCAGAGCGACCGAACCGCGACGGTGGGCTCCACGGAGCCCGCGACCGGGAGCGCCACGACGCCGCCTCCCGCGCCGGCGGAGCAGGAGCTCCCCGAGAAGGTCACGCTCACCTTCGGCGACCGCACCGCGGACTTCCCGGTCCTGCGCAGCGTCGACGGCTCCTCGAGCATCGACTTCTCGACCCTGTCGAAGCAGACCGGCTTCATGTCGCTCGACTACGGCTTCGTGAACACGGCGGCGACCAAGTCGCAGATCACCTACATCGACGGCGACCAGGGGATCCTCCGCTACCGCGGCTACCCGATCGAGGAGGTGGCCACCAACGCGACCTACCTCGAGGTGGCCTGGCTCCTCATCTACGGCGAGCTGCCGACGGCCGACGAGCTCGCGGGCTTCGACGAGCGCATCCGCCGCCACACGCTCCTCCACGAGGACCTCAAGCGCTTCTTCGACGCGCTCCCGCACAGCGCGCACCCCATGTCGGTGCTCTCGGCCGGAGTCTCGGCCCTGTCGACGTACTACGAGGACAGCTCCAACCCGAAGGATCCGGAGGCGGTGGAGCTCACCACGATCCGCCTCCTGGCGAAGCTGCCCGTGATGGCGGCGTACGCCCACAAGAAGGCGATCGGCCAGGCGTTCCTCTACCCGGACAACTCGCTGAGCTTCGTCGACAACTTCCTCCGCCTCAACTTCGGAACGATGGCCGAGCAGTACCAGGTCGACCCGGTGCTCTCGAAGGCGCTCGACCGCCTCCTGATCCTCCACGAGGACCACGAGCAGAACGCGTCGACGTCGACCGTCCGCCTCGTCGGCTCCACCGAGGCGAACCTCTACGCCTCCGTCTCGGCCGGCATCAACGCCCTGTTCGGCCCTCTGCACGGCGGAGCGAACGAGGCGGTGCTCACCATGCTCGGCCGGATCCGCGAGTCGGGCGAGAGCGTGTCGACGTTCGTCGAGCGGGTGAAGAACAAGGAGGAGGGCGTGCGCCTGATGGGCTTCGGCCACCGGGTGTACAAGAACTACGACCCGCGCGCGAAGCTGGTCAAGGAGAGCGCCTCCGAGGTCCTGCAGGCCCTCGGCGTGAAGGACCCGCTGCTCGACATCGCGATGGAGCTCGAGGCCCTCGCTCTCGAGGACGACTACTTCAAGGAGCGGCGCCTCTACCCGAACGTCGACTTCTACACGGGCGTCATCTACAAGGCGATGGGCTTCCCTACCCGGATGTTCACCGTGCTCTTCGCGATCGGCCGCCTGCCCGGCTGGATCGCCCACTGGCGTGAGATGAACACCGACAAGCAGACCAAGATCGGCCGCCCGCAGCAGCTCTACATGGGCTCGCCCGAGCGCCACTGGCCGAACGACCGCTGACCGGTCCCCGAGAGCCCGTCCCCGCCGGGGGGCGGGCTCTCGCCGTGCGGCGCACCCGCCTCTCGTCAGCCGTCCGAGACTCGAACCTCTTCTTCGAGGCGGGACGCGGAGCGGCGTGGTCGCCGCGGACTCGATCAGCACGGTTCGTCCCGGGGTGCCGCCTGCTGGGCCCGGCGGCGCCGGACGCCCGTCCTCAGGCGTGCAGGGCGGCGTTCAGCTCGATGCCGGCGCCGGTGCGGGGGAGGACCTCGACAGCTCCGGTGAGTGAGTTGCGGCGGAAGAGCAGGTTCGGCACGCCCGAGAGCTGCACGGCCTTCACGGTCTGCGGGGCGCCGTCGGCGCGCGGCGCTCCGCCGACCACGACGACCTTGGTGCCGGCGGTCACGTAGAGGCCGGCCTCGACGACGGTGTCGTCGCCGAGGGAGATGCCGATGCCCGAGTTCGCACCCAGCAGCGCCCGCGCGCCGATCGAGACGCGCTGCACTCCTCCGCCCGAGAGGGTGCCCATGATGGACGCGCCGCCGCCGATGTCCGAGCCGTCGCCGACCACGACGCCCTGCGAGATGCGCCCCTCGACCATCGAGCTGCCGAGGGTCCCGGCGTTGAAGTTGACGAAGCCCTCGTGCATCACCGTCGTGCCGGGTGCCAGGTGCGCCCCGAGGCGGACGCGCGAGGTGTCCGCGATGCGCACCTTCGCGGGGGTGACGTAGTCGGTCAGCCGCGGGAACTTGTCGATCCCGGTGGCCTGGATGCCGTGGCGCCGGAGCGAGGGGCGCAGGCGGGTGAACGACTCCGGCGAGACCGGACCGGCGTTCGTCCACACCACGTTCGGCAGGTGGGCGAAGACGCCGTCGAGGTTCACCTCGTTCGGGCGGACCAGGAGGTGCGAGAGCAGGTGCAGCCGCAGGTAGGCGTCGGACGTGGAGGCGGGCGGCGCCTGCACGTCGATCTGCAGCGTGACCACGTCGATGCGGACCTCGCGGCGCGGATCCTCGCCGGCCTGCTCCTCGAACTCCGCCGGCACGATCCAGGGGTCGCGGCCGGCCGGGATGGTGCCGAGGCGCGGCTCCGGGAACCAGGTGTCGAGGACGGTGCCGTCGGCGGCCACGGTGGCGAGCCCGTATCCCCAGGCGGAGGCGGGCGCGGAGGAGTCTGCGGAGTGCTCGAGGGTCATGCCGATCAGGGTAGCGCGGAGCGTCCGGCCGCTACCCTGGGGCGCATGGCCGATCCGACCACCGCCCCTCCGCTCGATCTGCGCACCGATCCGGTCGCCCTGACGCGGATCCTCTGCGACATCCCCTCCGTCTCGGGCGACGAGCTCGAGATCGCGGACGCGGTGCAGTGGGCGCTCGAGCAGTACGACCACCTCGAGGTCATCCGCGACGGCCACACCGTCGTGGCGCGGACGAACCTCGGCCTCGCCCAGCGCGTCGTGATCGCCGGGCACCTCGACACGGTGCCGGTCAACGGCAACCTGCCCGTCGTCGCCGAGACGATCGACGGCGTCGAGCACCTGGTCGGCCGCGGGACCGTCGACATGAAGGCCGGAGTGGCGGTGCAGCTCGTCCTCGCCGCCGAGCTCTCCGATCCGGCCGTCGACATCACCTGGATGTGGTACGACAACGAGGAGGTCGCAGCGGACCTCAACGGCCTCGGCCGCCTCTCCCGGCACCGCCCCGACCTCTTCTCCGCCGACTTCGCGGTGCTCGGCGAGCCGACGAGCGGAGCAGTGGAGGGCGGCTGCAACGGGACGCTCCGGGTCGACGTGGTCACCCGCGGCGTCCGCGCCCACTCCGCCCGCAGCTGGGTCGGCGAGAACGCGATCCACGCGGCCGCGCCGATCCTCGACCGCCTCGCCGCCTACGTGCCGCGCGAGGTCGAGGTCGAGGGCCTCGTGTACCGCGAGGGCGTCAACGCCGTGCGCGTCACCGGCGGGGTCGCGGGCAACGTGATCCCGGACCTCTGCACGGTGCAGGTCAACTACCGCTTCGCCCCCGACCGGTCCGGGGAGGAGGCGCTCGCCCACCTCGAGGAGCTCTTCGAGGGGTTCGAGGTGACGGTGGACGATCTGGCCGAGGGCGCCCGCCCGGGGCTGGACGCACCTCTGGCCCAGGCCTTCCTCTCCGCCGTCGGAGCCGAGGCGAAGCCCAAGTACGGCTGGACCGACGTCGCGCGGTTCTCCGCCATGGGCATCCCGGCTGTCAACTACGGACCGGGCGACCCGCTCCGGGCCCACGCCGACGACGAGCGCGTGGCGGTGCACGAGATCACCGAGTGCACCGAGGGCCTCCGCCGCTGGCTGACCGCGTCCTCATGAGCGCGACCGCCACGGCCGTCCCCGTCCGCCTCCGCCTGCGCCTGGTCCCGTGGTGGGCGCGGGTCCTCCTGGTGTACATCGCGACCCGCGTGGTCACGACGGTGATCCTGCTGCAGTTCGCCGCGCACCAGCTCGCGAACCCGTGGACCGGACCCTCCCCGTCCTACTCGGCCTTCGCGTCGATGTGGGACGGCCGCTGGTACGAGATCATCGCGGCCACCGGGTACCCCGGCTTCCTGCCGATCACGCAGGACGGGCACGTGGGGGAGAACGCCTGGGCCTTCATGCCGCTCTACCCGGGCGTCGTGAAGGCGCTGATGGCGGTCACCGGCCTCACCTGGGCTCCGGCCGCCGTGACCGTCTCCGTCCTGTGCGGAGCCGGAGCCTGCCTCGTCCTGTACCGCCTCTTCCGGCACTCCCTCGGCGAATCGCAGTCGCTGACGGCGGTGCTGCTGTTCTGCGTGGCGCCGACCTCGCCGCTGATGCAGCTCGCCTACGCGGAGTCGATGGCGATGCTGCTGACCGCGGTCACGCTCCTCCTCCTGGTGCGGCGGCGCTGGCTCGCGGTCGTGCCCGTCGTGCTGCTGCTGGGCCTGACCCGGCCGAGCGGGCTCGCCTTCGCCGCCGCGCTCGGCCTGTACGTCGTCTACCGGTTCGTCCGGCGCCGCACGGAGCCGTTCCCTCGGTCGGAGTGGCTGCCGGCTGTGGGCCTGACGGCGTGGGGGCTCGTGGTCGGCTTCCTCTGGCCCGCCGTGGCGTGGGCCGTCACCGGGTCGATGACCGCGTACACCGACACCGAGCTGGCGTGGCGTGCGGTCTACATCGGCTACCAGGAGCTGCTCCCGCTGACCCCGTGGTTCCAGGGCGGCGCCTGGTGGGGCTCGTGGTGGTTCGGTGCTCCGGCCGTCGGCGTCGTGCTGGTGGTGCTCCTGCTGGCGGCGTTCGTCGGGATCCTCGCCGCACCGTGGACACGGCGGCTCGATCTCTTCAGCCGGGCCTGGGTCGCCGGGTACGGCGTCTACCTGCTGGCGTTCTTCTTCCCGCAGTCGAGCACCTTCCGGCTGCTGGGCCCGATGTTCCCGCTCGTCGGAGCGCTGGCGGTGCCGCGCTCGCCGGTCTTCCGCGTCGCGCTGGTCCTGCTCGGGATCGGCGGCCAGATCGTCTGGATCTCGATCTGCTGGGCCGTCGCCGGATCGGACTGGACCCCGCCGTGATCGTGGTGCGCGCCCGCCCGGCGCGGTGCTCCTCCGGGGACTCCCGACTCCCGCACGGGTATGCTCGTCGGAATGTCTCCCCTCACGCCAGCCGGTGAGCCGCGACACGCGTCGCCCCTCCTCCGGCCGACCCGCCGGCGAGCCGCGGCGACACCCGCCCGCTCCCCGCTGACGACCGCCTCCTCGACGGACCGCGGGCCGCTCGCGTGAGCGCCACCGCGACCGCGCCGGAGACGGAGGACGCCTCTCCGTCCCGCTCCCGCTGGGGTCTGCTCCGGAGGATCCCGTGGTGGATCCAGGTGCTCCTGGTCTTCGCCGTGTCGCGGGTCGTCACGACCGTGATCATGCTCCGGGTCGGCGCCGTGCGTCAGGGCGTCGAGTGGACGGGACTCCGCGACACCTACGTCCGGTTCGCGACGACGTGGGACGGCGGCTGGTACGAGCGGATCGGGATGACGGGGTACCCGTCGGTCCTGCCGCTCTCGCCGTCCGGAGCCGTGGAGCAGAACCCCTGGGCGTTCATGCCCGTCTACCCGTTCACCGTCCGCGGCCTGATGAACATCACCGGGCTCGACTGGGCGAACGCGGCGGTGCTCGTCGCCCTGGTCTGCAGTGCAGCGGCGTGCCTGGTGATCTACCGGCTGTTCCGCGTCTCGCTCAGCGAGGGCCAGGCGCTGATGGGGATCGTCTTCTTCTGCGTCGCTCCGACGTCCCCGATCCTGCAGATCGGCTACGCGGAGTCCGGCGGCATCCTCCTGACGGCCGTGCTGCTCCTCCTGCTGGTGCGCCGCAAGTGGATCTGGACGTTCCCCGTCGTGCTGGTCGTGGGGCTCCTGCGCCCGAGCGGTCTCGCGATCGCGGCGATGACGGGCCTCTACTTCCTCTACCGCGTCTGGCGGCACGTGCGCGGCACTGAGCCGTTCGCCCGCCGGGAGTTCGCCTTCACGGTCTCCCTCACGGTCTGGTCCCTCGCGGTGGGGTTCGCCTGGCTGCTCATCGCCTGGGCGGTCACCGGCTCCTTCACCGCGTACACCGACACCGAGCTCGCCTGGCGCAGCGTCTTCATCGGCGAGGGCGAGCTCATCCCCTTCACCTCCTGGTTCGCCGGCGGGGGCTGGTGGGGAGGCCTCTGGTTCGGCTCGCCGATCACGGGCATGGGCATCACCGTCGTGGTGGTGCTCGGATTCCTGGCGATCCTGTTCTCGCGGGCCACGCGCAGCCTCGACGTCTTCTCGCGGCTCTGGGTCGGCGGCTACGCGATCTACCTCTTCGCGTTCTTCTACCCGCAGTCGAGCACGTTCCGCATCCTGATGCCGATGTTCCCGCTGGCCGGGGCGCTCGCGGTGCCGCGGTCGACCCTCCTGAGGGTGTTCGTGGTGGCCGCATCGATCGTCGGGCAGATCGTCTGGGTGCTGCTGTGCTGGGTGTTCACCCCCGGCGACTGGTCCCCGCCGTGATCGGCTGACGCCCGACTTCCGGGCGCGGTTCGGAACACCCCCGCGGATGCACGATAATAGGGGGATACGTCACGAAAGGGGAACTCTATGGCGGCCATGAAGCCGAGGACCGGAGACGGACCGATGGAGGCTGTTAAGGAGGGCCGACTCATCGTCGTGCGCGTTCCGCTCGAAGGAGGCGGACGCCTCGTCGTCTCGGTCAACGATGCAGAGGCGAAAGAGCTGCACGACGCGCTCGCGTCGGTGGTGTCTCCCGCCTGATCCGCACCGTCGTGAACGCCCGCCGCACACCGTGCGGCGGGCGTTCCGTCTGTCCTCGGTCGGCCGCGCTCGTCAGGCGCGGCGCTTGTTGGCCTGCAGCAGGCCGTCGCCGATCGGCGAGAGCACGCTGACCACGGCGGGGGAGGCGCAGACCTCGGCCACCAGCGTGCGGAACGCCGTCGCGATCTCGTCGCGCTGCGCGGGGTTGGCCACGCGTCCGCGCCAGAGCGCGTGGGGGACGAGGACCGTCCCGCCCGGACGGACGAGCCGCAGCGCGTGCTCGACGTTCTCGATGACCTGCAGCGGATCGCCGTCGACGAAGACGATGTCGTAGGAGTTCTCGTTCATCCGGGGCAGCACCTCGAGGGCGCGGCCCGGGATGAGCCGGAGCCGGTTGGGCGAGATGCCCGCCTCGTGGAACTGGGCGCGCGCGTGCTGCTGGTGCACCGCCTCGGAGTCGATCGAGGTGAGCATCGCCTCGGGGGCGCCGTCGAGCAGCCACAGGCCGCTCACTCCGGTGCCGGTGCCGATCTCGATGATGGAGGTCGCGCGCGCCGCGGCGGCGACCAGCGCGGCCTGCGCGCCGATCGAGGGGGAGACGGCGTCGATGCCCAGCTCGACCGAGAGCCGGCGGGCCGAGGCGATGGCCTCCGACTCGACGACCGCGTCCTCGGCGTACTTCCAGTTGGCATCCTTGTCGGACACGGGGGCGCTCCTCTGATCGGTGCACCGGGCGGATCGCGCCCGGGCATCGTCAGGGTACGGTGGCGCGCGGGCTCCGCGAGGGAGGCGCGGCGGGTTAGTGTTGTCCTCGTGTTCGGTCTGACGTTCGACAAGCTCCTCATCATCGGGGTCATCGCCGTCTTCGTGCTGGGTCCCGACCGCCTCCCGCACTACGCCGCCCAGCTCGGGCAGCTCGTGCGCAAGGTGCGCGGATTCGCCACGCAGGCCCGGGAGCGCGTCAAGGACGAGATGGGCGACGAGTTCAACGACGTCGACTGGAAGAAGCTCGACCCGCGCCAGTATGATCCCCGCCGCATCATCCGCGACGCCCTGCTCGAGGACGATCCGGCCCCCACCGTGAAGCCGCCCACCGCTGTCGCCGCTCCGGTCGTGCCGGGCGGCACCGGCTCCGCGCAGGACAGCTACTACACGACGATGCAGCGCTCCGTCTCGTCCGGCACGCTCTCGAGCGTCGCGCCGCCGCCGATCGACTCCGAGGCCACCTGAGCCCTGCTCCGCGAGGAGCGCCGGGAGGGCGTCTCGATCGGCACCGCCCGCACGAAGCCGCGCGGAGGCGTCAGCCGACGGCGAGCGGAAGCCGACGGCCGGTCAGTCCCCGCGGCCGCGCGGCGAGCGACGCCGCCAGGGCGTCGATCGCCCGGGCAGCAGGATCCTTCGGATCGCCGACGACGACGGGCACGCCCTCGTCGCCCCCCGCCCGCAGCGCGACGGAGATCGGCAGCGACGCGAGCAGCGGCACCTCATCGCCCGCCGCGGTGAGCCGACGCGCGACCTCGGCCCCGCCTCCGCTGCCGAAGAGCTCCAGCACCGAGCCGTCGGGCTGCGGAAGCCCGGACATGTTCTCGACCACTCCGACGATGCGCTGACCCGACTGGCGGGCGAGCGCGCCGCTGCGCTCGGCCACGTCGGCGGCCGCCGGCTGCGGCGTGGTGACGATGAGGACCTCCGCATGGGGGAGCAGCTGTCCGATCGAGATCGCCACGTCCCCGGTGCCGGGAGGCAGGTCGAGCAGGAGCACGTCCAGGTCGCCGAAGTACACGTCGGTGAGGAACTGGGAGATCGTGCGGTGCAGCATGGGCCCGCGCCAGGAGACGGCCGCCCCGCGGGTGTCGCCCTCGAGGAACATCCCGATCGAGATGACCTTCACGCCGTGCGCCACCGGCGGCAGCATCAGCTCGCCGACGCGGGTGGGCCCCGCGACGCGCCCGTCGTGCATCAGGCCGAGCAGGCCGGGGATGGAGAAGCCGTGCACGTCGGCGTCCACGAGGCCGACCGCGAGACCCCGCTGAGCGAGGGCGACCGCGAGGTTGGCGGTGACGGTCGACTTGCCGACGCCGCCCTTGCCGCTGGTGACCGCGTACACGCGGGTGAGCGAGTCCGGGCCGAAGGGCATGCTCCGGCGGCCGCCCTGGAGGCGTTCGGTGAGGGCGGTGCGCTGCGCCGGCGTCATGACTCCGACCACGACGTCGACCGCCGTGACTCCGGGAGCCGAGGCCGCGGCCTCGCGTACGTCGCGCTCGATCGCGGAGGCGGCCGGGCAGCCGACGATGGTCAGCCGGATCGCGACGCGGACCGCTCCGTCGACGGCCGCCTCGACCGACTCGAGCATGTCGAGCTCGGTGATGGGCTTCCGGATCTCCGGATCGACGACCCGGGCCAGCGCCGTCCTGACGGCGGTCTCGATGGCGGCGACGTCAGGCATCGCGCCGCTCGGGCTCCTGCGCCCGATCCTTCTCGAGCTCCTCGAGCAGGCCGCGCAGCTCCGAGCGGATGAAGTCCTTGCTCGCCATGTCGCGGATCGCCAGGCGCAGGGCCACGACCTCGCGCGCGAGGTACTCGGTGTCCGCGAGGTTGCGCTCGGCCCGCTGCCGGTCCTGCTCGATCTGGACGCGGTCGCGGTCGTCCTGGCGGTTCTGCGCGAGCAGCAGCAGCGGCGCGGCGTAGGAGGCCTGCAGCGAGAGGATCAGCGTCAGCACCGTGAAGCCGAGGGCCTGCGAGTCGAAGCGCGCGTCCGCGGGCCCGTAGGTGTTGAACATCAGCCAGAAGACGCAGAAGATCGTCATGCCGACCAGGAACCACGGCGTGCCCATGCCGCGGGCGAACGACTCGGTCAGGCGGCCGAAGCGGTCGCTGCTCGGGCGGTTCCGCCGCGAGAGGACGCGGGTGCGCAAGCCCTTGGGAGCGTCCAGGCGCCGGTCCTGCTTGGTGTCCCTAGCCACGCGCGCCCCTCCGTCCCCGTCGTGTCCTGCCTGTCGCCGCGGGTGCCAGCGGCACGAGCGGGACGCCCTGCGTCGCCGTCGTCACCGGCTTCCTCGGTTCGTCGTCGTCGCCGTGGCTGCGCCAGTCGTCGGGGAGGAGGTAGTCGAGGACGTCGTCGATGGTCACGACGCCGACGAGGCGGTGGGACGCGTCGACGACGGGCACCGAGACGAGGTTGTAGCTGGCCAGGATCCGGGCGACCTCGGCCGCCGAGGTCTCGGGCGTGATCGGGTCCATGCTCTGGTCGAGCAGGGTGCCGAGGCGCTCGTGCGGCGGGTAGCGGAGCATTCGCTGGAAGTGCACCATGCCGAGGAAGCGGCCGGTCGGCGGCTCGTAGGGCGGCAGCGTGACGCAGACGGCGGCGCCGAGGGCCGGGGCGAGCTCGTGGCGGCGGATGAGGGCGAGACCCTCGGCGACGGTCGCCTCGGAGGAGACGATGATCGGCTCCGTGGTCATCAGACCGCCGGCGGACTCCGGAGCGTAGGTGAGGAGCATGCGGACGTCGTCCGCCTCCTCGGGCTCCATCAGCTCCAGGAGCGCCTCGCCGCGCTCCTCCGAGAGCTGGGCGATCAGGTCGGCCGCGTCGTCCGGCTGCATCTGGTCGAGGACGTCGGCGGCGCGGTCGTCGTCGAGCCGGCCGAGGATCTCGACCTGCTCGCTCTCGGGCATCTCCTCGAGCACGTCCGCGAGGCGGTCGTCCGAGAGCTCGCCGGCGACCTCGAGCATCCGCTGTTGCGGCAGGTCGAGGAGCGTGCTGGCGAGGTCGGCGGGCTTGAGCTCGGAGAGGCTGGCGACGTACTGCTCGGCGGACTGCGCCTCGGTCGAGACGCTCTCGCGGACCTCGCGCCAGCCGGCGAAGGCGGTCGCGCCCTTGGCGAAGGGGGAGGGGCTGGTCTTGGGCCGGCGGACGAAGAGCTGCGCGAGCTCCCACTCGCCGGGAGCGGCCTCCTCGATCGCGACGTCCTCGACGACCGCGTCACCGGAGCCGTCCACGAAGCTCACCCGGCGGCCGAGGAGCTCGGCGATGACGCGGACCTCGCCGCCCCGCTGCTCGAAGCGGCGCACGTTGATCAGCCCGGTGGTGATGATCTGGCCGCTGCCGATGCTGGTGACCCGGCCGATCGACACGAAGACGCGACGGCGCCCGGGGATCTCGACCACCAGGCCGACCACCCGCGGGGCGTCGTTCTGCCGGTAGACCAGGAGCACGTCGCGGACCTTGCCGACGCGATCGCCGGCCGGGTCGAAGACACTGCATCCGGCCAAGCGCGCGACGAAGACTCTGGCGGAACTCACGGCTACAAACCTAGTCCCGTGCAGCCGGGCGGACGCCGAGCGTTCCCGGCTCGCCCTCGGCCGGTTCTCCGAATCCGTTCAGAGACCTTCAAGTGGCCTGTGCGATTCTGTCCGGGTGACTCTGCAGACGCCGTTCAGCGGCCGAGGGCCGGCCTTCCCCACGATCCCGCGCGGGGAGATCCTCGCCACGTTCGACACGTACCAGGAGGCGCAGGCCGCCGTCGACGTGCTCGCCCGCGCCGACTTCCCGGTGCGCCAGCTCGCCATCATCGGCAACGAGCTCAAGAGCGTCGAGCGGGTGACCGGCAAGCTCACCTGGGGCCGCGTCGCTCTCGCCGGAGCGGCCTCCGGCGCCTGGCTCGGCGTCTTCCTGGGCCTCCTGCTCATCATCTTCTCGCCGACGACGGAGCTCTCCTTCCTCATCGCGGCGGTCCTCCTCGGCGCCGGCTTCGGGATGCTCTTCGGGCTCGCCTCCTACGCCGTGAACCGCCGCCGTCGCGACTTCACCTCGACCATGCAGGTGATCGCGACCAGCTACTCCGTGCTCGTGGACCCCGAGGTGGTCAACCGCGCGCGCAACCTGCTCGACGGCGGCACCTCCCCGGCGGAGGCGCCGCAGACGGCCTGGGCTCCGCCGCCCGCCGCGGTCGGCGACCCGCAGCCGCAGCCTGTCCGCCCCGAGGACGACCCGCGCTGACGATCCTCCACGAAGGCCCCCGGTCCGCCGGGGGCCTTCGTCGTTCCGGGGGCGGGGCGGCTCAGGCGGAGCCGACGGGCGGGAGGACGATGTCGACCGCGAGACCCCGGGGGGAGCGGTTGACCAGGGCGACCGTCCCGCCGGCCGAGAGCACGGTGGTGTGCACCAGGGCCAGCCCCAGACCGCTGCCGCCGGAGGCGAGGGTGCGGGAGTCGTCCGGGCGGGAGAAGCGGTCGAAGGCGACCGGGATGAAGGCGTCGGGCATCCCCGGTCCGTCGTCCGAGACGCTGAGCATCAGGCGCCCGTCCGACTGCGAGAGGGAGGCGACGATCATGCCGCCGCCGTTCATCGCCTGGATCGCGTTCCTCACGAGGTTGTCGATCACCCGGCCGAAGTCCTGGGACGCGACCGCGTAGAGCCGCGCCGGCTCGCGCTCGTCGATCTCGTAGTCGATCTCCACCCCCGACTCCGAGGCGAGCAGGCGGGTGCGGTCGACGGCGCCCACCAGCTCGTCGACGAGCTCGGCGAAGGGAGCGGTCGGGCGGACGGTGCGGCTCTCGATGCGCGAGATGTCGAGGAGGGCGGATGCGAGGCGCACGAGCCGGTCGACGCTCTTCTGCGCGTCGAGGATGACCCGGTCGACCGCGACCGGGTCGTCGACGCGGTGGTGGGCGATCTCGAGCTGGGCGGAGAGCGCGGCGAGGGGAGTGCGGAGCTCGTGGCTCGCATCCGACACCATCTGCTTCTCCCGGGCCAGCGACGCGGTCTGCTTGGTCAGGAACGCGTTCAGCGTCACCGCGAGCTCGTCGATCTCGTCGCGCGTGCCGACGACCGGGAGCTGGTCGCCCTGCCCGGGCTCGGCGGCGATCTGATCCGCGCGCGCCCGCATCCGGCGCACCGGGGCGAGGGCCGCGCCCGTCAGGATCCACGAGGCGAGCCCGAACGTGACGACGAGGAAGATCGCGGCGTAGACGAGCACGTGGGCGAAGTCGTCGAGGACGAGCTGCGACGCGGCCTGATCGCGGGCGGAGGCGACCTGCCAGACGCCGCGATCGCTCTCGATGGCCGTGAAGCGGACCAGGTAGCTGCCGTTCGCCGTCGTCACGTCGGCGTACCGGGGCGAGGTGTCGGCGGGCTCCTCCGCCAGAGCGCTGAGCACCTCGCCGCTCAGGCGCGAGGGCATGGTCGAGGTGCTGACGCTCCCGTCGGGAGCGAGGGCGAGGAACAGCTGGCCCGTCGACGAGCCCTGCGTGCGCGGGACGTTGCCCGCCGAGATGTCGCGGCGCACCTCGTCCTCGATCGACATCAGGATCGTCCGCTCGCTGCGGTCGACGATGCCGGTGACCACCTGGTAGAAGAGCAGCGCCGCGAGCGCGAAGAGGGCGGTCGCCACAGCGACCGTTCCCACGGTGATCCTCGCGCGGATCGAGAGCGCGCCGACCCTGCGGCGTGCCGTGCTCATCCGCGACACGGGCTACTCGACCGGGCGGAGGAAGTAGCCCTTGCCGCGGACGGTCACGATGCTGACGCCCGTGTCCTCGGTCGGGAGCTTCTTGCGCAGGTAGCTGACGTACTGGTCGACGATGTTGTTGTCGACGATCTCGCCGCCGCCCCAGATCTCGGAGAGGATCCGCTGGCGGGTCACGACGGAGCCGACGGGAGTGATGAGGAGCTTGAGGAGCTCGAGCTCCTTCGGGCTGACGTGGATGCGCGAGCCTTCGGCGGTGCGCCGGATGCTCGATCCGTCCACGGTGATGCGTCCGACGTCGATCGAGGTGGACATCAGCGACGGGCTGCGGCGCAGGAGGGCCCGGAGGCGCGCGTTGAGCTCGGTGAACGCGAACGGCTTGGTCAGGTAGTCGTCCGCTCCGGCGTCGAGCCCGAAGACGCGGTCCTCGATCGCGTCCCGCGCGGTCAGCAGCATGATCGGCGTGGGCCGGCCGAGCTCGCGGATCCGGCGGCAGATCTCGAAGCCCGACATCGCCGGGAGCATGACGTCCACGATGGCGGCCGAGAACTCGGCGTTGCTGAACGCGACGAGCGCGTCGATGCCGTTCGTGGTGAGCACGGCCTCGTAGCCGGCGTCTTCGAGGCCGCCGACGAGGGCCTCACCCATGGCTGGATCGTCTTCGACGACAAGGATCTTCACGCGCTCACCCTACGGCCCGGCTCCCAGGAGGACGCACTGCGCGGGCCGTGTGTCGATCGGATGCGGGATCGACCCATCCGATCGGCGCTGGGCGACGAATGAGGAATGACAGACCGCTGGGGGGCGTGGCGGGAGACGCGCGATCAATGGCGCAATTCTACTCTTCTCCCCCCGTCGGCCCGATGATACTGTTCGCGAAGTTCACCTCTACCGTCACCCGAAGGCGGCACAAACATGCTCAATATTCTTTCCATCTGGGCGCGTCTCGCGCTGTCGGTCCTCCTGTGGATCGTCCTTCTCCCCGTCATGCTCGTCCTGCTGCCGTTCCGCACGGGCAGGAGCGCCTCGCTCCCCGCCCTGCGACCGGTCCCGGTTCCCGCATCGACGGTGGCGATCGACACCCGGAGCACCAGCGGCGCGTACTAGGCCCACTTCCCGGTCGTTCCGGGCCCGACGCCCCGCTCCCATGAGCTACGGCGTCGTCCGCCCAGCGATCCCCGACACCCGAACAGCCGTGCCCCTCTCCGCCAGGAAGGGGCACGGCTGTTCGTCGTTCCCCGGGTCGATCCGGACTGACCGACAGGTGTCGATTTCGGCTACTCTCGATCACGAGCCGCGTCAAGCCCTTCGCAGAATCTCAGGGACTGGCAATACAGTGCTCGCACATGGTTCACCGATCGGAAGGAACACGGATGCTCCGCGCCACGCTCGACACCGCTGGGATCCAGCTCGATTCGACCACGGGAGCCCCCGTGCGCCCCGACACCCCGGTCTCGGTGGTCGCGTCGGCGCCTCAGAGCCTGATCTCGCGGATGCTCGGACGCCGCCGCTGCGAAGCATGCGGAGCGGCCTCGGCCCGTCGCCGCGACGGCTTCTGCTCGGCCGACTGCGCCGGCACCTTCCACCTCTACGAGTGAGCCCGACCGGCCGAGTGCCGGTGGTGAACGTCCTGAAGGCCCGTGATCGACGATCGCGGGCCTTCGTGCTGTCCGGGGAGGGTCGGAGCGCCGGGTGAGGAGCGCGACGGTCGGACTCGGTCGCCCACCGGGTGACGCCGCTCGGTCCGTGGTGGAGGGGTGCGCCTCGAGGGGCGTCGAGCACCGGAGCTGAGCGCCCGTGTGCGAGGGGGAGCGGAGGACCGCGGATGTGCCCCCAGTAGGATTCGAACCTACGCCCCTGCCTCCGGAGGGCAGTGCTCTATCCCCTGAGCTATGGGGGCCAGGAGTGCCTGACCACATTAGCACCCGGGCGGGGCGGGCCCCGACGCCGGGAGCCGTCCTCGCGCATGCCACGATGGAGCCATGCTGCGCACTGTCTCCGCCTCGCTGGATCTGCGTCTGAACGGCCCGACCGACCTGATCTTCCTGGTGGCGGCGACGCCCACGGGCGACTCGTTCGAGGACTCCTTCACCGTCCGGCTCGACGGGCAGGACGTGCCGGTGCGGGAGTTCCCGGCGCGGCACGGCGCCCGCGTGCACCGCGTCGCGGGGAACGAGGGCGACCTGCGGGTCGAGTACCGGGCGCGGGTCGCCGGCCACGGCGCTCCGGACGAGCCGAGCGAGCTCGAGCTCGTCGAGTACCTGCGGCCGAGCCGGTACGCCGAGGCGGACGTGCTCGGAGGGATCGCCCGGCGCGAGTTCGGGCGGGCCCGGGGCTTCGAGGCGCTGACGGCCGTCGAGGAATGGGTGCACGGCCACCTGTCGTACGTCTACGGCTCGACGGTCGGCACCGGGGGAGCGGCGCAGGTCATCGAGAGCGGCCAGGGCGTGTGCCGGGACTTCGCGCACACGGTCGCCGGGCTCCTCCGTGCTCTCGACATCCCCGCTCGGGTGACAGCGGTCTACGCGCCGGGCCTCGAGCCGCGGGACTTCCACGCGGTCACGGAGGCCTGGGTCGGCGGCGCCTGGCACGTCGTGGACGCGACCCGGCTGGCTCCGCGCGGGTCGATGCTGCGCATCTCGTCCGGCCGGGACACGGCCGACACCGCGTTCCTCAGCAGCTACCTGACGGACCTGCGCCTGACCGGGATGAGCGTGGAGGCCGACTGCGACGCGGCGCTCGTCGACGATCACGTCTCGCCGGTGCGCCTGGGCTGACGCCGGGGCTCAGTCGGCGAGGACGCCGATCGCCGACCGCACGAGCGGCTCGGGGTCGCCCGGCTCGACGAAGGAGGCGCTGGACGCCTCGATCCAGTACTCGCCGACGAAGGCGTCCGCGACGCCCCGCCCCTCGGCCACCTGGTAGTAGCCCTCGATCTCCGGCGGCTTGCCGTAAGTGGGGACGGCCTTGCTGGTGGTGAAGAACTCGTTCTTGAGCGCCTCGATCACCGCGGGGTCGAGGTGGGCCACGGCCAGCTGCAGCTCGGCGCCCGAATCGTCGGACCATCCGCAGACCAGGCCGTCGTACTGGGCGATCTCCTCGGAGACGGCGGTGGCCCCGATGCCGTCGTCCGGGGAGAATCCGCCCCACAGGCCCGCGAGCGCCGAGGCCGGGACCAGCTGCTCGCAGGCGAGGGGGATCGGCGTGCCGCTGACGGCGCCGCTCGCGCTCGGCTCCGGGTCGGCCGCGGGGGAGCAGCCGGAGAGGGCCGCCGCGGCGAGGGCGACGAGGAGGAGGGCGGCGGGACGGCGCATGCGTCGCACCCTAGCAACGCCGCCCTGCCGAGCGGCCCCACGGTGCAGGAGGGACGGGGGGCGCGGGCGCGGCGGCCGGTAGAATCGCTCCCCGTGACTCCCGAACAGCTCGCCGCCTCCCTGCACGCCCTCGTCCTCGACGCCGTGCAGCGACGGGGGGGCGATGCGGGCGTCGAGCTCTCGGACGTCGTGCTGGAGCGCCCGAAGAACCGCGACCACGGCGACTGGGCCTCGAACATCGCGATGAAGCTCGCGAAGCGGGTCGGCGCGAACCCGCGCGAGCTCGCCGCCGAGCTGGCCGAGGGGCTGGGCGCGGTCGAGGGCGTCGCCACGGTCGAGGTCGCCGGTCCCGGCTTCCTCAACGTCCGGCTCGAGGCCGCGGCCGCGGGTGCCCTGGCCGGCGCGATCGTCGAGGCGGGCGAGGCCTACGGCACCGGGTCCGCCTACGCCGGCGTCCGGATGAACCTCGAGTTCGTCTCCGCCAACCCCACCGGCCCCATCCACATCGGCGGGACGCGCTGGGCGGCGGTCGGCGACAGCCTGGCCCGGATGCTCCTCTCGCAGGGCGCCGAGGTGACCCGCGAGTACTACTTCAACGACCACGGCGCGCAGATCGACCGCTTCACGCGGAGCCTCCTCGCCGCCCACCGCGGCGAGCCGACCCCGGAGGACGGCTACGGCGGCGCCTACATCGGCGACATCGCCGAGCGCGTCGCGGCCGCCTACCCGGGCGACCTCGCCGTCCTGCCCGAGGAGGAGCTCGCCGAGACCTTCCGCTCGATCGGCGTCGAGCTGATGTTCGGCGAGATCAAGCAGAGCCTGCACGAGTTCGGCGTCGACTTCGACGTGTACTTCCACGAGAACTCCCTGCACGAGTCGCGTGCCGTCGACCGCGCGATCGAGCGCCTCCGCGAGCTCGGGCACATCTTCGAGGCGGACGGCGCCACCTGGCTGCGGACCACGTCGTTCGGCGACGACCGCGACCGCGTCATCATCAAGAGCGACGGGGAGGCGGCCTACATCGCGGGCGACCTCGCCTACTACCTCGACAAGCGCGAGCGCGGCTTCGATCGGGCGATCATCATGCTCGGCGCCGACCACCACGGCTACATCGGCCGGATGATGGCGATGTGCGCGGCGTTCGGCGACACCCCGGGCGTGAACCTCGAGATCCTGATCGGCCAGCTGGTCAACCTGCTCCGCGACGGGGAGGCGGTCCGGATGTCCAAGCGGGCGGGGACCGTCGTCACGATGGAGGACCTCACGGAGGCCGTCGGCGTGGACGCCGCGCGCTACTCGCTGGTGCGCTCCTCGGCCGACTCGACCCTCGACATCGACCTCGACCTGCTGACCAAGCGGAGCAACGACAACCCCGTCTACTACGTGCAGTACGCCCACGCGCGCACCCGCCAGGTCGCGGCCAAGGCCGCGGCGTCGGGCGTCCCCGTCGAGCCGTTCGCGCCCGAGACGCTGGTGCATCCGACCGAGTCGGCGCTGCTCGGCGGCCTGCAGGAGTTCCCGCGCATCGTGGCGCACGCCGCGGAGCTGCGCGAGCCGCACCGCGTCGCGAGGTACCTCGAGGAGGTCGCCGGCCTCTACCACCGCTGGTACGACAACTGCCGGGTCGTGCCGCAGGGCGAGGACCCGGTCGAGGCCGTGCACTCGACCCGGCTGCGCCTGAACGAGGCGACCGGGCAGGTGCTCCGCAACGGGCTCTCCCTGCTGGGCGTCACGGCCCCGGACCGGATGTGAGCGCGTCGGGGGCGGCGCCGCGGCGCCGGCGCGGGGGACGCGCGGCCGTGGTGGTCGTCGTGGTGCTGGTGCTGCTCGTGCTCGCGGCGGTGGTGGGTGACTCGCTCGCCCGCCGCGCCGTCGCGGACCGCGCCGCCGCGAGCCTCCGCGAGGCGCTCGCACTGCCCGCGGACCGGGCGGTGGACGTCGACGTCGCGGGCTGGGCCGTGCTCCCGCAGCTCGTCTCGGGGCGGCTGGACCGGCTCGACCTGCGCAGCTCGGACGTGACGTTCGGCGAGCTCGACGGCGACGTCGCCGCGACCCTGATCGGGGTGCCGGTGAGCGGCGTCGGAGCGGTCGAGTCCGGCAGCACGACGGTCGCGATCGACGCGGCCTCGGTCTCGCGGCTCGTCACCGAGCGCAGCACCGTTCCTGTCGACGAGGTGACCCTGGACGCTCCGCTCGTGCGCGTGACCGCCTCCGTCGAGGTGCTGGGCCTCCGGCTCGGCGCGGGCGTGGGGATGGAGCTCGCCGCCGTGGACGGCGCCATCCGGCTCACCCCGGCCGAGGTCTCCGCCGCCGGTGCGACCTTCTCGGCGACCGACTTCCGCGACCGCTTCGGCGCCGTCTCCGGCGACCTGCTCGCTCCGTCCTCCGTGTGCATCGCGGACTCGGTGCCGCGCGGACTGACGCTGACCGGGGTCGAGGTCGCCGACGAGTCGCTGAACGCGAGCTTCGCGCTCTCTCCGACGTTCCTCAGCGACCCCGCGGAGCAGGAACCGGGCACCTGCGCCTGAGCCCGCGCGGCGCCGCCGCCCCGGACCGGTAGGATCGGAGCCCTGTGCCGGCGTCTTCCGCGGGCCGAACACTGACATCGCTGGCTTCAGGGGTCAATCCGGACCCGCTCGCCCCGCAGTGACGCTCCCACTCTCTCCTGTGAGGTCTCACCCGTGGACACCGTCGACGCCCGCGCCCGCGCCCCCCGGCATCCGCTCGCGCCTGAGTGGCTGCACACGCCCGCCGACCCGAACGCCCTGGCCGACGGCGTGTGGCCGGACAGCGCCGAGCGCGGCGAGGACGGCGGGATCCGGATCGCCGGAGTGCCCGTCGCCGAGCTGGTGCGCGAGCACGGCACTCCTCTCTACGTGGTGGACGAGGCCGACGCCCGTCGCCGGGCCGTCGAGATGCGCGAGGTCTTCGCCCGCGAGCTCGGCCGCATCGGCACCGGCGTCACGGTCTACTACGCGGGCAAGGCGTTCCTCTCGACCGAGGTCGCCCGCTGGATGCGCGACGAGGGCCTGAACCTCGACCTCTCCAGCGGCGGCGAGATGGCGGTGGCCCTCGCCGCAGGGATCGAGCCCGAGCGCTTCGGCCTCCACGGCAACAACAAGTCGCTCCGCGAGATCGACAGGGCCGTCGAGGTGGGCGCGGGCACGATCGTGCTCGACAGCCTCGTCGAGATCGAGCGCGTCGCAGCCGCGGCCGAGCGGCACGGCCGCGTGCAGGCGGTGCGCCTCCGGGTCAACAGCGGAGTGCACGCGCACACCCACGAGTTCCTCGCCACGGCGCACGAGGACCAGAAGTTCGGCCTCGCACTCGCCGACTGCCCGGCCGCGGTCGCCCGCATCCGCTCCTTCTCCTCCCTGCGGTTCCTCGGGCTGCACTGCCACATCGGATCCCAGATCTTCGGCTCCGCCGGGTTCGCGGAGTCGGCGTCGCGCCTGCTCGACGTCCACGCGGCTCTGCTCGCGGACGGCCCCGTGCCGGAGCTCAACCTCGGCGGCGGCTTCGGCATCGCCTACACCAGCGCCGACGACCCGACGCCGATCGTCGAGATCGCGGCCGCCGTCGCCGACGCGGTGGCCGAGCAGTGCGCCGCCCGCGGCGTCCCGGTGCCGCACATCGCGATCGAGCCCGGCCGCTCGCTGATCGGGCCCGCCGGCGTCACCCTCTACGAGGTGGGCACCGTGAAGGACGTGACGGTCGGCTCCGAGGGCTCGACCGCGGTCCGCCGCTACGTCAGCGTCGACGGCGGCATGAGCGACAACGCCCGTCCGGCGCTCTACGGCGCCGACTACACGGCGCGGATCGCCGACCGCTCCTCCTCGGCCGAGCCCGCCCTCGTGCGGGTGGCCGGGAAGCACTGCGAGTCGGGCGACATCGTCGTCCATGACGACTTCCTGCCCGCGGACGTGCGGCCGGGCGACCTGCTCGCCGTCGCCGCGACCGGCGCCTACTGCTGGTCGCTCGCCAGCAACTACAACTACCTCGGGCGCCCCCCGGTGGTCGCCGTCCGCGACGGGCGCTCGCGCGTCCTCGTGCGCGGCGAGACCGAGGAGGACCTCCTCCGCCGCGACGCCGGCATCCAACGAAAGGCCACCTCCCGATGATCGAGTACCGCAGCCTCCGCGTCGCCCTGCTGGGTGCCGGGTCCGTCGGTGCCCAGGTGGCGCGCCTCCTGCTCGACCACGGCGACGAGCTCGCCCAGCGCGTGGGGGCGCCGCTGGAGCTCGTAGGCGTGGCCGTCAGGGACGTGGACGCGCCCCGCACCGCCGACATCCCGAAGCACCTCCTGACCACCGACGCCGAGTCGCTGATCCTGGGCGCCGACATCGTGGTCGAGCTGATCGGCGGGCTGGAGCCCGCCCGCAGCCACATCCTCACGGCGATCTCGTCGGGCGCGGACGTGATCACGGCCAACAAGGCGCTGCTCGCCGCCCACGGCAACGAGCTCTTCGAGGCCGCCGACCAGGTGGGCGCCCAGCTCAACTACGAGGCGGCCGTCGCCGGCGCGATCCCGATCATCCGGCCGCTGCGCGACAGCCTCGCCGGCGACCGGGTCCACCGCATCCTCGGCATCGTCAACGGCACGACCAACTACATCCTCGACCGGATGGACACCGAGCACGCGAGCCTCGAGGACGCGCTCGCCCGCGCGACCGAGCTCGGCTACGCCGAGTCCGACCCGACCGCCGACATCGAGGGCTACGACGCGGCGCAGAAGGCGGCGATCCTCGCCCGCCTCGCGTTCCACACCGACGTCCCGGTCACCCTGGTGCACCGCGAGGGCATCACCGGCATCACCATGGCGCAGGTCGACCAGGCCCGCGACTCCGGCTACGTGATCAAGCTGCTCGCGATCTGCGAGCGGCTGACCGACGCCAAGACCGGCGTGGAGGGCGTGTCCGCGCGGGTCTACCCCGCGCTCGTGCACCGCTCCCACCCGCTCGCGGCCGTGCACGGGGCCAACAACGCGGTCTTCGTCGAGGCGGAGGCGGCCGGCGACCTGATGTTCTACGGCGCCGGCGCCGGCGGGATCGAGACGGCCTCCGCCGTCCTCGGCGACGTCGTCTCGGCCGCCCGCCGCCACGTCGTCGGCGGCCCCGGTCTGGTGACCAGCGCGAGCTCCGGGCTCGCGGTCCTCCCGATCGGCCACGTCACCACCCGCTACCAGGTCACCCTCGAGGTGCTCGATCGCCCCGGCGTGCTCGCGCAGATCGCGGGCGTCTTCGCCGACCACGGCGTCTCGGTCGAGACCCTGGTGCAGACCCCGCCCGGCGCCGACCCGCTGGAGGAGCAGGGCGGTGCGGAGCGGCGCGAGCCGACCGCTACCCTGGTCATCGGCACGCACGCCGCGGCGGAATCCGATCTGGCGGCCACCGTCACCGCCCTCCATTCGCATGGTTTCGTCGGCGCCGTGACGTCCGTTCTACGAGTTGAAGGAGCCTGAGATGGCCAAGCAGTGGCGCGGAGTCCTGCACGAGTACGCGGACCGCCTCGATGTCACCGAGGCGACCCCGGTCATCACTCTCGGCGAGGGCGGCACGCCGCTCATCCCCGCGGCGGCCCTCTCGGCGCGCACGGGCGCGAAGGTGTGGGTCAAGTACGAGGGCATGAACCCGACCGGCTCCTTCAAGGACCGCGGCATGACCATGGCGATCTCGAAGGCCGTCGAGCACGGCGCGAAGGCCGTCATCTGCGCTTCGACCGGCAACACCTCCGCGTCGGCCGCCGCCTACGCGACGCACGCCGGCATCACCGCGGCCGTCCTGGTGCCGGAGGGCAAGATCGCCCTGGGCAAGCTCAGCCAGGCGATCGCGCACAACGCGCAGCTGCTGCAGGTGCAGGGCAACTTCGACGACTGCCTCGACATCGCCCGCGACCTCGCGAAGAACTACCCGGTCCACCTGGTCAACTCGGTGAACCCGGACCGCATCGCCGGCCAGAAGACCGCGGCCTTCGAGGTCGTCGAGGTGCTGGGCGACGCGCCGGACTTCCACATCGTCCCGGTCGGCAACGCGGGCAACTACACCGCGTACTTCCGCGGCTACTCGGAGGAGCTGGAGCGCGGCGAGTCGACCCGCCTCCCGCGCATGTTCGGCTTCCAGGCCGAGGGCTCCGCTCCGATCGTGCACGGCGCCCCGGTCCGCCACCCCGAGACGATCGCCAGCGCGATCCGGATCGGCAACCCGGCCTCGTGGGAGCTCGCCCTGAACGCGCGCACCGTCAGCGACGGCTACTTCGGCGCGATCAGCGACGAGAAGATCCTCGAGGCGTACCGCATCCTCGCGGGCGAGGTCGGCGTCTTCGTCGAGCCGGCGTCGGCGATCAGCGTCGCGGGGCTCCTCGAGCGCGCCGAGGCCGGAGCGATCCCGAAGGACGCGACCGTCGTCCTGACGGTCACCGGCCACGGGCTCAAGGACCCGCAGTGGGCGCTCCGCACGGCCGACGGCGCGGACATCACGCCGACCGTCGTCCCGGTCGACACCGCCGCGATCGCGGATGTGCTGGGGCTGGCCGGCGCATGACCTCGGCGGTTCCCGTCGGCCGCACCGTCCACGTCAAGGTCCCCGCCACCTCGGCGAACCTGGGCCCCGGCTTCGACACGCTCGGCCTGGCGCTCTCGTTCTACGACGAGCTCGACGTGACGGCCGTCGCGGCCACGGGTGCGCGGGTCACCGTGCACGGGGTCGGCGAGGGAGAGGTGGCGACCGACGAGACGAACCTCGTCGTGCAGGCCATCGCGTACACGTTCGCCGACCAGCGGCAGGAGATGCCCGGCATCGAGGTGATCGCGCGCAACATCATCCCGCACGGCCGCGGGATGGGCTCGTCCGGCGCCGCGATCGTCTCCGGCATCATGGCCGCGAAGGGCCTGCTCGAGGGCGTCGTCGAGCTCGACTCGGACGACCTCCTCCGCATCGCCACCGAGATGGAGGGGCACCCCGACAACGTGGCGCCCGCACTGTTCGGCGGCCTCACCATCGCCTGGGTCGAGCCGCACGCCTCCGGCGCCGACGACTCGCCGCTGCGACCGCGCTCCAAGAAGCTCATGGTCCACCGCGGCGTGTCCCCGGTCGTCTTCGTGCCCGAGCACACCATGTCGACGCGGCTGGCACGCTCGCTGCAGCCGCAGAGCGTGCCGCACGAGGACGCGGTGTTCAACGTCTCGCGCTCCTCGCTCCTGATCGCCGCTCTCATCCAGAGCCCGGAGCTGCTGTTCGCGGCGACCGAGGACAAGCTGCACCAGAACTACCGCGCGGCCGCCATGCCCGAGACCTCAGCGCTGATCGCGCTGCTGCGCTCGCACGGCTACGCGGCCGTCGTCTCGGGTGCCGGACCGAGCGTCCTGGTGCTCTGCAGCGACCCCGCACAGCGCCTCGCCGCCGCGGATCTGGTGGAGCGGGAGGCCCCCACGCCGTGGCGCGCGCACATGCTGGCCGTCGACTTCAAGGGTGCTACAGTGGGGACCGCATCCCGAGGAACCGCGTAACGAGCGGAATCTGTCCGACGGATCGTCCCGACAACCACGGCCATCACATCGTGTGAAGGGCGCCCCTGCTCCTCTTGCAGACCGGCGCCTGGTCTCCGGGCCCTCTCCTCGCTCTCTGCGGCAGTCGGTCCCGGCGGCCGAGAGCATCGCGTGGATCAGAACACGCGATGGCACCGCACGGTCGATGAGCTCTCCCGGTGAGCACTCGTTCCCGGGGGGAAGGAACCCTCTCCAGTGACAGACGTCAACACCCACGGCTCGGCCGTGGACCTCACCGCCGACCTCTCCGGTCTGCGCGTCGCCGAGCTCCAGGCTCTCGCGACGAGGCTCGGCCTCGGCGGCGCCTCAAAGCTCCGCAAGGGCGAGCTGGTCCAGGCCATCTCGGACCTGCGCGCCGCCTCCGCCGAGGACGCGCCCGCCGCGATCGCCGACGCGGTCGGTCCGGACGACGCAGCGGTCGCCCCGGACGTCGACGCCACCGGCGTCGAGGCCGAGCCGGCCGATGTGGCCGAGCAGTCCGCTCCGCAGCCCGAGGCGCCGGCGGAGCTGCCGACGCCCGTCGAGAGCACCGAGGCCGACACGGCCGACGTCCTCGAGCAGGCCGCGCCCACCGTCGACGAGCCCTCCGCGACGGCCGCCGAGTCGGCCCCCGTCGAGCTCGAGCTCCCCGCGGCGGCCGAGCCGGTCGCCGAGCCCGCCGAGCGCGCGCCCCGCCGACGCAGCTCGCGCCGCGCCTCCAGCGGCACCGTCGCCGCCGGCGAGCACCTCAACATCCCCGGCGGGACCGGCGTCGAGTCGCTGATCCCCGACCTCCCCGTCATCGAGCAGGACCGCGACGCCGACCAGGCCGCGAAGCCCGTCATCGACA
Organism: Rathayibacter sp. AY2B9; assembly: GCF_002931595.1. Classification (NCBI taxonomy): domain Bacteria; kingdom Bacillati; phylum Actinomycetota; class Actinomycetes; order Micrococcales; family Microbacteriaceae; genus Rathayibacter; species Rathayibacter sp. AY2B9. The sequence continues at coordinate 427,664 of NZ_PSUB01000001.1, forward strand.
TCGAGCTGCCCAACGGGCCGGAGTCGGACGACTCCTCCCGCGAGGGCGGCCAGCGCGAGCGCCGCGGACGCCGCCGCAGCCGCGGGGGCGCCTCCGAGCAGAGCGAGCAGGCCGAGCAGGCGCCCGCCGAGAACGACGCCGACTCCTCCGACTCCGGCGACCAGCAGGAGCAGCAGGGCGGAGACCAGCAGCAGAACGGCGACCAGCAGGGCACCGGCCGCGGTCGCAACCGCCGCAACCGGAACCGCAACCGCGGGGACGACCGCCAGAACGACGCTCAGCAGAGCCCCGCCGCGCAGTCCCAGCCGCAGAACGGTCAGGGCGCGCGCGCCGCGCAGTCCGAGGGCCAGCAGGCTCCTCAGCAGAACGGCTCCGGACAGCCCCAGAACGGCCAGCAGGCCGAGGGCGAGGACGGCCGCCGCAGCCGCTACCGCGACCGCAAGCGCCGCGGCGGAGCGATCGGCGACGACTTCGAGCCCGAGATCGGCGAGGACGACGTCCTCATCCCGGTCGCCGGCATCCTCGACGTCCTCGACAACTACGCCTTCGTGCGCACCACCGGGTACCTGCCCGGCGTCAGCGACGTCTACGTCTCCCTCGGCCAGGTCAAGAAGTACAACCTGCGCAAGGGCGACGCGGTCGTCGGCGCCATCCGCCAGCCCCGCGAGGGCGAGGGCGGCGGCCGCCAGAAGTACAACGCGATCGTCCGCGTCGACTCGATCAACGGCCAGACCGTCGAGGAGGCCGCTGCGCGCGTCGAGTTCCAGAAGCTCACGCCGCTCTACCCGACCGAGCGCCTGCGCCTCGAGACCGAGCCCGGCAAGCTGACCCAGCGGATCATCGACCTGGTCGCTCCGATCGGCAAGGGACAGCGCGGCCTGATCGTCGCGCCGCCCAAGGCCGGCAAGACCATCGTCCTGCAGCAGATCGCCAACGCGATCGTGCAGAACAACCCCGAGGTCCACCTGATGGTCGTCCTGGTCGACGAGCGTCCGGAGGAGGTCACCGACATGCAGCGCACCGTGCGCGGCGAGGTCGTCGCCTCCACCTTCGACCGCCCGGCCGAGGACCACACGACCGTCGCCGAGCTCGCGATCGAGCGCGCGAAGCGCCTGGTCGAGCTGGGCCACGACGTGGTCGTGCTGCTCGACTCCATCACCCGTCTCGGCCGCGCCTACAACGTGACCGCTCCTCCCTCGGGCCGCGTGCTCTCGGGCGGCGTGGACGCCTCGGCGCTGTACCCGCCGAAGAAGTTCTTCGGCGCGGCGCGCAACATCGAGAATGGCGGCTCGCTCACCATCCTCGCGACGGCGCTCATCGAGACCGGCTCGAAGATGGACGAGGTGATCTTCGAGGAGTTCAAGGGCACCGGCAACATGGAGCTCCGCCTCTCCCGCCACCTCGCCGATAAGCGGATCTTCCCCGCCGTCGACGTGAACGCCTCCGGCACGCGCCGCGAGGAGATGCTGCTCAGCGCCGACGAGGTCAAGATCACCTGGAAGCTGCGCCGCGCCCTCGCCGGGCTCGACCAGCAGCAGGCGCTGGAGATCATCCTGTCGCGCCTGAAGGAGACCTCGTCCAACGTCGAGTTCCTCATGCAGGTCTCGAAGTCGGCCGTCGGCCCGGCCACCGCAGGCCACGGCAACGGCCACCACTAGCGCCCCGACGTCCGCGGTCGCCCCTGTCACCGGGGGCGGCCGCGGACGTTTTCGCGTCCCCGGGCGATGAGCCCGACCCCGACCACCTCCGGAAGCCAGGACCCCATGTTCGAATCCGTCAGCATCCTCCTCGCCGAGCACGAGGACCTGCAGACGCAGCTCTCCGACCCGGCCCTCCACGCCGATGCAGCCCGCGCGAAGAAGGTCAACCGGCGCTACGCGGAGCTGAGCCAGATCAAGGCGGCCCACTCCGCCTGGATCCAGGCCGGCGAGGACCTCGAGGCCGCGCGCGAGCTCGCCCGCGAGGACGAGGCCTTCGCGGAGGAGGTCCCCGAGCTGGAGGAGTCGCTGCGGGTGGCGCAGGAGAAGCTGCGGCGCCTGCTCATCCCGCGCGACCCCGACGACGGCCGCGACGTCATCATGGAGATCAAGGGCGGCGAGGGCGGAGCCGAGAGCGCGCTGTTCGCAGCCGACCTCCTCCGGATGTACCTGCACTACGCCGAGGCGAAGGGCTGGAAGACGGAGATCCTCGACCGCGACGAGTCCGACCTCGGCGGCTACAAGAACGTGCAGGTCGCGATCAAGAGCAACGCCACCGATCCCTCGCAGGGCGTGTGGGCGCACCTCAAGTACGAGGGCGGCGTGCACCGGGTGCAGCGCGTCCCCGTGACCGAGTCGCAGGGGCGGATCCACACCTCGACCACGGGCGTGCTCGTGTTCCCCGAGGTGGACGCGCCCGAGGAGGTCGCGATCAACCAGAACGACCTGAAGATCGACGTCTACCGCTCCTCCGGTCCCGGCGGGCAGTCCGTCAACACGACCGACTCCGCCGTGCGGATCACCCACCTCCCGACCGGCATCGTCGTGTCGATGCAGAACGAGAAGAGCCAGCTGCAGAACCGCGAAGCGGGCATGCGCGTGCTGCGCGCCCGCATCCTGGCCCGCCAGCAGGAGGAGATCGCCGCGGCGGCCTCGGACGCGCGCAAGACGCAGATCCGCACGATGGACCGCTCCGAGCGCATCCGGACCTACAACTTCCCCGAGAACCGCATCGCCGACCACCGCACCGGCTACAAGGCGTACAACCTCGACGGAGTGATGAACGGCGCGCTCGACCCGGTGGTGGAGAGCGCCATCCAGGCCGACGAGGAGGCCCGCCTGGCCGACATCGGCTCCGAGGAGGCGTGACCCTCGTGACCACCGGTGTCGACGCGCGCACCCTCCTCGCGGACGCGGTCGCCCGCCTCGCCGCCGCCCGCGTCCCCACGCCGGACGTCGATGCGGAGCTGCTTCTCGGGCACCTGCTCGGGCTCGGCCGCGGCCGGCTGCAGGCGCGCCTCATCACGGGGTTGAGCGTCGACGAGGAGCACGCCGCGGCGTTCGCGAGCGCGATCGAGCGCCGGTCGGCTCGCGAGCCCCTGCAGCACATCACCGGGATCGCACCGTTCCGCTCGCTCGAGCTCGCGGTCGGACCCGGCGTGTTCGTCCCGCGCCCGGAGACCGAGGGCGTCGCGCAGATCGCGATCGACGCGCTCCGCGCGGTCGTCGACCCGGAGCCGATCGCCGTCGACCTCGGCACGGGCAGCGGAGCCCTGGCGCTCGCGCTCGCGCACGAGGTGCCGCACGCGCGCGTGATCGGCGTGGAGAACGCTCCCGAGGCGTTCATCTGGGCCCGTGGCAACCGCGAGCGGCTCGGGCTCGAGAACGCCCGCATCGTCTTCGACGACCTCGCCCGGGCGCTTCCCGAGCTGGACGGCACCGTCTCCGTCGTCGTCTCCAACCCCCCCTACATCCCGGCCGCCGCCGTCCCGCGCGACCCGGAGGTGCGCCTGTTCGACCCGCCCTCGGCTCTCTACGGCGGCGAGGACGGCCTGGACGTCGTCCGCTCGCTCTCGGCGACCGCCCTCCGCCTGCTCCGCTCCGGGGGAGTGCTGGTGATGGAGCACGGCGAGCTGCAGGGCGCCGAGATCCGCGCCCTGCTCACCGCCGACGGCTGGCGCGGAGCGACCACGCAGCGCGACCTCACAGGCCGCGACCGCGCGACGGTGGCGGTGCGCTGAGGCGTCGCGGAGCTCTGCTAGCCTCAGCGGCGATCCGGTGGCCGCACCGGGCAGGCAGGCTCGGGAGGCTCGCATCGCCGCTGCACGCGATCGGCCGCGCCATGGGCTCCGCCGCCCGCTGCTGATCTTCCTGGCCGTCGTGGTGGTCGCGGCCCTCGTCGTAGTCGCCGTGCGGCTCCTCGAGCGGAGCGACGGAACTGCTCCCGTGGCCTGCGCGCCGTCGTCCGTTTCCGCGTCGCCCGCGCCTGCCATCGGCTCGGTCGACGACTACCTGGGCGGCCGGTCCTACCTCCGCGGCGTCAACGTGTTCGATCTGCAGTCGCGCGTCGACGTCGGAGTCGACTGCACCGCCGGGAATCCGGCCGAGAGCTACGAGTTCCTGGCGGACCGCGGGCTCACCCTGGTCCGGCTCGCGGTGCCCTGGTCGCTCCTGCAGCCGCAGGCCGACGGGGAGAGCACCGACGACGCTCTGGCGAAGGGGCTCGATCCGGCGGCGGTCGCGCTGCTCCGGACCGAGATCGCCGCCATCGGCGCCGCCGGCATGCGGGCCGTGCTCGACCTGCACAACAACGGCACCTATCCGGCGAGCCAGGGCGATCTGCCCGCGGGGACCGTCTGGTTCGGATTCGGGCTCTCGGTATCCCAGGCGCAGCGGGTCTGGACCCTGCTCGCGGCGGAGTTCCAGGACGACGGACGCATCGCCGCCTACGACCTCTTCAACGAGGTGAAGCGGTCGCTGGTCCCCGTCGAGACCTACAAGGCCTACACGGAGGCCGTGGTGTCGGCCGTCCGGGGGACCGGCGATCGGCACACGATCTGGGTCGAGGGGATGCGGGAGGCGACGACGGGCACGGTCGCTGCGATCGCACCCGACGGGCCGTGGATCCAGGACCCGCTGGACCGGATCGTGTACTCGCAGCACTTCTACCCCGGCGGCACGGGCACGACCCTGCGCTCGGACAAGCAGGGCGGCACCGACGAGCATGTCTTCGTGGCGGCGGTGACGACCTTCGGGCAGTGGTGCCGGCGGTACGGGGTGCACTGCTCGGTCGGGGAGGTCGGCTGGCCCAGCGATCAGAGCCTCTCTCTCACCGCGGGCGGCGCTGGCTCCTGGACGGACGTCGGCGAAGCCTTCTACACGGCCGCAGACAGCTACGGCCTCGACGTCACGTACTTCGGCTCCACGAGGAAGTCGGACTGCGGCTGGCTGATGGCCTACTGCGGCGACGATCACGAGATCGACGACGCGCGCTCCCAGAGCTCCGTGATCGAGGCGCACCTCACGCGCTGAGCGCAGTTGTCCCCCTCGTGGGAGGGGGTCTCCTCGAATAAGCCTCACTCGCGCCACCCGCCGACGACCCCTTCCGACAATGGGGGCGCGGGGCTCTCCCCGCGCCCACGACCGCACGTCCGGGAGGCCCCCCTTGATCGGCGACCGAACCACTCACGAGAACCCGGGGCGTCCCGCCTCCCTCCTGCGTCGCGGTGTCCTCGCCGCTGGTGCGATCGGGGCGGTCGGCGCCTGGAGCGCCGCCGCAGCCCCCGCCGCCGAGGCCGCGGTCACGATCTCGCAGGGCGAGCTCGACCGGATCGCCGTGGTCGCCTCCGCCGCCCGCTTCTCGGGCATCGACGCGACCGGCGCGACGGACTCGAGCGCCGGCCTGCAGAAGGCGATGAACGCCGTCCCCGAGGGCGGCCTGCTGGTGATCCCGACCGGCACCTACCTCGTCGGGACCTCGCTCTACCCCCGGCTCGCCAAGTCCCTGCGGGTGAGCGCGCACGGGGCGACCCTCGTCGCCACCTCGTCGAAGCCGATCTTCTCGGTCTCCGGGGCCTACGGCACCGTCCTCCCCGTCACCGCCGTGACGGTCGCCGCTCCGGCCGGAGCCTCCGCCGTGTCGCAGCTGAGCGTCGGCGGCACACCGGACTGGGCTCCCGGCACGATCGTGAAGATCGTGTCGGACGACCCGATCCCGGAGCGCCGGCCGGGGGACGGCGTCGTCGAGTCCCGCCTGGGCGAGTTCGCGGTCGTGCGCTCCTCGTCCGGATCGACGGTGGTGCTCGGCGGAGTGCTCCGCGAGACCTACAGCACCAACATCCGCGTCGCGCAGATCTCGGACCAGACCTTCTCGATCGAGGGAGGCACCCTGATGGTCGCGGCCGCGCGCGCGACCGCGTCGAACGAGCCCCTCGTCTACTTCTCCCGCCTGCGCTATCCGCAGCTGCGCTCGGTGACGGTCACCCGCGCCTCGGGCCCGGTCTTCCGCTTCACCTCCTGCTACGGATACCTCGTCGAGGACGCGGTCGTGCGGTTCGCGACCGACGACGCGGGCTCGTCGATCCTCGGATACGGCGTCTCGGACGTCGGGAGCAGCTTCGGCCAGGTCGACCGCGGCGTGTACTCGCATGTGCGCCACTCCTACTCCGACGACACCAACCGCGTCGCGGTCAACAGCGATCTCTCCGGCTACGGCCGCACCTACGGCACGGTCGTCTCGGGAGTGAACGCTCTGATGACCACCTCGAGCGCCTTCGACACGCACCACTGCTCGGAGGGAGTGACCTTCATCGGCTGCACGGCCACCTCCGGCATCGGCCAGGGCAGCCAGGGGCAGTCCGGGTACCAGCTGCGGGGGATCGGGCACCGGGTCGTGGACTGCACGGCTCGCTTCGTCGAGAACGGCGTGATCGTGCAGGACGAGGCCAAGGGCGGGGACTCGCGCTCGCACCAGATCAACGGATTCCGCGCGTTCGACGCCCGGGGAGCCGCGGTGCGCGTCGTCCGTCGACCCGCCGGGCACCCGAGCGCCGGCGTCTTCGACCCCTCGCCGACGGTGACGGCCTCGGACATCTACGCCGAGCGAACCGGAGCGCTGCTGGTCAGCTACAACGCCTCGGTCGTGCTGGCCGGAGGCGTGTTCCGCGCGGGCGCGAGCAATCCCGGCACCGGCGATTACCACGGCATCTACTCCGAGAACAGCCTGCTGCGGATCCGCGACACCATCCTCGACTTCGAGGCCAACACCTCCGGAACGCCCCGGCCCATCGGCTCGGGCAGCACAGCGGGCGCGGTCCCGGGTCAGCAGCGCACGGAGATCGACGGACTGGAGGTGCGCAGCACGCCCGACATGGTCGCCCGCACCTGGGGCGTCTTCAGCGGAACGGACCACCTGGTGCGCGCCCGCAATGTGCGGTTCAGCTACCCGTTCCGCTACATGCCGGGGGAGAACCTGTCGCCCCAGTCGTCCATCGAGTGGCGGTGCGACGTGCCCGCCGACGGAGCGACCGAGGTCGCCACCTCCGGCGTCTTCGTCTGGGGCAACAACGAGGTCACGACGACCCAGAAGCGCCTGCCGCTCTCACCCGACCCGGTGATCATGGTGCGACTGGTGTCCACGAACACGCTCACGATGGCGGCCCTGCCTTCGGGCTCCGTCTTCGGTCAGCGGCTCCACCTGCTGCACGCCGGGGCCCGTCCGGTCACCGTGCGCCACGGGGCGGCGGGCGGCACCGCGCTCACCGGTGGTCAGGACGTCGCCGTCGATCCGGGCGGGCAGCTGCTGCTGTTCTGGGACGGCGGGGCCTGGCGCCAGTCGGTCTAGCCGTCCGGCTGCGCGGACGGCCGGCGCCGGACGGTGCAGCCGCGTCAGCGGGGGAGGTGCTGCCGGCGCCGCTTCGGCGATTCGGCCTTCGACGACGGCGGCACCGGAGGCGTCTTCGCGCGACGGGCCGCGACGGCCACGGCGAAGACCAGCGGCCAGAGCGCGAGGGGCACGCCGGGGTTCGAGAAGTGGCTGTGGATGGTGGAGATCACCACGAGCACGACCAGCAGGATCGTCACCGGGAACACGGCCGCGGCTCCGAGCATCCGGCGGGAGCGGAGCACGACGGCGAACGCGACCAGCAGCAGCAGGACCTCGGGGAGGAGACCGAGGACCCCGCTCGCGATCAGCGTGCGCATCCACTCGGACTCGGGCGACACCCACACCAGCGAGGACGGCCGCACGGGCCAGCCCTTGTCGACGGCCGAGTAGACCTGGGTGCCCCAGCCGCTGAGCGGACGCTCCGCGATGGCGGGGAGGGTCTCCGTCACCCAGATGTTGACCCGGTAGCCGATGGTCTGCGGCAGCCAGGAGTACTGGGCGATCGCGTACTGCGACTGCCCGGACTGCTGCTCCAGGCGTGCGGCGATGCTCTGCCCGAGCACGAGCCATCCGGCCGCCAGCACGGCCGCCCCCGAGAGCACCAGGACGGGGCGGGCCTTCAGCCGCAGGGCCGTGAGAGCCAGGATGACCGCTGCGGCGCCGATCGTCGCGAAGGTCAGCGTCGTGACGGCGCCCGCGAAGAGCACGGTGAGGGCCGCGACCGGCCAGGGGGCGAGCTTCGTGCCCGCGGAGCTGATGATCAGGTCGACGCAGGACGCCGCGATCACGCAGGCGAGGTACCCGCCGAGAGCGGTCCAGTGGCCGATCGTCGACGTGCCCCGGATGTCCCAGCCGCTCGAGAGCCGCTCGGCGAGACCGCCGGAGCTCGTGATCTGCACCAGCACCTCGTTGACGCCGGGCACGCGCAGCAGCTGCGCGATCGCGATCAGCGCGACGAGCACGCCCGGTGCGCTGAACCCCCGGAGGAACGGCGCCAGGTCCGACGGAGCGCGGACGACCATCCGGACCGGGAAAGTGGCCGCATAAGCGACACCGACAGTGAGGAGCACGCCGATGAAAGGCGAATGCCTCAACTCGCCCGAATTCACGAGCTCGAGCATTCCCCAGGCGATGAGGAGAAGAAGGAAGGAGTAGTCGAGAGAAGTCAGTCTCACTCGGGCGAGAGGAGCCCTGTCCTTCCAGAGGAGTGCCGTGAGGAAGGACAGCCCCACGAGCAGCATGCTCACTCCCTGGAAAGGGCCGAGAGCGTTGACCTGGACTCCGACGAGTCCTGCCGCGGAGCCCAGGAGCACGCCCACCACAAGCGGCCGTCTCGCTCGTCGAGGATCGCTCGAGGGCATTCCGCGTCGCGCGACTCTCTGCCGCCCGTTGGGGGGGACAAGCGCTGATCGATTGTTCGAGATGGGATCGTCTTCCGTCGAGAGCGCGGGCGCCGCTCGCTAGCGGGGATATCACGCGGTGAGGCAGATGTGCCGAGTGCCGTTAGTCTAGGTCGGCGTCGTGATTCTCGCATGCCGCAGGACGAGGAGAGCATACTTCTGTGCCGAAGATCGACGTGGTCCACTGGAATCCCGCACAGCCGATCAGTCGCGCCCCCTGGGCCCGATTCGTGCCGATCCGCAGGAGAGTCGACAACTTCGGCGATCTGCTCGGCCCGATGATCGTGGAGCGGATCCTGCAGCGCGAGGGGATCTCACCCGGCTCCGCGCTCGAGCGCCGCCGACTGCTCGCCGTGGGGTCGATCCTCAAGCTCGCCCGCGACGGGGACACCCTGTGGGGCATCGGGGCGAACGGCAAGTCGCTGGACGCACGATTCGACTTCACCGACCTCGACGTCCGAGCCGTCCGCGGTCCTCTGACCCGCGGCTTCCTCCGCGCCCGGGGCATCGCCGTCCCCGAGGTCTACGGCGACCCGGGCCTGCTCGTCGGCACCCTCTGGGGTCGTGACGAGCTGCGCCGCGGCACTCCCGACCGCCGGGTGACCGTCCTCCCCAACTTGAACGATCTCCGTCGGATGCGCGCCGACGGGACCGCCCCGCGGGCGGAGGACGGCCTCGTCGAGCCGACGCGCCCCGTCTTCGAGGTGCTGGGCGCGATCGCGGCGAGCGACCTTGTCGTCGGTTCGTCCCTGCACGCGATAGTCGTGGCGGAGTCGCTGGGGATCCCGGCTCGGCTGGTGGCCTCGGCGAGCGAGCCCGACTTCAAGTACCGGGACTACTACGAGGGCTCCGGACGCGCGGGCTTCACTCCGGCCGCGACCGTCGCCGAGGCGATCCAGGCGGGGGGCGAGCCGCCCCTGGACTGGCGTCCTGACGCGCTGCTCGAGGCCTTCCCGCGCGATCTCTGGGGGAGCGTCGTCGAGGCTGCGCGGTGACGATAGCCGGTGACGCCGCCCGCGGCGCCGCTGCCACGCTCGGCGGGCAGTGGATCCGCTTCGTCCTGCAGCTGGGCGCGCTCGCGGTCCTCGCGCGGCTTCTGAGCCCGGACGACTACGGAGTGGTCTCCATGGTGCTGGCCATCGCCGGAGTAGCGACGCTCCTGGGCGACTTCGGGCTCTCCATGGCGTCGATCCAGTCCAGCGACGTGACCGACGCCCAGCGCAACAACCTGCTCTGGATCAACGTCCTCCTCGGGCTGGTGCTGGGCGGGATCGTGTTCCTGCTCGCAGTGCCGATCGCTGCGTTCTACGGGCGCGACGAGCTCGTCCCGGTCTGCCAGGCGCTGTCCGCGGTGTTCGTGGTCAACTCCGTCACGGCCCAGTTCAAGGCCGAGGTCTCCCGCCGCTTCCGGTTCCGCTGGCTCGCCGCCTCCGATGTGCTGGCGCAGCTCGTCGCCTCCACGGGCGCGGTCCTGCTCGCGCTGTCGGGAGCGGGCTACTGGGCCCTCGTCGCCCAGCAGCTGCTGGTCGCGGTCACGACCCTGGTCGTCCTGGTGATCGGTGCCGGCTGGCTGCCCGGCCTGCCCTCGCGCACGCAGGGCATGCGCGCGTTCCTCGGCTTCGGCGCGAACACGGTCGGGGTGCAGCTGGTCAACTACATCAGCGGCAACGCCGACAGCGTGCTGATCGGTCGGGTCTGGGGAGCCGGCGCGTTGGGCGTCTACGACCGCGCCTACCAGATCTTCCGGATGCCGCTCCAGCAGATCGCCGCGCCCATGACCAGGGTCGCCTTCCCCGTGCTCTCGCGGATGAAGGACAGCCCGGAGTTCGAGCGGTACGTGCAGCGGGCCCAGCTCGTGCTCGCCTACGTCATGGGCGGAGTCTTCTTCGCGGCAGCCGCGCTCGCCGACCCGATCATCGAGATCGCGCTCGGCCCCGGCTGGGACGAGTCGAAGACGATCTTCCGGATCCTCGCGATCGGCGGCGTCTTCCAGGCGCTCGGGTTCGTCTACTACTGGGTGTTCCTGGCGAAGGCGCTGACCGGGCTCCAGCTGCGGTTCAGCATCGTCTCGCGCTCGCTCATGGTCGTCTTCATGGCGATCGGAGTGGTGTGGGGGCCGATCGGGGTCGCGATCGGCAGCACCGCCGGCCTCGTCCTGAACTGGGTGGTGCTCTCGTTCTTTGCCGTGCCGCGCGCCGGCATCGACGTGAGGGCGCTCCTCCTGCAGGCCTGCCGTCCGCTCGCGCTCGGTGTCGCGATCGTCCTCGTCTCGCTGCCCGCGCTTGCCCTGACCGCCGGGCTCGGCGCCCTGGGCCAGCTGCTGATCGTGGGCGCGATCGACCTGGCGATCGCCGGGCTCGCTGTCCTCCTCCTCCGGGCCTACCGGGAGGACGCGCGGCTCCTCCAGCGGACCGTCCTGGCGATCCGCCGACGCTGAGGTCGCCGACGTCGCGGAGGGCGCCCGGCCCGGGCGCCCCGGCGGTCAGAGGGCCAGCGACCTGCGGAGCCCGGCGAGGCGCTCCCGCCCGACAGCGAGGTCGGCCAGGAGCCGGTCCCTCTGACCGAGCAGTGCCTGCGCCCGCTCGACGGCGTCGGTCTCGCCGGTGACGTCCTTCTCAGCGAAGGCCACCGGCAGGGTCGTGACTGCGGCGAACGTTCGGCGCACCTTCTCCGGGTCGCTCGTGGTGAAGCCGATCGGGACGGCGCCCTCGGTCATCCCGAGGATGAGGGCGTGGATCCGGTCGCTGACGACCGCGGCGCAGTCGCGGTAGAGCTCGCGCACCCGCTCCTCGTGGTCGGCGTGCGAGACGGAGGCGTCCCAGCCCAGGACGGTGCCGTCCAGGTCGCGGGCGAGCTCGGCGCAGCGCTGCTCGTCCTCCTGCATCTGATCGACGACGACGATGCGGGCGTCGAGCGAGCGGGCGAGTGCGCGCACCGTCCCGAGCCAGACCGCGGTCGGGGCCGGACGGTCTCCCCTCAGCGCGACGGCGATCGTGCGGCGCTGATCCGCGGGACGGAACCGCTCAGGCGCGCTGCCCAGCGCGAAGGCCCAGTCCGGAGCGACGGTCCCGACGCCCAGATCGGCACGGCTGTCGGGGTCGCGCCAGCTGATCGTCCCGGTCAGGGAGAGCATGCGTCGGAACCACCGGCGGGGGAGGGATCCCTGGTCCCGCCGCAGCGCGATGCCGAGCGCGACGGGGCGGCCGCCGCCGAGGCGCGAGCGGGTCAGCAGCGCCGTCTGCCAGGTGGAGTTGACGAGGAAGCGGCGATCGAGGACCCATTCGCCCGCGTTCAGCGCGAAGCCCATGCGGGAGCCGCGCGGGCCGACGGCGAGGGCGGCACGGAGCCAGCTCGAGCGGGAGTGGTAGACCACGTCCTCCGTGGACAGGCCCAGGCCCGAGACGTACGCGGAGTGGGTGCCGGCGTAGACGTGCAGCTGTCCCTGATCGCGCAGTGCGTCGAGGTACGCCCGGCGGAGCACCGAGTCGCCCAGGTTCTCCTTCTGGCCGCTCGGGTTGACGAAGATGCGGGTGCTCATGAGGTCCCTCTTGTTCGGCGGGCACGAGCGACGGGGGCGTCGACCGCGAGATGGTAGGCGCGGGCGTAGGACGCGCCGACGGCGCTCCAGTCGCGTCCCGCGAGGACGGGTCCCGACGCGGGGAGATCGGTGGTCGCACGGACGGCGGCGAGCAGGTCGTCGCGGTCGATCCCGCCGTCGAACATGCGCACCCACTCCTGCCCGACCTCGTCGGCGAGCAGGACGTTCGCCGGGGTGCGCGGCACGAGGACGGGTCGGCCGAGCGACAGCGCGACCAGCAGGATGCCCGAGTTGTGCATCTCGGTGTAGGGGAGGATCACCAGCTGCGACGAGGTCATCTCGGCGACCATCTCCTCGTCCGGCACGAAGCCGAAGCGCGTCGTGACCCGGGCGTCGAGGGAAGCGGCCCGGGCGATCCGCTCGGCGAGGGCGGCGGGCGCCTTGCCGACGACGCCGAGGACGAGCTCCGGATCATCCAGCTCCCGGAAGACCTCGACCAGGCGCTCGACGTTCTTATAGGGCTCGATGCGGCCGAAGTACAGCAGGCGTCCCGGCTGCATCGGGGCGCTGTGCTCGAGCGGGAGCACGTCCCGGTAGTGGCCGTGCGGGATGAGGACGGAGCGTGTACTCCGCGGCACCGGCGTCACCCCCGTCAGGGTCACGAAGAGGTCCGTGCGGCGCTCGAGAGCGGACAGGAGCACCGTCTCGATGCGACCCCCGGGGGCGTGCGGCTCGAGATTGTGCAGAGTGCGGACCACTTTTCCCCGAAAAAGCGACGATCGAGCGATAAAGAGCGCGAACAATGCCGTCCGCGCCGCGGCTATCGGCTTCGATCTCCCTCTCATCAGGAATTCCGGCCAGTGGACGTGGAACACGTCCCATCTGCCGATCAAAGCCTTTCTCCAGGAGAAGAAGGAGAAGTCGATATCCTCTGGAGCGAAGCGCGTCACCTGGTCGACGAATCGTGTGGTTCCGTCCGGCGGAGCGACGGAGAGGAGGACTCGGACGGTATTCCTCTTCGGAGCCGGATCGGTCACGCGTCATTCCCTTTCGAAGTGTTCAGGATATGGAGTCCCATTCGGGGATCCGACGATTGTCGGTCGGACGAACGGGTGTCATGCCCTCGTCCCGCACTGTCTGTAATACTCGACGAACCGAGGTAAAGGCTAATCGAACGGGTTCGCGGGCGAGGTGAACGATTCTCGCCGTCATGACCCCCCAACGGGTAGCCGTACCGGTCTCGGTCCCGAATTCCCCGGTGTTACCGTCAAGTGATCCGTCTGGAGACCCCCGCCCCGTGAAAGCACTGTATCTATCCGGCGCTCCGCGCCTGTCGACCAAGCCCTCCACCGAGAGTCTGGGCCCGCGCTCGCACATTCTCGGCGTGATCAACGGCTTGGAGCAGAGCGGCGTCCGGGTCGAGCGCTTCATCGTCGGCGACGCGATGCCGGAGGCGGTGCACGGGCAGGGGTCGGAGAGCCGCATGTCCGGCTCGCGCCTGTCCATCGTGGCGACCGACGTCTTCCGGCTGGTCTCCCGGGTGCGCTCGCGCTTCCAGCTGAAGCGCCGGGTCTCCGGGTCGACCGCCGACTTCGCCTACGAGCGGTACGCGCTCTTCCAGGAGCTCGGCTCCCTCGCCCGTCGCGCCACCGGGGCCGTCTGGGTCCTGGAGGTCAACGCCCTCCTCGCCGTCGAGGCGACCAGCGAGCGACGGGCGACCACCAGCCGCGCGCTCGCCGAGTGGATGGAGGGACGCACTCTCCGCCGCGCCGATCTGATCGTCGCCGTCACGGACGCCCTCGCCGACCAGCTCACCGCCCGGTACGGCATCCCCCGGGAGCGCATCCTCGTCGTCGCCAACGGCGTCGACCACACCGTGCACCGCCCCGCAGAGATCGTGGACGGGACCCGCACCCCGAGGATCGGGTTCCTCGGCACGCTCTACCCGTGGCAGAACGTCTCCTCGCTGGTCGAACTGCTGGCCTCGGAGGACCTGGGCGAGGTCCACCTCGACATCGCCGGCGACGGACCGGTCCGCGCCGACCTGGAGAGGCAGGTCCACGAGCTCGGCCTCGCGGATCGCGTCACCTTCCGCGGACGGGTGCACCCCGACGACGTCCCCGCCTTCCTCGCCGGCGTCGACCTCTGCTTCGCCGGACACTCCAGCGCCAACGGCAGCTACTTCTCCCCGCTGAAGCTCTGGGAGTACCTCGCCGCGGGCAAGCCGGTGGTCGCGAGCCGGCACGACGTGACGGCGGGCCTCCAGCGCGAGGGCTATCCCGTCGTCTGCTACGACTCGGCAGGAGAGGAGGACCTGCGCAGTGTCCTCACCGAGAGCGTCCGCTCGCTGCCGGAGCTCTCCCGGGTCGCCGCCGACCGTCAGCGCGACGTCTGGGCCGAGCACTCGTGGGCCCGCCGCGTCGAGACGATCGTCACCTCCGTGAAGGAGACCGCATGACAGCCGCTGCGCGCACTGCGCTCCCCTTCGACCTTGGTCATGTGGACGCCCGGACCGCTCCGGAGATGATCGCCGAGATCCTCGCCGGCGAGCACCGCGGCCGCATCATCGGGAACCTCAATCTGCACGGGCTCTACATGGCGCAGACCGACGAGCACTTCCGCCGGTTCTGCGAGAAGGCCGACACCGTGCTGATCGACGGCTGGCCGATCCTGGCGCTCGCCCGAGGAACGGCGGTCGACTCGCCTCTGACTCCGCAGCACCGCATCGGCAGCACCGACTGGCTGTTCCCGCTGATCGAGAACGACGAGCCTCTGGTGGTGGTCGCCGTGGGCGGTACGCCGGAGTCCTCGGCCAAAGCGGCGGAGGCGGTCGCCGCCCGCACGTCCCGGATGACCTGGCTCGCGTACGACGGATTCGACCAGCAGTGGCACGGCATCGGCGACGAGCGGCCGCTCGCCGAGTCGCTCGCCCGTGCCGATCTCGTCCTGGTCGGGATGGGCATGCCCCGCCAGGAGCGCTGGATCCTGGAGAACCGGGACCTCGCCCCGCGGGCGGCGTTCGCGAACGTGGGGGGCTGCCTCGACTACATCGCCGGCACGCAGGCGCTCGCCCCGCGGTGGATGGGCGCCCTGGGCGTGGAGTGGCTGTTCCGCCTGGCGCGCGACCCGCGCCGCCTCGCAGCCCGCTACCTCCTCGAGCCGCTGCAGCTGCTCCGCATCGTCCTGTCCGGTCGGTCCCGCGCGAAGCGGACGCCCGGCCCGTGCGACTCTCCGCGGCCTTCCGGCCGGGTGTCGACCGGAGTCGGTCCGCACTGATCCCCGCCGGCGGGCCGCCTCAGGCCTGAGCGGAGTACTTCTCCTCGGTGGCGGCCTTCGCGGGGCGCCACCAGTCCTCGTTGGCGCGGTACCAGTCGATGGTGGCGGCGAGTCCGGCGTCGAAGTCGGTGTAGCGGGGGCGCCAGTCGAGTTCGGTGCGCAGGCGGGTGGAGTCGATGGCGTAGCGGAGGTCGTGTCCGGCGCGGTCGGTGACGTGGTCGAAGGCGTCCTCGGGTTGTCCGAAGGCGGTGAGGATGCGGGTGACGACGTCGAGGTTGCTCTTCTCGCCGTCGGCGCCGATGAGGTAGGTCTCGCCGATCTCGCCGCGGTCGATGATGGCCCAGACGCCGGTGTTGTGGTCGTCGACGTGGATCCAGTCGCGGACGTTGGCGCCGGTGCCGTAGAGCTTGGGGCGGATACCGTCGATGGCGTTGGTGATCTGGCGGGGGATGAACTTCTCGACGTGCTGGTAGGGGCCGTAGTTGTTGGAGCAGTTGGAGATCGTGGCGCGCACGCCGAAGGAGCGCACCCAGGCGCGCACGAGGAGGTCGCTGGCGGCTTTGGTCGAGGAGTAGGGGCTGGAGGGGTTGTAGGGGGTGTGCTCGGTGAAGCGCGCGGGGTCCTCGAGCTCGAGGTCGCCGTACACCTCGTCCGTCGAGATGTGGTGGTACCGCACGTCGTGCGCGCGCACCGCCTGCAGGAGCGCGAAGGTGCCGATGACGTTCGTCGCGAGGAAGGGCGTCGGGTCGTGCAGGGAGTTGTCGTTGTGCGACTCCGCGGCGAAATGGACCACCAGATCCGCGTCGGCGACCAGCCGGTCCACCAGCTCGGCGTCGGCGACGTCGCCCTCGACCAGCCGCACTCGGTCGGCGACGGGGGCGAGGGAGTCGCGGCTGCCCGCGTAGGTGAGCTTGTCGAGCACGGTGATCCGCGCGTCGGGACGCTCGCGCAGGGTGAGGTGGACGAAGTTGCTGCCGATGAAGCCGGCACCGCCGGTGACGAGGATCCGCACGAGTGCTCCTGGAGGTCGGGAAGGTCGGGGGAGGCCGGGCTCAGCGGCCCGCGTTCACGCCTTCGAGGCTGAGCAGGCGGTGGAGGTAGGCGCCGTATCCGCTCTTGACCAGCGGTGCGGCGAGCTCGGCGAGGCGGGCGTCGTCGATCCAGGAGTTGCGCCAGGCGATCTCCTCGATGCAGCCGATCTTGAACCCCTGCCTCTGCTCGATCACGCGCACGAACTCCGTCGCCTCGATCATCGAATCGAAGGTCCCGGTGTCGAGCCAGGCCGTTCCCCGGTCGAGCACCTGGACGTTCAGCCGCCCCGCCTCGAGGTAGCGCTCGTTGATCGTCGAGATCTCGAGCTCGCCGCGGGCCGAGGGCGTGATCGTCTTCGCGATCGCCACGACGTCGTTGTCGTAGAAGTAGAGGCCGGGCACGGCGTAGTTGCTGCGCGGCTGCTCGGGCTTCTCCTCGATGGAGACGGCTCGGAAGTGCTCGTCGAACTCGACGACCCCGTAGGCGCGCGGGTCGGCGACCTGGTAGGCGAAGATGACGGCGCCCTCGATCGTGGTGTTCGCCGCGAGGGCGGTGCCCAGGGCGGTGCCGTGGAAGATGTTGTCGCCCAGGACCAGGGCGACCGACTCGTCGCCGATGAACTCCTCGCCGATCAGGAACGCCTGCGCGAGCCCGTCGGGGGAGGGCTGCACGGCGTACTCGATCCGCATGCCCAGGCTCGACCCGTCGCCCAGCAGGGCGCGGAACTGGTCGTTGTACTCGGGGGTCGTGATCACGAGGACCTCGTCGATCCCGGCCATCATCAGCGTCGACAGCGGGTAGTAGATCATCGGCTTGTCGTAGATCGGCATCAGCTGCTTCGAGATGCCCTTGGTGATCGGCCACAACCGCGACCCCGAACCACCCGCGAGGACGATGCCCCTCATCGGAGCAGCCCCGGGTGAGGAGCTGCGGCGGGGGTCCGCTGCACCGCCGAGGGGAGCGTGAAGATCTGCGGGGAGAGGGTCACGGAGCCGACTCTATCGGCGGCGCCGCGGTGCCTCCGCATGCCGGTGCGGCGGGCGCGGAACCCGTGGCGGGGACTGACGGTCGAGCGACCGCTGCCGACGCGATCCGACTCCGTGAGCGGCGCGCACGCCGCTCCCGCCTCCGTATCGCGCCTCCCACTCGGAGGCCGCCGGGCACGGGGATAACTTCTCCGACGTCCGCGGCTCCGCCTGCCGCGACGGAGAGAGGTACCGCCCTGTGCACGAGGTCATCGACCAGCGGGACTCCGCGCTCCTCCCGTCTCCCGGTCCCTGCCGCCGATCCCCCCTGACGGGGGGAGTCCGCCCGTGCTGACCATCGGGATCGTCGCCCTCGACGCCTGGCACGCGGCTCCGCTCGAGCGCGCCTGGCGCCGCCAGGGGCACCGCGTGGTCGTGGTGACCGGTGACCCGGAGGGGTTCAGCGGGGCGGAGCTCCGCCCCAGCGTGCTCGCCCGCTTCCTCGAGCCCGCCCGCCGGAGGGGCGCCGGGTCCGTCGGGCTCGCCGTCGTCACGCGCCGGGCCCGCCGACTGCTCGCTCCGGAGCGGCCCGACCTCGTGGTGGCTCTCCCGGGGACGGCCGTGGAGCTCGCCGGGCTCGCTCCGACGACCGTCCTCCTGGCCGACGACCTCCCGGCACTCCCGCGCCTCCGGTTCGAGGAGGAGCGCCGCGGTGCTGTCGTCGTCACCCCGACGGAGCGGCTCGCGTCAGCCCTCGCGGGAACGGTCGTGCCCCTGGGCCTGCCGGACGCGTCGTTCCCGACGCCGTCCGCCCCCGACGGGCCCCTCCGCTTCGCCGCCGTGGGAGCCTCCGGCCTCGACCGGGGCACCGAGCGGCTCGATCTCCTCGCCCGGCTGGACGGCACCGAGTACGTCACCGTGATCGACGACGGCGGCGGGATCGCCGACGACCTCGCATCGGGGCTGCGCTCCGTCGGCGAGCAGGACCGCGACGGCGTCGTCGAGGTGCTCCGCCACTCCCACGCGTACGCCCATCTGACGCCGTCGACGACCGGCGCGGCCGCCGGACTCGACGCGCTGGCGAGCGGGCTGCCGGTCCTCGCGATCGAGTCGAGCGTCCTGGCCGATCTCTGCGCGGCGGGGGCGGGCGTGGTCCTCTCAGACGACGCGACGCGCGAGGAGTACGAGGACGCCCTCCACCGGCTCCGACGCGAGTGGACGGCTCTCTCCCGGGGGGCCGCCGAGCTCGCGCGGGAGCGCCCGTGGTCCGTCGCGGCCGAGGAGATCCTCGCCCTCGCGGAGGGACGCGTCCGTGTCCCTTGAACCGGTCCCGGCTGTCGGCGCCTCCGCCGACGCGATGCTGCCGAACGCCGTCGCCCTGCGCCTGGCCGCCGTGCTGGTGCAGTACACCCTGCGGACGCACGGCGTCCGCAGCCTCGTGGTGAAGGGCGAGGGTCTGCACCGCCAGGGGGTCCGCGCCCCGATGACGTCGGCCGACGTCGACATCTGGGTCGACCCCGAGCGCTTCGACGAGGCTCTCGCGCTGCTCGCCTCGATGGGCTGGCGCCGCCGCGCCGAGGCTCTCAGCTGGACCCTCTTCGTCGACCACTCGATCACGCTCGTCCACCCCTCGTGGCCGTGCGACGTCGACGTCCACCGCTCCTTCCCGGGTGCCTTCGAGGAGGAGCGGATCGTCTTCGACCGCCTCTGGGCGGCCGCCGAGGATCTGCCGCTGAGCGACGAGACCCTGCGGATCCCCGGGCGCGCGCACCACCTCGTGCTGCACGCCCTGCACCAGCTGCGCAGCGCGCGCTCCGCCTCGGCGACCACGGCGCTGGCGGTTCTGAAGGCGCACGGCGCCGGCCTTCCGAGCGAGGAGCGCGAGGCGATCCGCGACGCGGCCGTCGAGCTCGGCGCGCAGACGCCGATGACGGAGCTCCTCACCTCCTGGGGAGTCCCCGCCGCGCCTGAGGAGCGCTACCGGCACGCCCAGGCTCTCTGGGACGTGCGCCGCAGCTCCGACCGGCACACCTTCAACTGGCTGCACGCCGTGGCGTCCGCTCCATGGCGCCTGAAGGGAGGCCTGCTGCTGAGAGCCGCCTTCCCCACCCGCGCGGATCTCGAGGCGAGCCATCCCGAGGCGACGACGGTTCGACGTCGGCTCCGGCTCCGGGGGGAGCGGACCCTGCGGGCGCTCCGAGGCCTCCCCTCCGCCCTCACCGGTTTCGCCAGGGTGGCGCTGAGCGGCCGCAGCGAGGAGCAGGGCCCGGCGTCCTCGTTCGAAGCGATCGCGGCGACCACGGCGCCGGTGAGCGACCTCCCGGCCTCGTCCGATCCCGCGGCGAGCGCCGTGCATCCGGTGGAGGCCTCCGCCGAGGCGCAGGGAGGCAGCGCGCCGCCGGCCCAGCGCTTCGCCGTCGAGCGCACGGACCGTCAGGTCTACGTGCTCGACCTGTCCCGCCCGTCGGTTCCCCCGATCGTGCTCTCGCTGAGCGCCGCCTCGGTCTTCGAGGCCGTGATCCGGCAGCGCCGGCCCCGGGACGAGGTCGTCGACCTCCTCGCCGATCACTACGACGTCGACCGCGGGACGATGGGCCGCGACGTCGACGCCGTCCTGGCCGAACTCGACGTCCGCTTCCCGGGCGCGGTTCCCGACGGGGCGCTCTCATGAGGGCCGCCCGTTCCCGATCCCTGCGGATCCTGCACGTCCTCGACTCCTTCGAGGACGGCGGAGCGCAGCGTGTGGCACTCTCCCTGGGTGCGTGGAGCCGCGAGCACGGCTGCGAGACCGCCTATTGGGGGCGTCCCGGGCCGCTCAGCGACCGCGCCGCGCAGGAGTCGCCCGTCTTCGTGGTGCCGAGACCCGGACAGGGCTTCGCGGCCGATCTCCGCGGCCTCGCTCTCGCCGTCCGCCGGTTCCGCCCGCACGTCCTGCACGCCCACCAGCGCCGCGAGGCTCTGCTGGCCCTCCTCGTCGGCGCCGCGCTCGGTGTCCCCGTGGTCGAGCACGCGCACACCGAGCTGCCCGGGATCGACAGGCGAGCGCTCTCCTTCCGCTCCCGGCGGGTGTTCGCCGTCTCCGCCTCCGTGGGGCGGATGGTCGTCGAGGGCTACGGCCGCCCGCAGGATCGCGTCGTGGTCACCGGCAACGCCCCGGCGAACGTCACCGCGGAGCCCGCGAGCGCGCCGGAACTCGCCGAGCCGGTCGTCCGCGTCCTCGGCATCGGGCGGCTCGCGGAGCAGAAGGACCCGGTCCGCTTCCTCGCGGCCGTCGAGGCCCTCGCCCGGGTCCGGCCCGTCACCGGCACCTGGCTCGGCGACGGTCCGATGCTGCCGGTGTTGCGCGAGCGCGCCCGGGGAGCCGGAGTGGTCGACTTCGCCGGTCCGTCGGCGGACGTGACCGGAGCGCTGGACGCGGCGCACCTCCTCCTGTCGACCTCGCGGTGGGAGGGGACTCCGCTCGTGATGCTGGAGGCGATGGCCCGCCGTCGCCCGGTCGTGGCGACCGACGTCGGCGGTGTGGGCGAGCTGCTCGCCGACGGTCGGGGCCTCCTGCTCCCCGCCGACGCCGACGGGGAGCGGATCGCCGAGCTCCTCGCCGCCGCTCTGGAGCGACCCGAGGGGCTCCTGATGCAGGCCGACCGCGCGAAGGCGTGGGTGGACGAGGCCGCCTCACCCGACGCCGTCTTCGGACCCGTCGTCGCCGCCTACCGCGAGCTCGGGGGCCGACGGTGAGCGGGGGCGTGCACTCGGTGACCGTCGTGGCTCCCTGCTACAACGCGATCGCCCGGCTCGACGGCTTCCTCGCGCGGCTCGCACTCACTCTCGGACCGGGGATGCGGGTCGTCCTCGTCGACGACGCGTCCTCGGACGGCACGGCGGAGGTGCTCGAGAAGTGGGCCGAGGGACGCGAGGACGCCCGGGTCCTGCTCCTCGAGCAGAACGGCGGCGTCGCTGCCGCCCGGAACCGCGCCCTCGACGGCATCGACTCCGAGTTCGTCTGGTTCGTGGACGTCGACGACGAATGGGACACGGAGATCCTCCGGACCCTCACCGCCGAGGCCGAGCGGACGGCGGCCGACGTCGTCGTCTGCCGGGCGCTCTACCGCACCCGGCAGTCGACCTCCGGACGCGTGATCGACGGGCTCGACCGGCGCGAACTGGTCTCGTCCGAACTCGCTCTCGAGCGGATGGCGTCCGGGCGCCTGCACGGCTTCCTCTGGAACAAGCTCTTCCGCCGCGCCGTCCTGCAGGAGGAGCTCTTCCCGCGCTTGAGCTCCCAGTCCGACTTCGTCGGCGTGCTGCGGGCGGTCCAGGCGTCGGAACGGGTGCTCTTCGTGCCGGAGATCCTCTACTCCTACGTCCACACGGCGTCCTCGATCACCCGTCGGCGCGACCCGGACCTCCGGAACCTCCTGGTCTGCGCCGAGGAGATGCGCGCGGCGCTCGCCCGAACGTTCGAGGAGGTGCCGCGCCCGCTGTCGGACTGGTTCACGACCTGGTTCTACGCCGTCCCCGTCGCGCTCACCCCGATCCGCCAGAACTCCGACGCGGCGCTCGTCGAGACCGGCGTCCGGCTCGGGTCCGAGGCGCTGCGCGACGTCCGCGTGCTCCGCTCCGCGCGGTCGCCGCGGCTGCTCGTCCTGGGGCTGGTGCTCAAGCACGTCCCCGCCGCCTTCACGGCGCTCAGCCGGATCCTCTACGCCGTGCACGACACCCGCCGCCGGCTCTCCGATCGGAGGAGCACCCGGTGGACGACGTGACCGTCCCCGTGCAGGCGGCCGCGACCGGCCCCTTCCGCACACCAGCTCCGTTCCCTCCCTCCCGCACCGACCCCCGAGGAGCACCGGCATGACCTCCTACATCACCGGCCGCATCGAGCGGATGCCGGCCAGCATCACCACGCTCGACGAGGCGGCGGAGGCCGTGCTCGAGCTGTCCCGGAGCGGCCGCGACGAGCTGGTCGTCACGCCGAACACCGACCACTTCGTGCGCTGGAAGCACTCCGGCGAGTTCCGGCGGTACTACGGCCGGGCGTCCCTCGTGGTGCTCGACGGGGCGCCTCTGGTCTGGCTGGCCCGCTCGTACGGTCACCGCACGGCGAGCCGCGTGACGGGCATCGACCTCTTCACCGAGGTCTGCCGTCGCGCGGCGCTCGAGGGCGCGCCGATCGCTCTCATCGGCGGACGCCCCGGAGTCGGCGATCGCGCAGCCGCCGAGCTGCAGCAGCGCTTCGCCGGGCTCCAGGTTCCGGTCGTCGTCTCGCCGGAGCCGGCCGAGCTCGCGGACGACGCCTACCTCGCCCGCCTCTCCTCGACTCTGCGCACGGCCGACGTCCGCATCGTCGCGCTCTGCCTCGGCTCCCCCAAGCAGGAGGAGGTTCGCGAGCGCCTGCTCGCCGTCGGCGGCACGGGAGCGGTGTGCCTCGGCGTCGGCGCCGCCGTGGACTTCCTCGCCGGCGAGATCCCGCGGGCGCCGCTCGTGGTGCAGCGCCTCGGCCTCGAGTGGGCGCACCGGCTCAGCCGGGAGCCCGGCAGGCTCTGGCGGCGCTATCTGGGCGACGCCGTGCGGGTGCTGCCGAGCGTGGTCGTGGCCCTCCGCTACCGGGTGCGCCGTGCCGTCCGCTGAGCACGCGGGCGGCGTCGCCGGCGAGAGGCCGCTGGTCCTGGTCTGGAAGCGCGCGTGGCTGCAGGACTCCGAGACGTTCGTCCGCAATCAGATGCACGGACTCGAGCGCTGGCGCGCCCTCGGAGTGGGCCTCGAGCGCACCGGCTCGGGCGTCCTCCACGACCGCACGGACATCGTCCTGCACGATCCGATCACCCCTCGCGGGCGGCGGTCCCTCCTCCTGCGGTGGCTCGGAGTGTCACGACGGCTCGACGCGATCGTCGATGAGCACCGGCCCGCCCTCATCCACGCGCACTTCCTCATCGACGCCGTCTCCATCGCCCGGTACGCACGGAGGAGGCGCCTTCCGCTCGTCGTGACGGGGCACGGCTACGACGTGACCAGCTGGCCGCTCGCGACCGGAGCTCCGCGCCTGCTCCGACCCCTCGCCCGAGCTCACCGCGCCCTCGAGGCCCGCACCGTCTTCCGTACCGCGCACGCGGTGATCGGCGTGTCCCGCTTCATCACCGACGGGCTCCTGCGCCTGGGGGCGGACCCGCGGCGCACCGGAGTGGGCTACATCGGCGTCCCGACCTCCCGCCCCGAGGCCGCACCGGCTGCGGAGCGCGCGGGAATCGTCTTCGTCGGACGCCTCACCGACAAGAAGGGCGTTCCGGATCTGCTCGAGGCGGTCGCCGCCCTCCCCGGACCGATCCGCGACGTCCCCCTGACCGTCGTCGGCGACGGCCACCTGCGGGAGGCGCTCGTCGAGCAGGCGGCGCGGCTGGGCCTGCAGGTGACCTTCACCGGCTCCCTGCCCCCCGCCGAGGTCGCCCGCATCCTCGCCGGCGCCGCGGTCTTCTGCGCACCGTCTCGGACCGCGGCGACAGGCGACTCCGAGGGCTTCGGCATGGTCTTCCTCGAGGCCGCGCTCGCAGGCGTCCCTGTCGTCTCGTACCGCCACGGCGGCGTCCCGGAGGCGGTCCAGGACGGCGTCACCGGGCTGCTCGTCCCGGAGGGGGACGTGCCCGGCCTGACCGGGGCGCTCGCCGCCCTGCTCCGGGACCCGGACCGCGCGGAGCGGATGGGCGCGGAGGGACGGGAGCGCGTGCTCGCCTCGTTCGACCTCGCCGAGCGGATCCGCGACCTCGAGGACCTCTACGACCGGGCGGCCGGCCGATCGATGCCGACGACGACGGACGGAGATCGCGGATGAGCCGCGCCGAGCACCGCGCCGACGATCCGCGACCGGGCCTCCGTCCGGCCTCCGCCGGGCGGGAGAGGTGAGCCTGCGCCGGAGCACCGTCGACGCGACCGCCTGGACGGCGGTCTCGTTCGCCGTCGCGCTCGTCGTGCAGCTCGGGCAGTTCGCGCTCCTGGCGAGACTGCTGGACCCCTCCGAGATGGGGATCATCGCGATCGTCGCCCTGCTCAACGCGTTCGTCGACATCTTCCTCGGCATGGGGGTCGCCCAGGCGATCATCCAGCGCCGGCGGGCGACCAGCTTCGAGCTCTCGTCGGTCTTCTGGCTCAACCTCTCCGTCGGGCTCCTGGTCACCGTCGCCGTCCTCCTGGGTGCCGCACCGATCGCCTCCCTGCTCGGTTCCGCCGCCGCGGCGCCGGTCCTCACCGTCGCCTCGCTCGTGTTCGTGGGCAGCGCAGCCGGGCAGGTGCCGAGAGCGGTGCTCGAGAAGGGGATCCGGTTCCGAGCGGTCGCCGTGTCCGAGACGATCGCTCTCGTCGGCGGCTTCGCCGTGACGGTCTGCCTCGCGGTCTCGGGCGCGGGGGCGCTCTCCTACGCGTGGGGGCTCGTCGCGACCGCGGCTCTGCGCTCCGTGCTCGCCCTCGTGCAGGCCCGCCGCTGGTTCCGGCTGCGGTTCCGGTTCCGGATCCGCGAGACCGCCCGCTTCCTCTCCTTCGGCGTCTTCCAGACCCTCGACGGCATCGTCAACTACCTGGGCTCGAACGCCGGCTCGCTCGCGATCGGCCGCCTGCTCGGACCGGCCCAGCTGGGCGGGTACACCCTGGGATACAACCTCGCCGTGAACCTCCCCGCGAGGGTCAACCCGATCGTGACGCGGGTGATGTTCCCGGTGTTCTCCTCGATCCAGCACGACCGTGAGCGCGTCGCGCGGAACCACCTCCGCGTCACCGCGGTGCTCAGCATGGCGAGCATCCCGCCGCTGATGCTGGTGGCGCTGCGCTCCGAGGAGATCGTGCGACTGTTCTACGGACCCGGCTGGGGCTGGATCGCGGGCATGACGAGCGCACTGACGGTGGTGGGCGCGGTGCGGGCGATCGGCAATCCGGTCGGCTTCATCCTGATGGCGATGGACCGGGTGCGGTTCGGGCTGGTCGTGAACATCGTGAAGACCGCGATCACGGTCCCGATGATCGTCGGCGGGGGAGTGCTGTTCGGACTCGACGGCTTGATCGGCGGGCTGCTGCTCTCGAGCGCTCTCGGCTTCGCCGTCACCTGCGCCGTGCTGCGGGTGGTGCTCGGAGTGCGCCTCGGTGCGTTCCTGCGCGCGTGCGCGGCGGGGCCGCTGCTCGCCGCACCGATGGCGATCGTGCTGCTCCTGCTCCGCATCCTCCCCGAGGGCGCGCCCCTGCGGCTGCTCCCGGTGGAGCTGGCGCTCGCGGGCCTCGTGCTGGGAGCGACCGCCCTCCTGGCGCCGGGGCGCGACATCGCCGAGGCGCGATCGCTCGTCCTGTCACGACTGCCCGCCCGGTTCCGGCCCGGCGCCGCCGCCCCGGTCGAGGTCGCCGTGGTGCTGGCCGCTGAGGAGCGCTTCGACGGCAGCGGGGGAGCCGTGGCGACCTGGGTCCGCGAGACGGTGTCCCGGTCCTCGCTCCGGATCGCCGTGCACGCGCCGTGGTCGTCGGCGTCACCGGGCGTGGACGTCAGGCCCCATCGTCTGTACCGGCGGATCTACGCTGTCCAGCGGCGCGCGGCACTCCTCCTGGCGCATCGACGCGACAGCGACCCCGGCGCCGAGCTGCGCCGGCTGTCCTTCGGCGGGCGCTTCTGGCTGCTGGTGCTCGCTCCGTCGCTGCGCCGTGTCCCGACGGTCTGGATCCACAACCGCCCCCGCTACGCCGTGCGCCTGCGCCGCCTGGGCTACCGGGGGCGGATCGTCGCGCACCTGCACAACGACCTGCTCGATCACCTGCCGCCCGATCCCGCCGCGGCCCGGCGCTACCTCGACGCGGTCGACGAGTGGATCTTCTGCAGCGAGTTCCTGCGCGCCCGAGCGGTCGACCGGTACGGCCTGATCGCCACAGCCGTCCTGTACAACGGGGTCGTCCCTCCGCCCGAGGTCCCGCCGGCGCCGCTCGGCGGGACTGCGGAGGCGGTCTTCGCCGGGCGACTGGTGGCCGAGAAGGGAGCCCGCGAGGCCGTCGAGATCGTGAGGCGGATGCGGACCGAGCACGGCGCCGATCTGCGACTGGTCATCGCCGGCGCATCGGGCCTCGGGGACGATGCGACGCCCACCCCGTACGTCCGAGCGCTCGACGAGGCGGTCGCCACCCTGCCCGGCGCCGTGCGCCGGCTCCCGTTCCTCCGGCACGAGGACCTGCTGGAGCTGTTCGGCTCCTCGGCGCTCCTCCTCTACCCCTGCCGCTGGGACGAGCCGTTCGGGATGGTGGTGGTGGAGGCGCTCTCGCGGGGGATCCCCGTCGTGACGGTCGAGCGCGGAGGCCTCCCCGAGATCCTGCGCACCTCCGACGGAGTGGTCGACGGATCCGTCCTCGTCCCGCCGGGCACGGAGGAGGAGGTCGCGGACGCCGTCCTCGCGGAGCTCCCCGCCCTCATCGCCTCGCTGCGCGATCCCCGGCGGCGCGCGGAGGTCGCTGCGGCGTCGCGGCGCCGAGCGGAGGACTTCGGCTGGCCGGGCATCGCCCGCCGCGCGGACGAGCTGCTGGCAGACCCCCGTGGCTGAGGCGCGGGGCCGCCGCGCGCACGCGGATCGACGTTCCGCGCCAAGCCCGTCGAGGCTCGTGCCGCGCGATTAGTGTCGGCGCGACATGCCACCTGCATCCCCTCTCCCGCCCGCGTCCGCCGACGCCACCGCCTCTCCCGTGCTGCTCGATCCGCCTCCCGCTCCGGACCGGCGCCCGCGGACGACCCTCCCGCCGCGAGAGGTCGGCCCGTCGTCCCGGAATCGGCGCGCCGCTCCTCCGCTCCGCCAGACGGAGGCCGCCACCGGCACCTCCGCGGAACGGCTCTGACATGGGCCGCCACACCGACGACGCCCTCCTCCGCCGCCCGACCGCCTCTCGTCCCTCCGTCATCGCCGCGACCCGCGTCACCGACGCTCCGGAGACCCGCGGGCGGCCGTCGCGCGCGCCGGCGGATATCGCTCAGCGGCGGCACGAGCGGATCGTGCTCGTCTTCCTCGCGGTGCTCCTGGCGCTGAGCGTCGTGCAGCTCTACACCCTGGGGCCCGTCACCGCTCCGGTCGCCTGGAGCCTGCTCTTCCTCCCGTACTCCGTGGCGCGGCTGCCCGGCGGGCGGATCGACCGGTTCGTGGTCGTGGTCCTCCTCGTGATCGCCGGCACCCTCTTCGCGCTCACCTACTCCGGAGCACGCGCGGCCGCGCTGCGCGACGTGGTCTCCGTCGTCTCCTTCCTCACTCCGTACCTGGCCGTCCGCGGGCTCGGCGACGGCGCCTGGCGTGTCGTCGGCCGCGCCCTCAACTGGGCGGCGCCCGTGTTCCTCCTCCAGGTGACGCTCACGATCCTCTTCCAGCTCGATCCCGTCCAGGAGACCGCCTACCTCCGGTGGCCGGACGCGGTGCTGTTCTCCGACATCTACGTGCGGGACATCTTCACGACGTCCTTCAACAACGTCCTGCAGGAGAAGTCGGGAGGGTTCTTCCTCAACGGCAACATCGCCTCGATGTACATGGCCACGACCGGCGCGCTGGCCTTCGCCGTCTGGAGACGGCAGCGGGGGAGGCTCCTCCTGCTCGTCGCCGTCGCCGGGCTGGTCGGCGCCCTCTTCACGCTGTCCAAGACCGCGATCGTCCTCGCGATCGTCCTGCCCCTGCTGGTCGCCGCGATCCGCGGACTCAAGGGACGCAGCCTCGGTCCGGTCGCCTGGATGATCACCATCCCCTCCGGGATCACGGCCGTGTACGCCGTCGCCGTGTCCTTCCCTCAGCTGGCGGAGGCGGGCCTGCTCACGCTCGGGGCCCGCGGCGACTTCCTGCGCCTGGCTGCGAGTGCGTTCCCCGACAACTGGCTGCTGGGGCTGGGGTACGGCGGATGGCAGGAGCTGTGGCTGGCGCGCGGGTCGCAGTTCACCCAGCACAGCGAGCCGCGCCCGCCTCACAACCTCCTCGTCACCGCGTGGACCAACGGCGGGCTCCTGATCGCGCTCCCCGTCCTCGCGTTCCTCCTCCTCGCCACCGTCGCCGTCGTGCGCCTGCTCCTCCGGGTCGCCCGGAACGAGGCCGTCGCCGTCGGGGCGCTCGCCGTCGCCGTCCTCTGGACGTTCCTGCACGGGATGGCCGACAACACCACCTGGTTCGGCGATCAGCACTCGCTCGCGACGCTCGCCGTCTCCGTGGCGCTCGTGGGCGTCCTGTCGGCGGAGGCGCCCGCCACGCCGGGCCGAGTGCCTCACGGAAGCGCTCCGGCGGCCTCGGCCGGCGCGGGTCGGGCGCCGCTGCGACGGCCGCCGAGCCCCCGCCTCGGGCGGCGCTGACGCCACCGCCGCGCCGCAGCCGGTCCGGACACGGACCGCGCCGGTATCATCGACCCGTTATGGCACGCATCTACGACTGCTCCGTCGACACGGACCTCCTGACCGGCACCCGTCTCGCGCGGACGGCCATCGGCCGCGGCGAGCTCGTGGTGATCCCCACCGACACCGTCTACGGCGTCGCGGCCAACGCGTTCGACGCCGCCGCGGTCCAGCGCCTGCTCGACGCGAAGGGACGGACGAGGCAGTCGCCGCCGCCCGTCCTGATCGGGGACGTGGCCGCCCTCGACGCCCTCGCCGAGAACGTGCCGGAGGCGGTGCGCGACCTCGCGCGCGAATTCTGGCCCGGCGGGCTCACCATCGTCCTGCACGCCCAGCCCTCACTGGTCTGGGACCTGGGCGAGACGCGCGGGACCGTGGCGCTGCGCATGCCGGACAACCCGGTGACGATCGAGCTCCTCGCCGAGACCGGCCCGCTGGCGGTCTCCTCCGCCAATCGCACGGGGCAGCCCTCGGCCACGACCGCACAGGAGGCGTTCGACCAGCTCGGCGACTCCGTCGACGTCTATCTCGACGCCGGCGCCGCCGGATCGCGCTACAGCGACCGCCCCGCGGGCGCCAGCGAGTCCTCGACGATCGTCGATGCGACAGCGCTGAGCTTCGAGGGCGGCACCCTGCGCATCCTGCGCCAGGGCGTCGTGTCGGCCGAGCGGATCCGCGAGGTCGTCGGCGACCTGCTGCCGGATCCGGACGCGCCCCGCGCCGAGACGTCGGAGCCCGACGCCTCCACGGCCGGCGCGGCGCAGGCCGGGGACCAGCAGGAGCCCGCCGAGACCGCGACCGGCAGCGACCCGTACGCCTTCGAGCGGACCCCGACAGCGCGCCCCGACTGGGCCTCCGGCGCCCGCCTGCAGGACGACTCCGCTCCCGTCGATTCCGCCGATGCGCCGGACACGGGCTCGTCGAGCACGAACGCGCCGACGCCCAACACCGGCACCGGCGCCGCCCGCACCGACTCCGCTCCGGGTGAGTAACCGGTGATCACCTTCGCCCTCGTCTCGCTCGCGGTCGCGCTCGTGACCGGAGCGCTGTCGTGGGTCATCTGGAAGCTGAGCCTGAAGTACCGGCTCTACCCGAAGATCCGCGTCAGGGACATGCACACGCGGCCGACCCCCCGCCTGGGCGGCATCGCGATGTTCCTCGGGATCCTCGTCGGCTTCGGCATCGCCTCCCAGCTGCCCTACTTCCGGCTGGTGTTCGCCAATCCCGAGCCGATCCTCGCGATCCTCGGCGCGAGCCTGCTCATCGTCCTCATCGGCGTCGCCGACGACATCTGGGACCTGGACTGGACCACGAAGCTGGCCGGTCAGCTGATCGCCGCGGGCCTGATCGCCTGGAAGGGCGTGCAGATCGTCTCCCTGCCGATCGGCGGCCTGACCGTCGGCTCGCCGTGGATGTCGCTGATCATCACCGTGCTCGCGATCGTCCTGGTCACCAACGCTCTCAACTTCATCGACGGCCTCGACGGCCTCGTGGCGGGCGTCGCCCTGATCGCCAACGGGGTCTTCTTCCTCTACAGCTACCTGCTGGTGCAGCAGACCTCGCCCACCGACTACTTCAACCTGGCCTCGCTCATCGCGGTCCTGCTCGTCGGCGCCTGCGCCGGATTCCTCCCCATCAACTGGCGTCCGGCGCGGATGTTCATGGGCGACAGCGGCGCACTGCTGATCGGGATGCTGATGGCCACCTCCGCGATCGCGGTCACCGGCCAGATCGACCCGGCCCAGCTCGCGGCGAAGGAGCTCCTGCCCGCGTTCATCCCGATCATCCTGCCGTTCGCGATCCTCGTGGTGCCGCTGATGGACTTCGGCCTCGCCGTGATCAGGCGCCTGCGCGCGGGAAAGTCGCCGTTCAGCGCCGACCGGAAGCACCTGCACCACCGCCTGCTCGACATGGGGCACTCCCACCTGCACGCCGTGCTGATCTTCTACGCGTGGACCGCCGTCGTCGCCGTCAGCTGCCTGCTGATGTTCGTGGTCGACGTGCTGTGGGTCCCGCTCGTCTTCCTCGGAGTCGGTCTGCTGGTCTGCACCGTCGTCACGCTCGCCCCGCTCAGCCGCCGCAAGCGGCTCGAGGCGGCGGCGCAGTCCGCGGAGGCCTCACCCGTCCTCGACCCCCTCGACCGCGCGTCCTCGACGGAGCTGCTCCGTCCGCCGGCCGGACTCCCGATCGACCGGGACACGACAGCGCCGACCACGGCGCGGAAGGAAGCATCATGACCGGAGCCTCCCCGGCCACCCCCCGTCCGCAGCCCGCGTCCGTCCCCGTCCTGCGCCGCGCGCTGGTCGTGGGCGGCCTCTTCGTGCTCGCCCTGGCCGTTCTCGGCACCGTCGTCGGCGGGATCGCCGCCGGGGGAGAGGGCGCGATCGGAGCCCTCCTCGGCGCGATCGTCGGCGGCGTGATGGTGCTCCTCACCGCCGCGAGCATCCTCGTCGCCAACCGCCTCGACATCGGCGGGTTCTTCGCCGTCGTCCTCGGCACGTGGCTCGCCAAGTTCGTGCTGTTCGTGATCGCCGCCCTGGTCCTGCGCGATCAGCCGTGGCTGAACAGCACCGCGATGTTCGTCACGATCATCGTCGCCGTCCTGGGGTCCCTGGTGATCGACGTCCTGGTCGTCTCGCGCTCGCGCATGCCGAACGTCAGCGACATCGCCCGATGAGGACGAGCCGAACGGTTCCTGAGAGGACCACGATTCGGCTCTCAGGCCGTTCTGTTGCTACAGTAGGGACGAATCCCGCAGGCGAACGTGTCCTCAGATCGTCTCATCGTTGATGGCGGTCGTCGAGCACGATCGCCGTCCGAGCGGAAAACCCCACCTTTCGTCGTCGCGAGAGCGTTGCGTCCGAATGATTCGATTCGGTCGGCTGCAACGTGCCACGCCCCGAATTCCAGGAGCTAGCGCTGTTTGCTAACGCTGTGACCCTGTTGGTCTCGTCCTCGACCGGTGAGAGTGACTTCCACACCCCGTCGATCTCCGAGTTCTTCCCGCCCGGTTTCCTCTTCGAGGGAACCCCTTTCGAGATCAACCGCGTCATGCTGGTCCGCTTCATCGCGGTCATCGCACTGATGCTGTTCTTCTGGCTCGGGACGCGCAAGCTGCGCCTCGTCCCCGGCCGCTTCCAGAACGTCGTCGAGCTCGCGTTCGACTTCGTCCGCGTCACCATCGCCAAGGACATCCTCGGCGAGAGGGACGCGCGCCGGTTCCTCCCGATCCTCGTGACGATCTTCTTCGCGATCATCTCGATGAACCTGACCGGCATCGTCCCGTTCCTGAACATCGCGGGGACCTCCGTGGTGGGCATGCCGCTCTTCCTCGGCCTGGTCGCCTACGTGACGTTCATCTACGCCGGCATCAAGGACCGGGGGATGGGCTTCTTCAAGAACGCCCTGTTCCCGCCCGGAGCGCCGTTCCTGATCTACTTCATCCTCACGCCGATCGAGCTGCTGCAGACGTTCATCATCCGTCCGCTCTCGCTCGCGCTGCGGCTCGTGATGAACATGATCGTCGGCCACCTCCTGCTGGTGCTGTGCTTCTCGGCCACGCAGTTCTTCCTCTTCAGCTCCCAGATCGACCCGGGCTTCAAGCTCTTCGGCGTCGTGACCTTCGCCTTCGGCGGTGCGTTCACGCTCTTCGAGCTCCTCGTCGCCGTGCTGCAGGCCTACATCTTCACCCTCCTCGCTGCGGTCTACATCCAGTTGGCCGTCGCCGAGGAGCACTGACCCCACTACTCACGGGCTCCCGCCCGTTCTCACGATCACCCCACTGAAAGGACCCACTCGTGGACTCAGTCACCGTTCTCGCCGAACTCACCGGCAACATCGCGACGGTCGGTTACGGCCTCGCAGCGATCGGCCCCGGCATCGGTGTCGGCATCGTCGCGGGCAAGACCGTCGAGGCCATGGCGCGCCAGCCCGAGATGGCCGGCCGCCTCCAGACCACGATGTTCCTCGGCATCGCGTTCACCGAGGTGCTCGCGCTCATCGGCCTCGCCACCTACTTCATCTTCGCGGCGTAGTCGTGTTCAGCACCGCTGTGAACATCGCTGCGGAAGAAGGTGACGTCCCCGCGGTCATTCTGATCCCGGAGTTCTACGACTTCTTCTGGTCGGGGGTGATCTTCCTCATCCTGCTGTTCTTCTTCTGGAGGCTGGTCCTGCCGCGCCTGCAGAAGATGCTCGACGCGCGCTCCGCCGCGATCGAGGGGAACATCGCGAAGGCCGACGAGGCCCAGCGACAGGCCGAGGCCGCCCTCGAGAAGTACACCGCCCAGCTGGCCGAGGCCCGCGCCGAGGCCGGAGTGATCCGTGAGAAGGCGAACGCCGACGGCAACGCGATCGTGGCGGCGAAGAAGGAGCAGGCGCAGGTCGAGGCCGAGCGCATCCTCCACAACGCGCACGCCCAGATCGAGGCGGACCGTCAGGCCGCCGTGGTCTCGCTCCGCTCCGAAGTCGGAACCCTCGCCATCGACCTCGCCTCCGGCGTGATCGGCGAGAGCCTCAACGACGACGCGAAGGCGTCCGCGATCGTGGACCGCTTCCTCGCCGACCTCGAGGCCTCGGAGAAGGCGAACAACTGATGGGCAGCGCGTCCAGGCAGGCACTCGCATCGGCGAAGGCGGAGCTCTCCGCCCTCGCCGGTCAGGCGTCCCTCGACACGGCCCAGCAGCTCTTCGAGGCCGCACGGGTCATCGACGGCCAGGCGCAGCTGCGCGCGGCCCTCGCCGACCCGAGCGCCGACTCGAGCAGCAAGCAGGCTCTCGTCGCCCGGGTGTTCGGTCCCTTCGGCGAGCCGGCCAAGCGCCTGCTCACCGTGATCGTCGGCCACCGCTGGTCGAGCCCGAGCGACATGGTCGCCGGGGTCGAGGAGGTCGGGGTCCGCGCGATCGCGTCCTCCGCTCCGGAGGGCGTCAACCTCGAGAAGGAGCTCCACTCCTTCGGCGAGGTCGTCGCCTCCGACGCCCAGCTCGAGCTCGCGCTCGGCAGCAAGCTCGCCGCCGCCGACTCGAAGGTCGCGCTCGTGCAGCGCCTCCTCGAGGGCAAGGCGGCGGCCGAGACGCTGGCGATCCTCCGGCAGCTGATCGCGCACCCGCGCGGTCGCCGCATCCCGGAGCTCGTCCGCTTCGCAGCAGGCGTGGTCGCCGACCAGGGCGGGTTCATCCTCGCCACGGTCTCGGTCGCCGCACCGATCGCCCCCGAGCAGCTCGACCGGCTCCGCTCGGCGCTCACGCGCCAGTACAGCCGACCGGTCTCCGTCAACGTCGTGGTCGATCCCTCCCTCCTGGGCGGGATGCGCCTGCACGTCGGCGACGAGGTCATCGACGGAACCGTCTCCGCACGGCTGTCCGACCTGAAGCTCCAGCTCGCGTCCTGACGGGCGCACGTATCCTCAGAGGGCACTGCCCTCGACCCCCGCACCATCCAGGTCAGGCCCCGACGACCTCTTCGGCTCGCACGGACCCAACGAATAGGAATTCCCATGGCAGATATCACCATCAGCCCGGATGAGATCCGCGACGCGCTGAAGGACTTCGTCTCGTCGTACGAGCCGGGCAAGGCCTCCACCACCGAGGTCGGCTACGTCATCGACGCCGCCGACGGCATCGCCCACGTCGAGGGCCTCCCCGGCGTCATGGCCAACGAGCTCATCCGCTTCTCCAACGGCGTCCTGGGCCTGGCCCAGAACCTCGACGAGAACGAGATCGGCGTCGTCGTCCTCGGCGAGTTCTCCGGCATCGAGGAGGGCATGGAGGTCACCCGCACCGGCGAGGTCCTCTCGGTCCCCGTCGGCGACGGCTACCTCGGCCGCGTCGTCGACCCGCTCGGCAACCCGATCGACGGACTCGGCGAGATCGCCTCCGAGGGCCGCCGCGCCCTCGAGCTCCAGGCTCCCGGCGTCATGTCGCGCAAGTCGGTCCACGAGCCGCTGCAGACCGGCATCAAGGCTATCGACGCGATGATCCCGGTCGGCCGCGGCCAGCGCCAGCTCATCATCGGCGACCGCCAGACCGGCAAGACGGCCATCGCGATCGACACGATCATCAACCAGAAGGCCAACTGGGAGTCGGGCGACACGAACAAGCAGGTCCGCTGCATCTACGTCGCCATCGGCCAGAAGGGCTCGACCATCGCCTCGGTGAAGGGCGCGCTCGAGGACGCCGGAGCGATGGAGTACACGACCATCGTCGCGTCCCCGGCCTCCGACCCCGCCGGCTTCAAGTACCTCGCCCCCTACACCGGCTCGGCCATCGGCCAGCACTGGATGTACGGCGGCAAGCACGTCCTGATCATCTTCGACGACCTGTCGAAGCAGGCCGAGGCCTACCGCGCCGTGTCGCTCCTCCTGCGCCGCCCGCCGGGACGCGAGGCGTACCCGGGTGACGTCTTCTACCTGCACTCCCGTCTGCTGGAGCGCTGCGCGAAGCTGTCCGACGAGCTCGGCGCCGGCTCGATGACCGGTCTCCCGATCATCGAGACCAAGGCGAACGACGTCTCGGCCTACATCCCGACCAACGTGATCTCGATCACCGACGGCCAGATCTTCCTCCAGTCCGACCTCTTCAACGCCAACCAGCGTCCCGCGGTCGACGTGGGCATCTCGGTCTCGCGGGTCGGCGGCGACGCGCAGGTCAAGTCGATCAAGAAGGTCTCCGGCACGCTGAAGCTCGAGCTGGCGCAGTACCGCTCGCTCGAGGCCTTCGCGATGTTCGCCTCCGACCTCGACGCCGCCTCGCGCCGTCAGCTCGCCCGCGGCGCCCGCCTCACCGAGCTGCTCAAGCAGCCGCAGTACTCGCCGTACCCCGTCGAGGAGCAGGTCGTCTCGATCTGGGCCGGAACGAACGGCAAGCTCGACGAGGTCCCGGTCCCCGACGTGCTGCGCTTCGAGCGCGAGCTCCTGGACTACCTGGGCCGCAACACCCAGGTGCTGAACACCCTCCGCGACACCAACGTGCTCTCCGACGACACCGTCGCCGAGCTCAACCGTGCCGTCGACGGCTTCAAGCTGGAGTTCCAGACCGGTGAGGGCAAGCCGCTCGCCTCGGTCGGGCGCGAGGAGCACCAGGCCATCGCGGCCGACGAGGTCGGCCAGGAGAAGATCGTCAAGGGCCGTCGCTGACCAGCGGCACCCCGACGATTCGCCACTTTTAGGACAACAGGAGACACATGGGAGCGCAACTCCGGGTCTACCGGTCGAAGATCCGCTCGGCCCAGACGACCAAGAAGATCACTCGGGCCATGGAGCTGATCTCGGCCTCGCGCATCCAGAAGGCGCAGAACCGGGTCGCTGCCGCGGCGCCGTACTCGAACGCGATCACGCGCGCCGTGTCCGCTGTCGCGACCTACTCGAACGTGGAGCACCCGCTCACGACCGAGCGCGAGAAGCTGGACACGGCCGCGATCGTGATCTTCACCTCCGACCGCGGCCTCGCCGGCGCGTTCTCCTCGAGCGTGCTCAAGGAGGCCGAGGAGCTGGCCGCGCTGCTGCGCAGCGAGGGCAAGGAGGTCGTCTTCTACCTGGTCGGCCGCAAGGCGAACGCGTACTTCTCGTTCCGGAAGCGGGCCAGCGTCCGCGTCTGGACGGGCGGCACCGACCAGCCCGTGTTCGAGACGGCGAAGGAGATCGCGGACGCGGTCGTCGAGTCGTACAACCTCGATGACGAGGAGGGCGGCGTGGACGAGATCCACCTCGTCTACAACCGCTTCGTCAGCATGGTCACCCAGCAGCCGACCGTCGTCCGGCTGCTGCCGCTCGAGGTCGTCGAGGGCGCAGAGGAGCAGAACAGCGAGCTGTACCCGCTCTACGAGTTCGAGCCCGACCCCGAGACGGTCCTCGACCGCCTCCTGCCCGTGTACGTCGAGAGCCGCATCTTCAACGCGATGCTGCAGTCGGCGGCCTCGGAGCACGCGGCACGCCAGAAGGCCATGAAGTCGGCGAGCGACAACGCGGACACGCTGATCAAGACCTACACCCGTCTCGCCAACAACGCCCGCCAGACCGAGATCACGCAGCAGATCGCCGAGATCGTCGGCGGCGCCGACGCCCTGTCCTCCTCCAAGTAAGAGGGCTCCGCTCCACACAGTTTCGACTCCGCCCTCCGGGAGCGGTGAGACCACAGAAGGAAGTAGCAATGACACTGACCGCACCTGAGGCGGCGACCGGGACGTCGGGCGGGGCCATCGGCCGCATCGCCCGCGTCACCGGCCCCGTCGTTGACATCGAGTTCCCCCACGACGCGATCCCCGAGGTCTAT
Organism: Rathayibacter sp. AY2B9; assembly: GCF_002931595.1. NCBI lineage: Bacteria > Bacillati > Actinomycetota > Actinomycetes > Micrococcales > Microbacteriaceae > Rathayibacter > Rathayibacter sp. AY2B9. The sequence continues at coordinate 464,862 of NZ_PSUB01000001.1, forward strand.
AACGCGCTCTACACGCACGTCGAGGTCGAGGGCGTCTCGAGCAAGCTGACCTTCGAGGTCGCGCAGCACCTGGGCGACGACCTCGTCCGGGCCATCTCCCTGAACCCCACCGACGGACTCGTCCGCGGCCAGGAGGTCCACGACACCGGCCTGCCGATCTCGGTCCCGGTCGGCGACGTGACCAAGGGCAAGGTCTTCAACGTGATCGGCGAGGTGCTCAACGCCGACGCCGACGGGAAGATCAACGGAGAGTCGTTCGAGATCACCGAGCGCTGGCCCATCCACCGCAAGCCCCCGCAGTTCGACCAGCTCGAGTCCAAGACCGAGCTGTTCGAGACCGGCATCAAGGTCATCGACCTGCTCACTCCGTACGTGCAGGGCGGCAAGATCGGCCTGTTCGGCGGAGCGGGCGTCGGCAAGACCGTCCTCATCCAGGAGATGATCCAGCGCGTCGCGCAGGACCACGGTGGAGTGTCCGTGTTCGCCGGCGTCGGCGAGCGCACCCGTGAGGGCAACGACCTCATCGCCGAGATGGAGGAGGCGGGCGTCTTCGACAAGACCGCTCTCGTCTTCGGCCAGATGGACGAGCCGCCGGGAACGCGTCTGCGCGTCGCCCTGTCGGCCCTGACCATGGCGGAGTACTTCCGCGATGTGCAGAAGCAGGACGTGCTGCTCTTCATCGACAACATCTTCCGCTTCACGCAGGCCGGCTCGGAGGTGTCGACCCTCCTGGGCCGCATGCCCTCCGCGGTGGGCTACCAGCCGAACCTCGCCGACGAGATGGGTGTGCTCCAGGAGCGCATCACCTCGACGCGCGGACACTCGATCACCTCGCTGCAGGCGATCTACGTCCCCGCCGACGACTACACCGACCCGGCGCCGGCGACCACCTTCGCCCACCTCGACGCGACCACCGAGCTCTCCCGTGAGATCGCGTCGAAGGGCCTCTACCCGGCAGTCGACCCGCTCACGTCCACCTCGCGCATCCTCGACCCCCGGTACCTGGGCGCCGACCACTACCGCGTGGCGACGAACGTGAAGCAGATCCTGCAGAAGAACAAGGAGCTGCAGGAGATCATCGCGATCCTCGGTGTCGACGAGCTGTCGGAGGAGGACAAGATCACGGTGTCGCGTGCGCGCCGGATCCAGCAGTTCCTCTCGCAGAACACCTACATGGCGAAGAAGTTCACGGGTGTCGAGGGCTCGACCGTCCCGCTGAAGGACACGATCGAGTCGTTCGACGCGATCACCAAGGGCGAGTTCGACCACGTGGCCGAGCAGGCGTTCTTCAACGTCGGCTCGATCTCGGACGTCGAGGAGAAGTGGACCCAGATCCAGAAGGAGAACGGCTGATCATGGCCGGGACCCTGAAGGTCAGCGTCGTGTCCGCGAACGCCGAGGTGTGGTCCGGAGAGGCGAAGCAGCTCACGGCTCGCACGGTCGAGGGCGAGATCGGCATCCTCGCCGGCCACGAGCCGATGCTCGCGATCCTCGCCACCGGCGAGGTGCGCGTCACGGCCCTGGACGGCACGCGTCTCACCGCGCAGGCCGACGACGGCTTCCTGTCCGTCGAGAACGACGTGGTGACCGTGGTCGCCCGTCAGGCATCGCTGGTCTAGTACACCGCCGCTCACCGCGGCACGGAGGGGCCGGACGATCATCGCGATCGTCCGGCCCCTTCGTCGTGCCGCCCGTCCCTCTTCTCCGAAGGAGTCCTGTGCACGTCCTGCTGCCACCGTCCGAGACGAAGCGCGACGGCGGCGACGAGCCGTTCGTGCTCGAGTCGCTCGCCTTCCCCGAGCTCCACGCGAAGCGGCGCGAGCTGGCGGAGGCGCTGATCGCGCTGGCCGGGGACCGCGAGCTCTCCGCCCGGGCGCTGAAGCTCGGTCCGCGTCAGTTCGGCGAGATCGATCGCAACGCGGGGCTCGCGACCGCGGCAGGTCTCCCCGCGGTCGACCGCTTCGACGGGGTGCTCTTCGATGCGCTCGACGCGCGCAGCCTCGATTCCGGTGCACGGGAGGTGCTCGGTCGGACGGCGATCGTGCAGTCCGCGCTCTGGGGGCCGATCCGCGCCCTCGACCTGATCCCTGCCTACCGTCTGTCCCACGACTCCCGTGTGCCGGGGAGACCGCTCAAGCGGTGGTGGGCGGCGGAGGCCGGGCGGGTGTTGAGCGCGCTCGACGGGCTCGTCCTCGATCTGCGGAGCGAGGCGTACGCGGCGCTCGGACCGGTTCCCGCGGGCGAGGGGCGGTTCTTCGTCCGCGTCCGCTCGCGCGGGGCCGACGGCGCCCTCCGGTCGCTGAACCACTTCAACAAGCAGGGCAAGGGGCGCTTCGTCAGGGCGCTGGCGGAGGACCGGGTGGCGACGGAGTCGCTCGGCGAGCTCTCGGCGTGGGCGGCCGGGCGCGGGTTCCTGCTCGCCGAGAACCGGCACACGGGAGAGCTCGACCTCGTCGTGCAGGAGTCGTAGGCGTCAGCGTCGGCGCCAGCAGCCGGTGAGGTGATCGTCGACGACTCCGGCCGACTGCATCAGCGCGTACGCGGTGGTCGGTCCGACGAAGCGGAGCCCCGCGGCCTTCAGCGCTCGCGCGAGCGCCGTCGACCCGGGCGTCGTCGCAGGGACGTCGGCGGCTCGGACCACCCGGTCCTCGACGTCCGGATCGTGGAAGGACCACACGAGCTCGTCGAGCGCGCCCTCGCCTCTCTGCTCCAGGAGCGCGAGCACGGCCCGGGCGTTGTCCCGGGTGGCGATGATCTTCGCGCGGTTCCGGATGATGCCGCTGTCCTCCATCAGCCGCTCGACATCGGTGTCGTCGTACCGGGCGACCCGGGCCGGATCGAAGCCGTCGAAGGCCTCGCGGAACCTCGGCCGCTTGCGGAGGATCGTGATCCAGGAGAGGCCGGACTGGAACGCCTCGAGGGAGATCTTCTCGAACAGCAGGCGATCTCCGTGCAGCGGGGTGCCCCATTCCTCGTCGTGGTAGCGGCGGTACTCCGGATCCGCGCCGCTCCAGGCGCAGCGGACCAGGCCGTCCTCTCCCTCGACGAGTCCGTCGGCCGTGCTCATCGGTGGGGGATCCCCTCGTGATCGAGAAGCCAGGCTTTCGTGGCGACGCCCTCGCCCGCGCTGAAGCCGGTGATCCGTCCGTCGCTCGCGAGGACGCGGTGGCAGCCCACGATGATCGGCACCGGGTTCGCACCTACCGCTCCGCCGATCGGCCGGCCCGCCCGGGGGCGACCGGCGGCCGTGCCCAGTGCGCCGTAGGAGGTGATCTCCCCGAAGCCCAGAGCCTGGAGCCGCTGCCAGATCTCGAGCTGGAAGGGCGTGCCGCGCAGAGCGACCGGCAGATCGAAGGAGCGGCGGGTCCCGTCGAAGTACTCGTCCAGCTGCTCGACGGCCCGCAGGAGCACCGGGAGGTCCGACTCCGGGAGGTGCTCGTGCGGGAGCAGACCGGCCTGCTCGATGGCGAGCGAGACGATCGCATCGCCGTCGCTGCCCACCTCGATGCGGCCGAGGGGGCTCGTCGTCCGTCGGACGTGAAGGGGAGTCGTTCTCATGCGTCGAGAGTATCCGCGGGACTCCCCACCGACCGGCGGGAATCGGACACCGGTGCAGAACTCGGCCGATCGGTCCCTGTGGGGGAATTCCTGGGGGCCGGAGGGCGCCATCCGTGCGCCGGCGATTCGGTGTCGATGGGACCTCTCCCTCCACAGGCGGCGATCTCGGGATCCTTCCGATGATCCCGGAGGACCGTCGCTCCCGGCGGGTGCGGTGGTCGGCAGGATCGCAGCATGACCTCCTCAGCGCTCCTCCTCCACCCCGCTCCCGCCTCGCGTGTCCCGGCCTCACCCGACGACGCCGCACTGTTCCATGCCGCTCACGGGTCCCGGCGGGGTGCGGCGGAGGCGAGCCTCGTGCTCGTCCCGTTCCGGGCCGGCGCGCCGAGCGGCTCGCTCCGCTTCGAGCTGTCGGGGGCGGATCCGTCCCTGGTCGCGCGGGCCTGCCTCGGTGCGCTCGGCCGGTTCGGGCGGGTGCGGCGAGCACTCGCGCTGGTGCATCCCGGCGAGGCGGGTCCGGAGTCGTGCGAGGGACTCGTCGCCGCCCTCGAGGAGCGTGCGCGCCGGCTCCCCGGTCTCGCCCTCCGCGTCGCCGTGCTCACGTCGTCCGGCGACGACGACGGGCTCGAGGCCGGCGACCGGGACGACCCGCGAGCGGTGGCCGCCGCGGTCGACCGTCTCCTCGACCGCCACCCGCGGGCTGAACTGCCCGACGTGCTGTTGCGCGGTGTCGACGACCTCGTCCGGCGAGCTCTCGCCGGTCCCGATCCCGAGGTCCGGCCTGCGGGCCTGGCTGCGCTCGTCGTGGCCGTGCAGCGCAGCCGCGGTGCGGACCGCGTGCTGCGGTCGGCGCGGAGCGGTGACCCCGGCGCGGCGGGAGCGCTCGCCCCGCTGCTCCGCCGTGCCGCCGTCGTCGCACCCGCGAGCGAGCGAGCCGGAGTGCTCGTCCTCCTCGCCCGGATCCTGGCCGGTGAGGGCCGTGCCGACGAGGCCGGACGGCTCGCCGACGAGGCCGTCGCTCTCGATCCGCACCACGCAGGTGCGCGCCGAGTCGCGGCCGCACTCACCGCCGATCGGCGGGAGCGCGCCGCGTGAGGGCGCTAGAGCCGCGACCAGGCCTCGGTGAGCACGCTCCGGAGGATCTGCTCGATCTCGTCGAACTCGCGCGGGCCGATGGTGAGCGGCGGCGCGAGCTGGACGACGGGATCGCCGCGGTCGTCCGCCCGGCAGTACAGCCCCGCGTCGAAGAGCCCCTTCGAGAGGAATCCGCGCAGCAGCCGCTCCGACTCGTCCTCGTCGAACGTCTCCTTCGTCGCCTTGTCCTTCACCAGCTCGATGCCGAAGAAGTAGCCGTCGCCCCGGACGTCGCCGACGATCGGCAGGTCGAGCAGCTTCTCGAGCGTGGACCGGAAGACGGGCGAGTTCTCGCGCACACGCTCGTTCAGGCCCTCCTCCTCGAAGATGTCGAGGTTCTCGAGCGCGACCGCGGCCGAGACGGGGTGGCCGCCGAAGGTGTAGCCGTGCGGGAAGACGACCTGACCGTGGCGGAAGGGCTCGTAGATCCGATCGCTGACGATCGTCGCGCCGATGGGGGAGTAGCCGCTGGTCATCCCCTTCGCGCAGGTGATCATGTCCGGCACGTAGCCGTACTCGTCGCAGGCGAACATGTGCCCGATGCGGCCGAACGCGCAGATCACCTCATCGGACACCAGCAGCACGTCGTGCTTGTCGCAGATCTCGCGGACCCTCTGGAAGTACCCGGGAGGGGGCGGGAAGCAGCCGCCCGAGTTCTGCACGGGTTCCAGGAACACGGCGGCAACCGTGTCCGGCCCCTCGAACTCGATCATCTCCTCGATGCGGTTCGCCGCCCACAGGCCGAACGCCTCCAGGTCGTCGCCGTGCTCGGGAGCCCGGTAGAAGTTGGTGTTGGGGACGCGGAAGCCGCCCGGCACCAGCGGCTCGAACATCGACTTCATCCCGGGGATGCCCGTGATCGCGAGCGCTCCCTGGGGAGTGCCGTGATACGCGACCGAGCGCGAGACGACCTTGTGCTTGCCCGGCTTGCCCTGCAGCTTCCAGTAGTGCTTGGCGAGCTTGAAAGCCGTCTCCACAGCCTCGCCGCCGCCGGTCGAGAAGAAGACCCGGTTGAGGTCGCCCGGCGCGTGGTCGGCGAGCCGGTCGGCCAGCTCGATCGCCGAGGGGGTCGCGTAGGACCAGAGCGGGAAGAAGGAGAGCTCGGACGCCTGCTTCGCCGCGGCCTCCGCCAGTCGGCGCCGCCCGTGTCCCGCATTGACGACGAAGAGGCCGGACAGGCCGTCGAAGTACTTGCGCCCGGTGCTGTCCCAGATGTGGTGTCCCTCGCCGCGCGTGATGATCGGCACGCCCGCGCCGGAGTCCATCGTCGACTGACGGGTGAAGTGCATCCAGAGGTGGTCCTTCGCCTTCTTCTGCAGGGAGGCGTCGTCGATCCCCCCTGGCGCGTCGGTCCCGCGGACGGGATCGCCCGACTCGAGGCCGGAGGTCGAGAAGGCTGTCTCGGTGGTCATCTTTTACCGCGTTCCCCAGTTGTAGAACTGCTTGTGGAGCTTCAGATAGACGAAGGTCTCGGTCGAGAGCACGCCGGGAAGCGACCGGATCTCCTGGTTGAGCAGGGCGATCAGATCGTCGTCGTTCTCGCACACGACCTCGGCGAGGATGTCGAAGGAGCCGGCCGTCAGCACGACGTAGTCGACGGCGGGGATGGAGGCGAGCCGGTCCGCGACGTCGCGGGTGTCGCCGGTGACGCGCACACCGATCATCGCCTGGCGGTAGAAGCCGAGCTGCATCGGATCCGTCACCGCGACGATCTGCATGACGCCCGACTCGGTGAGCTTCTGCACCCGCTGCCGGACGGCCGCCTCGCTCAGGCCCACGGCCTTGCCGATCTCGGCGTACGAGCGCCGACCGTCGGCCTGCAGCTGCTCGATGATCGCCTTCGACACCTCGTCGAGCTGGACAGGACGCTGAGAGGGCGGGCGAGACGGGGCCATGCGGCGATTCTGGCAGTCCACGGGTGCCCGGGCAAGTGGATCCGCACGTCGGAGCTCGATCCGGCATCGGATCCGGTGGTCGGAGCGTCGACCCGTCTGCGCGACGGACATCGGGCGACGGCGATGGCGGCCGGCTCGGCGGAGGGCCGTCAGCGACTACCATCGGGAGGCGGCCGGGCACCCCTGGCGCCGGCGGTCACGGGCCGTCGGACCGGACGGCCGCGGGCCACGGGGATGCGAGGAGCAGCGATGACGCAGATCGGCCGCAGCCGCGCGTCCGTCACCGTCCCCGTCTCCGCCTGGAGCTCCGACGCACCCTCGGCCGAAGTCACCCTCGGCTGGGCCGCGCGCACCGAGACCGGCCACGTGCGCAGCGCGAACGAGGACAGCTACCTCGCCAAGAGCCCGCTCTTCGCTGTCGCCGACGGGATGGGCGGGCACGCGGCAGGAGAGGTCGCCAGCGACGCGGTCGTGTCGCGCCTGTCCACCGCGGCGCTCGGCGCGACCGTCGGAGCGGAGGAGATCGACCGGGCGCTTCGGGAGGCGGTCGGGGACATCGCCCGGCAGTCGCACACGGCCGACGTCGGCACCGGGACCACGGTCACCGGGATCGCGCTCACGGTGGTCGGGGGAGAGCCCTACTGGTCCGTCTTCAACATCGGCGACTCGCGCGTGTACCTGAGCGTCGCCGGGACCCTCGTGCAGCTCACCGTGGACCACTCCATCGTCCAGGAGCTGGTCGACGCGGGCCTGATCTCCCGCGACGAGGCCGACGTGCATCCGCACAGCAACGTGATCACCCGCGCGGTCGGCTTCCACGAAGCGCCCGTCCCCGACTACCGGCTCGTGCCCGTCCTCGCAGGATCGCGTCTGCTGATCTGCTCGGACGGACTCACGAAGGAGCTGACCGATGCCGGCGTCGGCCACCTGCTCAGCGGCACCGGCTCCGCTCAGGAGGCGGCCGACGCCCTGGTCGACGCCGCGCTGGACAACGGCGGGCGCGACAACGTCACCGTGATCGTCGTCGACGTCCTCGCGGTCACCGGCGACGAGGAGGCCGGCGCACCGGTCTGACGAGCAGCGCTCCGGCACGGGACGGCCGCGGTGGCGGTGCCGCCGGACCGCCCGCACGCGCCGAACGGCCGTACGACGATCCTGCGCCTGCCGGTTCGCGTCGGGTTCGGCCGGCTCGGGGCTCCCCGCGCCGGCGCTGGGTACGATGGTGAGCGGAAGGGCGTTCTCGGTGATCTGCAGCACGTGTGGCTCCAACCTCGCTCCCGGGGCGATCCTCTGCGGCGAGTGCGGTTCGTCGGTGGCGGCGCATGCCACGACGGGTGCGCCCCGCCCCTCGTCCTCCGGCGACACGACGGTCCTCGATCCGTCCCGCCGTGCCTGGCTGCCGGGCCTGGCCCCCGGCCGGCACCGGCGTCCCGCCCCCGGCGCTCCGATGGCGCCGCCCTCGCAGGGGCTCGTGCGCCTCAGCTTCGCGACCGGGCAGCACGCGATCGTGACCGGCAACGGCCTGATCGGACGCCAGCCGCTCCCGGACCCCAACGAGACGTTCCGGCACATCCTCGCGATCCCGGATCCGTCGCGATCCCTCTCCAAGACCCACCTCGAGTTCGGCTTCGACGAGGGCGGGCTCTGGGTCAGGGACCGCTGGTCGGCCAACGGGTCCGTGCTGGTCGCGCCGACCCAGGCGCCGCTCCCGCTCGAGGCCGGCCGCCGCTACCGCGCGAAGCTCGGCAGCCGGATCCTGCTCTCCTCCGTCGAGATGGCGGTCGAGCGCGTCGACGGGTCCGCCGGCGGCTCGGGACGCCCGCCCCTCACCCGCTGACGGCACGGCCTCCGGGGACCGAATCGGTGGTCGACACGGCCTCCGGGTGCGGAATTCGTGACGATCATGTTTCCGGATGAGCGTTCTCCTCCGTTCGCCGTGACAGGCGGATGAGCGCTGTGCCAGTATTTCCCCACGTTCGGCCCCCGAGGCACGAGCCCCGACGCAGTCAGGAGCCCCCGCCATGACCCGTCCCCTCCCGAGGGATCCCGTCCTCCGCCGGGCCGTCGCCGCGGCACGCTCGCACGAGCGCGAGCGCCGGGCGGTCCTCTCGCGTCGGGCGGTCCTCGGCGGGATCGGCCTCGGAGCGGGCGCCCTCGCCCTGGCCGCCTGCGCCCCGCAGACCCGTGCCGCTCCGACCGCCGCCGCCGACGGATCGGCCGGCGACCCGCGCCTGGTGTGGGACAACTGGCCCGCCTACATGGACGAGGACGACGACGGGAACCACCCCACGCTCCAGGGCTTCGAGGAGCAGACGGGCATCGCGGTGACCTACAACGTCGCCGTCGACGACAACAACTCGTACTACGGCAAGGTGAAGGACCAGCTCGCGCTCGGGCAGTACATCGGCGCCGACACGGTCTGCCTGACGGAGTGGATGGTCTCGCGCCTGGTCCGCCGCGGCTACGTGCAGGAGCTCGACCACGCGAACATCCCGAACATCGCCAACCTCACGCCCTCGCTGGCGAACCCCGACTTCGATCCGGGCCGCCGGCTCTCCCTCCCGTACCAGGCGGGGTTCTCGGGCATCTGCTGGAACAGGGAGAAGCTGCCGAAGGGCCTCTCGAGCATCGAGGAGCTGTGGGATCCGTCGCTCCGCGGCCGCGTCGGCGTGCTGAGCGAGATGCGCGACACGATCGGGCTCATCATGCTCGCTCAGGGGACGGACATCGCCGGCTCCTGGGGCGACGACGAGTACATGAACGCGATCGACGTCTTCCGCGAGCAGGTCGACGCCGGACAGATCCGCAACATCAAGGGGAACGCGTACCTCAACGACCTGCAGAACGAGGACACCCTCGCGGCGATCTGCTGGTCCGGCGACATCACCCTGATCAACGCCGAGGCCGGCGACAAGTGGGAGTTCGCCTTCCCCGACTCGGGCGGCGCGCTCTGGAACGACACCTTCGTGGTCCCGATGGGCTCCGAGCGCAAGGCCAACGCCGAGGCCCTGATGAACTACTACTACGAGCCCGAGGTCGCCGCCGAGGTGGCCGCCTGGGTCAACTACATCACCCCCGTGGATGGAGCGAAGGACGTCATGGAGAGCATCGATCCGGAGCTGGCCGAGAACCAGCTGATCTTCCCCGACGAGGACACGCTCGCGCAGGCGCACGTGTTCCGGACCCTGACCGCCGCGGAGGAGAAGGAGTACCAGGCCGAGTTCCAGAAGGTGCTCCTGGGCATCTGATGGTGATCGGGACCTTCGCCGAGAGCGGCGCCGACCTCCAGCTGGTCGGGATCAGCAAGCAGTACCCGGGCTTCACGGCCATCGACTCCCTGGACCTCACCATCCCGGCGGGCTCCTTCTTCGCCCTGCTGGGCCCCTCGGGCTGCGGCAAGACGACGACGCTGCGCCTGGTCGCCGGGCTCGAGGAGCCCTCCGCCGGCCGGATCCTCATCGGCGGGCGGGACGTCACCGAGACGAAGACGTACCAGCGGCCCGTCAACACCGTGTTCCAGTCGTACGCGCTGTTCCCGCACATGTCGATCCTCGAGAACGTCGCCTTCGGCCTGAAGCGGCGGAGGATCGCCGACCCCGTCGGCAAGGCGCACGAGGCGCTCCGCCTGGTCGAGCTCGACCACCTCGCCCAGCGCCGCCCCGCGCAGCTCTCCGGTGGTCAGCAGCAGCGGGTCGCCCTCGCGCGCGCCCTCGTCAACCGGCCCGCCCTGCTCCTGCTCGACGAGCCGCTCGGCGCCCTCGACCTCAAGCTCCGCCGGCAGATGCAGCTGGAGCTCAAGTCGATCCAGGAGGAGGTGGGCCTCACCTTCCTCCACGTCACGCACGACCAGGAGGAGGCCATGACGATGGCCGACACCGTCGCGGTGATGAACAAGGGCAGGATCGAGCAGATGGGCGCGCCGGAGGAGCTCTACGAGCTCCCGCGCACCGCGTTCGTCGCGAACTTCCTCGGCCAGTCCAACCTCTTCACGGGTGAGGTGGTCGGCAGCACCGACCGCGCACTCACCGTCGACGCGGGCGGGCACCGGATCGTCGTGCCCGTCGCCCGCTGCGCCCGCACGAGCGGGGAGATCACGGTCGGCGTCCGCCCCGAGAAGCTCCTGCTGCTGACGCAGGAGCCGCCGGCGGACTCCGGCCGGAACGTGCTCGGGCCCGGCCGCGTGGTCGACGTCTCCTTCAGCGGGGTCAGCACCCAGTACACGATCCGGATGCCGGGCCTGGGCCCGGTGGTCGTCTTCGCGCAGAACATGGTCTTCGGGCCGGTCGTCGGCGAGGGAGCGGAGGTGTGGGTCGGCTTCAGCACCGAGCACGGCTTCGGACTCGCGGACGAACCGGGCTCGGTCCCGCGCTTCGAGGCGGACGACTCCACCAGCGCCATCGCCGTGCAGCGCCGGGGGCTCCTGGCCGGTCGCAGCGGGGGAGCGTAGGCATGGCCTTCGCCGCCTTCGCCACGGGGCAGGCGGATCCTCAGGACGCTCCGGTCCGCCGGCGGTCGACGATCGCGCTCGTCCTGCTGCTGCCGGGCATCGCCTACATGCTGCTGTTCTTCCTGGCGCCGCTGATCTCGCTCGTGCTCACGTCCTTCCAGGCCGAGGTGCCGGACGGGGACATCGGCGAGTACGCCCCCGGGTTCGCCTGGCAGAACTACCTCGTGGTGATGGGCGACTACTGGCCGCACGTGCTCCGCTCCTTCGGCTACGCGCTGATCGCGACGGTGCTCGCGCTGGTGATCAGCTACCCGCTGGCCTACTTCATCGGAGTGAAGGCGCGGCCCTGGCCGCTGCTGCAGAACCTGCTCCTCACGCTGGTGATCGCGCCCTTCTTCATCAGCTTCCTGCTCCGGACGCTGGCGTGGAAGCAGATCCTCGCGGACGAGAGCCCGCTCGTGCAGGCGCTCAAGGCCGTGGCGGTCCTGCCGAGCGACGGCCACCTCACGGGGACGCCGATCGCCGTGATCTTCGGCATCACCTACAACTTCATCCCGTTCATGACGCTGCCGCTGTACACGACGCTCGAGCGCCTCGACGTGCGCTTCCTGGAGGCAGGGTCGGATCTCTACGCGCACCCCGCCTCCGTGTTCTGGAGCGTGACCGTCCCCCTGTCGATGCCGGGCATCGTCTCGGGCACGCTGCTGACGTTCATCCCCGCGGCGGGCGACTACATCAACGCGAGCCGGGACTTCCTCGGCTCGTCGCAGACCTCGATGGTGGGCAACGCGATCGAGGCGAACTTCCTCACGCTCGAGAACTACCCGGCGGCCGCCGCGCTCTCGATCGTGCTGATGGCCGTGATCCTGGTCATCGTCGGCTTCTACGTGAAGCGCAGTGGAACGGAGGACCTCCTGTGACCGCGACGGCCGACCATCCGCTCGGGAGCGCCCAGGAGGCGCTCGGCGCGCCGCCCCCCGCCCCGGTCCGGGGCCGCCGCCGCTTCCGCGGCCTCGGGCTCGGCGTCTACACGGCGCTGGCGCTGCTCTTCCTGCTCATCCCGATCGGGTACACCTTCGTCTTCTCCTTCAACGACTCGGGGAAGAGCAACCTCGCCTGGCGCGGTTTCACCCTCGACAAGTGGGTGTCGGCCTGGACCAGTGAAGAGGTGATGACCGCCTTCGGGAACAGCCTGCTGGTCGGTGTGATCGCCACCGTGCTGGCCACTGCGCTCGGCACCATGATCGCCATCGCGCTCGTGCGGTTCCGCTTCCGGTTCCGGTCGGCGATCAGCCTGCTGCTGTTCCTCCCCATGGCGACTCCGGAGGTGGTGCTCGGAGCCGGCCTCGCCGCGCAGTTCCTCAGCGTGGGCGCCGAGAAGGGGCTGGTCACGATCGTGCTGGCGCACACGATGTTCTGCATCAGCTTCGTCGTGGTCACGGTGAAGGCGCGGGTGGCGAGCCTGGACCCGAAGCTGGAGGAGGCGGGACGCGACCTCTACGCGTCGCCGAACCAGGTCTTCTGGCGGATCACCTTCCCGCTGCTGCTGCCCGGCATCCTCGCCGCGGCGCTGCTCTCGTTCGCGCTGAGCTTCGACGACTTCATCATCACGAACTTCAACTCCGGATCGGTCACCACGTTCCCGAAGTACATCTACATCGCGGCGGCGCGCGGCATCCCGGCGGAGGCGAACGTCATCGCATCGGCGGTGTTCGTCCTGGCGATCCTCGTGGTGGTGATCACGCAGGTCTCCGCGGCGGCCCGGGCGAAGCGCCTCGCGCGCGAGCAGTAGCTCAGGGCGTGCCGGGACGTGCGGTCAGACGTAGGAGGCGCGGATCGCGCCGACCGGGCGCCCGCCGCCCGACACGACCGGGTTCAGCCGCACCAGCACGTCGTTCGCCGCGGTCCGGTCCACCGCGTCCGCCTCGACCAGGAGCTTCAGCGCGACCACGGTCGCGGCGCGGAGGCTCCCGTCGAGGATCTTCAGGGCGACGGTGGTGCCGTCGGGCGAGGCCATCACGAGCACGCCCTCGGCGCCGAGCTTGGCGACCAGGCCCAGGCGCTCGATCACGACGGTGTTGTCCCGGCCCGGGCCGTCGATCGCCCACGCGTTCTCGAGGATCGCGGCCGTGAGGACGCCGGCCTGGCGGTAGAGGCCGAACGGTGAGGCGGGGGAGGAGGACACGATCCGCGAGACGCCCTTCGCCAGCGCGGTCAGAGGAAGGGCGTGCACGGGAGCTCCGCAGCCGTCGATCCCCGAGGCCACGACGCGCTCGCCGGTGAGGCGCTCGATCGTGTCGACGATGTGCTGCTGCAGCGGGTGCGTCCGCTCGAGGTAGTCCTCGGTGCTCCAGCCGTTCTGCACGCAGGCCAGCAGCATCGCCGCGTGCTTGCCCGAGCAGTTCATGTAGAGCGGGTCCGGAGTCGCGCCCGCCCGCAGCAGCTGAGCGCGGGTCCCGGAGTCGCCGGGCCAGTCGGCCGGGCACTGCAGGGCGGTGTGGTCCAGGCCGGCGCGGAAGAGCAGGTTCTGCACCAGCGCCACGTGCTGGGGGATGCCGGCGTGGCTCGCGGTGGCGATGACCGCCTCCGCGCCGTTCAGCTCGACTCCGGCGGTCATCACCGCGAGGGCCTGGAACGGCTTGAGGCAGGAGCGGGGGAAGACGGGAGCCGTCGGGGTGCCGAGGCTGCGGGCGACGCGGCCCTCGGAGTCGAGGAGGACGGCGGAGCCGGCGTGGCGCGACTCGACGAACCCGGATCGCTCGACGACGGCCAGCTCGACGGACTCGGCGACGGTGAAGGTTCCTGCTGGCATCCCCCCATCCTGCCCGATGCGCCGACCGGTCCCGCGCTCCCGGAGACGCCGAAGGCCACCGGAGAGCGCCTCGGCGCCCGCGGTGGCCTTCGGAGGATCGCGTCTAGAGGGTGGCGAACGCGTCGGCGATGACCGACACGGCGTCGTCGAGCAGCTCGTCGGTGAGAGCGAGGCTCGGCAGGAAGCGGACCACGTTGCCGTAGGTGCCGGCGCTCAGCACGAGGACCCCGTGCTGGGCGGCGTAGTCGATGATCGCCTGGACCGCGACGGCGTTCGGCTCCTTCGTGGTGCCGGCGGTGCCGGGCTGCACGAGCTCCATCGCCATCATCGCGCCGATGCCGCGGACGTCGCCGATGATGTCGTAGCGCTCCTGCAGGCCTCGCAGCGCCGCGCCCAGGCGTGCGCCGATCCGGTCGGCCTCGGCGAGGAGGCCCTCGCGCTCGATGCGCTCGAAGACCGCGACGGCGGCGGCGGCGGCGACGGGGTTCCCGCCGAAGGTGCCGCCCAGTCCGCCGGCCTGCGCCGAGTCCATGATCTCGGCGCGGCCCGTCACGCCCGCGAGCGGCAGGCCGCCGGCGATGCCCTTGGCCGAGAGGACGAGGTCGGGGACGAGGCCGAGGTGCTCGCTGGCGAACCAGGCGCCGGTGCGGGCCATGCCCGACTGGATCTCGTCGGCGACGAAGACGATGCCGTTGGCCGTGCACCACTCCTGCAGTGCCGGGAGGAAGCCGTCGGCGGGGACCATGAAGCCGCCCTCGCCTTGGATGGGCTCGGCGACGAGGCAGGCCAGGGCGGACGCGCCGACGGTCTTCTCGAGGTACGAGATCGCGCGCTGGGCGGCCTCGGCTCCCGACAGGCCGTCGTGGTACGGGTACGAGCTCGGCGCACGGTGGACGTCGCTGGCGAAGGGTCCGAAGCCCAGGCCGTAGGGCAGCGCCTTGAAGTTCATGGCCATCGTGAGGTTCGTGCGTCCGTGGTACGCGTGGTCGAGCACCGCGACGCCGGGGCGGCCGGTGTGCTTGCGCGCGATCTTGACGGCGTTCTCGACCGCCTCGGCACCGGAGTTGACCAGGACGGTCTTCTTGGCGAAGTCGCCGGGGGTGTGCTGGGCCAGCAGCTCCGCGACGCGGATGTAGGGCTCGTACGGAGTGACGGTGAAGAGGGTGTGCGTGAGGCGCGCGAGCTGCTCCGCGGCGGCCGCGACGACGGAGTCGTCGGTGTGCCCGATCGTCGTGACGCCGATGCCGGCGCCGAGGTCGATGAAGCTGTTGCCGTCGACGTCGACCAGGATCGCGCCGTGCGCGCGGTCGATGTAGACGGGGAGCGCGGTGCCGACGCCGGTGGGCACGACGGCGAGGCGGCGCTCGTGCAGGGCCCGGGATCGCGGCCCGGGGATCTCGGTCGCGACGCGCCGCTCCTGGGGGACTGCGGACGTGGGAACCTGGGGGGCGAGCGTGTCTGTCATGGTCCTCGGAGTCTACCCGCGGGGGTTCCGCGTCCAGAGGTCCAGACCGGCGCGACCGGCCTGATCCACCGCCGTCGAGGAGGAGCCCGATGAAGTCCGAGCACGAGTACGCGGTGTCCGTCGTCTGGGAGGGCGACCGGGGCACCGGCACGAGCGGCTATCGCGAGTACGGGCGCCAGCTGACCGTCACGGCGGAGGGCCGGGCGCCCATCCTCGCCTCGGCCGACACGCCCTTCCGGGGCGACGCCGACCGCTGGAACCCGGAGCAGCTGCTCCTCGCGGCGCTCGCGCAGTGCCACCTCCTCTCCTACCTGCACGTGGCGGTCAAGAACGGAGTCGTCGTCACCGGCTACACGGACGACGCGGTGGGCTCGATGCTGCAGGAGGGGGAGAGCGGCCGCTTCACCTCGGTGACCCTCCGGCCCCGCGTCACTGTCGCCGAGGAGTCGATGGTGGCGATCGCCCAGACGCTGCACGCCGAGGCCTCCCGGCTCTGCTTCATCGCCAACTCGGTGAACTTCCCCGTCTCCCACGAGCCGGAGGCGTCTGCGCGCTGAGGCTCAGCGGCGCTCGTGCGGGAGCGCCCGGCGGATGCGCTCGACCGTGGTCGTCGGAGGCGACTCGTTGTACGCACCGGCGAGCTCCTGCCCGGAGAGCGCGTGGACGGCCGCCATCACCTCGTCGGTGGCGTGGCGTCGGGCGCGGCCGGAGTCGGCGGAGCCGTGCCGCGAGAGGTCCAGCGGAGCCCCGAAGCGGACCGTGATCCGGTGCAGGCGCGGCACCCTCGTGCCCACCGGCTGGAGCTCCTGCGTGCCGATCATGCCGACGGGGACCACCGGCGCGCCCGTGGTGAGGGCGAGCCACGCCACTCCGGTGCGGCCCTTGTAGAGGCGCCCGTCGCGGGAGCGGGTGCCCTCGGGGTAGACGGCGAACGCCTCGTCCCGCTCGAGGATCGCCCGGCCGAGGTCCAGCGCCTCCTGAGCGGCCTGGCCGGCGCCGCGCTCGACCGCGACGGCTCCGACGCTCGTGAAGAAGGCGCGAGAGAGGGCGCCCCGCACGCCGGTCCCCATGAAGTAGTCCGACTTGGCCAGGAACTGCACCGGCCGCGGGGCGAGCAGCGTCAGCACAGGGGAGTCGATGAACGAGAGGTGGTTGGCCGCCAGGATCACGCGTCCCTCGGCCGGGACGTTGTCGCGCCCCTCCACGATCGGCCGGTAGACCAGCCGGCCGACGCCGCCGATGGACAGGCGCGCCAGACGCGCGGAGAGGCCGATCCCCGGGGGAGTCGGCCTCTCGTGGTCGTCGTCGATCCGCATTCCGACGAAGCTACCGGGGCGTCCATGCCGCTCCGGTCATGCGGCGGATCAGCCGAACTGGGCGAGCGCCTCCTCGATGACCGTCGCGGCGTCGTCGATGAGCTCCTCGCTGATGACCACGCTCGGCATGATCCGCAGCACGCTGTCCCAGCTGCCCGCGTCGAGGACGATCACGCCGTTCGTGGTGGCGTGCTTCAGGATCGCCGTGAGCGCCTCCGGGTACTGCTTCTTCGTGCCCGGGTGGACGAGCTCGACGCCCCACATGGCGCCCTTGCCGCGGACCTCGCCCACGACCGCGAAGCGCTCGGCCCAGTCGCCGATCCGCGCCTGCAGCAGGCGCTCGACCCGCTGCGCCTCCTCCAGCAGGCCCTCGGACTCGATCGCCTCGAACGTCGCGAGCGCCGCGGCGGTGGAGACGGGGTTGCCGCCGAACGTGCCGCCGATGCCGCCGGGCTGCACGGCGTCCATGATCTCGGCGCGGCCGGTGACGGCGGCGAGCGGGAAGCCGCCGGCGATGCCCTTGGCCGTCGTGATGAGGTCCGGGACCACGCCGTGGTGCTCGATGGAGTACCAGGTGCCGGTGCGGGCGATGCCGGCCTGGATCTCGTCCGCGACGAAGACGATGCCGTTCTCGGTGCAGAACTCGGACAGGCGGCGGAAGTAGCCCGGCGCCGGGATGATGATGCCGCCGTCGCCCTGGATCGGCTCGACGAAGAGCGCGGCCAGCTCCTGCGCGCCGATGTGGGTGGTGATGTAGTCGATGGTGCGCTCGGCCGCCTCCTCGCCCGTCATGCCCTCGGGGTCGCGAAACGGGTAGCTGATCGGGAGGCTGTAGATCTCGCCCGGGAAGGGGCCCATGCCCGCGCGCTCCGGCCAGGGGCGGTAGGTCATCGCCATCGTGAGGTTGGTGCGGCCGTGGAAGGCGTGGTCGAGCGTCGCGATGGCGCGGCGGCCGGTGAACTTCCGCGCGATCTTGACGGCGTTCTCGACCGCCTCCGCGCCGGAGTTCACCAGGATCGAGTGCTTCTCGAAGTCCCCGGGGGTGATCTCGGCGAGCTTCTCGGCGACCCGGACGTAGTTCTCGTACGGAGTGACGGTGAAGAGGGTGTGCGTCAGCTTCTCGGCCTGCGCGGCGGCCGCCGCGGCGACCGCGGGGTGCGCGTGGCCGATGGTGGTCACTCCGATGCCGCAGCCGAGGTCGATCAGGCGGTTGCCGTCGACGTCGACCAGGACCGCGCCCGACGCGTGGTCCATGTAGATGTTCGCGAGCGTCCCGGCGCCGCGGGAGACGCTGGCGACGCGGCGCTCCTGGAGGGCGACGGAGCGCGGGCCGGGGAGCTCGGTGACGAGCTCTCGGGACTGGGGGACCGAGAATTCACGCATTCCCCGATGGTAGGCCTGGGACCGTTCGAGGACCCGCACCCAGCGCGTTGCGAGGCGCGCCGTGCAGGATGGAGGCGATCCCCGAACGTCCACCGGCCGCCGCCGGTCACGAAAGGTGCCCCTGTGCGCAGAACCCTCGCGATCCTCGCCGTCCTCGGCGCCTCCCTGAGCCTGGCGGCCTGCACCCCCGGGGAGCCGGATGCAGCGCCGTCCGCCTCCGCCACCCCGCTCGGCTGCGCGACCGAGGGCGAGGCGACCGCCGCGGTGCAGACCAGCGGCGATTTCGCCACCAAGCCGGTCACCGTGTTCCCCAGCCCGGTCAGCGTGGACGTCACCGAGCGCTCGGTCGCGATCGAGGGCACCGGCGAGGAGGTCGCCGAGGGCGACACCGTGCTGGTCGACTACACGCTCTACAACGGGACGAGCGGTGCCGAGTTCTCGGCGAGCAGCTACGCGTCCGGTGGCCGCGCGGCCTTCGAGGTCGACACCGACCAGTACCTCGCCGGCCTCGTGAAGGCCGTCAACTGCGCGACCGTCGGCTCGCGCGTCGTCGCCGTCGTTCCCCCGGCCGACGCGTTCGGCGACGCCGGGCAGAGCCAGTTCGGCATCGCCGCGACCGACTCGATCGTCATGGTGATCGACGTCGAGCAGATCGTGCCGACCGCCGCCGACGGCGAGCCGCAGCCCCCGGTCGACGGCCTGCCGACGGTGGCGCTCGCCGAGGACGGGGCGCCCACCGTCACCATCCCCTCGACCGACCCGCCCGCCGACCTGCAGCTCGCCGTCCTCAAGAAGGGGAGCGGCACGACCGTGGCCGACGGCGACCAGCTGATCGTGCAGTACCAGGGCGTGGTCTGGGGCACCGGCGAGGCGTTCGACCAGAGCTGGGGGAAGCCCGCTCCCGCCGCCTTCGGCACCGGCGACGTGATCGAGGGCTTCAAGGAGGCCGTGGTCGGCCAGACCGTCGGCTCGCAGGTGCTCGTCACCATCCCGCCGTCGAAGGGCTACGGCGACCAGGGCAACCAGAACGCGGGGATCAGCGGGACCGACACCCTCGTCTTCGTGGTCGACATCCTCGCCATCAGCTGACCGGGAGGCGCTGGGCGCTCCGTGCCAGGATGGGCGGATGCGCAGGGTCATCATCCTCGGCTCGACCGGGTCCATCGGCACGCAGGCTCTCGACGTCATCGGCGCGAACCGCGAGCGGTTCGAGGTCGTCGGCCTCGCCGCCGGCTCGAACCGGGCGGCGGTCGCCGAGCAGGCGTCCGCGTTCGGCGTCGAGCACACGGCGTTCGGCGCGGAGGAGGCCGAGCAGCTGATCCGCTCGGTCGACGCGGACGTCGTGCTGAACGGGATCACCGGCTCGGTGGGGCTCGGCCCGACGCTCGCGGCGCTCGAGGAGGGCAGGACGCTCGCCCTCGCCAACAAGGAGTCGCTGATCGTCGGCGGCGAGCTCGTCACCTCGCTCGCCGGTCCCGGCCAGATCGTGCCGGTCGACTCCGAGCACTCCGCGATCGCCCAGGCCCTCCTCGCGGGCGAGCACCGCGAGGTCCGCCGCCTCGTGCTGACCGCGTCCGGCGGGCCGTTCCGGGGACGCGACCGCGCCTCCCTCCGCGACGTCACTCCGGCGCAGGCGCTCGCACACCCGACCTGGGACATGGGCCTGGTCGTCACGACCAACTCCTCCACTCTGGTCAACAAGGGGCTCGAGGTGATCGAGGCGCACCTGCTCTTCGACGTCCCCTACGACCGGATCGACGTCACCGTGCACCCGCAGTCGGTGATCCACTCGATGGTCGAGTACGTCGACGGCTCGACGATCGCCCAGGCGTCGCCGCCGGACATGCGGCTCCCGATCTCGCTCGGCCTCGACTGGCCGCACCGCGTCGCCGGGGTCGGCGTCCCGCTCGACTGGACCCGCTCCCACTCCTGGACGTTCGAGCCGCTGGACGAGGAGGCGTTCCCCTCGGTCCGGCTCGCGAAGCGCGTCGGGGAGGCGGGCGCCTCCTACCCGGCCGTGTTCAACGCGGCGAACGAGCAGGCCGTGCAGGCGTTCCACGCCGGGCGGATCGGCTACCTCGACATCCTCGAGACGGTGGAGGCGGTGGTCGACGCGCACAGCGTCGACGGCGCGCTGACCCGCGAGTCGCTGGCCGCGGCGGAGGACTGGGCGCGCCGCACGGCGGACGAGCGGATCGCCGGAGTCTGACCAGGGGTCATCCGGACGGGCTCCGTCTCCGCGGATCCTTGTCGGCGGACGTCGCGCCGCTGATCCGCTCGGCCGCGGAGTTCATCGGATCCGTGCAGGCGCACCCCAGCGTGGACGGGCGGGCCCGGCCTACAGTGTGTCGGTGGAATCCGTGCTGCTCTTCGTCCTCGGCGTCGTCATCATCGCCGTCGGCGTCGCCCTCTCCATCGCCCTGCACGAGGTCGGGCACCTCCTCCCCGCCAAGCTGTTCGGGGTCAAGGTCACGCAGTACATGATCGGGTTCGGGCCGACCCTCTTCTCCCGGCGCCGAGGCGAGACGGAGTACGGCGTCAAGGCGATCCCGCTCGGCGGCTACATCGCCATGATCGGCATGTACCCGCCGAAGCACCCGGGGGACCGGCCCACGGAGTCGAGCACCGGCTTCTTCAACGGCCTGGCGTCCTCCGAGGCCCAGCTCGAGGAGCCCCGGCGCGGCGCCTACGCCACGATGATCGACGAGGCCCGTGCCGCCAGCGCCGAGACGATCGGCGACGGCGAGGACCATCGCGCGTTCTACCGGCTCCCCGTGTGGAAGCGCGTGATCGTCATGGCCGGCGGCCCCTTCATGAACCTCGTGATCGCCACGGTCCTCTTCACCGTCCTCCTCTGCGGCATCGGGATCCCGCAGAGCACCAGCACCCTCGCCGCGGTCTCGCAGTGCGTGGTCCCGGAGTCGCAGCGCGCGACCGCGACCTGCACCGCCGACGACCCGCTGGCACCCGGAGCCGCGGCCGGCCTGCTGCCGGGCGACACGATCACGGCGATCGACGGCACTCCGGTGAGCACCTGGAACGACCTGACCCCGATCATCCAGCGCTCCGCGGGCGTCCCGCTCAGCGTGTCCGTCCAGCGCGACGGCGCGCCGCTGACCCTCACGATCACCCCCGCCGAGAACGAGGTCGCGGTGACCGACGCGAACGGCGCCCCCGTCACCGACGCCTCCGGTGCGATCGAGACGCAGACGGTCGGCTTCATCGGCATCTCGCCCACATCGGCCCTCGCGCAGCAGCCGGTCACCGCCGTGCCCGAGACGGTCTGGTCGAACATCACCAGCGTCGCCCACGTCATCCTCAACCTGCCGCAGCGCCTCATCGACGTCGCCCAGGCGGCGTTCGGCTCGGAGGCGCGCGACGCCAACGGCCCGATCAGCGTCGTCGGAGTGGGCCGGATCGCGGGCGAGATCGCCGCCTCCGACCAGCTCCCCGTCGTGTCCAAGGTGCAGACGATGGTCGGCGTCCTCGCCTCGCTCAACGTCGCCCTCCTCGTCTTCAACCTGGTGCCGCTGCTCCCCATGGACGGCGGCCACATCGCCGGCGCCCTCTGGGAGGGCCTGCGCCGCCGGATCGCCAAGCTCTTCGGACGCCGCGACCCCGGCCCCGTCGACATCGCCCGCCTGCTCCCGCTCACCTACGTCGTCGTCCTCGTCCTCGGCGGCATGAGCGCCCTCCTCATCTACGCCGACATCGTCAAGCCGATCACGCTGTTCTGAGTCGGATTCCACGCCGGGCCTCGCCCGGCGTGGCGCGGTCGGCTTCTCGGGGTGGGGGCGTGGGTGGAGCGGGGTGCGGACGGCTGGGGCGAATCGCTGGGACGCGATTCACCCGTTCGCCTCGGGGGTGGCAGGGCGGTCGCTGACCGGCGTGGCGCGGTCCGCTCTGTGAAGGGAGCGGGCTGGCAGCGTCTGCGGTGAATCGCTCGGACGGGATCGGCGGTTCGGCTCGGGGGCGAGGCGACCGCGGATCGTCGTGAGGTCTCGGGTTGAGAGCAGGTGCGGTGGACGGGTTCCGAGGCGCGCAGGAGGGGCGGCGGCTGGGAAGGTGCGGCGAGCGGACGAGGGGTACCGCGGCGCGCGTACGATGGGGCGCGTGCCAGCAGTGAATCTGGGTCTTCCCAAGGTCCCCATGACCCTCGCCCCCCGCCGCAAGTCCCGCCAGATCAAGGTGGGCAAGGTGCTCGTGGGCGGTGACGCGCAGGTCAGCGTCCAGTCGATGTGCACCACACCGACGACGAACATCAACGCGACCCTCCAGCAGATCGCCGAGCTCACCGCGTCCGGCTGCGACATCGTCCGCGTCGCGGTGCCGAGCCGCGACGACGCGGAGGCGCTGCCGATCATCGCCAAGAAGAGCCAGATCCCGGTCATCGCCGACATCCACTTCCAGCCGAACTACGTCTACGCCGCGATCGACGCCGGCTGCGCCGCGGTCCGCGTGAACCCCGGCAACATCCGCAAGTTCGACGACCAGGTCGGCAAGATCGCCGCCGCCGCGAAGGCCGCCGGCGTCTCGATCCGCATCGGCGTCAACGCCGGCTCGCTCGAGCCGAGCATCCTGCAGAAGTACGGCAAGCCCACCCCCGAGGCCCTCGTCGAGAGCGCCGTCTGGGAGGCCAGCCTCTTCGAGGAGCACGACTTCCACGACTTCAAGATCTCGGTCAAGCACAACGACCCCGTCGTCATGGTGAAGGCCTACCGCCAGCTCGCCGAGCGCGGCGACTGGCCCCTCCACCTCGGCGTCACCGAGGCCGGCCCCGAGTTCCAGGGGACCATCAAGTCCGCCACCGCCTTCGGCATCCTCCTCGGCGAGGGCATCGGCGACACCATCCGCGTGTCCCTCTCGGCCCCGCCCGCGCAGGAGGTCAAGGTCGGCCTGCAGATCCTCCAGTCGCTGAACCTCCGCGAGCGCAAGCTCGAGATCGTCTCCTGCCCCAGCTGCGGCCGCGCGCAGGTCGACGTCTACACGCTCGCCAACGACGTCACCGCCGGCCTCGAGGGCATGAGCGTCCCGCTGCGCGTCGCCGTCATGGGCTGCGTCGTCAACGGACCCGGCGAGGCCCGCGAGGCCGACCTGGGCGTCGCCTCCGGCAACGGCAAGGGCCAGATCTTCGTCAAGGGCGAGGTCATCAAGACCGTCCCCGAGGCCGAGATCGTCCAGACCCTCATCGAGGAGGCCAACCGCCTGGCCGCCGAGATGCCGGCCGACGACACCTCGACCGGAGCCCCGGTCGTCACCGTCGGCGCGAACTGACGGCGCGGGGCGGATCGACGTGGTCCGCCCCGCACTGCGTCTCGCGCTCGTGGTCGTCGCCGTTGCGCTCCTCGCCTCCGGTGTCGCCGCGCTCCGCAGCGGCCCGTCCTCCGAGGCCGGCGAGTGCATCGACAGCCGCACCCCGCAGGACCCCTTCGGCTGCGACCGCTGGGTGCTGACCGCGGCAGAGGGGGAGACCCCGTACACGGCCTGGGTCGAGGACGCCCGCGTCCGCCTCCGCTCGGAGAGCGTCGGGGGTGCGCCGACCCTGGTCGTCGGCACGGGCTGCCTCGTGGTCAGCGCCGCCTACCGGATCGACGACGGCGTGCTGATCCCCGGCGACGAGGTGACCGGCTCCGACACCTGCTCCGACACGCCGAGCCCCGAGGCCATCCGGCTCCGGGCGCTCCTCTCCGGCCCGATGACGATCGGCGGCACCCCCGACGACGTGCTGCTGGACGGCACGGGCGGAGCGGTCGTCTTCTCGCGGATCCCCGACTGAGGCTCCCGGCGCCCTCGCGAGCCGGGGGAGCGCAGCGGATAGGATCGTCCCTCGTGGTCACCCGTCTCTCGCATCTGTTCGTCCGCACGCTCCGGGAGGATCCCGCCGACGCCGAGGTCGCGGGCCACCGCCTCCTCGTCCGCGCGGGCTACATCCGCCGTCAGGCGCCCGGCGTCTTCGCCTGGCTGCCGCTGGGACTGCGCGTCAAGCGCCGCATCGAGCGGATCATCCACGAGGAGATGGAGGCCGCCGGCGCCCAGGAGGTGCACTTCCCCGCGCTCCTGCCCCGCGAGCCCTACGAGCTCTCGGGCCGCTGGACCGAGTACGGCGACGGCGTGTTCCGCCTGAAGGACCGCAAGGACGCCGATTACATGCTGGCTCCCACGCACGAGGAGTTCTTCACGCTGCTCGTGAAGGACCTCTACTCCTCCTACAAGGACCTGCCCCTGTCGATCTACCAGATCCAGGACAAGTACCGGGACGAGGCGCGGCCCCGCGCGGGCCTCCTGCGCGGCCGCGAGTTCACGATGAAGGACGCGTACTCCTTCGACTACACCGACGCCGGCCTCGACGCGAGCTACCAGCGCCAGCGCGACGCCTACGAGCGGATCTTCGCCCGTCTGGGCCTGGAGTACGTGATCGTGCAGGCCGACGCCGGAGCGATGGGCGGCTCCCGGAGCGAGGAGTTCCTGCACCCCACCCCCGTCGGCGAGGACACCTTCGTCCGGTCGGCGGGAGGGTACGCGGCGAACGTCGAGGCGTACCGCACGCCCGTCCCCGCGGCGCTGCCCGTCGAGGGCCTGCCCGAGGCGCGCGTCTTCGACTCGCCCGACACCCCGACCATCCAGACCCTGGTCGACCTGGCGAACGCGACGCAGCCCCGCCCCGACGGCCGCGCCTGGACCGCCGCCGACACCCTGAAGAACGTCGTCCTCGCGCTCACCGCGCTCGACGGCACCCGCGAGCTCGTGATCGTCGGCCTGCCCGGCGACCGCGACGTCGACCTCAAGCGCGCCGAGGTGGCCTTCGCCCCGGCCGAGGTCGAGGCCGCCACGGCGGAGGACTTCGCGAAGCACCCCGGACTGGTCAAGGGCTACATCGGACCCTGGTCGGCCGAGGGAGCCGTCCTGGGCGAGGAGTCAGCGACCGGCGTCCGCTACCTGCTCGACCCGCGCGTGGTCGACGGCACCGCCTGGATCACCGGGGCCAACGTCTCCGGGCAGCACGTCCTCGACCTGGTCGCCGGCCGCGACTTCCACGGCGACGCCACCGTCGAGGTCGCGGACGTCCGCACCGGCGACGAGGCGCCCGACGGCTCGGGCCCGATCGAGACCGCCCGCGGCATGGAGATCGGCCACGTCTTCCAGCTCGGCCGCAAGTACGCCGACGTCCTCGGGCTGAAGGTGCTCGACGAGAACGGGAAGCTCGTCACCGTCACGATGGGCTCCTACGGCATCGGCGTGACCCGCATCCTCGCCATCATCGCCGAGGCCACCCACGACGACCGAGGGCTGCTCTGGCCCGCGAACGTCGCGCCGTTCGACGTGCACGTCATCGCGACCGGCAAGGACGCGGCGGCTCTCGAGCTCGCCGAGTCGGTCGGCGCCTCCCTCGAGGCCGCCGGCCGCGACGTGCTGATCGACGACCGCCCGAAGGTCTCGCCCGGCGTCAAGTTCGGCGACGCCGAGCTGATCGGGGTGCCCGTGATCGTCATCGCGGGCCGAGGAGCGGCCGACGGGATCGTCGAGCTGTGGGACCGCCGGTCCGGCGAGCGCGAGCAGCTCCCGGTCGCCGAGGCGCTCGCCCGGCTGGGCGCCTAGACCCGACACGCCGAGGGGCCCGCCACCGCTTCCCGTGGCAGGCGGGGCCCTCCGTGCGTCGGCAGGATCCGCGGGTGGAACCCCGGGCCGCGTCGGGTACCCTTGAGGGCTGATCCGGGTGAGAGCCCGGCAGGCGAACGACCGCGGTCACCACCGCGGCATCCAAGTGAATAGAGAGAAAGGCCCGCCCGTGGACATCGACCTGAGCGTTCTGCGACTCATGGAGCGCGAGCGCGAGATCCCCTTCGAGGAACTCGTGCAGATCATCGAGCAGGCGATCCTGACCGCCTACCTCAAGCACATCGGCCAGGCCGACGACGCCGACAAGGCCACCGCCGTCGACGCGCGAGTGCACCTCGACCGCAAGACCGGTCACGTCTCGGTCTTCGTGCCCGAGCTCGACGAGGAGGGCGCCGTCGTGGGCGAGGCCGAGGACTCCCCGCGCGACTTCGGCCGCATCGCCGCCTTCGCCGCGAAGCAGGTCATCAACCAGCGCCTGCGCGACATCGCCGACGAGCACGTGCTCGGCGAGTTCAAGGGCCGCGAGGGCGACATCGTCGCCGGCGTCATCCAGCAGGGCCCCAACCCGCGGATGATCCACGTCGACCTCGGCTCCATCGAGGCGATCCTCTCGCCCGAGGAGCAGGTGCCCGGCGAGGACTACAGCCACGGACGCCGCATCCGCGTCTACGTCACGAGCGTCGGCCGCGGACCCAAGGGCCCGTCGGTCCAGGTGTCCCGCACCCACCCGTCGCTGGTGCGCAAGCTGTTCGCCCTCGAGGTCCCCGAGATCGCGTCCGGCGTGGTGGAGATCGTCTCCCTCGCCCGCGAGGCGGGCCACCGCACCAAGATCGCGGTGCGCGCGACCGAGCCCGGCGTGAACGCCAAGGGCGCCTGCATCGGCGAGCTCGGCCAGCGCGTGCGCGCGGTGACCGCCGAGCTCAACAACGAGAAGATCGACATCGTCGACTACTCCTCCGACCTGCCGACCTTCGTCGCCAGCGCGCTCTCGCCCGCCAAGGTGACCAGCGCGTTCGTGATCGACCAGAGCCTCAAGGCCGTCCGGGCGCTCGTCCCCGACTACCAGCTCTCGCTCGCCATCGGCAAGGAGGGCCAGAACGCCCGGCTCGCCGCCAAGCTGACCGGCGCGAAGATCGACATCCAGCCCGATTCGGTGATGGACGGGGAGTGATCCCCGAGCATCGGCCGTGCGGGGGAGCGGTCCCGGAGGGGAGGGAGTAGAGTGGAAGCCGTCAGAACGTGCGTCGGCTGCCGTCTGCGCGCCCCCCGGGCCTCTCTTCTGAGGCTGGTCCTCCACTCGAACGTCCTCGCGGTAGACCCGCGTGCCGTCCGTCCTGGTCGGGGAGCGTGGCTCCACGACACAGCCGACTGCTACGAGCTCGCGGTCAAGCGCCGCGCGTTCGGAAGAGCGTTCCGGACGCGCGAGAGCGTGGACGCGAGCGAGCTGGAGCAGTACATCGCACGATCCGACCGGCTCGGCCCCTCGACCGGAGGGGCCGGAGCAGCGCACGATCACACCATAGAGAACAGGCAGAACGGCCCGTGAACTGATCATGAGCGAAGACTGATGAGCGGCTCGAAATGAGACCCGTCCGTTCGTGACGCCTGCCCCCGTCTTGGGTGCAGGCCCAAGACAGGAGAGAAGTGGCAAAACCACGCGTACACGAGATCGCATCCGAACTGGGTGTCGATAGCAAGGTCGCACTTGCGAAGTTGAAGGAGCTCGGCGAGTTCGTCAAGGGCCCGTCCTCGAGCATCGAACCCCCGGTGGCGCGCAAGCTCCGCCAGGCCCTCCAGGGCCAGGGAGGTTCCTCCGCGGGAGCGTCGGCGACCCCGGCCGCCCCCGCCGCCGGCGCCCGTCCCGGGGCCCCGCGCCCCTCCGGCGCGCGTCCGTCCGCGCCCACGCCCGGACCGGCCAAGCCGCCCGCTCCGGCGCCGGCACCGCCGATGTCGGTCGCCGAGCGCCAGGCCCAGGCTCAGGCCGCCCAGGAGGCCGCGGCCGCTCAGCGCGCCCAGGCAGCCAAGGACGCGCCCGCCGAGGCCGCCGCTCCGGCTCCGACCGAGGCCCCCGCGGCTCCGGCCGCCGCCGAGAAGCCTGCGTCCGGCGCGACCCCCGGCGGACCCAAGCCCGTGACCCCGCGTCCGGCTCCCGCCGCGAACACCCCGCGCCCCGGCGGCGCCTCGGGCGGCTCCAACCGCCCCGGCGGCACCCCCCGCCCGGGCAACAACCCGTTCGCCAGCAACCAGGGCATGGGACAGCGTCCCGCCGCCCCGCGCCCCGGCAACAACCCCTTCGCCAGCTCGCAGGGCATGGGATCGCGTCCGACCCCGGGCAACATCCCCCGCCCGGCTGCTCCGCGCCCCGGCGCGCCCCGACCCGGCGGACCCGGCATGGGCCAGCGCCCCGCCGGCTTCGGCCAGCGTCCCGGCGGACCCGGCGGCGGAGCAGGACGTCCCGGCGGTGCCGGTCGTCCGGCCGGCGGCGGCTTCCAGCGCCCCGGCGGCGCTCCCGGTGCCGGTGGCGGCTTCGCCCCGCGTCCCGGTGGCGGCGGCGGTCGCGGTCGCGGCCCCGGCGGTGGAACCGCAGGAGCCTTCGGTCGCGGCGGCGGCAAGAGCAAGGCCCGGAAGTCCAAGCGCACGAAGCGTCAGGAGTTCGAGCTCAGGGAGGCCCCGTCGCTCGGCGGCGTCAGCGTCCCCCGCGGCGACGGCAGGACGGTCATCCGTCTGCGCCGCGGCGCGTCGATCTCGGACTTCGCCGACAAGATCGAGGCCATGACCGGCGTGCCGGTGCCCCCCGGCAACCTGGTCACGGTCCTCTTCGCCCTCGGCGAGATGGCGACGGCGACCGAGTCGCTCGACGAGGCCACCTTCGAGGTGCTCGGCTCCGAGCTCGGCTTCAAGATCCAGGTCGTCTCGCCCGAGGACGAGGACAAGGAGCTCCTCGAGGGCTTCGGTCTCGACCTCGAGCAGGAGCTCGACGACGAGACGGACGAGGACCTCGAGATCCGTCCGCCGGTCGTCACCGTCATGGGTCACGTCGACCACGGAAAGACGCGCCTGCTCGACGCGATCCGCAACGCCAACGTCGTCGCCGGCGAGGCGGGCGGCATCACGCAGCACATCGGTGCGTACCAGGTCGTCGCGGAGCACGAGGGCATCGAGCGCCCGATCACCTTCATCGACACCCCGGGTCACGAGGCGTTCACCGCCATGCGAGCCCGCGGTGCCCAGGTCACGGACATCGCGATCCTCGTGGTCGCGGCGGACGACGGCATCATGCCGCAGACCATCGAGGCGCTGAACCACGCCCAGGCGGCCAACGTGCCGATCGTGGTCGCGGTGAACAAGGTGGACAAGCCCGACGCCAACCCGGCCAAGGTGCGCCAGCAGCTCACCGAGTTCGGGCTCGTCGCCGAGGAGTACGGCGGAGACGTCATGTTCGTCGACGTGTCGGCTCGCGCGGGTACCGGCATCCAGGACCTCCTGGACGCCGTGCTGCTCACCGCGGACGCCGGTCTCGACCTGCGCGCCAACCCCAACAAGGAGGCGCGCGGAGTCGCGATCGAGGCGAAGCTCGACAAGGGACGCGGTGCGGTCGCGACCGTGCTCATCCAGTCGGGAACGCTGCGCGTCGGAGACGCGATCGTCGCCGGAACGGCCTACGGCCGCGTCCGTGCGATGGCGGACGAGAACGGCAACGCCGTCCTCGAAGCCGTGCCGTCGCGTCCGGTGCAGGTGCAGGGACTCTCGTCCGTGCCCCGCGCCGGCGACACCTTCCTCGTCACCGAGGAGGACCGCACGGCCCGTCAGATCGCCGAGAAGCGCGAAGCCGCTCAGCGCAACGCCCTGCTGGCCAAGGCCCGCAAGCGCATCTCGCTCGAGGACTTCACCCGTGCTCTCGAGGAGGGCAAGGTCGAGTCGCTCAACCTCATCATCAAGGGCGACGTGTCCGGTGCCGTCGAGGCGCTGGAGGAGTCGCTCGTCAAGATCGAGGTCGACGACTCGGTGCAGCTGCGCATCATCCACCGCGGTGTCGGTGCGATCACGGAGTCGGACGTCAACCTCGCGACGATCGACAACGCGATCATCGTGGGCTTCAACGTCCGCCCCGACCCGAAGGCCCGCGAGCGCGCTGCTCGAGAAGGAGTGGACATCCGCTTCTACTCGGTCATCTACAACGCGATCGAAGAGGTCGAGAACTCGCTCACGGGCATGCTCAAGCCCGAGTTCGAGGAGGTCCAGTCCGGTGTCGCCGAGATCCGCGAGGTGTTCCGCTCCTCCAAGTTCGGCAACATCGCGGGTGTCATCGTCCGCTCCGGCACGATCACCCGCAACTCGAAGGCGCGCGTCATCCGTGACGGCGTCGTGGTCGGGGACAACCTGGCCATCGAGTCGCTGCGTCGCTTCAAGGACGACGTCACGGAGGTCCGTACGGACTACGAGGCCGGTATCGGACTCGGAAAGTACAACGACATCCAGATCGGCGACGAGATCGAGACGATCGAGATGAAGGAGAAGCCGCGAGGCTGATCCGCTCCACTGGAAGGCCCGGGTGCGCCCGGGCCTTCCGGCGTCTCACGGCGCTGTTCGTGCGGGATCGGGAGGGGACTCTCGTCCTCTCGCGCCCTGCGGGAGGAATCGGGGGCCGTCCGTGTCCCGGAGATGCGGACCCTCCAGAGGGCGCTTCCGCACCTCCGGGCGTGGGAGGCCGTCGAAGATCAGCCGCTCCCGTCTCGGTGGGTGCGCCCGCTGAGCGAGCAGCTCGCGAGCAGCGAGCCTGCGGGCGATGTCCGGCTCCCGATCCAGCACCTGAGCCTTCCCTCCCCATCCGGTCCCCGAGGATCAGGGAGCCGCGAGAAGGCACCCCACCCGCGCCGTCGCAGACGCGCGGTCGAGGGGCATCACGCCCCAGAAGCAAGGCCCCCTCGGACGCGACCGGTCGTCCGGGCGGAGAGTGGTTGAATGGCGAGCTGAACGGTTCGCCGAGAGAGATGTGAGGACCAGCCATGGCAGATCCGGCCCGGGCGAGGAAGCTCGCCGAACGTATCCAGGTGATCGTCGCGAAGCGGCTCGAGCGCGGTCTCCGCGACCCGCGCCTCGGCTTCGTCACCATCACCGATGTCCAGGTGACCGGCGACCTGCAGCACGCCTCGGTGTTCTACACGGTCTACGGCACCGATGAGGAGCGCGCCGATTCGGCCGCGGCCCTCAAGGCCGCCACCGGAATGCTCCGCACCGAGGTGGGCAGGAACATCACGTCCCGGCTCACGCCGTCGCTCGAGTTCATCCTCGACGCGGTGCCCGAGAACGCGAAGCACATCGAGGACCTGCTCGCCGCCGCGCGCAGCCAGGACTCGCAGGTGCAGTCGCTCGCCGCTCAGGCGGACTACGCCGGCGAGGCCGACCCCTATGTGAAGCCCCGCGAGGACGACGAGGACTAGGCGCCGAGCCCGAACACCGCGGAGCCCGTGGCGACGTCGACCGATTCCAGGACGACGACGACACGGGCTCCCGGCGTGAGCGGGGCCGGGAGGTCGACGGTGATCTCCGGGTCGAGCAGCTGGACCGAGGAGCGGGTGCGCGCCGAGGAGACGACGATCCCGCTGAAGGAGGCTCCTTCGCGGCCTCGGAGGACGGCGGCCTCGACGATGGCGGTCGCCGCACGGGAGGCGGCTCCGGCCCGGCGGTCGCTCGCGGCGAGGAGCGGCGGGAGCAGGGGCAGCGCCTCGCGCAGCTGCGACGGGATCGTTCCGCCGCGGGACACCGCGAGGCAGACGGCGAGGCCGAACCGGTCGACCAGGCGCCGCAGCGGCGCGGTGACGTGCGCGTACGGCGCGGCGAGGGCCGCCTGCGCGGGATGCTCCGGCGGGGCGCCGTCGAAGGCGGTGTAGCCGGCGCCGCGGAACAGGCTCGCCGCGGCGTACATGATGGCGAGCTGGGCGGGGTCGTCGGTGTCGAGGCGGCGCAGGTAGGCGCCGTAGGCCTCCTCCTCGGGCCACGGGACGCCGAGCGCCGCGGCTCGGGAGCGGAAGGCCGCGACGGTGGCGGGGTCGGCCTCGGGCATGGTCCGGAGGATGCCCACCCCCGCGTCGAGCATCATCGTCGCCGCCGCCATACCGGTCAGCAGCGAGACCTGGGCGTTCCAGCCCTCGACGGCCAGGGGAGCGCGGCGCTCGACCCGGTAGCCGCCGTCGGCGGCGACGATCTCCTCCTCGGGCAGTGTCAGGCTCGCTCCTCCGCGCTCGGCCTCGCGCGCCAGGCGCTCGGGTCCGAACCAGGGGAGGAGGGCGAGGGAGGGGTGCGGATCGCCCGCGTCGACGCTGCGCTGCACGCCCTCGTAGTCGAGCCGGGCCACGCTGCGCACGAGCGCCCGCTCGAGGTGCACCGAGCGCGGCTCCGCCCGCTCGTCGAGGGTCAGCGTCCAGACCAGCGCTCGGCGCGTCTCGTCCGGCAGGAGCGACGCGGTCCCCTCGGAGAGGACCGCGGGGTGCAGCGGGACGCGGCCGTCCGGGAGGTAGTAGGTCTGGCCGCGGCGGCGCGTCTCGGCGTCGAGCGCTCCGCCGGTGCGGACGACCGCGGGCACGTCCGCGATGGCGTAGCGGAGGACGACGCCCTCCGACGTGCGCTCCAGGTGGAGGGCCTGGTCCAGGTCGAGCGAGCCGGGCGGGTCGATCGTCACGAAGGGGAGGTCCGTCCGGTCGACGCGGTCCTCGTCGTCCGCTCCGGCGTCCGCGTGCTCGGCCTCGGCCAGCGCGGCCGGCGGGAACGGGCCGGGCAGGTCGTTCTCGACGCGGACCGCGGCGAGGGCGCGCTGGACGTCCTGGGCGAGGTCGACGTCGAGGGCGCGCTCGACGGCGGCGTCGGGGCGGGGGAGGCGGAGGCGGCGACCGGTCACGGCGCCGACCCTACCCGCCTCCTCCGACGCGGACGGCGGTCGACGGGCCCTCAGGAGCCGGGGAGGAGGTAGCCGTCCTCCGGGCCGCCCGTCGCCAGGCCGTCGGCGAGGAGCCCGGCCAGGGCGCGACCGCGTTGGTCGGCGTCCGGCCAGAGAGACTCCACCTCGGCCGCGGTGACCGGGCCGTGCGCGGCGCGCAGCTCGGCGAGGATGAGGCCGCGGACCTGGCGGTCCGAGCCCTCGAACCGCTTCTGCTTCGCCTTCACGGGCCCGGTGTGCTCGGGGTACCCCTCCGCCCGCCAGCGGCAGAGGTCGCGGATCGGGCACTCGTCGCAGCGCGGAGCGCGGGCGGTGCAGATGATCGCCCCCAGCTCCATCGCGCCCGCGTTGAAGGCCGCCGCCTCGGAGAGCGACTCGGGCAGCAGCGCCGACATCGCAGCGAGGTCGGCCCTCGCGCGGGGCGGGCCGGGCTCCGCCGCTCCGTCGACCGCGCGCGCGAGGACCCGGCGGACGTTGGTGTCGACCACGGGGTGCCGCCTCCCGTAGGCGAACACGGCGATGGCGCGGGCGGTGTAGTCGCCGATGCCGGGCAGCGCGAGGAGGGTCTCGACGTCGTCGGGGACCACGTCGCCGTGCTCCTCGGCGATCGCCACGGCACAGGCGTGCAGGCGCAGGGCCCGCCGCGGATAGCCCAGGGACTGCCAGGCGCGCACCGCCTCGCCGGGAGGGACGGCGGCGAGCGCGGAGGGTGTCGGCCAGCGCTCCAGCCACTCCGCCAGACGCGGGACGACGCGGACCACCGGGGTCTGCTGCAGCATGAACTCGCTGACGAGCGTGCCCCAGGCGGGGAAGCCCTCGCGGCGCCACGGCAGGTCGCGGGCGCTCGTGCGGAACCAGGCGGTGATCGCGTCGGCGAGAGGGTCGGAGGGCATCAGCCCACACTAGGCGGCGGCGCGTATCGTGGGCGGATGACCAGGTGGGCTCCGCAGAAGGCCGATGTGCTCGACGCTCTCGCGGCGGAGGTGCTGCACAACTACGGGCGCGGGCGGGTCAAGGTCGGGATCGACGGCGACGACCCCGCGGTGAGCGCGGCGTTCGCTCTCGACCTCGCGGAGGCGCTCCGCCGGGCCGGCAAGGACGCGATCGTCGCGCAACTCGCCGACTTCCGACGTCCCCGCGCCGATCGGGACGACCCCGCCGTGCCCGACGAGCAGCGCTCCTACGCGGCCGGGTACGACTACGAGCTCCTGCGCCGCGTGCTGCTCGATCCGTTCACCCTCGGCGGCAGCACCGGGTTCGTGCTCGCGGGCTTCGACGCAGTGCGCGACGAGGCGCGGCAGGCGCGCTGGCGGACCGCCGGCCGCGACGCGGTGCTGCTCGTCGACGGCGAGTTCGCCCTCCGGCCGGAGCTGCGCGGAGCGTGGAGCACCAGCATCCGCCTCGACACGCAGGAGCCGCCGGTGGACGCGGCGTACCGCGCCACGACGGACCCGCGCCGACTGGCGGGGATCCTCGTCGACATCCGCGACCCGGAGCAGCCCCGGCGCCTCTTCGCCGACTCCTGCTGAGCCTCGGGACGGAGGCCGCCGCCGCGGGCGGCATCCGTCCGACAGGGCCGCGGGCTCAGACCAGGGCGGCGCGGCGCACGACCTCAGCCGGCGGCACGAAGGCGCCCGCCCGCTCGACCTCGTGCACCAGGTCGACCAGCAGCTGGTTGACCGGTGCCTCGCGCCCGCCGCGGTGAGCGGTGCGGACCACGGCCCCGGCCAGGTGGTCGATCTCGCTCGGCACTCCGCGGCGGACGCTCTGCAGCGTCGACCCGGGGTTCGGCACCTCGCCCATCCGCGCGGCCATCCGGCGGGGGAGCAGCTCGACCAGGGGCAGGGGAGCGGCGGCCAGGGCGCGGACGGACGTGTTCGAGAGTCCCTGCAGCGAGCCGAAGCGGACGCCCGACGCGAGGCCCGTCCGGGCGGCCTCGCGCATCGACCGGGCGAGGACGCGCCGCAGCCCCGGATCGTCGATCGTCTCCTGGACCGAGAGCCCGGTGATCGCGGGCAGGGCATTGACCTCGTTGATCAGCAGCTTCGTCCACTGCGCTCCGGTGAAGTCGTCGGTGACGGCGGTGGGGACCGCCTCGCCGAGCACGGCGGCGGCCCGTCGGACGTCGTCGTCGGCCGGGCGGCCGGGGACGCCGAGCGTGGTCGTGGCAGGAGCCGTGACGGTGACCCGGCCGGGTTCGAGGTGGCTCGCGGCGAAGAGGGCGAGAGCACCCACGAGCCGGGCGTCGCGCACCTGCCGGGCCGCCGCGGTGAGTCCGTCCAGTCCGTTCTGGACGACGACGACGAGAGTGCCGTCGACCGTGCGGCGGTTGGTGCGCAGCGCGTCCTCGGCGTCCTGCGCTTTCGTGCAGACGAAGGCGAGATCGGGCACCAGGTCGAGGGACTCGCCGCAGCGGACCCAGGCGGTGTGCTCGCCCCACGCCCCGTCGAGCCGGATCCCCGACCGGCGGATCGCGGTGAGGTGGTCGCCTCGGGCGGTGACCTCGACGTCGTGCCCGGCGCGGTCGAGAAGGGCGGCGATGGTGCCGCCGACGGCGCCTGCTCCGAGTACTGCGATCCTCATCCGGACAGCCTAGGACGGGCGGGGGAGGGCTCCGGCCCCACCCCGGGGGTACTCCCGATCCGTCCGTGTATCCTCGCACCCGTGCTCGAGACCCCCGCCCCGGCTCCGAACGGGATCCTCCTGCTGGACAAGCCCGGCGGCATCACCAGCCACGACCTCGTCTCGCGGACCCGCCGCCGCGCGGGGACCCGCAAGGTCGGCCACGCGGGGACGCTCGATCCGATGGCGACCGGGCTGATGATCCTCGGTCTCGGCCCCTCGACGCGCCTGCTCACCTACCTCGTCGGCCTCGACAAGCAGTACGAGGCGACGATCCGGCTGGGCTCCTCCACCACCACCGACGACCAGGAGGGCGAGGTGCTCGCCTCGGCGGAGCCCGCCCTCGTCGCGGCCCTCGCCCCGGAGCCGGTGTCCGACGCGATCGCGGCCCTCACCGGAGCGATCGAGCAGGTCCCGAGCACGGTCAGCGCGATCAAGGTGGACGGCCGCCGCGCCTACGCCCGCGCCCGCGACGGCGAGGAGGTCGTGCTCGCCTCCCGCCCCGTGACCGTCTCGGAGTTCGCCGTCCTGGCGAGCCGCCCGGTCGAGGGGTTCCTCGACCTGGACGTGCGCGTCACCTGCTCCTCCGGCACCTACATCCGCGCGCTCGCCCGCGACCTGGGCGCGTCCCTCGGAGTCGGCGGCCACCTGACCGCGCTGCGGCGCACCGCGGTCGGCCCCTTCTCCGTGGCCCAGGCCGGCGAGATCGACGAGCTCGACGTCCCCGCCGCGCTCCTGCCGCCGACGCTCGTGGCGGGCGAGCTGTTCCCCCTGCTGCGCCTCGACGCCCAGGAGGCGGGCGATCTCGCGAACGGCAAGCGCATCCCGGCCCCGGAGGCGGTGGCGGGAGCGAAGGGCCTCCTCGCCGCGGTCGGCCCGGGGGAGCGGCTGATCGGCCTCGCCGAGCGGCGCGGCACCCAGCTCAAGAGCGTCGTCAACTTCCCGACCGAGGACCTGCGGACGGCCGCCTCGTGATCGAGTGGTTCACGATCCTCCAGGTGGGGATCGCCGTCGCGGCCGGCCTGCTCTGCCTCGTGCTCGGGCTGCTCGCCCGCCGTCCCTCGGACGTCTCGGTCGGCGCGACGGCGATCGTCGAGCTGCTGCTGATCGTCCAGCTGGCGGTCGCGATCGTGTCGCCGCTGGTCGGCAACCGCCCGTCGGGGAGCCTGCCGGAGTACTACATCTACCTGATCTCGGCGCTGCTCCTGCCGCTCGCTGCCGGGTTCTGGGCGCTCATCGAGCGGAGCCGCTGGAGCACCGTGATCCTGGGCGTCGCCTGCCTCTCGATCGCGGTCATGGTCTACCGGATGCACCAGATCTGGTTCTTCCAGAGCGCCTGATCGGGTCCGCCACCGGGCCCGGCCCGGCGAGCGCCTAGCATGGACGTGCGATGTCGAAACCAGCCAGCGATGCGTCCGGACGGGCCGCTCACGACCCCTCAGTCCCCTCGGCCCCCGGGAGCGGAGAGCCGAACCGTTCCGCCCGCTCGCGCGGGATCGGCAGCCTCCTGGTCGTGGTCTACGGGATCCTCGCGCTCGCCGCGACGGGGCGCTCCGTCTTCCAGATCATCGACCGGTTCGACGAGGCGCCGCTGGCGTTCTCGCTCTCGGCGCTCTCGGCCGTCGTGTACATCGTCGCGACGGTCGCCCTGATCGTCCCGGGCCGCGCCTGGCAGCGCGTCGCGTGGGTGACGATCACCTTCGAGCTGGTGGGCGTGCTCGTGGTCGGCGCGCTCAGCCTCCTCGCTCCGCAGCTCCTCGGGCTCGCGAGCGCCGACCCGTTCGGGCGCCAGTCGACGGTGTGGGCGGCCTTCGGCGCCGGCTACCTGCTCATCCCGCTCGTCCTGCCCGTGCTCGGCCTCTGGTGGCTCCGCGTGCAGGGGCGGCGCACGCCCCGGGCGGCCGCCTGATGCGCGTCGAGACCCGCCCCGGCGACCTGGCCGGGATCGGACCCTCCGCCGTCACGATCGGCAAGTTCGACGGCGTCCACTCCGGGCACCGGGCCGTCATCGGCCGGCTGCACGAGCGGGCCCGCGAGCAGGGGCTCGCCGCCGTCGTCGTCACCTTCGACCGCAATCCGCTCAGCGTGATCGCGCCGGAGAAGTGCCCGCCCGTCCTGGTCGGCAACGAGCAGAAGCTCGAGCTCCTCGCCGGGACCGGCGTGGACGCGACCCTGCTGCTCACCTTCGACGAGGCGTTCCGGGCGCTCTCGCCCGAGCAGTTCGTCGAGCAGGTGCTGGTGGAGGCACTCGAGGCCCGCGTGGTCCTCGTCGGCTCCGACTTCCGCTTCGGCGCCCGGGGAGCGGGCGACGTCGACCTGCTGCGCGTGCTCGGCGGGCAGCACGGATTCGATGTGGAGCTGATCGACGACGTGCGGCCCGAGGACGGGCGCCGCGTCTCCTCCACCTGGATCCGCGAGCTGCTGGCCGAGGGCGACGTGGAGCACGCGACGCGCCTGCTCGGGCACGAGCCCGTCGTCCGCGGCGTGGTCGTGCACGGAGCGAAGCGCGGCCGCGAGCTGGGCTTCCCGACCGCGAACCTCTCGCCGCAGTCGCAGGGCCTGATCCCGGCCGACGGCGTCTACGCGGGCCGGCTCACCACCGACGGCGTCACGCATCCCGCCGCGATCTCGGTCGGCAGCAACCCGACCTTCGTCGGAGTGCCGCCCAAGCAGGTCGAGGCGTACGTGCTCGATCAGACGCTCGACACCCTCGACCTCTACGACCGCGTGGTCGACGTGGCGTTCGTCGGCCGGATCCGCGGCCAGGTCGCCTACGAGGGCGTCGAGCCCCTCATCCGCCAGATGAACCACGACGTGGTGCAGGTCCGCGAGGTCCTCGGCATCGACTGAGCGGGATGCCGGCCGCCGCCTAGCAGGGGCCGCGGGCCCGCACCAGCGGGAGAGGTCCCGGGGCCATCGGCGTACCGTGGCCGCATGAGCGAAACCCCCTCCGACTCGGCGCGCCCCCTCGCGCTCGTCACCGGCGCGACCGGCTACATCGGCGGCCGGCTGACGCCGCGCCTCCTCGAGGCGGGCTTCCGGGTGCGCGTCCTGGTGCGCGACCCGCGCAAGCTGGTCGACGTGCCGTGGGCGGAGGAGGTCGAGGTCGCCCAGGGCGATCTCGGCGATCCGGAGTCGCTGGAGGCCGCGGTCGAGGGCGTCGACGTCCTCTACTACCTCGTCCACTCGATGGGCTCGGGCAACGACCACGCCCACTTCGAGGAGGTCGAGAGCCGCGCCGCGCAGAACGTCGCCACGGCCGCGAGGTCGGCCGGCGTCGGCCGCATCGTCTACCTCGGCGGCCTGCACCCCGAGGGCCAGGAGCTCTCGAAGCACCTCCGCTCGCGCGCTGAGGTGGGCCGGATCCTGATGGAGTCGGGAGTGCCGACGATCGCCCTGCAGGCGGGCGTGATCATCGGCTCCGGGTCGACCTCGTTCGAGATGGTGCGCCACCTCACCGACGTGCTGCCGTACATGCCCGCGCCGCAGTGGGTGCGCAACTTCATCCAGCCGATCGCCGTGCGCGACGTGCTGCACTACCTGATCGGCTCCGCGTCGCTCGAGGACGCCACGCTCAACCGCACCTTCGACATCGGCGGGCCCGACGTGCTCCGCTACGGCCAGATGATGAACGGCTACGCGGTCGAGGCCGGACTCCCGCAGCGGCCGATCGCGTCCCTGCCGGTGTTCACCCCGTGGCTGGCCTCGCAGTGGGTCAACCTGGTCACGCCGATCCCGCGCTCGCTCGCGGTGCCCATCATCGCCTCGCTGCAGTACGACTGCGTCGTGCACGAGCAGGACATCCGCGCGCTCATCCCCGACCCCGAGGGCGGGCTGACCTCCTACCGCCGCGCCGTCCGGCTCGCGCTGGGAAAGATGCAGGCGGGCGAGATCGAGACGAGCTGGCAGAACGCGGAGGTCGTCGGCGCTCCCAGCGATCCGCTGCCGAGCGACCCGGAGTGGGCCGGCCACACGGTCTACGTGGACCTCAAGGAGCGCCGCACCCCGGCCGACCCGGCCAAGCTCTGGCGCGTCATCGAGGGCATCGGCGGCACCAACGGCTGGTACTCCTTCCCGCTCGCGTGGGTGATCCGCGGCTGGATGGACCGCCTCGTCGGGGGAGTGGGCCTGCAGCGCGGGCGCCGCGACTCCGCGCGCCTGCACGCCGGCGACGCCCTCGACTTCTGGCGCGTCGAGGAGATCGAGCGGCCGAAGCTCCTGCGCCTGCGCGCCGAGATGAAGGTGCCCGGCGGGGCCTGGCTCGAGATGCGCGCCGAGCCCTCCGGAGACGGCGGCTCGGTCTACACGCAGCGCGCGGTGTTCTTCCCGCAGGGCCTCGCGGGCAGGCTCTACTGGTTCGCGATCCTGCCCTTCCACGGCATCATCTTCAACGGCATGGCCAACCGCATCACGGCCACCGCGGCCGACCTGCCGGACTCCGGCGACGAGCGCTCCCCTGGCGGGCGCCGGGTGCAGCGGTGACAATGGAGGGGTCCGGCGGCGGCGAGGCCGCCCGGGACGCCGACGAGAGGAGCACGATGAGCGAACGGTCGAGTACGGACGCGGGGCGCGGACTCCAGCTGGGGAAGGTCCTCTTCATCGGGGACAGCATCATCCAGGCGGGAGCCTGGGGCGAGTGGCTGACGGAGTCGACGGTCGTCGACGAGGGAGTCGGAGGGGCCACCACGGCGGACGTCGTCGCGCGGCTCGCCGAGCTGGTCGCGCAGGAGCCGGACACGGTGGTGCTGCTGATCGGCACCAACGACCTCGCCTGGCACCGCACGACGGAGCACGTCGTGCGCAACATCGAGACGATCGTCGCGACGTTCCGGCGCGACCTCCCGGACGTGCGCATCCTGGTGACCTCGGTCCTGCCGCGCGGACACGAGTTCGCGCCGCAGATCCGCGAGATCAACCGCCACCTGTGGCAGTTCGCGCCCACGGCGCACGCGGGCTACCTCGACCTGTGGCCGGTGCTCGCGGGCGAGGACGGCGGACTGCTCGAGCAGTACTCGCCGGACGGCCTGCACCTCAACGAGGACGGCTACCGCGCCTGGCGCGAGGCTCTGGGCCCGGCGCTCGAGGCGGTCGTGCGGATGCCTCCGCGGACCCGCCCGATCACGCTGCCCTACGACGAGTTCGCGCGGCCGAAGACGGCCTAGCGCAGCACAGTGGAGGGGGAGTCGACCGCAGGGTCGGCTCCCCTTCCGTCATTCCGCGGCCAGGGCGGCCTCGAAGGCCGCGAGGGCGTCCGCGGAGAAGAGGACGAACCGGACCTCGTCGAGTGCGCCGTCCGCGGTCGCCTCGCGGACCGTCTCCACCGCGATGCGCGCCGCGTCGTCCATCGGCCAGCCGTAGACGCCCGCCGAGACGGCCGGGAAGGCGAGCGTCCGCGCACCGAGACCGACGGCGGTGCGCACAGACTCGCGGTAGGCCGAGGCGAGGACGGCGCTGCGGTCCTCCGACCGCGAGTGGACGGGACCGACGGTGTGCACGACCCAGCGGGCGGGGAGGCGGCCGGCGGTCGTGGCGACCGCGGAGCCGGCGGGCAGGCCGTCCGGCAGCTCGGTCCCGCGGAGCCGGCGGCACTCGGCGAGGATCTCCGGTCCGCCCGCGCGGTGGATCGCGCCGTCGACGCCGCCGCCGCCGAGGAGCGACGAGTTCGCCGCGTTCACGATCGCGTCGACGTGCTCGCGGGTGAGGTCGCCGCGCACGGCTCTCAGGGTGGTCACGACTCCTCCTCCAGGCTTCGTCCGAGGGCAGCGATCGCCGCAGGTCCCACGCGGCAGCAGCCGCCGATCAGATCCGCTCCCGCGGCGCGCCAGGAGGCGACCAGCGCGGGGTCGAAGGCCGCGTCGCCTGCCCAGCGACGCTCGACGGCGTCCCACTCCTCGCCGCTGTTCGGGTACACGACGACCAGCTTGCCGGTGACGGAGCGGGCGATGCGGACCGCCTCGGCGACGTCGCCGGGCGGGCAGCAGTTCACTCCCACGCCGACCACCTCCTCGGAGGCGGCGGCGACGGCGAACGCCTCGGCCAGGGGCTCGCCGGCCGCGGTGCGGCCCGAACGGCCGCTCACGCAGATCCAGGCGGGGACCGAGGAGCCCGCGAGGGCCTCCACGACGGCCCGCACCTCCCGCACCGACGGGATGGTCTCGACGGCGAGCAGGTCGGGCCCGGCCGCGGCCAGGGCCTCCAGGCGCGGCCGGTGCCAGGCGGCGAGCTCGCCGACGGTGAGGCCGTCGTCTCCGCGGTACTCGGAGCCGTCGCCGAGGCTCGCACCGAAAGGGCCGACGGAGGCGGCGACCCAGCCGCTCTGCGCGCGCCGGGCCAGGTCGACGCTCTCCCGGAGGGCGCGCTCGGCGAGGCCCGGGGCCAGCCCCGCGGCTGCGAATCCGCTCGCGGACACCTGGTAGCTCGCGGTCACCGCGACCCGGGCGCCCGCCTCGGCGAAGGCGCGGTGCGCGGCGACGACCCGGCCGGGCTCCTCCAGCAGGACCCGGGCGCTCCAGAGAGAGGAGTCCACCGCGGCGCCCTGCGCCTCCAGCTCCGTGCCCAGGCCCCCGTCGAGCAGCAGCGGGCGCACCCGCGCCGCGGCGACGAGGCCGGCGGTCACGAGCGGTTGTTGGAGAGCTCGAAGATCTTCACGAGCTCGGCGATGGCCGCCTCGCGGGCGTCTCCGCCCTCCTCGAACATCGCGGTGATGTGCGTGCGGAGGTGGTTCTCGACGATGAGCTTGTTGAGCGAGCCGAGCGACTTCTGGATCGCGAGGGACTGCGTGACGATGTCGACGCAGTAGTCCTCGTTCTCGATCATCCGCTCGAGGCCGCGCATCTGGCCGCCCAGGATCCGGGCACGGTGCAGCGAGCGCTTCTTGAGGTCCTCGATCACTCCTCCAGCCTACGCGCCGCAGGCGGTACCCGGGCGGGGTATGCGCGCCTACGATCGAGGGGTGAGCACCCGCAAGCCGTCCCGCGCGACCGCCGCCCGCTACCCCTCGCGCGACCGCGCCCGCATGGCGCTCGCGCCCGGGATCCTCGGCGCGATCGTGCTGCTGGCCGGGCTCGCCCTCGTCGGCTCCGACGCCTACGACTTCATCCGCTACCCGGTCGCGATCCTCGCGGCGGTCATCGGCTGGTTCGCGATCCAGGCGCGCGCACTCCTCTGGCTGATCGGGCTCGTCCCCGTGCTCGTGCTGTGGAACCCGGTGCTGCCGTTCGCGTTCCCGGACGCGATCTGGTCCTCGCTGAGCCTCGCCGCGGTCGGCGTCTTCGTGGCGGCGGGTCTCGTGATCCGCGTCCCGACCCCGGAATGACGACGAGCGCGACCGTCCGCGCGGCGGAGCGCCGACCGGACCGCCCCGAGGAGTAGACTGGCGCCGCACCCGCACGCCGGGGATGCTGCGA
Organism: Rathayibacter sp. AY2B9; assembly: GCF_002931595.1. Classification (NCBI taxonomy): domain Bacteria; kingdom Bacillati; phylum Actinomycetota; class Actinomycetes; order Micrococcales; family Microbacteriaceae; genus Rathayibacter; species Rathayibacter sp. AY2B9. The sequence goes on from NZ_PSUB01000001.1 coordinate 507,451, forward strand.
CCGGGTCCCAGACCCGTTGCTCGGAGCTCCCGACGGCCACCGGATGCACCGACGCCCGACGCCTCCCCGGAGGCGATCCGGCGGATGCACGGCGACGGCAGCGCGCGGGAACCCCTCCTCCGCCCCCCGTCACACATCGAGGAGGAGCATGGCTCGCAGCGGCCAGCGTCAGTCCGGTCAGACGCGACGAGCGTCGAACGCCGCCGGGAGCCGACCTCGATCGCGCTCGCGCGGCGTGGACAACGCGGGGATCATCCCGATCCTCGCCCGCCGCGTCCGCGAGGTGGAGGCGAAGGCCCAGACCGGCAAGGTCGGGCCGACCAACCGGACGAAGTTCCTGGTGATCGCCCTCCTGATGCGCGAGGAGCGCAAGCGGGTCAAGGTCGATCCCTCGCTCAGCGACGCGCAGCGCGCCGAGGAGATGAAGCGCCTCGACGGCATCGCCACGATCCTGGCCAAGACGGCCGCCCGCGACACCAGCCTGATCGCGCTGCTCGAATCGGAGGCCGGCGTCACGGCGGCCGCGCAGAAGCTCCGCCGCGACTGGCTGCTCGAGGCGGGCGCGGAGCTCAGCCCCGACGAGCTGCTCATCGTGACCGAGCCGGAGCCCAAGCCCGAGGTGCCGGTCAACCAGGTCGTGCCGCAGTCGGTGCGCGCCCGCCAGCTGGCGAACCCCTTCCTCCCGCCGGACTTCTCGATCGCCGAGGCCTCGGCTCCGGCGCCGCGCCGCAGGCTCGACGACTGGGAGCTGCTCGGGCCGCTCTTCAAGGCGTTCGAGTACGGAGCGGGCGGACGGGCCGCGAGCATGGAGCTCCCGGAGCCGCCGAAGCTCGACCGGGTCTCGCCGCGCGGCCGCGAGCTGATGCCGCACCAGGCGCGCTTCATCGAGAGCGCCCGCGAGGGGCACCGCAGCTTCCTGCTCGCCGACGAGCCGGGTCTGGGCAAGACCGCGCAGAGCCTCCTCGCCGCCTCGGTGGTCGGGGCGTACCCGCTGCTCGCGGTGGTGCCGAACGTGGTCAAGATGAACTGGGCGCGCGAGGTCGAGCACTGGACGCCGCAGCGGCGCGCCACGGTCATCCACGGAGACGGCGGCACGCTCGACGCGTTCGCCGACGTGGTCATCGTCAACTACGACATCCTCGACCGGCACATCGGCTGGCTCGGGAGCCTGGGCTTCCGCGGCATGGTCGTCGACGAGGCGCACTTCATCAAGAACCTCCGCTCGCAGCGCTCGCAGAGCGTGCTCGCGCTGGCGTCGAGGATCCGCGAGACCACTCCGGGGCACGATCCGCTGATGATCGCGCTGACCGGCACCCCGCTGATCAACGACGTCGACGACTTCCGCGCCATCTGGCGCTTCCTCGGCTGGATCGACGAGACCAAGCCGGGACCGGAGCTGATGGGCCGCCTCGAGGAGACGGGCCTCACCCCCGCCGACACGGGCTTCTACCCGGAGGCGCGCGAGGCCGTGATCGACCTCGGCATCGTCCGGCGCAAGAAGATCGACGTCGCCGCCGACCTGCCGTCGAAGCGGATCGTCGATCTGCCCGTCGAGCTGGACGACGACCTCGGCCGCTCCATCCAGAAGGCCGAGCGCGAGCTCGGCGCCCGCATGCTGCAGCGCTTCAGGGCGGTCACCTCCTCGATCACGCACGAGCTCGACGACGACGAGCGCGAGCGGTTCATCCGCATCGTGGCGCAGAGCGAGCTCGAGGAGTCGAAGTCGGCCAAGACCGGCGAGAACGTCTTCACCATGGTGCGCCGGATCGGCCAGGCCAAGGCTGCGCTGGCCGCCGACTACGCCTCGCAGCTGGCCCGCTCGGTGGGCAAGGTCGTCTTCTTCGCGAAGCACATCGACGTGATGGACCAGGCGGAGGACACCTTCGAGAAGCGCGAGCTGACGTCCGTCTCCATCCGCGGCGACCAGACCGCGGCGTTCCGCCAGACGCAGATCGACGCCTTCAACGAGGACCCGGACGTCTCTGTCGCCGTCTGCTCGCTCACCGCGGCGGGAGTCGGCGTGAACCTGCAGGCGTCGTCCAACGTGGTGCTCGCCGAGCTGTCGTGGACCTCGGCCGAGCAGACGCAGGCGATCGACCGCGTGCACCGCATCGGCCAGGAGGAACCGGTGACGGCGTGGAGGATCATCGCGGCGCACACGATCGACGCGAAGATCGCGGAGCTCATCGACGCCAAGGCCGGTCTCGCCGCCCGGGCGCTCGACGGCGCGGACGCCGAGACGGCCTCGGCCGACACGGTGCAGCTGGACGCCCTCATGCACGTCCTGCGCGAGGCGATCGGCTGAGCGCACCCGACCGGGCCGGCTGAGCGCACCCGGCCGGGCCGGCTGAGAGCTCAGCCGGTCCGGGCGAGCGGTGCGGCGAAGAAGTCCCTCTCGAACGAACTCGACCGCAGGAACGCGTCCCTCATCGCGGCGCGCTCCCTCGGTGAGGCGTCGCGGGCGGCCTGCTCCGTGAACTCGATCGCCCGCTCGGTGGCCGTCGCGAAGACCGGGTCGCCGTACGTGAGCAGCCAGTCCGCGTAGGGGTGCTCGGGATGCCCGGAGGCGGCGAGGCGCGACCCGACGTCGGCGTAGAGCCAGAAGCAGGGGAGCAGGGCGGCGACGATCTCGCCGTAGCCGCCGCGCGCGGCGACCGCGAGCAGGTGGTCGGTGTAGCCGCGGGTCACGGGCGCGGGCGTCGCGTCCCTGGTCCCGAGCCGGTCGCGGTGCAGCTGCGCCTCCGCCGCGAGGGCGGACGCCGAGCCCTCGGCCCAGAAGACCTGCTCGGCGGTGGTCGGCGCGCGCTGCGCCGCCACGGCCAGGACGCGGGCGTACTCGGTGAGGTAGAGAGCGTCCTGCTCGAGGTACCACTCGAAGTCCTCCCGCCCGAGGGAGCCGTCGCCGAGGGCCCGCACGAACGGGAGCGCGTCGATCTCGTCGCGGAGGGTCCGGGTCCGCTCCCAGACGTCCGCGCAGAACGCCGGAGGACGTTGCCGGTGGAAGTGGTCGATCGGGCCGTTGCCGGTGCCGACCTCCAGGGCGTCGGCGGCGCGCAGGGCGCCGGTCAGCCACTCCTTGGCCTCCGTCAGCGCCTCGACCAGGGCGTCGGAGGAGGCATCGCGCCCGGCCAGGAGCGTCGCCATCGCGGACGAGAGCGAGCACCCGGTGCCGTGCGTGTTCGAGGTGGCGACGCGCTCGCCGGGGACCTCGCGCACGAGGCCGTCGGGGGTGACGATCGCGTCCGGGGTGGCGGGGCCGTCGAGGTGGCCGCCCTTCACCAGCACGGCGGCGTCGAGGGCGCGGGCGAGTGCCGCTCCCTGCGCGAGCGCGGCCGGCCAGTCGGAGGCGGTCGGCTCTCCGGCCAGCACGCCCAGCTCGGGGAGGTTCGGCGTCACCAGGTCGGCGCGGCGGAGCAGGTCGCGCACGGCGTCCTCCGCCTCGGGAGCGAGCAGCCGGTGACCGCTGGTCGCGACCATCACCGGATCCACGACCACGACGGGCGGGCGGACCTCGTCGAGCCACTCGGCGACGACTCCGGCGTACTCGGCCGTGGCGAGCATCCCGATCTTCACCGCGTCGATCGTGACGTCGTCGCTCACCGCGTCGAGCTGCTCGCGGAGGAACGCGGCGGGCGGCAGGTGCACGGAGCGGACCCCGTGCGTGTTCTGCGCGACGAGCGCGGTGACGACCGCCATGCCGTAGCCGCCGAGCGCGCCGATCGACTTGAGGTCGGCCTGGACGCCGGCACCGCCGGTCGGATCGGTGCCGGCGATGCTGAGGACACGGGGGACGCGGGCGCCGGCGGTCATCGGTCCCACTCCGCTCGGATCAGGCGGGCGGCCGCCGCGGGGTCGGCGGCCGTGCAGAGCGCCGACACGACCGCGAGCCCGGCCGCACCGGCGAGGCGGAGTGGCCCCGCGTCCGCGGCTCCGACTCCGCCGATGGCGACGCAGGGCAGCGCCGCGGCCGCGGCGAGGGCGGCGAACCCGTCGACACCGAGGGGAGCGGGGTGGTCGGGCTTGGTCGCGGTGGGCCGGATGACGCCGACGCCGAGGTAGTCGACCGTCCCCGCGGGCAGGGCGCGGACGGCGGCGAGGTGCTCGGGGGTGTTCGCGGTGAGCCCGATCACCGCGTCGGGACCGAGCAGCGAGCGGGCGGCGGTGACGGGGAGGTCGGACTGCCCGAGGTGGACGCCGTGGACGCGGGCGCCCGCGAGGCGGGCGGCGAGGGCGACGTCGACGCGGTCGTCGACCAGCAGGGTCGTGCGCTCGTCGAGGACGGCGGCGACGGCCCGGGTCAGGGCGACGAGCTCGGCGGCGGGGGCGTCGTGATCGCGGATCTGCACGGTCGTGACTCCGCCCCGGACGGCGGCGGCGACCACCGCGGGCACGCCGCGCTGGCCGCACTGGGCGGTGTCCGTGACGAGGTGGAGCGAGAGGTCGAGGCTCATGCGATCCGCGCCCCGGCCTCGGCGTCGGCCGGCTGGAGGGCAGCGAGGGCGTCGATGAGGCCGACGGCGAAGGATCCGGGACCGCTGCTCGCGGCGGCGGCCCGCTCGGCGGCGAGGCCCCAGACCGCGGAAGCGCTGACGGCCGCGTCGAGCGGGCGGGCGCCCGCGCCGAGGAACGCCGCCATCACGGCGCCGAGCGCGCAGCCGCCGCCGGTCACGCGGGTCAGCAGCGGGTGGCCCCCCGTGACCCGGACGATCCGCTCGCCGTCGGTGACGAGGTCGACCGCTCCCGAGACGGCGACCACGCCTCCGGTGCGGCGGGCGAGGACGCGGGCGGAGTCGAGCGCCTGCTCGGCGGTGTCGACGGCGTCCACGCCGCGGCCGCCCGCACCGGCTCCCGCGAGGGCGAGGATCTCGGAGGCGTTGCCGCGGATGATCGCGGGCCGCGCCTCGAGCAGCTCCACCGCCAGAGCGGTGCGGACGGGCAGCGGGCCCACGGCGACCGGATCGAGCACCCACGGGGTGCCGGCGCGTCCGGCCGCGGCGACCGCCTCGCGAGCACCCTCGCGCTGCTCCGCTCCGGGCGTGCCGAGGTTGACGAGCACCGCGGAGGCGAGGCCCGCGAAGACGCCCGCCTCGCCGGGCAGGTCGCACATCGCCGGGCTGGCGCCGAGGGCCAGAAGGCTGTTGGCGGTGAAGCCGATGACGACCGCGTTCGTGATGCACTGCACCAGGGGCCCGGCGGCGCGGAGCTCGGCGAGATCGCGACCCACGGACGCCGGATCGGGCGCCGTGTCGGCGGGGAGGGTCGGGTGGACAGGCGTGCGAATGCTCATTCGCGACATCCCTTCGCTAGTACGAACTAGATCAGGTTCAACGGGTCTTCTCTCAGCCCTGGCGGGCACCCCGTGTCACTGCGCACGACCCTAGCAGCGGGCGCGGGCGCGCTCGCTGCTGCAGTGCGAGAGGAGGGAGCGGGCCGTCGTCGCCCCTTCGCCCGGGAGCGGCCGCTCAGCCGGTGAGGATCGTCGAGTCGCCGCGCGGCCCCACCGCGACGCGGAGGCCGATCGGCAGCCGCTCGCGCATCGCGTCGACGTGGCTGATCAGGCCGATCGTCCGACCGCCCGACCGCAGCTCGTCGAGCGTGCTGAGCGCCGTCTCGAGCGTCTCGGCGTCGAGCGAGCCGAAGCCCTCGTCGATGAACATGGTCTCGAGCGAGATGCCGCCGGACTGCGCCGTCACCACGTCGGCGAGGCCGAGGGCGAGGGCGAGCGAGGCGAGGAACGTCTCGCCGCCGGAGAGCGAGGCGGGCTGCCGGCGGACGCCGGTGAAGGCGTCGAGCACGTCGATCCCGAGGCCGGAGGCGGCACCGCGGTAGGCGAGCGAGTCGTCGTGGGCGAGGGCGTAGCGGCCGCTGGTCATCGCGTCGAGGCGGAGGTTCGCCGCGGTCACGATCTCCTCCAGGCGTCCGGCGAGGGCGAAGGCCTCGAGGTCCATCCGGCGCGTGTTCTGCCCCCGGCCGGAGACGGTCTCGGCCAGCGCGCGCAGCTCCTCGTGGCGGTGGAGACGCTCACCCAGCACGGCGAGGCGGCCCGCGGCCGTCGCGGCGAGCTCGGCCAGGCGCTCCGAGCGGTGCTCGAGCACGGAGAGGCCGGCTCGCGCCTCGTCGCGACGGGCGGAGGCCTCGCGCGAGCGCTCCTCGGCGGCGGCGAGGTCGACGGCCGTGCCCGGCAGTCCGCGGAGCTCCGGGTCGGACAGCACCGCCTCCGTCGCGCTCCGCCGTCGCTCGTGCTCGGCGACGACGGCCTCGGCCCGTGCCCGGTCCCCGCTGGCCAGCGCGGCCGACTCGGCCTCCTCGGCGGTCGTGAAGCCGCGCTCGGCGAGGACCTCGGCGAGCTCCTCCCGGGCGGCGGCGGCGGCCTCGGACCGCGAGACGGCCGCCTCCTCGGCCTCGACCAGGGCGACGGCACGGCGGCGCTGGGCACTCAGCTGCTCGACCCGCGAGGCGACGCTCGTCGCGCCGTCGCGGAAGGCCTCGACGCGCTCCCGCAGCAGCCGCAGCGCTTCAGCGGCGAGGGCGGACTCGTCGGCGCGGGCGCGGTGCTCCTCGCGAGCGGCGTCCCGTCCGGTCGTGAGAGCGTCGATCCGGGTGCGCAGCCGGGTGCGCTCGCGCCGCAGCTCCTCCATGCGGGCGGCGGCGCGGCGCGCCGAGGCGAGCCGCTCCTCGTGCGCCGGGCGGAGCGACTCCGGATCCGCGTCCTCGCCCACGCGCTCCTCTAGCGCCGCGAGAGCCCGAGCCGCGGCTCCCTCGCGCTCGCGGGCGCCGTCGAGGGCGGCGGCGGCGCGCTCCACCGCGACGCGGGCCCGGTCGAGGTCGTCGGTGCCGACCGTCGTCGGGCCGTCGTGCTCGGCCGGGCGGGGGTGCTCGCACGAGCCGCAGACGGGGCAGGGCTCGCCCGGCTCCAGCCGCTCGGCGAGCTCCCCGGCGAACCCGGCGAACCGGCGCGCGATCAGGGCGGCCTGCTCCGCGGCGCGCTCGCCGTGGACGCGCGCCGCGTCGGCGTAGGCCGTGCGGAGCCGCTGCAGGCCCGCCGCAGTGAGATCGCGCTCGAGGGCCGCGGCGATCCTCCGCTCGAGCGCGGCGAGCTCGTCGACGCGCGCGGGGACGGCGGCGGCCTCCCCGGCCAGGGACTCCTCCTCGCCGGCGAGCGCGTCGACTCGAGCGGGCAGCTCGCGCAGCTCCGCCTCGATCCCGGCTAGCGCGGTCGCCGCCGCCTGCTCGGCGCGCGCGGACCGCTCGGCGACGCGCTCCGCGTCGGGGAGCCGGCGCTCCTCGGCCAGCGTCTCGGTGAGGGCGCCGAGGACGGCGGCGAGCCGTTCGGCCGTCTCGGCGGCCGGGCCCCCGGACGCGTCCCCGTAGGCGTCGGCGGCGAGGTCGCGCTGCTGCCGGGCGGCCCGCTCCTTCTCGGCGGCTGCCCGGGCGGAGCGGAGCAGCGGCAGCACGCCGTCGGCCCGGCGCGCGCGCTCGATCGCGGCCCGCTGCTGCTCGACGTGCGCCTCGGCGACCACGAGCTCCTCCGCCTCGATGAGGGCGCGCCGGCGCCGCTCCTGGCCCCGGGCGATGCGCCGTGCCTCGTCGAGAGCGGTGCCCGCGGCCTCGTGCGCCGCGTCGGCCGCGGCGGAGCCGGCCCGGGCCGCCTCGAGCGGAGCGGCGAGCCGCGCCGGCAGCCCGGCGAACCAGGCGGCGTCCGGCAGAGGCGGCTCGGCTCCGTCATCGAGGAGCCGGACGGCCTCGTCCGCGAGCGCCGTCACGGCCGCGCGCTCCTCCTCGAGCCCGACGGCGCTCGCGTCGCGCTGCTCGAGCAGGCGGCGGCGGAGCAGATCGAAGCGCTCGGTCGCGAAGAGCGTGCGCAGGAGCCGCTGCCGGTCGTCGTTCTTCGCGAGCAGGAACTCGTGGAAGCGGTTCTGCGCCAGCAGGATCACCTGGAGGAACTGGTCCTTCGTCAGGCCGACGATCCGGCCGATGTCGGCGCCCACCTCCTTCGCGCTCGACGAGAGCCCGACCCAGGTGCCGTCGACCTGCTCCAGCAGCTCGACCTTCGCCGGCTGGGTCGTGGTGCCGGTGCCGCGCCGTTTCGGCCGCTCGTACTCGGGCGAGCGCCGGACGCGGTAGACGCGCCCCGCCGCCTCGAAGTCGAGCTCGGCGAAGGTCTCGTCCTCGGGGCCGCTGTGGTCGCTCCGGAGGCGCGAGGCGGTACCGTCGAAGCGGGGGACCGAGCCGTAGAGCGCGAACGCGATCGCGTCGAGGATCGTCGACTTGCCCGCTCCGGTGCGCCCGGCGATGAGGTACACGCCCACGTCCTCGAGCCGGTCGAAGTCGACGCACTGCTCGGCGCGGAACGGTCCGAGTCCGGCGAAGGCGAGTCGGCGGATCCTCACCGCAGAGCCTCGGCCTCGACGGCCGCGAGCGCGTCGAGGGTGAGGGCGCGCTCGGTCTCCGTGGCGCCGTGACCGCCGCGGACGTGGGCGAGGAAGTCGTCGACGACCTCCACGTCGCTCCGCCCGCGGATCCGCTCGGCGTACGCGCGCGGCTCGGCCGCGGCGTGCGGGGGCCGGTGCTCGAGCGTCGCGCAGCCGGGGAAGCGCGACTGCAGGCGCGCCATCGCGTCGAGCGGGCGCACGGGATCGGTGAGCGCCGCCGAGACCCAGTCGCCCTCCACCTCGGCCAGGGAGGGATCGCGCAGCAGCTGCTGGAGCTCGCCCTCGATCACGCTGAGCCTCCTCGGCACGGGGAGCGGCGACCACTCGACGCCCTCGAGCCCCTCGGGCCCGATCGTCACCAGCCAGGCACCGCGCGGCTTCGACGCCTCGCCGAACGAGTAGTGCAGCGGCGCTCCGGAGTAGCGCACTCCCGGCAGCAGCTCGGCGCGTCCATGGATGTGCCCGAGCGCCGCGTAGTCGGCCGCGGCGAAGTGCTCGACCGAGACGTAGTCGAGCCCGCCCGCCGTGATGTCGCGCTCGAGGACCGCGGCCGGGGCTCCGACCGCGAAGCAGTGCGCGAGCACGACCCAGGGACGGCCCGCCGCCTCGGCGGCGGCGCGCACCCGCGCCATCGCGAAGGCGAGCACGTCCTCGTGGCGGCGCAGCTGCTCCTCCGGGTGCCGGTGGCGGTAGAGGGCGGGCTCGAGGAAGGGGATGCCGTGGACGCCGACCTCGAGGCCGGACGCGTCGCGCAGCAGGACCGGCTCGGCGTACGCCTCGGGGTCGGTGAGGACGTGGACGCCCGCTCCGCGCAGGAGCCCCGCCTGGAAGCCGAGCCGGGCGGGGGAGTCGTGGTTGCCGCTGGTGAGGACGACCTCGGCGCCGGCCGCGCGGATCGCCTCGAGCGTGCGGGTGAGGAGGGTGTAGTGCTCTGCGGCGGGTACGGCGGAGTCGAAGACGTCGCCGGCGATCAGCACCGCGTCCACGCGCTCGGCCCGCACCGTCTCGACCAGGGCCTCGAGCACGGTCGCGAGCGCCGCCGTCGTGGAGTGCCCGTGGAAGGTGCGGCCGATGTGCCAGTCCGAGGTGTGCAGCAGCTTCACGGTCGTCCTTCCTCTGCGTCGTCCGGGGGAGCGCCTCCAGGCTAGTGAGGCCCTCCGACACCGGCGGCGCAGCGGACACCTCCCGTTCACCGGGAGGTGCACAATAGGGCGTCGGTCGAGCAGAGGAGATGGTCGTGAAGCTGCCCCGCGTCCCCGCGACGATCCTGGGTCTGGGCTCGCGCACCCGCGCCGCCGCCGAGGACACCGCTCCCATCCAGCGTCTGCGCCCGGACGACGAGCCGGCCCGCACCAGCACGGTCGACAACGCGATCTACCAGGACGGCCGCCGGGTCGTCTCTCCCGGCAGCATCCCGGAGGCGCTCGCCGCCTTGCAGAAGCTGCCCGACGCGATGGCGTGGATCGGGCTGTACCGGCCGAACGCGGCCGAGCTCGCCGCGCTCGAGGACGAGTTCTCGATGCACCCGCTCGCCCTCGAGGACGCGATCAGCGCGCACCAGAGGCCCAAGCTCGAGCGGTACGGCAGCGACATGTTCGTGGTGCTGCGCGCCGCCAGCTACTCCGACCAGCGCGAGGAGGTCGACTTCGGCGAGCTCCACCTGTTCGTGGGGTCGAACTTCGTCGTCACGGTCCGCCACTCCGAGAAGCCCGACCTCTCGCTGGTGCGGCGGCGGATGGAGGCCGATCCGGAGCTGCTGCGCGTCGGCCCGGTCGCCGTGCTGTACGCGATCCTCGACGCCGTCGTGGATCAGTACTCGCCCGTCGTCGCCGGTCTCGAGAACGACATCGACGAGATCGAGGCGCAGGTCTTCGAGGGCGACCCGGCGGTGTCCCGCCGCATCTACGAGCTCAGCCAGGAGGTGCTGGACTTCCAGCGTGCGGTCGCTCCGCTGACCGGCATGCTCGGGCGGCTCGTCACCGACTTCGAGGTGTTCCAGTCGGATGTGGAGCTGCGCCGCTACATCCGCGACGTCGCCGACCACGTCGCGCTCGTCACCGAGCGGGTCGACGGCTTCCGCACCACGCTGCGGGAGATCCTGGCGGTGAACGCGACCCTCGTCGCCCAGCGCCAGAACGAGGACATGAAGAAGCTCGCGGAGGTGGGCAACCAGCAGAACGACGAGGTCAAGCGGATCTCCGCCTGGGCGGCCATCTTCTTCGCGCCGACCATGATCTCGAGCATCTACGGCATGAACTTCGACGTGATGCCCGAGCTGCACGTGGCGTGGGGGTACCCGGCGGCGCTCGCGGCGATGCTCGCCTCGAGCGTGGTGCTGCACCGGCTCTTCAAGCGGTGGGGCTGGCTCTGAGCCCGCGTCCCGCGACGTGTCAACACCGTGACGGTCCCGGAGGCTCCGCGTAGCGTCGCTCGCGGGCCGTCCGGCCCCTGAGCGGAGGGACTCCCGATGACTCCGGAGGACACGACCACGACGGCCCCGCGGCCCCGCTCCCTCTGGCGGGCGGGCGCGGCTCCGATCCCCTCCGACGAGTTCGTCCCGGGCGCGCACTACGACGACGTCGTGGTCGGCGCCGGACTCACCGGGCTGGTCACCGCGCTCCTCCTGCAGCGGACCGGCCGGCGCGTGCTGGTGCTGGAGGCGCGGGAGGTCGGCGCGGTCACGACCGGGAACACGACGGCGAAGCTCAGCCTCCTGCAGGGAGCGCACCTCTCCCGGATCGCGGAGCGCAACATCCCCGCGGTGACCGAGGCCTACGTCGCGGCGAACCTCGCGGGCTTCCGCTGGCTGCTCGCCTACTGCGAGGGCGCGGGCGTGCCGGTGCAGAGGCGCACCGCCTACAGCTACGCGCAGACGCCCGAGGGCGTGGACGCCGTCCTGAAGGAGCACGCGACCGCGCGCCGCTTCGGCCTCGCGACCCGCCTCGTCGGCGAGCTCGACGTGCCGTTCCCCAGCACGGCGGCCGTGGCCCTCGACGACCAGGCCCAGTTCGACCCGATGGACGTCCTCACGGCGCTCGCCGCCGACTTCCGCGCCGCCGGGGGCACGCTGGTGCAGGGCGTCCGGGCCCTCGGGATGCGAGCGACCGCTCCCGTCCGGGTCCGCACCAGCGCGGGCCCGGTGACAGGGGACCGGGCCTACCTGCTCACGGGGGCGCCGATCCTCGACCGCGGCCTCTACTTCGCCAAGATCGCAGCGCTGCGCTCGTACGCGGTCGCGTTCCGCACCGACGCGCCGATCCCCGACGGCATGTACCTCTCGGTCGACGAGCCGTCCCGCTCGGTGCGCGACGCCGAGCGCGACGGCGAGCGGCTCCTCCTGATCGGCGGCAACGGCCACCCGGTGGGGCGCAGGCCCGTCACCTCGGAGGCGGTGGACGACCTGGTCGCCTGGACGCGGCGGTCCTTCCCAGGGGCGGAGCCGGTCGCGCAGTGGAGCGCCCAGGACTACGAGCCGTTCCACCGTGTGCCGTTCGTGGGCTGGCTGCCGCGGGGCCGCGGACGGATCTTCCTGGCGACCGGCTACGACAAGTGGGGGATGACCAACGCGGTGCAGGCCGCGATGACGCTCGTCGCCGACCTCGAGGGCAGGACGCCGGCCTGGGCGAGGACGCTGCACCGCCGGCCCACGCTGCCGCGGGTGATGGCGGAGGGGCTCGGCGCCGGGCTGGCGGTGGGCGCCTGGTACGCCCGCGGCTGGTCGGCAGCGCTCCGCGCGCCCCGCTCGGCCGGGGTGGTGCCGGCGGAGGGCCAGGGCTCGCTCGCCCGCGACGGCCTGCAGCCCGTCGCTGTCTCCACCGTGGAGGGGAGGCGCTGCGCGGTGTCGGCGGTGTGCCCGCACCTGGGCGGGATCGTCACCTGGAACGACTCGGAGCGCAGCTGGGACTGCCCGCTGCACGGCTCCCGCTTCGCAGCCGACGGGACGGTGCTGGAGGGGCCGGCGGTCGAGCCGCTCGCCCCGCTGGGCTAGGCCGGCCGCCGGCTCCGCGGAGCCGAGCCGACGGCCGGCCCCGCAGCGCAGGCGGCTCAGTCCTCGTCTGCTCCGGGCTCCGCGACCTCGTCGCCGTCCGCGCCCGAGGCGTCGCCGGTCGTGTGCAGATCGGTGTCGCCCGGGATGCTGAAGTCGCTCAGCGGGTCCAGGGGCTTCTTGTCGTCGGTGTCGTCGCTCATGCCTGCCACCCTACGAGCGTCCGGCGAGGCGCTGCACCGCGGCGACCGGGATCGACAGCCACTCCGGCCGGTTGCGCGCCTCGTAGATCGCCTCGTAGACGGCCTTGTCGAGCTCGAACGCGTCGAGCACCGCCCGGTGCGCGGTGACCGCGTCGCCCGCTTGCTCGGCGTAGCCCTCGAGGAACGCGGCACGGCTCGCCGCCGCCCACGCCGCCCTCGAGGCGCCCGGCTCGGCCTGCTCGTGCGCACCCGCCGCGTAGTCGAAGGAGCGCAGCATCCCCGCCACGTCGCGCAGCGCCACGTCGGGAAGACGGCGCTCGTGCATGGGCCGCAGCGGCTCGCCCTCGAAGTCGAGGAGCACCCAGCCGCGATCGGGCACGGACAGGACCTGCCCGAGGTGGTAGTCGCCGTGGATGCGCTGGAGCCTCGGCCACGGCGCGGTCTCGGCGGCGCGGAACACGGCCTCGATCGCCTCCGAGTCCTCGGCGATCACGGGGACCTCTGCCGAGGCGATGCGCAGGCGCCGGCGCATGGCCGCGACCATCCGGTCGACGACCTCGGACGTGGTGTCCTCGGTCGGCATGACCTCCGCCAGCGTCGCGTGCACCTCGGCGGTGGCGCGGCCCAGCTCGCGGGCGGGTCCGGTGAAGTCGGAGTCGGCGGCGACCGCCTCGAGGGCGACGCGCCACGCGTCCTGGACCCCGGGGAGGAACTCCTGCGCGAAGGCGAGGTGCCCGAAGGCGCGGCCCGTCTCCTCGCCCTCGTCGTCCCACTCGCCGGTCACGTTGCCGATCACGGGCGGGACGAGGGCGCTCCCGGCGGCGTTGAGCGCCGACTGCACCGTCACGTCCGGGTTGTCGCCGTGGTGGAGGGCGCGGAAGACCTTGACGATCACCGGGGTCGCGTCGGATCCGTCGTCAGCGGTGGTGCGGACGATCACCGAGGTGTTCGACTGCTCGCCGCTGAGCACCTTCGAGGACGCGAACGCCCCGATCGCGGCACCCGGCTGCCGGTGGCCCTCGGCGCGGGCGCCGCCCTGGGCGCCGTCCTCGTCGGAGCGGCCGCCGTCGGCGATCATGCCGAGCAGGGCGCGGGCGAACACCGGGTCCCGTGGAGCGTCGTACACGTAGTGCGAGTCGTCGGAGTAGACGAGGGCGTCCTCGAGCCCGGGCACCGGAGCCGCGTGGACGGTCACCGGCACCTGGTACAGCACCGGGCTCGTGCCTGCCCGGTCGATGAAGAGGTGGTCCACCACCTCCGCCTCGCCGGGGTGCAGCGACCAGGCGCCGCGGACCTCCAGCTCGGGGCGCCGCCCCTTGCTCGCGTACCACCTCTGGTCCGCCACCCATGCGGCGATGCGGTCGATCGACAGGCCTGCGCTCATGGTCTTCCCTCCGTCGGCACCCCGAACCCTACTGGCCGCGGACGACGGGCGGAGGGGCTTGCGGCGGGGCGCTCAGGCCAGCTCGAGCACGTCCAGCGTCCAGGCGTACTCGAACGCGATCTCGCGCCAGCGCTCGTAGCGTCCGCTCACTCCGCCGTGTCCCGCGGTCATCTCGGTGCGCAGCAGCGCGGGAGCGCCGACCTCGCGGAGCCTGGCCACCCACTTCGCCGGCTCCACGTACAGCACCCGGGTGTCGTTGAGGCTCGTCGTCGCGAGGATCCGGGGGTACTGCACGCCCTCGCGGACGTTCTCGTAGGGCGAGTACGACTTCATGTAGGCGTACACCTCGGCGTCGTGCAGCGGGTCGCCCCACTCGTCCCACTCGATCACCGTGAGCGGCAGCGACGGGTCGAGGATCGAGGTGAGCGCGTCGACGAACGGCACCTGCGCGAGGACGCCGGCGAACGCCTCCGGGGCGAGGTTCGAGACCGCGCCCATCAGCAGGCCGCCGGCCGACCCTCCCTGCGCGACCAGGCGGTCCGGAGTGGTGAAGCCCGCGTCGACCAGGTGCCGCGCCGCGGAGACGAAGTCGGTGAAGGTCGTCCGCTTCGCCAGCGTCTTCCCGTTCTCGTACCAGGAGCGGCCCATCTCCCCGCCGCCGCGGACGTGCGCGACGGCGAAGACGACGCCGCGGTCGAGCAGCGAGAGGCGCGCGATCGAGAAGCCCGGGTCGATGCTCGCCTCGTACGAGCCGTAGCCGTAGAGGAGGAGCGGCGCGGGGGCCGAGTCCGGATCGGCGGCGTCGCGGCGCCAGACGAGCGAGAGGGGCACCCGCGTGCCGTCCTCCGCCACGGCCCACTCCCTCCGCTGCACGTAGAGCGCGGGGTCGTAGTCGCCGAGCACCGGCTGCTGCTTGAGCACCGTGCGCTCGCCCGTCGCGACGTCGAGCGCGAGCACGGTCGAGGGGGTGACGAACGAGGTGTAGGCGAGGCGGAGGGAGGGCTGCTCCCACTCCGGGTTCCCCGCCAGGCCCGCGTCGTAGAGCGGCTCGTCGAAGACGATCTCCTCGAGGCGCGCTCCGGCGCCGTCCTCGCGGAGGAGCCCGAGCCGGGTGGCTCCGTCGGCCCGGTAGGAGACGACGACGTGCCCGGCGAAGGCGTCGACGCCCTCGATCCGGCGGCCCTCGCGGTGCGGCACCACCACGCGGCGCTCGCGGGCCCGGGCGTCGGCGTCGAGCGACAGGTCGGCCGGCTCCTCGACGATCTCGAAGTCGAGGGCGCCGTCGTTGTGCACGATCAGCAGGCGGTCGCGTCCGTCGACGACGGCGTGCTCGACCTCGTACTCCACGCCCTCGCGTCGCGGCCACACCGAGCGGAAGGAGCCGGTCGGGTCGGACGCGTCCAGCAGCAGGCACTCGCTCGTGATCTTGCTGCCGATCTCGATGACGAGGAAGCGGCGGCTGCGGGTGAGGCCCACGCCGATCCAGTAGCGCTCGTCGGGCTCGGCGAAGACGACCTCGTCCGGGGTCCCGGCGCCGACCTCGTGCCGCCAGATCGTGTCGGGGCGCCAGGACTCGTCGACGGTCGGGTAGAAGACGAAGCGCGGGTCCGCGCCGAAGGTCGCTCCGCCGCCGGTGCCCTCGATGACGTCCGGCAGGTCCTCGCCGGTCTCGAGGTCGCGGATGCGGAGGGTGTAGCGCTCGTCGCCCTCGACATCGGTGCCGAAGAGCAGCCGTCGGCCGTCGGCCGAGACGTCGAAGCTGCCGAGCGAGAAGAAGTCGTGCCCCTCCGCCTCCGCGTTGCCGTCCAGGACGACCTGCTCGCCCTCGAGCGGACCGCCCTCGGCGATCGACGGCGGCGTCCAGTCGTCCGGCCCGCTGATCGGCGCTCGGCAGTGCACGGCGTACTGGCGGCCCTCGTAGGAGCGCGAGAAGTACCACCAGGAGCCCTCCCGGACGGGGACCGAGAGGTCGGTCTCCTTCGTCCGCGAGCGGATCTCCTCGAACAGGCGCTCGCGCAGCGGAGCGAGAGGAGCCAGCACCGCCTCGGTGTACGCGTTCTCGGCCTCGAGGTGCGCGATCACCTCGGGGCTCTCCTTCTCGCGCAGCCACTCGTAGTGGTCGACCACCACGTCGCCGTGGTGGCGGCGCTCGAGGGGGACGCGGCGGGCGACGGGCGGAACGGGCGCGGTCATCGCTCCAGCCTAGGGCGAGGGCGCCCCTGGCCGCCCCGGGGTGCCGCAGCGGCGCCGGGCGTGATCACAATGGAGCATGGCCAGCGGTGCGGAGAACGAGTCGGCGACGTCCCGGGCGGGCGGTGCGCGGAGAGTGCAGACCGAGGTCGAGCGCAAGTACGACGTCGACGCGGGCACCCGGCTGCCCGACCTGACCGGCACCGGGAGCGTCGCGAGCGTCCGCACCGAGGAGCCGGTGACCCTCCGCGCCGAGTACTTCGACACCGCCGAGCGCGCTCTGTCCCGGGCGCGGATCACGCTGCGCCGCCGCGAGGGCGGATCCGACCAGGGCTGGCACGTCAAGCTGCCCGGCTCCTCCGGCCGCACCGAGATCCACGCGGAGCTCACGGCCTCGCGCACGGTCCCGTCCGCCGTCCGCGAGCCGGTGCTCGGGCAGGTGGGGCGCGCGCCGCTCGAGCCGCTGGCGCTGCTCGAGACGGTCCGCTCGATCACCCGCGCCCTCGACTCCCACGGGCGGGAGCTCGCCGAGCTCGCCGACGACCTGGTGACCGCGCGCGACCAGCGCACCGGCCGCGAGCGGCGCTGGAGGGAGTGGGAGGTCGAGCTCGTCGACGTCCCTGGGGACGAGGGCGAGCGGGTCCTCGACGCGATCGAGCAGCGCCTCCTCGCCGCGGGCGCCCGCCCGGCCGCCAGCGCCTCCAAGCTCGCCCGGGCCACCGGCGGCCCGATCGAGGAGGCGGTCCCGGATCCGCGGAACGGCGGGGAGGCGGCGCTCGCCGCGGTCCGCTCGCTCCTGCGCGAGCTGCGCGCCGTCGACCCGCGGGTGCGCCTCGAGGCCGACGACGCCCTGCACCGGATGCGCGTGCTCGCGCGCCGGCTCCGGTCCGTCCTCGCCGCCTCCCGCTCCGTGCTCGACCGTGCGGCGACCGACCCCGTGCGGGACGAGCTGCGCTGGCTGGGAGGGGTCCTCGGCGCGGCCCGCGACCAGGAGGTGCTCGCCGAGCGGTTCCGCACCTCCCTGGCGGCCGTCGAGGGCGCCCCGAGCACCCCCACCGCCCTGCTGGAGGAGATCGAGCACCGGCACGCCTCGGCGCTGCGCCGCGTCGACCGCACTCTGCGCGGCGGCCGCTACCTCGCGCTCCTCGCCTCGCTCGACGCCCTGCTCGCGGATCCGCCCCGCACCGCGCGGGCGGGCTCGAGCGCGACGGCGCTGGTGCGCCGCTCCGTCGCGAAGGACCTCGCGCGCATCTCCGCGGCGGGCTCCGCGGCGGCCGGCGGCTCGCTCGAGGCTCGTCACGACCTGCGGAAGGCGGCGAAGCGGCTCCGCTACACCGTGGAGGCGTGGCGGGCGGTCGTCCCCGAGGCCGTCGGCGCCCGGCGCCGCTCGCTCGCCGAGGCGGGCGAGGACCTCGCCGACGCCCTGGGGGAGGAGCGCGACGCGCTCGCCGCCCGTGCGCTGATCCTGGAGGAGGCCGATCGCAGCGGGGAGGGAGCCTTCGCGCTGGGGGTCGTCGCCGCCGAGGAGCGGCACCGCGCCAGGCGGGCCGCGAAGGCCGCGGAGAAGGCGGGGGACCGTCTGGGGTCGCTCTCGCGCTGACCGTGCGGCCCCGCGGTCGCTGTCAAGCCGACGGCCCGGTCACACGGACGAAATCCACGGCGGATAATGTGAATCATGCCTTCCGTCCGTGCTCTTCCGTCACCGCTCCTGCGCCCGCGCCACTTCGACCGCGACGATGTCGTGGTCCATGCCGGCCTGTTCTCGCTGGTGAACTCGAGTACGACGCCCCGCGCGGCCTGGACCGAGGACCTGATCGCCATCGGCGAGGTCCTCGACGCCGCCGAATTCCCCTACCGCCTCATCCGCGGCACCGACGGCTCGCCCTTCCTCGCGGTGGACCGCGTGCTCGGCGCCGAGCTGGCCACGCTGCTGGCGCGTGCCTTCGCGACCGAGCCCTTCTACGCCAAGACGGTCGACAAGCGGGGCACCCCGCCCCAGCTCCTGGCCGAGGGCGTGCTCGCGCCGTACCCGCGCGCCTCCGTCTTCAAGCTCTTCCGCCCGCGCGTCTCCTCCACGGGATCGCTGCGCTACGGCGCCCGCAGCGGCGTCCGCCTCGAGCTGTGGAAGGTGGGCGAGGAGGAGATCATCACTCCCGCCGAGAACGCGCTCATGCGCAACAGCCTCCCCGTCGCCGAAGCCATCGACGCCCACGTCGAGGCGTACGGCCGCACCTGGCCGACGTTCGAGGGCATGTTCGAGCCGCTCGTCAGCGACATCCGCTTCGAGGTCGACATCGTCTTCTCGTGGGTCGACGGCACCGACCTGGAGTTCCAGCGCGCCCGTGCGGCCCGCATGGCGAGCTACGTGGTGGGCGAGGGCGACGACGCTCCGGCGCGCTTCCGCCAGATCGACGAGCTCAAGTACGCCCTGCGCAGCGTCTACATGTACGCGCCGTGGATCCGGCACATCTACATCGTCACCGACTCCCCGCGCCCGCGCTGGCTGGACGAGCACCCGGACGTCACCCTCGTGCGCAGCGAGGACCACTTCCGCGACCTCTCGGTGCTGCCGACGCACAACTCCCACGCGGTCGAGAGCCAGCTGCACCGCATCCCGGGGCTGGCGGAGCACTTCCTCTACTCCAACGACGACATGTTCTTCGGGCGCCCGGTCGACCCGTCGATCTTCTTCTCGCCCGGGGGCATCACGAAGTTCATCGAGGCGACGACGCGCATCGGCATGGGCGACTCCAACGCCTCCCGCAGCGGCTTCGAGAACGCGGCCCGCGTCAACCGGCGCCTGCTCCGCGAGCGCTTCGGCGCGATGACGACCCGTCACCTCGAGCACGCCGCCACGCCGCTCCGCAAGACCGTGATGGCCGAGCTCGAGGCCGAGTTCGAGCCGGAGTTCACCGCGACCGCCGCGAGCCGCTTCCGCTCCGCGAGCGACGTCTCCGTCACCAACTCGCTCTACCACTACTACGCGCTGATGACCGGCCGCGCGGTCGTGCAGGAGAACGCCTCGGTGAAGTACGTCGACACGACGATGCACCAGGGGCTGAAGGACATGCGCAAGCTCCTCAAGAACCGCGGAGTCGACTTCTTCTGCCTCAACGACGGCAGCTTCCCCGAGATCTCGGCGGAGGCGCGCACCAAGGCCGTCATCGGGTTCCTCGAGGAGTACTACCCGATCCCGGCTCCGTGGGAGCGCGAGGACTGACCGTGGGCTGGGCCGTCGGGGGAGCGGTGGCCGGGCTGCTGCTCGGCCTGGCGAGCTCGCTCGTGTTCCCGGGCATCGGAGTGGGAGCGGGCGTCGGCGTGGGCGTCGCGCTGGCCGCGGCGCTGGCGTTCGCCGGATGGCTGTTCGCGCGGGACCGTGCCGGCGGGCGCTGACACCGCCGGCCGTGTCCGAGGACGCGGTCGACGCGGCGCCCGGAGGCGTCGGGGCGACCCCGACGCCCCGTCGCGTCGCTACGCGCTGACGCCCACCCGCTCCACGAGCGGCGGGTAGAGCTCCTCGTCCCGGGCGACCGGGGCCGCCGTCGCCGCGGCGATCTCGACGCCGTGGTCCGCGAGGATCCGCTGCGTTTCGTTCGCCGAGACGTAGGACACCTCGGTCGAGGCGCCGATCGGCACCACCGAGTGCAGCACCGTGCCGTCGTAGACGTGGATCAGGTTGAACGCCTGGGCGCCGTTGCGGGCGCGGGTCGCTCCCACCGGCACGTTGAGGTCCTGGGTGTAGCAGGTGGCCGACGCGACCGAGACCGGGATGCCGGCGAACATCGCCGTCGACGAGTAGTGCAGGTGGCCCGCGATGATGCTGCGGACGTCGGAGCCCTCGAGCACCTCCGCGAGGGCGGGCTGGTCGCGCAGCTCCACGAGGACCGACAGGTCGAGCACGCTCGGCACCGGCGGGTGGTGCAGCGCGAGGATCGTACCGTGCGGGGCCGGGCTGGAGAGCTCCTCCGCCAGCCAGTCGAGCTGCGCGTCCGAGATCTCGCCGTAGTGGGCGCCGGGCACGGTGGAGTCCAGCGCGATGATCCGGAGCCCGTTGACGTCGTGCACGCGGTCGACCGGCTGCGTGGTCGGGAGCTGGTCGAGCAGCCCCGAGCGGAACGCGCCGCGGTCGTCGTGGTTGCCCATCACCCAGATCACCTCGGCGCCGAGGCGTGCGGCCGCGGGCTCGACGACGGCGCGCAGCTTCGCGTACGCCTCCGGTTCGCCCTTGTCGGCGAGATCACCCGTGATGACGATGGCCTCCGGACGTCCGCCGGACGCCTCCAGCTCGTCGAACAGGAGCCGCAGCTGGGCCTCGCTGTCGACGTCGGAGCCGTACAGGCCGCCGTCTCCGGCGATGAAGTGGGTGTCGCTCAGGTGAAGGATGAAGTGGTTGGGCCGGGGGTACTCGGCCTGGCGGAGGGACATGATCCTCGGGTTCCACGATCGGCGGGAGCCGGATCACGCGACCCGGCGTCGGCACTTGCGCACTGCTCCAGCGGAGGCGACCCCGCTGCGATCAGTCCATCATCGCGGGGTGAACTCCGGGCCAACACCGGTCGGCGCGTCATCGAACGGTTCTCCCAGGTTGCCGGTCGCTGCGCGGTCCTCCCGGACCCCGGAGGGCCGCCGCGATCAGAGCCGGGCGAGCAGCCGCGCGTAGAACTCGATGGCGCGCTCGAACTGGTCGGCCTCGACCGACTCGTCGACCCCGTGGATCCCGAGCTGCTGCCGCGGGCTGATCTCGAACGGGATGAAGCGGTAGACGTGGTCGCTGATGGCGTGGAAGTGCCGGGCGTCGCTGCCGCCGGTCTGCACGTAGGGGGCGACGACCGCGTCCGGGAACGACTCCTGGACGACCGCGCGGAGCAGGTCGTACGGCCCGCCGTCGCCGGGCTCGCCCGTGGGGGAGACGGGGGAGGGCTCGTGGGCGACCTTCACCTCGACCTCGACCTCCGGGTCGTCGATGACGGCGCGGATGCGCTCGACCACGCCCGCCACGGTGCCGCCCGGGTTGATCCGCACGTTCGCGGTGGCGCTGGCGCTGGAGGCGAGGACGTTCGCTCCGGTGCTGCCGCGCAGCTCGGTGATCGCGACCGTCGTCCGCAGCATCGCGGCCGAGCGGTTGGAGTGGGCGGCGAGCGCGCCGACGACGGCGTCCGGGTGCTCGTGCGGGCGGGCGTACCAGACGGCGTGGGCCGCGTCCGCGTGGTCGGCCGCCGCGCGCACCAGCTGGGCGATCGGCTCCGGGAGGGTCGAGGGGAACGGGTTCTCGGTCAGGCGGTGGATCGCCCTCGCGAGCCGCTGGGTGGCGAGCAGCCCGGGCGGGGGCGGCGGAGCGGAGGCGTGGCCGCCGACGTCGCGGCAGGTCAGCTCGAGGTTCATGATCCCGCGCTCGGTGACGCCGATCACGGCGATCGGGGTGGTGACGCCGGGCAGGATGCCGCGCCGCACGTTCCCGCCCTCGTCGAGCACGAGGCGCGGGCGGACCCCGCGCGCGCCGAGCAGGGCGACGACCGAGGGGGCGCCGTCGCCCGCCGTCTCCTCGTTGTGCGTGGAGAGGAGGTACACGTCGTGCCGGGGCCGCTCGCCCCGCAGGACGGCCGCCTCGACCGCCTCGAGGAGGGCGACGAGGGAGCCCTTGTCGTCGAGGGCGCCGCGCGCCACGACGGAGGTGCGGCCGTCCGCGGCGACGATCGTCTCGGCCGCGAACGGGTCGTGCGACCACTCCGCCGCCGTCACGCTGACCACGTCGTAGTGGGCCATCAGCACGGCCGGCTCGCCCGGCTCCTCACCGCGCCAGCGCCAGAGGAGGGAGTGGCCGGCGACGGTCTCGGACTCCAGCGCCGCGTGCAGCGCCGGGTAGAGCTCGGCGACGAGCTCCCGGAAGGCGTGGAAGCGGCTCCAGTCGGTCGCCGACTCGTCCGAGTGGGACACGGTGTCGACGCGCAGCAGGGCCTGGAAGCGCTCGAGCGCGGTCGTCGTCACCGGGCTAGCCTACGACGGCGGTGCCGGGCCCCCGGCCCGTCGGAGCGGAGGTGCGCGGTGGGGCTGCCCGAGGTCTGCGTCGTCTACGTCCTCCGCGACGGCCCGCGGGGCGCGGAGGTGCTCCTCGGCTGCAAGCGCAGGGGCCTCGGCGAGGGCCGCGTGGTCGCCCCCGGCGGCAAGCTCGAGCCCGGGGAGTCGCCCGTCGACGCGGCCGTCCGCGAGCTGGAGGAGGAGGCGGGGCTGGTCGCCCTCCCGGCCGACCTGGAGCCGCGCGGCGTGCTCGACTACTCCTTCCCCCACCGGCCGGCGTGGAGTCAGCGCTCGCACGTCTTCCTCTGCCGCCGGGTCGCCGGCGAGGTCACCGAGTCGAGCGAGCTCGCCGCCGCGTTCGTCCCGGTCGACGAGGTGCCGTTCGACCGCATGTGGGACGACGCTCGCCTGTGGCTGCCGGACGTGCTGCGCGGCGGCCCGCCCGTCCGCCTCCGCGTCGAGTTCGGCGCCGACCTCGCGAGCGTGACCTCCTGGGGCCCGACAGCGGGGTCGTGACGACCCGTGCCGGCACCCGGCGGAGTGCACTCCGGCCGGGCCGCTCCCGCCGCGGGACGAGGGTCTGCCGCGCCTGCCGCCGCGGGGCCATCCGCTAGGCTTCCGCTCGGCCGGGGCCCCGCCCATGGCGTCTCTGGACACCACGAAAGGGAAAGAATGACCAGCACGACGGTGATCGAATGGCGTGAGCAGGCTCCTGCCGAGGCAGTGGACGCGCTCGCCGCTCCCGGTGGACTGGTCGTCTGCGCGACCAAGGTCGGCTACATCCTGATGACGACCGACGGTGCGGGCCTCGAGCGCAAGTTCTCGGCCAAGCAGCGCAACCGCAACAAGCCCGGCGTCGTGCTCTGCTCCAGCATCGGGCAGCTCGTCGAGCTCGCGGAGCTCAACGACGAGGTCCTCGCCTTCTACCGGAAGCACTGGGACCAGGACGTCCTGCTCGGCTGCATCCTCCCGTGGAAGGCCGAGGCGGTCGAGCTCATCGACGAGGACGCCCGCGAGCTGGTCCGCGACGGACGCGGCACGAGCTGCTTCGTCATCCGCTTCGGCCGCCCCGCCGAGCAGCTGGTCGCCACCCTGTGGGAGCGCGACCGCACCCTCACCTTCGCCAGCTCGGCCAACCCCTCGGGCGTGGGCAACCGCGGCCGGGTCGCGAACATCGGCGAGCGGATCGAGAACGAGGCGGACGTCATCGTCTCGGCCGACTCGTACGTCTCCTCCATCCAGCCGGACAAGGACGAGGACTCCCGCCACGAGCAGGGCGTCATGGTCTCGATGGTGGACGCCTCGGGCGCCCTCATCCCCGTGCAGGGCAGCGAGCGCTCGATCACCCCGGGCCCCGTGCTGATCCGCCGCGGCCTCGACTACGAGCGCATCATGCTGAACCTCGCCGAGCAGTTCAACTCCTGGGACTACCGCCAGGGCGAGTACTACTGATCCGCTAGCGGATCGCGACGACGGCCGGGCCGGGGCTCGCCCCCGACCCGGCCGTCGTCGTCCCCGGCGTCAGAGCTCGAGCACGTCGCCGGGCTCGAGCGCGTGGTACTCCCCGCCCCCCTCGCGCACGGCCCAGCCGAGCCGGTCGTGGCCGAGCGCGCGTCCCGCCTCCGAGAGGACCTGCTCGTGGGTCGCGAAGGCATGCCGCGGCGCGATCTCGAGCACGTAGTCCATCGCCTCGGCGATCTTCATCCACGGCGCGCCCGACGGGGCCGCGAGGACCTCGACGTCGACGCCCTCGGGGACGGTGAAGGAGTCGCCGGCGTAGTAGACGCGGCCGTCGACGAGGACGCCGACGTTGTCGATGACGGGGATGCTCCGGTGGATCACCGCGTGGCGGGCGCCGAAGAAGCGCAGCTCGAACGGGCCGACCGTCACCACGTCGCCGTCGGCGACCGTCTCGACGTCGAAGCCCTCGGCGGCGGCGGCGACCCCGGCCGGGCCGAGGATCCGCAGCGACGGGGCCGCGTCGCGCAGGCGCTGCAGCTGCTCCGGGGTCCAGTGGTCGGCGTGCTCGTGGGTGAGCACCACGGCGACGGTGTCGGCCGTCCCCTCGACGGGCCGGGTGAAGGACCCCGGATCGATCACCAGCCGGGCGCCGTCCTCCTCGATCAGGACGGCGGCGTGCTCGAGTTTCGTCAGTCTCATGCCCCGAGCCAACCGCCTCGGCGGGCGGCGGGCAAGGCCGGGGCCGAGCGGAGACCGGATGGGCCGGGCGCTCGATTTGCGTCGATGCGGATCCGTGTGCAACACTCTTCGAGTTGCAAAAACGCGGCCCCATCGTTTAGCGGCCTAGGACGTCGCCCTCTCACGGCGGTAACGCGGGTTCAAATCCCGCTGGGGTCACCACGGCAACACGAGAAGAACCCCCGGTCTGACCGGGGGTTCTTCTCGTTTAACACCCGGGTGCTCGCCACGCGGCACCCGCTCGACGCATCGCGCCGATCGCCTCGTTCCCGCTCCGCCTCCCCGGGGCCGCATCCCGCCGGATCGGCGCTAGGATCGCATCCGCGAAGGGGAGTATCCCGCCTTTCCGCTCCCGTCAGTACGCACCGCCCCTGCGCGGTGCCGGGGGCGGGACGGGTGACGCGGACCGGCACGGCCGTCCGCTCCCCGGGGAGAGACTTTCGGCCCCCACCCACTCGGAAGGCCCTCATGCTCGATCTGCCCGTCTGGTTCGTGATCGGCTCGTTCGTCGTCCTGAGCCTGATCCTCGCCGCCGACCTGCTGCTGGTCTACAAGCGCCCGCACGTGCCGAGCCTGAAGGAGTCGGGGCTGTGGGTCGGCTTCTACGTGTCGCTGGCGCTCGTGTTCGCGCTGCTGATGCTGATCCTCGGCGGCGGCGAGCTGGCCGGCCAGTTCGTCGCAGGCTGGCTGACCGAGTACAGCCTCTCGGTCGACAACCTGTTCGTCTTCGTCATCATCATGGGCCGCTTCGCGGTGCCGGCGAAGCTCCAGCAGGAGGTGCTGATGGTGGGCATCATCATCGCGCTGGTCTTCCGCGGCGTCTTCATCCTGCTCGGCGCGCAGCTCATCGAGAGCTTCAGCTGGATCTTCTACCTCTTCGGCGCGTTCCTGGTCTACACGGCCTGGAACCAGGCGTTCGGCGCGGAGGACGAGGACGAGGGCACCGACAACCTGCTCATCCGGCTCCTGCGCCGCCGCGTCAAGATCTCGGACTCGTTCGACGGCTCCAGGATCCGCACCACGATCGACGGCACGCGCCACTTCACGCCGATGCTGATCGTGTTCCTCGCGATCGGCTCGACCGACCTGCTCTTCGCGCTCGACTCGATCCCGGCGATCTTCGGCATCACCGAGAGCCCCTTCATCGTGTTCACCGCGAACGTCTTCGCGCTGATGGGGCTCCGCCAGCTCTACTTCCTGCTCGGCGGGCTGATCGACAAGCTCGAGTACCTCAAGTACGGGATCGCGTTCATCCTCGCCTTCATCGGCGTGAAGCTCGTCCTGCACGCCCTGCACGAGAACGACCTGCCCTTCCTCAACGGGGGCGAGCCGGTGCCGGTGTGGGACATCGACACGATCACCTCGCTCGTGGTCATCGTGCTGAGCATGACCGTGGCGACGCTGGCGAGCCTGGCGAAGATGCGCCGCGAGCACCGCCACATCGAGATGCACGACGGGCACCCCGAGGTCGTCTCGGACGACGCCCGCTCGGCCGCCGAGGAGAAGTGACCCCGCGATGACGACCACCACCGTCGACCTGCCCCAGGGGGCGCTGCGGCTCGCCGTCAGCAGCAGCACCGACGTCGGAGCCGTCCGCCGGGTCAACGAGGACTCCCTCCTCGCCGACGAGCTGCTGCTCGCGGTCGCCGACGGGATGGGCGGGCACGCCCGCGGCGACCTCGCGAGCGCCGCGGCGGTCGGGGCTCTGCACGAGAACCGGCCGACGGCCCTCGGACCGGTCGACGCGGTGTTCGACCTGGTCGAGGGCGCCAACACGGCGGTGCGCGCGCTGGACGTGGGCGGTGCGCTCTGCGGCACGACGCTCACGGGGCTGATGCTCGTCCTGCCCGAGCCCTCCGGGCCCGCCCGCTGGGCGCTCTTCAACGTCGGCGACTCCCGCGTCTACCGCTGGGACGGGACGGAGCTCGAGCAGCTGACCGTGGACCACTCGGCCGTGCAGGAGCTCGTCTCGGCGGGCCTGCTCACGCGGGAGTCCGCCGAGTCGCACCCGGACCGCAACATCGTCACCCGCGCCCTCGGCGCCGACGAGGACGTCGAGACGGACGTCTGGACGCTGCCCGTCGTGCCGCGCGCCAGCTACCTGCTCTGCTCCGACGGGCTCACCAAGGAGCTCTCGGACGAGCGGATCGCGGCGCTGTTCGCGCGCCGCGACTCCGGCGACCCGGCCGACCTCGCCCAGGCGCTCGTGGGAGCGGCGGTCGACGCCGGCGGGCGGGACAACGTGACCGTGGTCGTCGTCGACGCGGTGCTCGACGCCCGCGCCTGAGCCCGCGACCGCGCGCCGCCGGCTCCCGGGAGCGGGGGAGCGCGGTGCTATTCTCGGTCCATGCTGAGCGGCCCGCACCTCCTTCCGTGCCGCGACGAGACCTCGATCTGACGGCCTCCCTCGTCGCGGTGCCTCGCCCGGCCGAGCAGCGACTCCTGAAGGAGAAGGACCCGTCATGACCGAGAAGTCACCCGGCGCAGCCGCGCCCGCGTCGAGCGGAGCGGAATCCCGCTCGCTCGCGGACTCGATCCGCACCCCGAGGCCCCGCACCCTCGCCGAGAAGGTCTGGGACGACCACGTCGTCGTCAAGGGCGAGAACGGCGCTCCGGACCTCGTCTACATCGACCTCCACCTCCTCCACGAGGTGACGAGCCCCCAGCCGTTCGACGGGCTGCGCGCGGCCGGGCGCCCCCTCCGCCGCCCCGACCTCACCATCGCGACCGAGGACCACAACACGCCGACCCTGCAGATCGGCCGGCCCATCGAGGACCCGACCAGCCGGGCCCAGATCGACGCTCTGCGCCGCAACGCCGGCGAGTTCGGCGTCCGCCTGCACTCCCTCGGCGACGTGGAGCAGGGCATCGTGCACGTCGTCGGCCCGCAGCTCGGCCTGACGATGCCCGGGATCACCGTCGTCTGCGGCGACTCGCACACCTCGACGCACGGCGCGTTCGGCGCGATCGCCTTCGGCATCGGCACGAGCGAGGTCGAGCACGTGATGGCCACGCAGACGCTGCCGCTGCAGCCCTTCAAGACGATGGCGATCACCGTCGAGGGGACGCTGAAGGAGGGGGTCACGGCCAAGGACGTCATCCTCGCGGTCATCGCCCGCATCGGCACCGGCGGCGGCCAGGGCTACATCCTCGAGTACCGCGGCTCCGCGATCCGGGCGCTCTCGATGGAGGGCCGGATGACGATCTGCAACATGTCGATCGAGGCGGGCGCGCGCGCCGGCATGGTCGCGCCGGACGAGACGACGTTCGCCTACCTGCAGGGCCGTCCGCACGCCCCCGCGGGCGAGGACTGGGACGCCGCCGTCGCCTACTGGCGGACGCTGCCGAGCGACGAGGGCGCGGTCTTCGACGCCGAGGTCGTGATCGACGCCGACTCGCTCGAGCCGTTCGTCACCTGGGGGACCAACCCCGGCCAGGGCGTCTCGCTCTCGCAGTCCGTCCCCGACCCCGAGGCCATCGACGACCTGAACGAGCGCACCAGCGCCCTGCGCGCGCTGGAGTACATGGCGCTCGAGCCCGGGACGCCGATGAAGGAGATCCCGGTCGACGTCGTCTTCATGGGCTCCTGCACCAACTCCCGGATCGAGGACCTGCGGGCCTTCGCCGCGATCGTCGAGGGGCGCACCAAGGCGCCGGGCGTCCGCGTGATGGTCGTCCCCGGCTCCGCCCGCGTGCGGCTCGAGGCGGAGGCCGAGGGCATCGACCGGATCGTCACGGCGTTCGGGGCGGAGTGGCGCTTCGCCGGCTGCTCGATGTGCCTCGGCATGAACACCGACCAGCTGCTCGAGGGGGAGCGCGTCGCCTCCACCTCCAACCGCAACTTCGAGGGCCGTCAGGGCAAGGGGGCGAAGACCCACCTCGTCTCACCGCTCGTCGCTGCCGCCACGGCCGTGCGCGGCACGCTCTCGAGCCCCTCCGACCTGGAGCCGGCGCGCGAGAGAGCAGGAGTCTGACCGTGCAGAAGTTCGAGACCGTCACCGCGATCGCCGCGCCCCTGAAGCGCGCCAACGTCGACACCGACCAGATCCTCCCCGGCGTCTACCTCCGCCGCATCACGAAGACCGGATTCGAGGACGCCCTGTTCCACGGCTGGCGCCAGGAGGAGGACTTCGTCCTCAACCAGGAGCGGTACCGCGGTGCGGGCATCCTCGTGGCCGGGCCGGACTTCGGCACGGGCTCCAGCCGCGAGCACGCCGTGTGGGCGCTGCGCGACCACGGCTTCCGGGTCGTGATCTCGCCCCGCTTCGGCGACATCTTCCGCGGCAACGCCGGTAAGCAGGGACTCCTGGCCGCCGTCGTGTCCGAGGCCGACGTCGAGCGCCTGTGGGAGATCATCGAGAGCACCCCGGGAATAGAACCGACGGTGGACCTGGTTGCGCGTACGGTCACCGCCGGTGGCGAGGCCTTCGACTTCGAGATCGACGACTACACTCGATGGCGCCTGATCGAGGGCCTGGACGACATCGGCCTGACCCTGCGCGACGAAGCGCTCATTTCCGAATTCGAGACCCGCCGCGAGAGCTGGCGGCCCAAGACATTGCCGGTGAAATAGCGTGAACACACTTCTTCAGGACGCCAAGGCCCTCCAGGACGCCAAGGCCTCGGGAGCCCGCGTGGGGATGACGACGGAGCGGATCACCATCAAGGGCGGTCGGCCGCTGGTGGGGCGCATCGAGCTCAAGGGAGCGAAGAACCTCGTCACCAAGGCGATGGTCGCGGCGCTCCTCGGCGAGACCGCCTCCACCCTCCGCGACGTGCCCGACATCAGCGACGTCCGCGTCGTGAAGGGCCTCCTCGAGGTGCACGGCGTCAAGGTGAAGCAGGGCGCCGAGGTCGGCGAGCTGATCCTCGACCCCTCGAACGTCGAGTCCGCGCACTTCGCCGACATCGACGCGCACGCCGGCTCCAGCCGCATCCCGATCCTCTTCTGCGGCCCGCTCCTCCACCGCCTGGGCGAGGCGTTCATCCCCGACCTCGGCGGCTGCCGCATCGGCGACCGCCCGATCGACTACCACCTCGAGGTCCTCCGCAACTTCGGCGCGGTGATCGAGAAGCTTCCCTCCGGGATCCGGATGTCGGCCCCCGAGGGCCTCCACGGCGCCAAGGTGTCGCTGCCCTACCCGAGCGTCGGAGCGACCGAGCAGGTCCTTCTGACCGCGGTGCGCGCCTCCGGCATCACCGAGCTCTCGGGCGCGGCGATCGAGCCCGAGATCATGGACCTGATCAACATCCTGCAGAAGATGGGCGCCATCATCTCGGTCGACACCGACCGCGTGATCCGCATCGAGGGCGTGGACCGGCTCACCGGCTACTCCCACCGCGCGCTCTTCGACCGCAACGAGGCGGCCTCCTGGGCGGCCGCGGCCCTCGCGACTGACGGCGACATCTTCGTCGGCGGCGCCCGCCAGCAGGAGATGACCACCTTCCTCAACGTCTTCCGCAAGGTCGGCGGCGCGTTCGAGATCGCCGAGGACGGCATCCGCTTCTACCACCCGGGCGGCGAGCTCAAGCCGGTCATCATCGAGACCGACGTGCACCCCGGCTTCATGACCGACTGGCAGCAGCCGCTGGTCGTGGCGCTCACGAAGGCCAAGGGCGTCTCGATCGTGCACGAGACCGTCTACGAGCAGCGCTTCGGCTTCGTCGACGCGCTCGTCGAGATGGGCGCGACCATCCAGATCCACCGCGAGTGCCTCGGCGGGCAGGCCTGCCGCTTCGGGCAGCGCAACTTCATGCACTCGGCCGTGATCTCGGGACCCTCGAAGCTGCACGGCGCCGACATCGTCGTGCCGGATCTGCGCGGCGGCTTCTCGCACCTGATCGCGGCGCTCTCGGCCGAGGGCACCTCGACGGTCTCGAACGTCGGCATCATCAGCCGCGGCTACGAGAACTTCCTCACCAAGCTCGAGCTGCTGGGCGCCGACTTCTCGCTCGACGCGTAGCCGCCCACCGGGACCCCGGTGCCGAGGAGCACGACCGTCCTCAGCGGCCCGGGGTCCTGTCGCGTCCGGGCGCGCCCCACGCGGGCGGTTCCGCGGCCTCCTCCAGGCGTCCCCGGATCCGCTTCTCGAGGAGCGCGAGCGTCGTCTCCGGCGCGGGCCGGAGGCCCAGCGGTCCGGGCGCCTCGACCAGGACCAGCGTCAGGCGTCCGCGCCGCGTCCCGGCCAGGACGACCTCGAGGGCCTCGCGCTGACGCAGGCCCACCAGCACCCACCGCCGCTCCAGCCGCGCGATCCGCGCCCAGGGCACGACGACGCCCCAGTCGCCGAAGGAGACGGTCAGTCCCCGGCGGCGCGGCACGACCACCGCGTAGGGCCGCAGCGTCGGCAGCGGGAACCGCGGCTCGATACGACGGAGGCCCGCCCCGAGCCGGCCGCGTCCGAGGACCGCGACGCCGCCGGTCGCCTCCGCCTCGACGTGGGCGAGCGGTGCCACCGCCACGCGCCAGAGGGCGTCGACCCCGCCGATCACGAGGGCCACGGCCGCCGAGCCGCCGACGAGGACCGCGAGCGTCAGCAGGAGGCCGTCGCCGAGCGCAGCCGCATCGCGTTCGGCCTGCGTGGCGAGCAGCACGACTCCCCACACGATCAGGAGCACCAGGCCGGACAGCGCGATCGGCGAGTCGGCGAGGCGGCCGAGCGCTCGGCCGACGGCGTCCCACGGCGACGGGCGGCGACGCGGACGGGGCATGCCGGTACCGTACCCGGCGGCCGGGCCGCTCCTCCCACCGCGGGGCCCCGCTGCTCCCGGGCGTGGGGACGCGGCCCCTCCGATGCGGGATGCGAGGATGGGCGGGTGTCTGAGCGAAGCCGTCCGTCCATCTTCTGGTTCCTCGCGGCGGCGGTGATCCCCGTGATGACCGCCTCGGTCGACCTGCGGATCCGGAACGGCGACAAGATCCCGAGCACCGGGGCCTTCGTGTTCGCGCCGAACCACTACAGCGAGATCGACCCGATCATCACGGGCTGGACCCTGTGGCGCGCCGGCCGCGCACCGCGCTTCCTCGCCAAGGCCTCGCTGTTCTCGGTGCCCGTGCTCGGCTCGATCCTGCGCGGCTCCGGGCAGATCCCCGTCGAGCGCTCGGGCTCGGTCCGCGGCAGCGAGCCGCTGAAGACCGCCAAGGCTCTCGTGGACGAGGGCCGCTCGGTCATCATCTACCCCGAGGGCACCCTCACCCGCGACCCCGAGCTCTGGCCGATGCGCGGCAAGACGGGAGCGGTGCGGATGGCGCTGCAGTACGGCCTGCCCGTCGTCCCGGTCGCGCACTGGGGCGCGCAGCAGCTGATGGGCCGCTACTCCAAGCGGATCACCCTCTTCCGCCGCAAGCGCGTCGACGTGATCGTCGGCGACCCCGTCGACCTGTCCGCCTTCCGCGGACGCAGCCTCGACTCCGCCACACTCACCGAGGCCTCCGCGGTCGTGATGGCGGCGATCACCGCCCTGCTCGAGGAGCTGCGCGGCGAGGCGGCGCCCGAGAAGCGCTGGAACCCCTCCGAGCACAACCAGAAGGGCACGGGTCGCTTTGAGTCCGAGCAGTAGGAAGGCGCCCATCCCCGTGCCCCGCCGCGTCGCCGTCCTCGGCGCCGGCAGCTGGGGCACCACGTTCGCGAAGATCCTCGCCGACGGCGGCTCCGACGTCGTGATGTGGGCGCGCCGCGCCGAGCTGGCCCGCGAGATCACCGAGGCCAAGCGCAACAGCGACTACCTCCCCGGCATCAACCTCCCGCGCAACATCCGGGCCACGCCGCGCATCGAGGAGGCGCTGGAGGGCGCGGACCACGTCTACCTCTCCATCCCGTCGCAGTCGCTGCGGAGCAACCTCGAGGCGATCACGCCGTTCCTCACCGAGCGCACTGTGCTGGTGAGCCTGATGAAGGGCGTCGAGAAGGGCACCGGCCAGCGGATGAGCGAGGTGATCGCGCAGATGCTGCCGGTCTCTCTCGACCGGATCGCCGTCGCCTCCGGGCCCAACCTCGCCCTCGAGATCGCCAAGGAGCAGCCGACCGCGGCGGTCATCGCCTCCGAGAGCCTCGTCACCGCGCAGGAGGTGGCTCTCGCGGCGACCAACCGCTACTTCCGCTCCTACGTCAACACGGACGTGATCGGCACCGAGTTCGGCGGCGTGCTGAAGAACCTCATCGCCGTGGCGATCGGCATCGTCGACGGCGTCGGCTACGGCGAGAACACGAAGGCGTCGATCATCACGCGCGGTCTCGCCGAGATGACCGACTTCGCGGTCGCGTACGGCGGACGGGCCGAGACGATGGCCGGACTCGCGGGGCTCGGCGACCTCATCGCGACGTCGAGCTCGTCCCTCTCGCGCAACAACACGGCCGGGCGCCTGCTCGGCCAGGGCTACAGCTTCACCGACGTGGTGAAGTCGATGCAGCAGACGGCGGAGGGGCTCGCCTCTGTCGCGCCGGTCCTCGAGCTGGCGCGCGCCAGGGGAGTCGACATGCCCATCGTCGAGCAGGTGTCGCAGGTGCTCGCCGGTACGCTCGATCCGAAGGACATCGCGCCGCACCTGACCACGGATTCGGACGAGCCACAGGGTGAGAGGAACCTCGATGACCAGCAAGCTCCGCGTGGCCGTTCTGTTCGGGGGGCGCTCCAGCGAGCACTCGATCAGCTGCGCAACGGCGGCCGGGGTGCTGCGGGCGATCGACCGTGACCGCTTCGAGGTGATCCCCGTCGGGATCACCTCCGACGGCGCCTTCGTGCTCGAGGAGGACCGTCCCGAGAAGTTCGCTCTCGACGCCGCGTCGCTGCCCCGGGTCGAGGACGACGGCTCCCGTGTGCGCTGGCCGGAGTCGGCCCTCTCGCGAGAGCTCACCGTGACGACCGAGGACGGCGCGACGCGCTCGCTCGGCGAGGTCGACGTGGTGCTGCCGATCCTGCACGGCCCGTGGGGCGAGGACGGCACCGTCCAGGGGATGCTCGAGCTCGTCGGGCTGCCCTACGTCGGCTCGGGCGTGCTCGCGTCGGCTCTCGGCATGGACAAGCACTTCACCAAGACGGTGCTGCGGGCCGCGGGCCTCGCGGTGGCGCCCTGGTACCTCGTGACCGAGGCGGAGTGGCGCGCCGACCCGGGCGACGCCTCCTCGGCCCTCGACGAGCTGGGCCTGCCCGCGTTCGTGAAGCCGGCGCGGGCCGGCTCGAGCGTGGGCGTCAGCCGGATCGACGAGCGCGAGCAGCTCGAGGCGGCGCTGGAGGAGGCGTTCGCGCACGACTCGCGGGTGCTGATCGAGTCGGGCATCGTCGGCCGCGAGGTAGAGATCGGCGTGCTCGGCGGCCGCCGCGGTGCTCCGGCCCGCGCCTCCGTCGCCGGCGAGGTGGTCGTCACCGGCCGCGGCTTCTACGACTTCGAGGCGAAGTACCTCGGGGCGTCCGGCATCGAGCTGGTCTGCCCGGCCGATCTCACCGACGGCGAGCTCTCCGAGATGCGGTCACTCGCGATCCGCGCCTTCGACGCGATCGGAGCCGAGGGCCTCGCCCGGGTCGACTTCTTCCTCACCGCCGACGGCTTCGTCGTCAACGAGATCAACACCATGCCCGGCTTCACGCCGGTCTCGATGTTCCCGCGCATGTGGGGCGCGAGCGGCGTGGACTACCCGGACCTGATCAGCGAGCTGCTCGACTCGGCGCTCGACCGCGTCCCGGTCGACGCCCGATGACGCCGGCGCTCGCGCTCCGCGTCGAGGCGGGCGCGGCCGCGGCGCCCTTCGAGCAGATCCGCGAGCAGATCACCGCTCTGATCGCCGCGGGCGAGCTGCCGGTCGGGATGCGGCTGCCGCCGGTGCGCGCGCTGGCCGAGACGCTGGGCGTCGCCGCGGGGACGGTCGCCCGCTCCTACCGGGAGCTGGAGTCGGCGGGCCTGGTCGAGACGCGCGGCCGGGCGGGCACGGTCGTCGCGGGAGGCGTGGATGCGCTGGAGCGTGAGCTGCAGGCTGCGGCCGCCGTGTTCGCGTCGCGCGCGCGTGAGCTGGGGGCGACCGCCGATGGTGCGCTCACCGCAGCGAGTCGAGCCCTCGGCGTCTGACCGCTGAGACTCAGCCGGTGGGCGTGTCCGTCGGATCGAGGGTGTCGGCGTCCGAGACGTCGGTGCACTCGCGCGTCTGCGGGACGTAGGAGACGGCGTTCGCCAGGTCGAGCGCCGCGGAGGATCCGGACGCGCGGCTCTGGTCGACGGTGATCTCCACCGCGGGATCGCGCCCGTAGGTGGTCAGCGTGTAGATGTCCTCGTCCTTCTGCGTCTCGTCGATGATCCAGTCGACTCCGCTGACGTTCACGCAGAGGTCCGTCGTCGGGCCGGGCACCTCGACTCCGCAGTGGAGGATGACGGCGGCCGGAGTGCCCCAGGCGGCGGTGCCCTGAGCGTTCGTCTCGCGCTCGGGCTGCTCCGCGACCACGTCGGGCAGGCGCACCGAGACCTCGGCGCAGCCGGTGCTCGTCGCATCGGCGGCGGGCTCGAGTGCGACGCTGGCCGAGCAGCCCGAGAGCAGCAGGACGGCGGCGGCGGCGAGGAGGGGGGAGCGGAGTCGGCGGGGGGACATCGCCGTCAACGCTAGCGTGTGAACCATGGCAGAGGATCGGAGTCCCACCCTGGCCGAGCTCAGCGAGGGCGAGGTGCTCGCGAGGGTGCTGGCCCGGCTCGGCGGCCCGGGCGCGGAGACCCTGGTCGGGCCCGGCGACGACTGCGCGGTGCTGCGGGCTCCCGACGGCCGCTTCGTGGTGACCACGGACATGATGGTGCACGGCCCCGACTTCCGGCTGGCCTGGTCGAGCCCGGCGGACCTGGGCTGGAAGGCGGCGGCCTCGAACCTCGCCGACGTCGCGGCGATGGGAGCCCGTCCCACCGGGCTCGTCGTCGCGCTCGCGGCGCCCCAGTCGCTGGGCGTCGACGTGCTGGAGGGGATCGCGGGCGGACTCGCCGCCGGCTGCGCCGCGATGGCGCCGGGATGCGGAGTCGTCGGGGGAGACCTGTCCGCCTCCGCGACACTGACGCTCTCGATCACGGCGTTCGGCTCGCTCGACGGACGACCGCCGGTGCTCCGCAGCGGTGCGAGGCCGGGGGACGTGCTCGCCGTGGCCGGCCCGCTGGGACGAGCGGGGCTCGGGCTGCGCCTGCTGTTCGAGCAGGCGCGGCGGGACGGGGAGCCGTCGGCCGACCTCGCCGACCGGCTCCGCGAGCGCCATCCGTCCCTCCTCGAGGCGCAGCTGCGCCCGACCGCGCCGATCTCCGCGGGCGAGGCCGCGGGCGGGACCGCCACCGCGATGATGGACGTCTCGGACGGCGTGGTGCTCGACGCCCGTCGGATGGCGCGTGCGAGCGGAGTGGCGATCGACCTCGATGCCGCGGCGGTCGACATGCACGCGCGCGGGCTCACGGGGGTGGAGGGCGTGGACCTCGACCTGGCGAGGGCGCTGGTGCTGGGAGGTGGCGAGGACCACGCGATGCTCGCGTGCTTCCCGCCCGCCGCGGCGCTGCCGGAGGGCTTCGTCCCGCTCGGGGCCGTCCGCGAGGGGGACCCGGAGGTGCGACTGGGCGGGGTCGCGCTCGAGGGGCGCGGGGGCTGGGACCCGTACCTCGGCTGGGACGGCGCGGCGGGCTGAGGCCGGTCAGCCGGCCGTGGAGGAAGCGGGCGAGGCGGGCGACGCGAGCGACGCCGGTGACGCCCACCAGATGGTGGTCTCGCCGTAGTCCTTCCTCCGCTCCCGCTCCAGGCCCGCAGGCCAGCGCGGCTCCGGGCTGCGGGAGCTCCGCTCCACGACGACCACCGCGTCCTCGCGCAGCAGCGGCAGCACACCGGCGAGATCGGCGGCCAGGTCGTCCTCGCCGAGGTCGTAGGGCGGGTCGAGGAACACCGTGTCCGTATTGAGGGCCGGGGAGCCGTCGAGGAAGGAGCGGACCGAGCCGGTCACCACCTCGATCCGCGGGGCGGGCCGCTTGTTCTTGGCCGCCGCGGTCGCGATCGCCCGTGCGTTCTCGCCCGCGGTCCTCGCGGCCTTCGGGTCGCGCTCGACCAGGACGACCGCGCTCGCTCCGCGGCTGGCCGACTCGAGCCCGAGGGCGCCGGAGCCCGCGTAGAGGTCGACCACCGTCGCGCCGTCGAGGGCGTCCCGGGCCTCGAGGGCCGAGAAGACGGCCTCGCGCACGCGGTCGCTGGTGGGGCGGGTGCCCGCGCGCGGGACCCGGAGGGTGAGCGAGCCGGCGAATCCGGCGATGATCCTGGTCACCGGACCGAGCATAGGGCGGCACCCCTGCCTGCGGCGTCCGGTGGCCGCCGCGCGGCTCCCGCCTGGCGGCACACTGCGAACTCGCGGAACCTGGACCCTTTTCCCGTCAGGACTGCGAGAATCCGTAGCTATGACGTCGCTCGAAGACACCCGCTCCGCTGTCGGCCGCCGAGCGGCACCCGAGACGCCCCTGACCCGCGAGGAGTTCACGGCGCACTGCGGCGCCGTCCTCGGGAACCTCACCCGCGTGATCGACGGCAAGTCGGCCGAGGTCTCGATGGCGCTGACGGTGTTCCTCGCCGGTGGGCACCTCCTGATGGAGGACGTCCCCGGCACCGGCAAGACGGTCCTGGCGAAGTCGCTGGCGGCCTCGGTCGGCGGCAGCGTCGCGCGCATCCAGTTCACGCCCGACCTGCTCCCCTCCGACGTCACGGGGGTCTCGGTCTACAACCAGGCGACCCGCGACTTCGAGTTCAAGCCGGGCCCGGTCTTCGCGAACATCCTGATCGGCGACGAGATCAACCGGGCCTCACCCAAGACGCAGTCGGCGCTGCTGGAGTGCATGGAGGAGCGCCAGGTCTCGGTCGACGGCACCACCCACCTCCTCCCGCGCCCCTTCGCCGTGATCGCGACGCAGAACCCGGTCGAGATGGAGGGCACCTACTCGCTGCCCGAGGCCCAGCGCGACCGCTTCATGGCCCGCCTCTCGCTCGGCTACCCCGATGAGCGCGCCGAGCTCGAGATGATCCGCACCCGCGACTCGGCCAGCCCGCTCGAGGAGCTGCGGCCCGTCGTGGGCCTCGCCGAGCTCGAGCGGATGATGGCCTACGTGCGCTCCGTGTACGTCGCACCGCCTGTGCAGGAGTACGTGGTGGCGATCATGCAGGCCACGCGGGTGGACCCCGAGCTGCGGCTCGGGGGGAGCCCGCGCGCCACGCTCCAGCTGATCGCCGCCGCGAAGGCGCTCGCCGCCCTCAGCGACCGCGACTTCGTGGTGCCGGACGACGTGGACGCGCTCGCCGTCCCCGTGCTCGGTCACCGCCTCCTGCCCGCCACCCGCCTCCCCGGCCGCTCCGGCGCCGGATCCTCGCACTCGGTCACCGAGATCGTGCAGCGCATCGTCGCGGCCACCCCCGTCCCCTTCGGCAACCGTGGCGACTGAGGCCCGCCCGACCGAGACGCCGTCGTCCCGTCTCGGCGGTCTGCCCGCGCTCCGCGGGGTCGCGCTGACGCTGCGCGGCTGGGCGCTCGTTCTGCTGGGCGTCGCGGGAGTGGTGATCGCGCCGCTGTCGGAGTTCCGCGAGCTGCTGTTCGTCGGGCTGGTGCTGCTGGGCCTGCCCCTGGGCGCGCTCGTCTCCCTGCTCCTGGCGCCGGCGTCGTTCCGAGTGCAGCGCCGCTTCGCTCCCCAGACCGTCGCGGCCGGCGACGTGGTGGAGGTCGACGTGCTGCTCGAGAACCGCGGCCGCGCCGTCCGCAGCGGGGCGCGCGCCCACGACCGGCTCGAGCGCGTGGAGCGCGGGGTCGTCGTCGGCCGGCCGGTCGCCGAGGGCGTCTTCGGGCTGCCGGGCGTCCCGTCGGGCGGCCGCGTGCGCGCCCGCTACCGTCTGCCCGCCGAGCGGCGCGGGATCCACCGCATCGGCCCGCTGCGCCTGGTGCGCGGCGACGGCCTCGGGCTCGCGCTCCGCGAGAGCGTCGTGGGGGCTGCGCAGCCGTTCGTCGTGACTCCGCGGGTCGTGCCGCTCCAGAGCGACGTCCTGGACGCGCACGGAGCAGGCGGATCGAGCCCGGTCGCGCACGCGACGGCCGGCGCCGGCACGGACGACGTGATCCCGCGCGACTACCGCCCGGGGGACGCCATGCGCCGGGTGCACTGGCGGGCGAGCGCCCGCTCCGGTGAGCTCATGGTCCGCCAGGACGAGCAGAACACCGATCCGCACGCGTGGATCCTCCTCGAGACCCGGGCCGAGCGCGTGCTCGAGCGGCGCGGCGACGACCGGCTCGAGTGGGCGGTGTCGATGACGGCCTCCCTCGCCGTGCACCTGCTCGACCGCGGCTTCGAGACCCACCTCGTCGAGACGGGTGCGGACGGCGAGCCGGAGCACTCGGAGGACGAGCGCGAGGTGGCGCACGACGTGCTGCTGCGCCTGGCCGAGCTGGCGCCCTCGCGCGAGTCGGTCGACGCGGTGACCCGGATCTCGGCCGACATGCGCGACACGGGGGGAGTACGCCCGGTCTTCGCCGTGCTCACCCGACTCCTCGAGTCGGACCTCGACGCCCTCGGCTCCCTGGCCGCGCAGTCGCGCCCCGCGATCGCCTTCGTCGTCGCCGGCACCGCTGAGGAGGAGGCGGCTCTCGCCTCGCTCGGCTGGTACGCCGTGTCCGTCGACCAGAGCGCCTCCGTCGAGGAGGCGTGGGCGCAGGCTCTCGCCCTGCGGGTGGTGGCGTGAGCCGCCGCGTCGAGAGCGATCCGCGCGCCGGGTCGGCTCCTCTGAGCGGTCTGCTCTTCCTCGCGATCACGGCCGCCGCCGCCGGGATCGGCCGGCTCCTCGTCGGCGTCGACTGGCTGGTGCTCCTCGCGAGCGCGGTCGCCGTGGTGCTCGGCGTCCCGGCCGCCGCCCGGGCTCTGCGTGTGCACCCCGTCGTCCCGCCGATCCTCGGCACGCTGACGATGGTCGGCGTGCTGACCGCGATGTTCGTGCCCGGCCGGGCCCTGCTGTTCGTGATCCCCACACCCGGCGCCGTCGCGCAGGCGGAGGCGCTCGCGCAGGGCGGCTTCCAGTCCATCGCCCAGCAGGGGCTCCCGGCCATCGCCGACGACGGCATCTCGTTCCTCCTGATCGGCGGGGTGGTCGTGCTCGCCTGGGCGGCCGACCTGTTCGCCTTCTCCGTCCGCCTCCCCGCCCTGGCCGGTCTGTTCCCTGCGGCGCTGCTCGCGGTGCCGGCGATCGTGGACCCCTCCGAGGTGTCCTGGGCGAGCCTCGTCGTCACTGCGCTCGCCTACGCGGGCGTGCTCGCCGCCACGGCCGCCCCCCGCCGCCCGAGCGGCCCGAGCGCGGCCTCGGCCGTGCTGCCCGCCTTCGCGGCCGTGACCGTCGTCGTCCTGGGCGCGGGAGTCGTCGCCGGGTCGGCGGCCGGCTACGCGCGCACCACCGCCCCCTCGGGCGTCTCCGGCAGCCTCTTCAACGGCGCGATCGACCCGGTGGTCGCTCTCGGCGCGGACCTGCGCCGCCCGAACCCCGTGACCGTACTGCGCTACGCCACCGACTCCGACCTGCCCGTCTACCTCCGCGTGCTGACCGTCTCGGACTTCGACGGTGACGACTGGGCGCCGAGCGAGACGGAGCAGACCGCTCCGATCGAGGCGCCGATCGCGCCCGAGGGGCTCTCCGAGAGCGTGCCGCGCGAGGCGGAGGAGGTCGACGTCTCGGTGGAGACGCTGCGGAGCCAGTGGCTCCCCGTGCCGTATCCGGTCTCGTCGCTGACGGGCGTCGGCGACGGCTGGCTCCAGGACGTGCAGGACGGCTCGATCCGCGGCGACGCGACGACCCGCTCCGGAGACGACTACCAGGTGCAGGCGCTGCGGCTCGAGCCCGACCCGCAGCAGCTGCTCGCCGCGCCCGCGCCGTCCGGCGTCGACCGGTACCTCTCGCTCCCCGACGACGTGCCCGAGATCGTCCGCACCACCGCCGAGGAGGTCACGGCGGAGGCTCCGACCGCCTACGACCGGGCGCGCGCGCTGCAGACGTACTTCCGCTCGTCCGAGTTCCGCTACTCCGAGGACACCCCCGCGGAGGAGGGCTACGACGGCGACGGAGTCGGCGTGCTCGCGGCGTTCCTGACGACGAAGGAGGGCTACTGCGTCCACTTCGCCTCGGCGATGGCGGTGATGGCGCGCGAGCTCGGGATCCCGTCGCGGCTCGCCATCGGCTACCAGCCCGGCTCCGTCGTGCCCTCCGGCGGCAGCGACCTGACCACCTACCGCGTCCTCTCCTCCGACCTGCACGCCTGGCCCGAGCTGTACTTCGAGGGGGTCGGCTGGCTGCCCTTCGAGCCGACGCCCAGCCGCGGCGCTCCGGCCTCGTACACCCTGCCGAGCGCGACGGCGTCCTCGGGCCCCACCGCCCCGGGCTCGACCGCGACCACCGCGCCCGGTGCGACCAGCGCTCCCGCCGCGACAC
The DNA here is from genome assembly GCF_002931595.1 of Rathayibacter sp. AY2B9. Lineage (NCBI taxonomy): Bacteria > Bacillati > Actinomycetota > Actinomycetes > Micrococcales > Microbacteriaceae > Rathayibacter > Rathayibacter sp. AY2B9. The sequence goes on from NZ_PSUB01000001.1 coordinate 548,295, forward strand.
CCACTCCGACGGCCGCGTCGGCGACGCCGACCCCCGGTGCCGTCGGCGCCTCGAGCACCACGGCGGCTCCCGCGGCCACGCTCTGGGTGCTGCTCCTGCTGCTCGTGCTCGTCCCCTGGCTGATGCGCGCCGTCCAGCGCGCGCTGCGGCGCCGGTCCGCGCGCTCCGGCTCCGTCGAGGCCGCGTGGGCCGAGCTGCTGGCGACCGCCCGCGACCTGGGCGTCCCCGTGGAGGACACGGAGTCGCCGCGCGCGCAGGAGGCCCGCATGGCTCCCGCCCTCGACCCCGGAGCGGCGGCACGTCTGCAGGGGCTCCGGGAGCGCGTCGAGCGCCGGCGCTACTCGCCGTCCGCGAGCGAGTCGGAGGCGTGGGACGACGCGACCGCCGTGGCCGCCGCGCTCCGCGGCTCCGCGGGTGCCGGTCGTCGGGTGCTCGCGTCGGTCGTGCCCCGCTCGGCGCTGGACCCGGTCGCCCGGCTCGCGCGTCCGAGGTCCGACCTATGATCGCTAGGTGATCCCGGACCCCCTCGACGCCTCGCTCGCGCCGCTGATCGGGCCGCGCACGGCGAGTGCGGTCGAGAAGGCCTTCGGGTACCGCACGGTCGGCGAGCTCCTGGGCCACTACCCGCGCCGCTACGCGAAGCGGGGCGAGCTGACGGCGCTCTCGCGTCTCCCCGTGGGAGAGAGCGTGACGATCGTGGCGGAGGTGCGCGAGGTGCGCGAGCGGCCGATGCGCAACCGGCGCGGCACCCTGCTCGAGGTCGTCATCTCGGACGGCTCGGGCACGCTCTCGCTGACGTTCTTCGGACAGCCCTGGCGCGCGGCGAAGCTCCACCGCGGCGTGCGCGGGATCTTCGCGGGCACGGTCTCGATGTTCCGCGACACCCCGCAGCTCACGCATCCCGACTACCGCCTGTTCGACGACGAGGAGGCCGCCGCGACGGAGACGGGAGGCGGTGAGCTCGCGAAGGACTGGGCCGAGCGGCCGATCCCGATCTACCCGGCGACCAGCGCGATCTCGAGCTGGCAGCTCCAGGCCGCGATCGGCGTGCTGCTGGACGGCTTGCGCGACGTGCCCGACCCGATGCCCGAGCAGGTGCGCGCCGGCCGCTCGCTGCTGGGCCTCGGCGAGGCGCTGGAGCTGATCCACCGCCCGCAGCGGGAGGGCGAGGAGGCGCAGGCGCGCGAGACGCTGCGCTTCCACGAGGCGTTCCTCCTGCAGCTCGCCCTGCTCGAGCGCCGGGCCTCGGCGCGCAGCAGCCCCGCGACCGCCCGCGTGCCCGGCCCCGGCGGGCTGCTCGAGCGCTTCGACGCCGCGCTGCCCTTCGCCCTCACCGGCGACCAGACCGCGGTGGGGCACGAGATCGCCGCCGACCTGGCCGCCGAGAGCCCTATGACCCGGCTGGTGCAGGGCGAGGTCGGCTCCGGCAAGACCCTCGTCGCGCTCCGGGCGATGCTCGCCACGGCGGAGAGCGGCGGGCAGGCGGCGCTGCTCGCTCCCACCGAGGTGCTCGCGGGGCAGCACCTCCGCTCGATCGCGAGGACCCTCGGCCCGGAGCTCGCGGCCGAGCTGGTGCCGACCCTCCTCACCGGCGGGCTGGGGGCGGCGCAGCGCCGCGCGGCCCTCCTCCGGATCGTCTCGGGCACGGCGAAGATCGTCGTCGGCACGCACGCCCTCCTCGGCGACGCGGTCTCCTTCTACGACCTGGGCCTCGTCGTGATCGACGAGCAGCACCGCTTCGGCGTGGACCAGCGGGACGCCCTGCGCCGGAAGGGCGCCACCCCGCCGCACGTGCTGGTGCTGACGGCCACGCCCATCCCGCGGACCGTCGCCATGACGGTCTTCGGCGATCTCGACACCTCGACCATCCGCGAGCTGCCCGCCGGGCGCCCCGGCATCACGAGCCACGTGGTCCCGCTCGCCGACCATCCCGCGTGGATCGCGCGGGCGTGGGAGCGCGCCGAGGAGGAGATCCGCTCGGGCCACCAGGTCTACCTCGTCTGCCCGGCGATCGAGCCGGGGGAGCCCGCCGAGGGCGCGCAGCCGCCCGAGGAGGACGCCGCCGCGCCGCTCACGACCGTCGCGGCCACGCTGGAGGGCGTGCGCGCGCATCCGCTGCTCGGGAAGCGGCGGTCGGCCGCGCTGCACGGGCGGATGACGACGGAGGAGAAGGACGCCGTGATGCGCTCCTTCGCCGCGGGGGAGATCGACGTCCTGGTGTCGACGACGGTCATCGAGGTCGGCGTGGACGTGCCGAACGCCTCGATGATGGTCGTGCTCGACGCGGAGCGGTTCGGGGTGTCGCAGCTGCACCAGCTCCGCGGGCGCATCGGGCGCGGCGGCGTCGCGGGGGTGTGCCTGTTCGTGACGGCGGCGGAGGCGGGGACGGTCGCGCGCGAGCGGGTGGAGGCGGTCGCCGCGACGCTCGACGGCTTCGCGCTCGCCGAGGTCGACCTCGAGCTGCGCCGCGAGGGCGACGTGCTGGGCGACTCGCAGTCCGGCGGGCGCTCGTCGCTCCGCCTGCTGCGGGTGGTGCAGGACGCCGACGTGATCGTGGAGGCGCGGGCGCTGGCCGAGCGGCTCCTCGCGGAGGATCCGTCGCTCGCCGCGCACGACCGGCTCCGTGCCGCGCTCGAGCGCCGCGTGCAGGACCGCGACCGGGAGTTCCTCGCCAAGAGCTAGGCGGTGCCCGCCCGCTACTCTGTCGGCATGGCCCGCATCGCCGTCGTCCCCGGCTCCTTCGACCCCGTGACCCTCGGTCATCTCGACGTGATCGAGCGGGCTGCGCGCCTGGTCGACGAGCTGCACGTCGTGGTGGTGCACAACCCCGCCAAGACCGCGCTGCTGCCGATCGCCCAGCGCGTCTCACTCATCGAGCAGTCGATCGCGGAGGCGGGGGTCGAGGGGCGGATCGTCGTCGCCTCGTGGAGCATGGGCCTGCTCGTCGACTACTGCACCGACGTCGGCGCGAGCATTCTGGTGAAGGGCATCCGCTCGCAGGTCGACGTGGCGTACGAGACCCCCATGGCGATCGTGAACCGCAACCTCGCGCACGTCGAGACGGTGTTCCTCCTGCCCGATCCCGCGCACGCCCACGTGTCGAGCTCGCTGGTGAGGCAGGTCTCCTCCCTCGGCGGCGACGTCGCCCCCTACGTGCCGCCCGCGGTCGCCGCGTACCTCGCCGCCGGCTGAGGCGCCGCCGATCGTCCACCCGGGCGATCCCGGGTTGTGGACCCGTGCGCCCGCGGCAGCCGGGAGAATGGACCGGTGAGCGAGACGCGCGTGCAGGCCTGGGCCCTCGACGGCATCCCGGAGGTGACTCCCGGTGACGACCTGCTCGAGCTGATCCTCGCGGCCGTCGCCGCCGCCGCCGAGGAGGACCGGCCCGAGGACGGCGACATCCTCGTGGTCACGAGCAAGATCGTCTCGAAGGCGGAGGGGCGCGTCGTCGCCGCGGCCGACCGCGAGGACGCGATCACGGCCGAGACCGTCCGCGTCGTCGCCACCCGGGCGCACGGGTCCGGCGTCACCCGCATCGTCGAGAACCGCCTCGGGATCGTCCAGGCGGCGGCCGGAGTCGACGCCAGTAACGTCGCGGAGGGGACGGTCCTCCTCCTCCCCCTCGACCCGGACGCCTCGGCGCGAGCCCTCTGCGCGGGCCTCCGGGAGCGGCTCGGCGTGGAGGTGGGCGTGCTCGTCAGCGACACCCTGGGCCGCGCCTGGCGGGTCGGGCAGACCGACGCGGCCATCGGAGCCGCGGGCGTCCTCGTGATCGACGACCTCCGCGGCGGGGTCGACGCCCTGGGGCGCACGCTCGGAGTGACCATGCCGGCCGTGGCGGACGAGATCGCCGCGCTCGGCGACCTGGTGAAGGGCAAGGCGAGCGGTCGCCCCGTCGCCGTCGTCCGCGGGCTCGCCCGCCTGGTGACGGGGGTCGAGAGCCCGGGTGCCCGCACGCTGACCCGCACGGGCCCCGACGACATGTTCCGCCTCGGCGCCGACGAGGCCTTCGCCGAGGGCTTCGCGGCCGGAGCAGCCTCGCGCGAGGAGCGCGCGTGACCGGCTGGAGCGCGGTCGTCGTGTTCAAGGGCCGCGGCGGCTCGAAGACGCGCCTCGACGTGCCGGGCCGCGCGGCGCTGGCCGAGGCGTTCCTCCTGGACACGCTCGCCGCCGTGGCCGCCGCGGAGCCGGTGGCGAGCCTTCTCCTGGTCACCTCCGACACCGGTGCGGCCGACCGCGCACGGGCGGAGCACCCGCAGCTGGTGGTGGTGCCCGACCCGGGGACCCTCGACGCCGCCGTGTCCGGGGGAGCCGAGGCCGCCCTGCACCGCCGGCCGGGCGCCCCGGTGATCGTGCTGACCGGGGACCTGCCCGCCCTGCTGCCGTCGGACCTCTCCGAGGCGCTCGCGACGCGGTCGCTCCCGGCCGTCGTCCCGGACCGCGAGGGGAGCGGCACCACGGCGCTCCTGCTGGCGGCCGGAGCCCTCGTCGCTCCGGCGTTCGGCCCGGGCTCGCTGGCCCGGCACCGCGACGCGGGCTGCGCCGTCGTCGTGCTGCCCGGCTCGTCGACGCTGAGGCTGGACGTCGACACGCTCGCCGATCTCGGAGACGCGGAGGAGGCCGGCGTCGGCCCGCACACCTCCCGCGCGCTGGCCGCAGCGGCCTGACGCGCAGGGAGTCCGAGCCGCGGACGCGATCAGCCGGCGAGCAGCCCCGCCTCGAACGCCGCCGTCAGGCCCGCGTCGATCGCGAGCGGTGCGCCGTCGACCGAGCGGACGGGGATCGCCCGCCGGGTGCTCGACACCAGCCACGCCGCATCGGCACCGGTGAGCGCCGAGACCGGCAGCTCGCGGCGCGACGACGCGAGCCCGCGGCGCTCGCCCAGCGCGAGGACCCGCTCGACCGTCGTGCCGGCGAGCACGCTGTCCGAGAGCGGCGTCGCGAGCACCCCGTCGCCGAGGAGCACCAGGCTCGACGTCGCCCCCTCGAGGAGAAGCCCGTCGCTCGTGCGCCAGACCACGTCGTCCGCGCCCCGGGACGCCGCCTCGCGCAGCGCCGCCCGGGTGACGGCGCCCGAGGTGGTCTTGACGCCCGGGAGCAGCCACGGCGCGAGCGGACCGCTCGCGTACCCGCGGTCCAGCACGACGACGGCCGCGCCCTTCTCCCGGAGCGCGCTCGAGTCGGGAGTCGGAGCCGCGCGCAGGGTGCACCGGGCGGAGTCGCTCGAGCCGTGGGCGGCGATGAAGCGGACCGTCAGGTCGTCGACCCGGTCGTGCTCCGCCACGGCGAGGTCGACCGCTCGGGACCAGAGCGGCGCCTCCGGGATCGTCAGCCCGACGGCTCGGGCCGATCCGGCCAGCCGCTCGAGGTGCTCGCCGAGAGCGCGGGGACGTCCGTCGAGGACCGCGACGGTCTCGAAGACCCCGTCGCCGCGGAGGTAGCCCGCCTCGTCGACGCGGACGAGCGGACCCTCCGGGTCGCGGAGGACGACGGCGCCGGAGGTGATCTCGACCAGGACGGGGGTGCTCATCCGCCCATCCTGCCCCCGGCGGAGCCTCAGCGGGGGAGGAGGCCGCTCGCCACGTCGGACGGCTCGACGATCTCGCGCCACGGCTCCGGCCGGAGTCCTGCCGAGCCGAGCACGTCGGCCCCGGCGAGGAGGTCCACGTCGAGACCTGTCAGCTCGCCGATCGCGGCGACCGGCAGCTGGAACGTCCTGAATCCGCCGAGCGGCACCAGGCCCTCGCGCACGCGCTCCACGAGCTCGCTCTGGTCGAGCAGGTACGCGCTCGTCGCGAGCGTCGATCCGTCCGGGCTCCACGCCGCGATCTTCCAGAAGCGGCGGGGGATGCCCGTACCGCGGTAGACCGGGTCGTCGTCCTCGAGCACGGGCCCGGTGAAAACGCTCAGGCGCGTGCGCCAGGTCTGCGCGTACTCGAGCACCAGCGTCTCGAGCCCGAGCCACAGCTCCTGCGACTGGTTGAAGCCGCTCGCCTGGGGCGCGGCGTTCGTGTAGCAGAAGCTGTCGCGGTTGGCCGCGGCGGCCTCGTCGCGGTCGCCCCAGACGGGGTCGCGGCGGCGGACGAGGTGCCCGCGGTCGAGGTCGTTGCGGGCGTACACCTCCGGCCCGGTCTGCTCGGAGGCGGGGATGCGGTCGTCGAGGTGCCAGTCGTCGCCGCGGCCGAGCTCGACCAGGCGCGCTCCGTCGATGTTCACGGCCGTCGAGACGGCCAGGCGCCGCTCCGGATCCAGCAGCACCTCGAAGTGCGTGTACGGCAGGAGCCGCACCGGGCGCTCGACCCTCAGGCGCGGAGCACCCGCGGGGACGCCGAGGAAGTCCGCGTCGAAGCTCACTCCTCGACCTCCGCCGTCGGAGTCGCCGTGGCTGTCGCTGTCGGGGTCGCCGTGGGCGTCGCCGGGGGAGCCTCGGTCGCGGGGACTCCCGTGCCGGTCGGAGCCGGAGCCGGTGCCTGGGTGGCGGGAGCCGGGACCTGCGAGCCGTTGCTGATCAGCAGGGCGATGTCGGAGTAGCGCGCGACGGTCGTGCCCGCGGCCGGGTCGGTGCCCGCCACCACGCCGGCCGGGAGCGACGAGTCGATGGTCGCCCCCTCCTCGACGTCGAAGCCGAGGTCCTCCAGCGCCTCCGTGGCGTCGTCGACCGAGCGGCCGGAGACGGTCGGCACGGCGATCTGGCGGCCGTTCAGCAGGGCGCTGCTGGGCTCCTCGAAGTCGTCTCCGCCGTACTTCTGGTCGGCGCGGGTCATCACCGAGTTCCAGATGTAGTGGCGGATGTTGGAGGCGTACGGGCGGCTCTCGAGCTCCGAGTTCGGGAAGCGGACCTCGCGCATCGAGGTGTGGCCGTCGATGTTGCCCACCCAGACCACGGTCGCGACGCGCGAGCTCGCGCCGTCCATCCAGGTCGACTCCGCGTTGTCGGTGGTGCCCGTCTTGCCGATGTGCTCGATGCCGTCGTCCGGGTCGGACTGGGCGGCCGTGCCGCCGGTGACGACGCGCTGCAGGGCGTAGTTCGCGACCGCCGTCAGCTCGGGGCTGAGGGCCTGGTTGCAGGTGGAGGTCGGCGGCTGGACGGCGGCGCCGGTCGCGTCGGTGATCGAGTCGATGGCGATCGCGGAGCAGGCGGTGCCGTTGTTGGCGAAGCCGGCGAAGGCGGTGACCATCGAGAGGGGGGAGATGAGCGTGTCCGAGCCGAGGACGGCGGACGGCTTGTAGTCGACCTCGCCGCCGTCGGCCGCCTTCACGCCGAAGCCGACCGCGCGGTCGCGGATCGCGCAGAGGTCGAGCTGCTGCGCCATCGAGACGTAGACGGTGTTGATCGACTGCATCGTGCCGGTCAGCACGCTGTAGCTGCCGTTCTCGCTGTCGTCGTTGTTGACCTCGTAGGAGGTGTCGAGCTCGCCGCCCGGCGCGCAACTGGCGGGGAAGCCCGAGAAGGTGCGCTCGCGGCCGTTGATCGTCTCGTTCAGGGTGCGTCCGCTCGCGAGCCACTGCGCGAGCGTGAACACCTTGTAGGTCGATCCGACCTGGAACCCGGCGGAGCCGCCGTAGGCCGTGTCGGTGTTGAAGTTGACGGCGGAGAAGTTCGCGCCGTTGACGGCGCCGGCCGCGTCGTAGTCCTTGTTCTGCACCATCGCCAGGATCCGGCCGGTGCCGACCTCCATCGAGACGGTCGCGCTGCCGATGTTGGTGTCGAGGGTGGGGACCTTGGGGACGGCGTTGTTCGTCGCGTTCGCCGCGGTGTCCTGCAGGTCGCGGTCGAGCGTCGTGTAGATCTTGTAGCCGCCGCGCTGGAAGTTCGCGAGGCGGGTGTCCGCGTCGTCGCCGAACGCCGGGTCGTTCTGGACGACGCGGGTGATGTAGTCGCAGAAGAAGGCCGCGTTGCCGGCGGTCTGGCAGCCGGTGGGCGTCTGCGTGATCGCGGGGACGACCTCCTCGGCGACGGCGGCGTCGTGGTCGGCCTCCGAGATCTTCCCCTCCTGCAGCATCTGGTCGAGGACGTAGTCGCGGCGGACCTTGTTGTCCGGGATGTTCTCGGGCTGGTCGATCCTGAGGCCGTTGGGGTTGTTGACCGTGGCGATCAGGCTGGCGGCCTGCGCGAGGCTCAGGTCGGCCGCGCTGGTCGAGAAGTAGTACTCGGCCGCCGCCTGGATGCCGTAGACCTGGCCGCCGAAGCCCGCGATGTTGAGGTAGCCGAGGAGGATGTCGTCCTTGCTGTACTTCTTCTCGAGGTCGACGGCGAGCTTCATCTCCTTGAGCTTGCGGCTCGGAGTGGTCGCGGTCGCCTCCTCGTAGGCGGCCTCCGAGGCGGCCTCGTCGGTCGCGCTCAGCGACTCCGCCTTCTGCACGAGGACGTTCTTGACGTACTGCTGGGTGATGGAGGATCCGCCCTGGAGGTCACCGCCGACGATGTTGCTGAGCACCGCGCGGATCGTGCCCTGCAGGTCGACGCCGCCGTGGTCGTAGAAGCGCGGGTCCTCGGTCGAGACCGCCGCGTCCTTCACGGACTGGCTGACCTGGTCGAAGGCCACCTCCTCGCGGTTCTGCGCGTAGAAGGAGGCGAGCAGCTCGTCCGAGCCGTCGGTGCGCTTGGCGTAGATCTCGGTCTTCTGGGCCAGCTGGCCGAGCTCGAGGTACTCCGGCACCGTCTCGAACAGCCCGATCGGGTTGTTCTCGGCGAGACCGGTGACGGCGAGGGCGGGAGTGACCCCGACCGTGATCAGCAGGCCCCCGGCGAGGCTGGCTCCGACGATCCCGAGGACCCGGGCGAGCACGCCGCCGCGGGCGGTTCCTTGCGCAGACATGGCTACGAGAGTAGGCGACGAGTCTGGATCCGTCGTGCGGCCGCGCTCGGGGGCCCGGATGCCCGCCCTCCCGGCCCCGGGAGCGGCGGCCGCCGGTACGGTGAGCGGGTGACCAGAGCCCGAGCATGACCGCCTCCGCCTACCCCGCCGAGACGCGCCGCCGCGCGGTGCTCGTGGTGGCCGTCCTCGCCTCCTTCGTCGCCTTCCTCGACGGCACCGTCGTCAACGTCGCCCTGCCCGCCATCACCCGCGAGCTCGGCGGCGGGCTCGCGGTGCAGCAGTGGGTGGTCGACGGGTACCTGATCACGCTCGGCGCGCTGATCCTCGTGGCCGGGTCGCTCGCCGACCGCATCGGCCGGGCCCGCAGCATGACCATCGGCCTGATCGGCTTCGGCGTCACCTCGCTGCTGTGCGCGCTGGCCCCCACCGCCGAGGTCCTCATCGTGGCGCGGATGCTCCAGGGCGCCGCCGGCGCGATCCTCGTGCCCAGCTCGCTCGCCCTCATCATCGCGACCGTCCACGGCGCGGCGCAGGCCCGGACCATCGGCGCGTGGACGGCCTGGACCGGCACGGCGACGATCGCCGGCCCCGTGCTCGGCGGCCTGCTGGTGGACGCGGGCTCGTGGCGGTACGTCTTCGCGCTCAACCTGCTGCCGATCGCGGTGACGCTGGTCCTGCTGCGCAGGCTCGGCGCGGTCGACTCGGGGACCCGGGTGCCGATCGACGGCGTCGGCGCGGTGCTCGGGGTGATCGGCCTGGGAGGGCCGGTGTTCGCGCTGATCGAGCAGGAGCGGCTCGGGATCCAGCATCCGCTCGTGCTGACCGCCCTGATCGGGGGAGTCGCCGCCCTCGTCGCGTTCGTCGTGTGGGAGCGGCGAGCGGCGCATCCGATGCTGCCGCTGTCGCTCTTCGCGTCGCGGAACTTCACCGTCGGCAACGTCTCGACGGCGTTCGTCTACGGAGCGCTCTCCTTCGGCTTCTTCGCGCTGGGCCTGTTCCTGCAGCAGACCCTGGGCTTCTCGGCGACCCTGGCCGGGCTCGCGACGCTCCCGCCGACGATCCTGCTGCTCCTGCTCTCGCAGGTCTCCGGGTCGCTGTCGGCGCGGTTCGGCCCGCGGCTCTTCATGGGCGTCGGACCGCTGATCGCCGCGGCCGGGTTCCTCCTGCTCTCCTTCGTCGACGAGGGCGCCGACTACGCCACGCAGCTGCTGCCGGGCATCCTCCTGTTCGGCTTCGGCCTCGCGGTGACGGTCGCCCCGCTGACCTCGACGATCCTCGGCGCGGTGGAGGACGGGCACAGCGGAGTCGGCTCCGCTGTGAACAACGCCGTCTCGCGCATCGCGGGGCTGGTCGCCATCGCCGCGACCTCGCTCGTGGTCGGCGACTCGCTCGACGTCGAGGGCTTCTCCCGTGCCGCCGTCGCGACCTCCGCCCTCCTGGTCGCCGGCGGCGTCGTCTCCCTCCTCGGCATCCGCAACCCGGCTCCCGCCGACCGCTGACGACTGCTCGGGGAGCGTCTCCGACCCCCGTCCGGGGTGCGGCGCTCCGTGTTCACGCGGTGTCCGCCGATCCTTCGACGGAACGTGGATGAAATAGTTGTCGCTACATGGAATACTGATCGACGTCGATGCGCTTGCATACATCGGACGGGGACGCTCTCCCCGCGACGACCGTCACACTCGAGGAGAAACCATGACCGACACCGTCACCATCCCCGGCTACAAGGCCGGCACCTGGGTCATCGACCCCACCCACAGCGAGGTCGCGTTCAGCGTCCGCCACCTGATGATCAGCAAGGTCAAGGGCAAGTTCGAGCGCTTCACCGCCACGTTCACTACCGGCGAGAACCCGCTCGACTCCAAGGTCGAGGCCACCGCCGAGGTCGCCTCCGTCAACACCAACGAGCCCAACCGCGACGGCCACCTCCGCACCGGCGACTTCTTCGAGGCCGAGAAGTACCCGGAGATCCACTTCGTCTCGACCGCCGTCCGCCCGAACGGCGACGACTTCCTCGTCGACGGCGAGCTCACCATCAAGGGCACCACCAAGCCCGTCACCTTCGAGGTGGAGTTCGGCGGCTTCGGCACCGACCCCTACGGCAACTACAAGGCCGGCCTCACCGCCAAGGCCACCATCGACCGCACCGACTTCGGTCTGACCTACAACGCGGCCCTCGAGACCGGTGGCGTGCTCATCGGCGAGAAGGTCACCATCACCCTCGACCTGCAGGCCGCCCACCAGGCGTAGTCCGAGCCGATCGACCGGAGCCGTCCCTCCCCCCGGGGAGCGGACGGCTCCGTCGTTCCCGGAGCCGGTCCGGGATCAGAGGATGCCGAGCTCCGTCAGCTGCTCGGAGATGCCCGCGCCGTCGGGCGCGAAGACCCAGGTCGTGCCGCTGGTCAGGGAGCGGTCCTCGGCCTTGGAGCGGCCTCCCGCGAGCACCGCCTCGCCGGTGGAGAGCTGGCGGATCGCGATCGCCGCGACCTTGTCGGGGTGCTCGTCCGCGAAGTCGGAGTAGATCTCCTCGTCGTGCTGCCCGTCGTCGCCGACCAGCAGCCAGCGCACGTCCGGGAACTCGGCCGCGAGTCGGCGGAGGTTCATCTCCTTGTGCTGCTTGCCGCTGCGGAACCAGCGGTCGTGCGTCGGGCCCCAGTCGGTCAGGAGGAGCGCTCCGGCCGGGTACAGGTGCCGCGAGAGGAAGCGGGTGAGCGCCGGGGCGACGTTCCACGCGCCGGTGGAGAGGTAGATGACCGGGGAGCCCTCGTACTGCCGGGCGAAGCGGTCGAGGAAGACCGCCATGCCGGGCGTGGGCATCCGGGCGTGCTCGTCGAGCACGAAGGTGTTCCAGGCGGCGACGAAGGGGCGGGGGAGCGCGGTGACCATCACCGTGTCGTCCACGTCCGACACGACGCCGAGCCGCGACTCCGGACGCACGATGAAGACGGGCGCCTCGACGGGCTTCGAGCCCGCGGTCGAGAAGGTGATGGTGTGCCAGCCGGGCTCGAGCGTGATCGGGAGGTCCGCGTCGACGACTCCGCCGCGGTCGGCCGTCACCCGGTGGGTCTGCCCGTCGGCCTCGACGGTCACGACGGCCCCGCTCACGAAGACGCTGGTGAAGCTCCGCCAGCCGCGCACGCCCTCGACGGGGCGGACCTCCTCGACCCCGGGAGGGGTCGGCCGCGTGTAGAGGACGCGGGCCAGGACGCGCAGCTGCGTCGTCGAGCCGTAGCCGGTGTAGGGGATGACCCTCGGGACGTAGCCCTTGCGCTTCACGCGCCTCATCCGGAAGGAGTGGAGTCGGTCCTCGAGGCGGGCGGCGCGGTGCATGACCTCCGCCTTGCCTGCGCTCAGGGGCTTGCTCTCGGGCGTCAGCGGCATCCGCCCAGTCTGTCAGACCGGATGCCGGACCGCGGATCGCGCTCTCACGCGATCGTCAGGCTCCGGTGGGCTCGATCAGCTCGGGGCCGTTCGCCGAGACGGAGCCCACGGCCGCGCTGACGCCGTGCACCTCGAGCTCCTCGGCCAGCTCGGCCGCGCCCTCGGCGGCCGCGCGCAGCAGCTCGCCGTCCCCGGGGGACGCCGGGTCCAGCCAGTCCTCGATCAGCTCCGGCTGCAGCAGCACGGGCATCCGCTCGTGCACCTCGGCGAGCGGCCCGGCGGAGGGGCGGGTGAGGACCGTCGCCGAGAGCAGCCACGGAGAGCCCGGCTGGGCCGAGCGCCACCACTCGTAGAGACCGGCGAACAGGAGGAGCGAGCCCTCGCCCGGCGAGACGTAGACAGGTGCCTTCGCCCCGTCCGCGCCGACCCGCCACTCGTACCAGCCCGAGGCGGGCACGATCGCGCGCCGGGAGGCGTAGGACTCGCGGAACGACGGCTTCTCGGCGACGGACTCGATCCGCGCGTTGAACAGCGGCGGCCCCGCGGACGGGTCGGCGGCGGAGCGGGGCACCAGGCCCCAGCGGGCTCCGGCGAGCCGACGCCGCGGCGGGCTGCCCTCCTCGACCCCCTTCATCGACTCCGCGACGACGGCGATCCGCTGGGTCGGCGCGATGTTCCAGGACGGCTCCGGAAGGTCGGCGCCCGCCTCGTCGATGTCGAAGAGCGCCACCAGGTCGGCGGTGGTCTGCGAGAGGACGAAGCGTCCGCACATGGTTTCTCCCGGGTGGATCGGACCCGCGGAGCCGTCGCCCTTCCGGGGGCGCGAAACACGAGGGACTTTCGATGAGACGACCCCGACCGGCGGTCGCCGTGCGTACGATTGTAGGAACCACGACCGAAGGAGCCCGCCGTGCCTCTTGGAAACCTCGTCGATCGACCGTTCGGTGAATCGTCCCAGGTCCGCAACGAGCCGGTGCAGGTGCGCAGCGCCGCCCGTCTCGCCTCGCTGCTCGACGCGGCGGCCGCCGTCGTCGACGAGGTCGGCTTCGACCGCCTGACCACGGCGATGGTCGCCGAGCGCGCGGGAGCCGCGATCGGCACGGTCTACCGCTACTTCCCGGACCGCATCGCCGTACTCCAAGCGCTGCGCGAGCGGGCCCTCGAGCGCTTCCGCCGCCGCGTCATCACCGAGATCCGCGACACCCACCCGGGCAACTGGTGGGGCGCGGTCGACTGCGCGATCGACGCCTTCTGCGAGATGCACCGCAACGAGCCGGGCTTCCGCTCCATCCGCTTCGTCGACACGATCCACGCCCCCGAGGTCGCGGGCGAGGCGTTCGAGGCCGGCTTCTTCGCCCGCCGCTTCGCCGAGATCCTCGCGTCCGAGTACGGCCTCCCGGGCGGCGCGCAGCTGTCCTTCCGCCTCGAGGTGACCATCGAGGTCGCGGACGCGCTGCTCACAAGGGCGTTCCTCATCGACCCCAACGGCGACCAGCGCTTCATCGACGAGAGCCGCTCGCTGCTGCGCCACTACATGACCTCGCACTACGGAGCCGTCGAGGAGTCCTGACCGGCTAGGACTGTCAAGGCCCTAGTCGCTCCCGGAACATCCCGCAACACTTCGCGGTCCGGGTTGGCAGGCGGCTGCTATTGGTGTTTTCCTTGCCGCCTGGCCCCGTTCGGGGCCGCGGGCCGTGCAACGGCCGGACGCGCGGAGCGAGAGCGGGCACAGTCGTGGACCAGGGACAGATCGGCGCGCACACCGCCGGACGGCGGGCGGCCTCGTGATCGAGTTCCGCAACGTCAGCAAGCAGTACCCGGACGGCACGCGGGCGGTCGACGACTTCTCGCTCGTGCTGCCCTCCCGGCAGACGACCGTCTTCGTCGGCTCCTCGGGCTGCGGGAAGACCACGATCCTCCGCATGATCAACCGGATGATCGAGCCGACCTCCGGCACCATCGAGATCGACGGCGAGGACATCTCGTCCCTGCCCGCCGTCGCGCTCCGCCGCCGCATCGGCTACGTGATGCAGAACTCCGGCCTCCTGCCGCACCGCAAGGTCATCGACAACATCGCGACCGTGCCGAGGCTGAACGGGGTCGCCAAGAAGCAGGCGCACGCCCGCGCGCTCGAGCTGATGGACACGGTCGGACTGGACCGTGCGCTCGCCGCCCGGTACCCCAGCCAGCTCTCCGGCGGCCAGCAGCAGCGCGTCGGTGTGGCGCGCGGCCTGGCGGTCGACCCGAACATCCTGCTGATGGACGAGCCGTTCGGCGCGGTCGACCCTCTCGTGCGCGCCGACCTGCAGCGCGAGACCCTGCGGCTCCAGGACGAGCTCGACAAGACCGTGGTCTTCGTCACCCACGACATCGACGAGGCGTTCCTCCTCGGCGACCAGGTCGTCATCCTCGAGAAGGGCGGCCGGATCGCGCAGAAGGGCTCGCCCGCCGAGATCCTGGCGAACCCCGCGAGCGAGTTCGTCGCCGGCTTCGTCGGTGCCGACCGCGGCAAGCGCTCGCTCCGGATCGAGGAGCGCGACGGCGCCCGCATCGTGGTCGACGGCGACGGGCGCCCGACCGGAGTGCTGCGCGCGCAGGACGGCCCCGCCGCGTGAACTGGGTCGTCAACAACACGGACGCGATCGTCGCGAACCTGCTGGCGCACCTGGCCCTGTCGGTCCCGCCGATCCTGCTCAGCTTCCTCGTCTCGCTGCCGTTCGGCTGGTTCGCGAACCGCTACCGCTGGAGCCGCGGCACCCTGCTGACAGGGCTCGGCGTGCTCTACGCCATCCCCTCGCTGGCCATGTTCATCCTGCTGCCGGTCCTGCTGGGCATCCCGCTCCGCTCGACCGCCAACGTGATCACGGGCCTCACCCTCTACGGCGTCGCGCTGATGGTCCGCACCACCTCGGACGCACTGGGCGCGGTGTCGGACGACGTCCGCCAGTCGGCGACCGCGATGGGCTACTCCGGCTGGGCGCGCTTCTGGCGGGTCGAGTTCCCGCTGGCCGGTCCGGTCCTGCTCTCGGGCCTGCGCGTGGTCACGGTCAGCACGGTCAGCCTGGTGACGGTCGGCGCGGTGCTCGGGATCCAGAGCCTCGGCCTGCTCTTCACCGACGGCTTCCAGCGCGGCATCACCGGTGAGATCGTCACGGGCATCGTCCTCACGATCGTCCTCGCGCTGGTGCTCGACGGACTGCTGGTGCTGATCGGCCGTCTCCTCATGCCCTGGACGGCTCTGGACCGCACGCGCCGCTCGCGCAGACCGGTCGCGGTCGAGAGGGCGGTGACGTCGTGAACCTCATCGCCGAGGCCTTCGCCTGGATCGCCGACCCCGCGCACTGGACCGGGGTCTACGCGATCCCGACCCGTGTCGCCCAGCACGTCGGCATCAGCCTGCTGGTGCTCGTGATCGCGGCCGCGATCGCGATCCCGATCGGCTACCTGATCGGGCACACCGGGCGCGGCAAGGGCATCGCCGTGCCGGTCGCAGGCGGCCTGCGCGCCCTGCCGACGCTGGGCGTGCTCGTCCTCGCGGCGATGAGCCTGGGGCTCGGCCTCGGCGCTCCGGTGATCGCCCTCGTCGTGCTCGCGATCCCGTCGGTGCTCGCCGGCGCGTACTCCGGGCTCGAGGCGGTCGACCGCCGCACGATCGACGCGGCGCGCTCGATGGGCATGACCGAGTGGCAGATCCTGACGAAGGTCGAGATCCCGCTGGGGCTGCCGCTGCTGATCGGCGGGCTCCGCTCGGCGGCGCTGCAGATCATCGCGACCGCCACGCTCGCCGACTACATCGGCGCCGGTGGCCTCGGGCAGTACATCTTCCGCGGAGTGAAGTCGGGGGACTACCCGCAGATGCTCGCCGGCTCGATCCTGGTGATCGTGCTGACGCTCCTCAGCGAGGTCCTCTTCGCCCTCCTCCAGCGGCTCGCCGTGCCGCGCGGAGTCGTGCTCGGCCTGGCCGGCACCGCCGGCCGCACAGGTTCCCGCGCTTCGTCGCCCCGACGACGCGCGGTGATGGGAATCCCCATCGAAGAAGGGAAATAGCAATGTTCACAGCACATTTCACGAAGGGCCGTGTCGCGCTCAGCGCACTCGCGGTCGGTGCCGTCGTGGCACTGGCAGGGTGTTCCTCGAGCGATCCGCTCGATGAGGGATCGGGTGCGACTGCGGGCAGCGAGACCATCGTGGTCGGCTCGCAGGACTACTACTCGAACGAGATCCTCGCCGAGATCTACGCGCAGGCGCTGGAGAACGACGGCTTCACCGTCGACCGCCAGCTGCGCATCGGCCAGCGCGAGATCTACCTGCCCGAGATCGAGAGCGGATCCATCGACGTCTTCCCGGAGTACGACGGCAGCCTCCTGCAGGCGCTCGAGCCCGACGCGACGGCCACCACCGCCGACGACGTGTACTCCGCGCTCGGCGACGCGCTGCCCGACGGCCTCCGCGCCCTCGACGCCGCTGAGGCCAGCGACCAGAACTCGTACACCGTCACCCAGGCCTTCGCCGACAAGTGGGACCTGACCGACATCGCGTCGCTCAAGAACGTCACCGACCCGATCGTGGTCGGCGGCAACTCCGAGCTGCAGACGCGCCCCTACGGGCCCGACACCCTGCAGTCGAAGTACGGCATCACGACCACCTTCCAGGCGATCGAGGACAGCGGCGGATCGACCACCGTCGACGCGCTCACCAGCGACCAGATCCAGCTGGCGAACGTCTACACGGCCGACCCGAACATCCAGAAGAACGACCTCGTCGCTCTCGAGGACCCGGACGGACTGTTCGTGGCCGACAACGTCGTGCCGATCGTCTCGAGCAAGATCACGGACGACGCGGCCGAGGTGCTGAACGCGGTCAGCGCGAAGCTCACGGCGGACGACCTCGTCGCCCTCAACTCCGAGAGCGTCAACGAGCAGAAGTCCGCGTCCGCGATCGCGGGCGAGTGGCTGAAGTCGGCGGGTCTCGTCGACTGATCCTCCCCGGATCCACGCCCGGAGGCGCGTCACTCGTCGAGGTGACGCGCCTCCGCTCTGTTCAGTAGCTTCTTCCCGAGGAGCACGAGCAGGGCGAAGACGACGATGACGCCCACGAAGACGTAGCCGGCGCCGTGCAGGCTCTCCGAGAGCTCCCGGTAGCTGCCCGCCGCGGCCGCGCCGACGCCGACGTAGGCGGACGACCAGAGCACGCACGCCGGGATCGTCCAGGCCATGAAGGTCCGATAGCGCATCCCGCTCATCCCCACCGTCAGCGGGATCAGCGAGTGCAGCACCGGCAGGAAGCGCGAGAGGAACACGGCGAACCCGCCGCGCCGCGCGAGGTAGCGCTCGGCCTTCAGCCAGTTCTTCTCGCCGAGCCGGCGTCCCAGGCGCGACGCGCGGATCCGCGGCCCGAACCAGCGGCCGAGGTAGAAGCCGACGGACTCGCCGCAGAGGGCGCCGATGACGACCGTGACGGCCAGCGCCGCGAACTGCAGCGGGCTGGTCACGCCGGTCGCGCTGACGATCACGATCGTGTCGCCGGGGACGACGAGGCCCGCCAGGATCGTGGTCTCGAAGAAGATCGCGAGTCCGGCGAGGAGCGTCCGCCAGACCGGGGGGACGCTGACGACGAAGTCCAGGATCCCGGTGAGGGTGTCGTTCACCGGGCGCCCCCGCCCGCCGGGGACTCGATCGGGGGCTGGGGCCGACGGCGGCTCCGGATGCTCGGCATGGCTCGATCGTAGGGGCGCACGGCTGGGCGGCGGCAGGGCTGCGCCCGGGAGGCCGGTGGACGCAGGGCGGTCAGGGGACGGCGACGAGCGCGGAGGCCGCCGGGCCGGTGCCGTTCGCCGTGACCGCCTGCACCGAGAGGGTGTAGCTGCGGCCCGGGACCAGCTTCGTGAAGGTCTGCGAGCGCTTGGTCGCGGCGACCACGGCGCTCCAGGCTCCGGCTCCGCTCGTGTCGGAACCGTCGCGCGACACCCGGTAGCCGGTGACCGCCGAGCCGCCGGTCCCCGCGGGGGGCGACCACGCGAGCGTCGCCGTGCCGTCCGAGCCCGCCGTGGCGGTGACGGCGGTCGGAGCGCCGGGGAGCCCGGCGGAGACGAGGGTCGCGGTCAGCGTGGTGCTGCTCCCGGGAGTGACGACGCTGTGCGAGGCGGCGCCGCCGTCCGACCAGGACGAGAACCGGTAGGCCGTGCCCGACGCGTCGGTCTGGTCCGGGACCTCCAGCTGGAGGGCCGAGCCCGCCCACGAGACGACGGTCGTGCCTCCGGCGACCTCGGTGCCGTTGACGACGACCGTCCGGCCGGCGGGAGCGGTGGCCAGGGTGACGGAGACCTTCTGCGGGGAGAACGTCCGCGTCGCCGTCGTCGACACTCCGCTCGAGTCAGTCGCGGTGACGCTGATCAGGAGGTCGCTGTCCGCGGCGGCGGCGAGGTCCTCCGGGCCGGGGGCGACGAAGGAGAGGTCGTTCCCCGTCAGCGGCCCGAGGAAGGGATGCGTGTGCTGAGCGTGGCGGCGCTGGACCGTCCAGGTGAGCGCCGAGGCGGGCAGGACGCCGTCCTCGACGTCGGTCGCCGTGGCGCGGAGGCCGTAGCTCCGGCCCGTGACGAACATCCCTCCGTCGGCGGGTGCGGTGATGCTCACCGTCGGGGCACTGTCGCCCGAGGTGATCCTCGTCGTCGCGGGGGCGGAGACGGCTCCCTTCGGATCGCGGACGCGGAGGGACGCGGTCCAGCTGCCGGCGGCGTAACTGTGGGTGAAGGTCGGGCCGGTCGTGATGCGGTCGGGGGTGCCGTCGCCGAACGACCACAGGTAGGTCAGGGCACCGCCCTCCGGGTCGCTGCTGCCCGAGCCGTTCAGCCGCGCGGCGAGAGGAGCCGCGCCGGAGGAGGGGGCGGCGGTGAGGGTCGCGGTCGGGGCGCGGTTCGCCGCGGCGGTGTAGGCGAGGCGCCGGACCTCGCCGCCGTTCGCGTAGCTGGTGTAGAAGAGGTCCTGGGTCCCGCGCGAGGGACCGAAGGCCATGGCGACGGCGCTGCTGCCGCCGAGGCCGGTCACGAGGTCGCCGGCCGCGCCGGTGCGGCCGAGGGTCCGGATCTTCCCGCACACGTAGTCGCCGAAGAGGTACGCGCCGTCGTAGGCGGCCGGCCAGACGCCGCGGGGGACGTAGGCGCCGCCCGTGATCGAGGCGCAGCCGCTGCTGTGCGCGTAGTCGTGGACCGGGTCGGTGAGCCCGGCGGGCGCCGCGGCTCCGCAGTTCGAGGCCGAGCCGGTCTTCGCGCAGTGGCC
The DNA here is from genome assembly GCF_002931595.1 of Rathayibacter sp. AY2B9. Classification (NCBI taxonomy): domain Bacteria; kingdom Bacillati; phylum Actinomycetota; class Actinomycetes; order Micrococcales; family Microbacteriaceae; genus Rathayibacter; species Rathayibacter sp. AY2B9. The sequence goes on from NZ_PSUB01000001.1 coordinate 567,766, forward strand.
CTCACGGGTGTTCCAGCCGTAGTCGGCGCCGGCGACGCCCTGGTCGATCTCCTCCCAGGCGTCCTGGCCCACGTCGTTGATGCGGAAGACGGTGCCGGTCGCGTTCGGGTCGAAGGCCATCCGGAACGGATTGCGCAGGCCGCTCGCGAAGGTCTCGCGGCAGCGCAGGCCCTCGGCGGCCGGGGCGAGCCGGCAGGAGGCGGTCCCGGTGCCCAGGTAGGGGTTGCCGGCCGGGACGCCCCCGGTGAGGGTGATCCGGAGGATCTTGCCGTTCAGGATGTTCGGGTCGCGGGCGGCGTCGTTCCGGCCACCGCAGCCGCTGCCGCCCGGCGAGCCGACTCCGCCGCGGTAGTCGCAGCCGCCGTCGCCGACGCTGACGTAGAGCAGGCCGTCCTTCCCGATGGCGAGGTCGCCGCCGTTGTGGTTGCTCGCGGGGGAGTAGATGCCGTCGAGGAGGACGCGCTCGGAGGCCGGGTCGATGCGGTCGTCGGTGCCGAGCTGGAACGAGGAGACGCGGTTGCGCGGGGCTCCCGCGGGGTTCACCGTGCCCCCGGCGTTGGTCGGGCAGGAGGAGTCGGAGCCCTTCGCGGTGTAGTAGACGACGACGGTGCGCGAGCCCGGTGCCGGGTCGACCGCGAGGCCGAGCACACCGCGCTCGCCGTTGGCGCAGACCTTCGAGCGCAGGTCGAGGGCCGGAGTGGCGACCAGGCCGCCGGCGCGGATCACCCGGATCGCTCCGGTCTGCGAGGAGACGAGGGTGCGCCCGTCGGTCGTGAAGGCGAGGGCGGTCGGCGCGGGGACGGCCGCCACCCGCGAGTCGGTGAAGCCGGTGGGCACGACGGGAGCGGCGGACGCCGGACCCGCGGGCCCGGCGACGAGCGCGGCGGCCGTGATCGCCAGGACGGTGAGCAGGGCGAGACCGCGGGGGCGGATCCTCGAGCGGGGCATCGGTGACTCCGAGACGGTCGGCGCTGCTGAGCGAGCGGCGGTCTGCGGCGGTGCAGAGGGCGCTGTCGGCGATGACGCGGGGCCAGGATAGGCGCGCGCGGCGGAGGGGCCGTGTCCCCCTTCAGGGTCAACACTGGGGGCTCCGGGCGCGGTGTCCCCGGGCCGCTCACGTCGAGCGGGGCTGCAGTGCGTCGGCCCGCCGGTTCACTCCAGAGCGGGCAGGACCACCGCGCGGACCGCCTCCGAGAACCGGGCGTAGCCGGCCTCGTCGAAGTGCAGGCCGTCGTCGACGAAGAGGGAGGGGTCGACAGAGCCGTCGGAGGTGACGAGCGCGTCGGCGGTGGGGACGAAGGTGACGCGGTCGTCCGTCTCGGCGTAGGCGCTGACCGCGGTGTTGGCGGCGCGGACCTCGGCGCCGACGGAGGCGCGGGCGGGCGTCTCCGCGATCTCGACGTAGAACAGCTCGGCGTCGGGGGCGACCTCCTCCACGCGCTGGAGGTACTCGACGACGGCGCCGGCGGTCTGGGCGCCGGTGCGCGAGCCCTCCTCGCCGCTGATGTCGTTCGCTCCCACGTACACGATCACGGCGCGGGGATCGAAGGGGGCGACCATGCGGTCCAGCCACGCGAGGTGATCGGCGACGGTCGTGCCGCCGATCCCGATGTTGTAGGTCTCGAGCGGACGCAGGTCCTCCTTGGAGGTCGTCCAGCGGCCGATCGTGGAGCTGCCCGTGAGGACGATGCTGTGCTGCGGGAACCCGGCGGCGAAGCGCTTCTCGAGACCGGCGACGCGCTCGGCCATGTCGACGGAGGAGGTCGGGCCGGGGTCGGGGGAGCTCGCGGCCGGAGCGCCCGCGCCTCCGCTCCGCGAGGCGAGCGAGAGGGCGATGCCCGCGCCGGCGAGGACCAGCGCGAGCACCAGCAGCGCGACCAGGAGGCGGAGGCGGATGCGGCGGGGGCCGGGGGCGGAGCCGGAGGGCGTCGCTCGAGTCATGGCTCGATCCTCGGGCATCGGCGGGGGCGCGTCGTCCACGAGGAGGCCGTCCGAGGACCCGCGCACCCGGTGGCCGTCTCTCCGTCACCGGATCGCCGTGATCGGATCCGCGCAGAACATCACAGAGGATGCACAGCCGTGCGACACTTGCACATCGCCATCGTCATCGTCGCCGCCGGCCGACTTCCGATGGACGATCACGACGAGGACTCATGGCACGCGCACGCATCACCTGGGTGGACACGGCGAAGGGCATCGCGATCATCCTGGTCGCCCTGGCCCACTCCGTGCAGTGGACCACGACGGCCGGGATCGCCCCCGACTCGTGGAACGAGATCAACCTCCTCCTCATCACCTTCCGGATGCCGCTGTTCTTCCTCGCCTCGGGGCTGTTCGCCGGCTCCGTGCTCACCCGGTCGTGGCCGGAGCTCTGGCGTTCGCGGCTGAGCCTGCTGGTCTGGGCCTTCTTGCTCTGGTCCGTGGTGCGGTTCCTCTTCTTCCTGGTGGTGCCCAACCCGGGCGGCACCGACGAGTCCGACCCGCTCGCGCTGCTCCTCCAGCCGGTGATGCCGCACAACGGGCTCTGGTTCCTCTACGCGCTCACGATCTTCTTCGTGGCCGCCAAGCTCGCGCAGGGCCGGATCGACTGGCGGGTGCAGATCGGCATCGCGACCGCGATCGCCGTGGTCTGGTACGCCGTCCGCTCCAGCACCTCCGAGGGCACCGGGAACATCGCCTGGGACGGCATGGCCCGCTACCTGATGTTCTTCCTGCTCGGCCTCTACCTGCGGAACGCGGTGATCGCGTTCGTGGAGCGCCGCGGGATCCTCAGCGGAGTCGGCTTCGGCGTGCTGTTCCTCGTGCTCGCCGGCGTGATCCTCGCCGTCCGCGCCCGCTTCCCGCTGCTGACGATCGGGCTGGTCCTGGTGAGCGTGCTGGCGGTCCTCGCCGGGCTCGTGGTCGCCCGCTTCCTCTCGAACCGGCGCGGCGCGGGCTGGATCACCTTCATCGGCCGCAACACGCTCCCGGTGTACGTGGTGCACGTCCTCTTCGTCTCGCTCGCCACGAGCGCCCTGCTGCTCTTCGACGGAGAGCGCTGGCTCGACGTCATCGGGCCGGTCGTGCCGCTCCTGGTCTGCGGGATCGGCGTCGCGGCGGGACTGGGCTACTGGCGCCTCACCCGCGACCTGCCCGTGCTGAAGTACGGCTTCCAGGCGCCCGCCTGGTTCTCCGGCTCCCGCTCGCGCGTCGACGCCGGCTGACCGCGGGGCGCCCGCCGACGGCACATCGGCATCGGCTCCGGGAGTCTCTTCACCGGGCGAGTCCATCGATGGCATTGCGCAGTGAACGGATTCCCAGAGCCGATCTCGCGGATGTGCGCCTGGGAATCCGCTGAAGGCCCGTGAGAGGAAGTCTCAGCGCTCCGTCGCCCGCCTGATCGCTCGGCGTCGAGAGGTCGCCGGCGGCGGGTCCGACGGAGGCGAGCCCCGCTCGGCAGTCGCCCCGCGGGGGACTCCCTCGACGTCGAGAGGGACTGTCTCGACGTCGAGCGACTGGTCGGCGGAAGCGCTCGGAGGGGCGTCCGGGGCCACCCCGGAAAGGGTGCCGACAGGAGCTCGCGGAAGGCCGCACATCCGCCCCAGTACTGGGATCGGAGGCCGTCGGACCCCTTCCGCCGACCTACTCTCGGAGCTGTGAACGAACTCCTGGATCCGCTCCTGCTGTCGAGATGGCAGTTCGGTCTGACGACGATCTACCACTTCCTGTTCGTGCCGCTCACGATCGGCATGGCGCTCACCGTCGCGATCTTCCAGACCTGCTGGGTGCGCACCGGGAAGGTGCACTACCTGCAGCTGACGAAGTTCTTCGGGAAGCTCTTCCTGATCAACTTCGCGATGGGCGTCGTGACCGGGATCGTCCAGGAGTTCCAGTTCGGGATGAACTGGAGCGACTACTCCCGCTTCGTCGGCGACGTCTTCGGGGCCCCGCTGGCGTTCGAGGGCCTGCTCGCCTTCTTCCTCGAGGCGACCTTCATCGGCCTCTGGATCTTCGGCTGGGACAAGCTGCCCGAGAAGCTGCACCTGGCCACCATCTGGCTGACCACGCTCGGCACCACGCTCTCGGCCTACTTCATCATCGCCGCGAACGCGTTCATGCAGAACCCGGTCGGCTTCCGCATCAACGAGACCAAGGGCCGCGCGGAGCTCACCGACATCTGGGCGCTCCTCACCAACAAGGTCGCTCTCGCCGCGTTCCCGCACACGATCTTCGCCTGCTTCATGGTCTCGGCCGCCGTCATCATCAGCGTCGCGGCCTACCACCTCTCGCGGAACCAGCACCTCGAGACCATGCGCCCCGCGCTGAGGTTCGGCGCCTGGATGATGCTCGTCAGCGGCGGCCTGACCCTGTTCACCGGCGACTCGCTGGGCCTCGCGATGGTCGACACGCAGCCGATGAAGATGGCGGCCGCGGAGGCGCTCTACAGGACCTCCACAGGCGTCGACGCCTCCTTCTCCGTCTTCACCTGGGGCACGCCGGACGGCTCGAGCGAGCTGTTCTCGATCCGCATCCCCTACCTGCTCTCCTTCCTCTCGACGCACACCTTCACCGGCACGGTCGAGGGCATCAACGACCTCCAGGCGCAGTACACCCAGGTCTACGGACCCGGCGACTACACGCCGATCATCTGGGTCACCTACTGGTCGTTCCGCTGGATGATGGCCCTCGGCGTCCTGGCCATCGGCGTGGCCGCGGCCGGCCTCTGGTTCACCCGGAAGGGCCGCGAGCCGAAGCAGTGGATGTGGAAGGTCGCGATCTGGGCCGCCCCGCTGCCGTTGATGGCGATGATCGTGGGCTGGGTCTTCACCGAGATGGGCCGCCAGCCGTGGCTCGTGTTCGGACTGCTGAAGACCGCCGACGGAGTCTCGCCCGGAGTGAGCGGCCTCGAGGTCCTGATCTCGCTGCTCGCCTTCACCGCGATCTACGGCACGCTCGCCGTGGTCGAGTTCCGCCTGATCAAGCGGGCCGCGCAGGCCGGCCCCGACGACGCTCCCGAGGTCGACGAGGAGAGCGGTCGCCCGCAGCTCGTCGGCACCGTCTACTAGGAGGCACCCCTCATGGATCTCGCCGTTCTCTGGTTCTGGATCGTCGCCTTCTTCTTCATCGGCTACTTCGTCCTCGACGGGTTCGACTTCGGCGTCGGCATGTCGCTCCCGTTCCTCGGGCGCGACGACACCGACCGCCGCGTGCTGATCAACACGATCGGCCCGGTGTGGGACCTCAACGAGACGTGGGTGATCGTTGCCGGCGCAGCCCTGTTCGCCGCGTTCCCGGAGTGGTACGCCACGCTCTTCAGCGGGTTCTACCTGCCGCTTCTGCTCATCCTGCTCGCGCTGATCGCCCGCGGCGTCTCGTTCGAGTACCGGCACCAGCGTCCGGAGGCGCAGTGGAAGCGGCGCTTCGACACGATGATCGTCGTCGGCTCCGCGGTGCCCGCCTTCCTCTGGGGCGTGGCCTTCGCGAACATCGTGCAGGGCGTCCCGATGGACGCCGACCACAACTTCACCGGCACCGTCCTGGACCTGCTGAACCCCTACGCCCTGCTGGGCGGAGCGACGACCCTCCTGCTCTTCTTCACGCACGGAGTCGTCTTCGTCGCCCTGAAGACGGAGGGGGGGATCCGCGAGCGTGCGCGCCGCCTGGCGACCCGCGCGGGGCTGCTCACCGTGGTCGTCGCCGCGGTCTTCCTGGCCTGGACCAACCTCGGCCAGGGGAGCACCGCCTCCTGGGCGCTCTCGGCGGGCGCGGCCGCGACCCTCGTCGGCGGCTGGCTCGCCATCACGCGGGGCCGGGAGGGACGCGCCTTCGCGCTGCTGGCCGGCACCATCGCGCTCGCCGTGCTCGCCCTCTTCGCGACGCTGTTCCCCGCGGTGATGCCGGCCTCGAACGTCCCCGCCTACGGGCTGACGATCGAGAACGCCTCCAGCACGCCCTATACGCTGACGGTCATGAGTTGGACCGCCCTGGTGTTCGTGCCGCTCATCGTCGGCTACCAGGCCTGGACCTACTGGATCTTCCGCAAGCGCATCAGCCGCGCGCACATCCCGGTCGACGCCCACTGACGTGAAGCCCCTCGATCCGCGCCTGCTCCGCTACGCCCGGGCGGCCCGCGTGTTCCTCCTGCTCGGCGGGGTGCTCGCGCTGGCGAGGACCCTGGCGATCGTCGCCTTCGCGTGGCTCGTGGCGCAGCTGGTGGCCGGTGCGGTCGACGGGAGGACCGCCGACGATCTCGCGCCGCTGCTGGCCGCCCTGCTCGCGGTCGTCGCGGCGCGGGCGGCTCTCGCCTGGGCGACCGAGGTGAACGCGGTGCGCGGAGGAGCAGGAGCGAAGGCGCAGCTGCGGCAGGCGGTCCTCGCCGCACTGGTCGAGCTCGGCCCGGCGGGCCGCTCCGAAGGGGGCTCGGGCGGGGTCGTCGCGCTGCTGGGCGGCGGACTGGACTCCCTCGACGGCTACTTCGCCCGCTACCTCCCGCAGCTGATCGCCACCGCGGTGGCGACGCCGCTCCTGACACTCGTGGTCTTCCTCGCCGATCCGCTCAGCGCGGTGTTCCTGGTGGTGACCCTGCCGCTCATCCCGGTGTTCATGGTGCTGATCGGCTGGGCGACCCAGGCCGTGCAGGCGCGGCAGTGGGAGCGGCTGCAGGCGCTCGCGTCCGGCTTCGTCGACACCGTCGGCGGCCTCGCGACGCTCAAGATCTTCGGGCGGGCCGAGCGGCAGGCGACGCGGATCCGCGCGCTGACCGAGGACTACCGCGTGCACACGATGAAGGTGCTGCGGGTGACCTTCGTCAGCGGCTTCGTGCTGGAGCTCGCCGGCTCGCTCTCGGTCGCGCTGGTCGCCGTCTCGATCGGGCTGCGGCTCGTCGACGGCTCGCTGGGGCTGGCCGTCGGGCTGTTCGTCCTGGTGCTGGCGCCGGACGTGTTCCTGCCGGTGCGGCAGGTCGGTGCCGAGTTCCATGCGGCGGCCGACGGGGTGCAGGCGGCGGACCGCGCCTTCGCCGTCCTCGAGCGCGCGGCGGCTCTGCCCGCTCGCGGGAAGGCCCCGGCGGCGACGGGGGCGCTCGAGCTGCGGGGTCTCGCGGTCGACGACGGACGCGGGCGGACGCTCGCTCCTGTCGACGCGGTGCTCCCCGTCGGGTCGATCACCGTGGTGACCGGGCCCAGCGGGTCCGGGAAGTCGACGCTGCTCGCCGCGCTCGCGGGCTTCGTGCCCTTCTCGGGCACGCTGCTGCTCGGCGGGTCGCCGGTCGCGGATCTGCTGTCGACGCTCGCCTGGGCGGGCCAGCGGCCCGACCTGCTCCCGGGGAGCGTCGCCTCCGCCGTCGGGCTCGGAGCACTCTCGCCGGACCCCGAGCGCGTGCGGCGGGCCCTGGCGATCGCCGCCGTCGACGTGGACCCCGAGCGCCGGCTCGACGCCGAGGGGACGGGCCTCTCGGGCGGGCAGAGCGCCCGCGTCGCCGTCGCCCGCGCCGTGCACCGCCTGCTCGAGCGCGGGTGCGCGGTGCTGGCCCTGGACGAGCCGACCGCCGCCCTCGACGAGGAGTCCGAGCGGGCGCTGCTCGCCGGACTCCGGACGCTGGCGGAGAGCGGGACGATCGTCGTCGTCGCCAGCCACCGGCCCGCGACCATCGCGGCGGCCGACGCCGTGATCGCCCTGGCGCCGGCGGGGGCGGTCGCGAGGTGAACCGCTCCGACGTCCTCCGCGCCGCGATGCCCGGGCCGCGCCGCTTCCTGCCGGGTCTGTCCTTCGGGCTGCTCTCCTCCTCGGCCGTCGTGGCGCTGCTGGCCTGCTCGGCCTGGCTGATCGTCCGCGCGGCCGAGCAGCCGCCGATCCTGTTCCTCTCCATGGCCGTTGTGGGCGTGCGGGCCTTCGCGCTGGCGCGGGCCTTCTTCCGCTACCTCGAGCGGCTGACCGGCCACGACGCCGCCTTCCGCGCGCTCGCGGAGCTCCGGGCGGGCGTCTACGAGCGCCTGGTGCCGGTCGCGCCGGACGGGCTGGGCCGCGTGCGCCGCGGCGACCTGGTCTCCCGGGTGGTGGCGGACGTCGACGCCCAGCAGGACGTGCCGCTGCGCGTCGTGCAGCCGCTGGTCGTCGCGGCGCTGGTCGCTGCGGTCTCCGTGGTCGGCGTCTGGCTGCTGCTGCCGGCGATGGGCGCCGTGCTGCTGGCGCTGCTCGTCCTCGCCTTCGCCGGCGGGGCTCTGGGCGCCGGCCGGCTCTCCGCGCAGGCGGACCGCGAGCTGGCGCCGCTGCGCGGGGAGCTCGCCGAGCGCCTCAACCTGCTGGTCACCCGCCTCGACGTGCTCATCGCCTTCGATGCGGCGGGTGACGCTCTGGCGGACGTGGCACGCGCGGAGGAGTCGCTCGCCCGGGCGGCGCGTCGACGGGCGGCCTCCGCCGGACTGGCCGCGGCCGTCCTCGCCCTGTGCTCGGGTGGTGCGGTCTGGGCGGGCCTCGCGCTGGGGATCCCGGTGATCGGCGACCTCGGCGGTCCGGCGCTGGGTGTCGTCGCGCTCGTGCCGCTCGCGGTGTTCGAGATCGCCGCCGCCGCGCCGCTCGCTGTGCAGGCGGCGCGCACCGCGCTCTCGAGCGCTCAGCGCCTGGCTGATCTGGACGCCGAGGCGGCGTCGCCGGCGCTCGCGACCGACGCGGACGTGGACCCGGACGCCCCGGCTCCCCGGGGCGCCGGCATCGTCCTGCGCGACCTGTCGGTGAGCTGGCCCGGCGCGCACACGCCCGCGCTGCGGGGCGTCTCGCTCGACCTGCCGGAGGGTGCGCGCGTCCTCGTCACCGGCGGCAGCGGGTCCGGGAAGACCACGCTCGCGCACGCTCTGGTGCGCTTCCTCGACCACTCCGGCAGCTACCTCCTGGGCGGGGTCGAGGCGCGGACGCTGCCGCAGGCGGAGGTGCGGAAGCGGGTCGGACTCGTGGAGCAGCAGCCGTACCTCTTCGACGACACGATCCGGCAGAACCTCCTCTTCGCGCGGCCCGAGGCCGATGGCGCCGTGCTCGAGGCGGTGCTCGAGCGGGTCGGGCTCGGGCCCTGGGTCGCTGCACGCGGCGGGCTCGACGCGCGGGTGGGGGAGCGGGGCTCGCTCGTCTCGGGCGGCCAGGCTCAGCGGATCGCCCTCGCGCGCGCACTCCTGGCCGATTTCCGCGTCCTGGTGCTGGACGAGCCGACGGCGTCGGTGGACGCTCCCGTGGCCGACGCCCTGCTCGGGGATCTGCTCCGCGCCGCCGAGGGGCGGACGGTGGTCCTGATCGCGCACCGGGTCGATCCGGGCCTAAAGTTCGACACGCGGATCCGGGTGGCGGACGGCACGGCGGCTCAGGAGTACCGGGCCACCTGAGCAGGCGTCCGGCTCCGCGGGGCGGTCGGTCCGAGCGGCCGTTCAGCCGTGCTCCGTCGGGACCGAGGCCCGCGCCAGGGAGGCCGCGCGCGCCAGGCGCCCGCCCTCCGCCTCCCAGCGGTCGAGGACCGCGTCCGCCCGGGTCCGCGCCGCACCAAGCAGCCCGGCCAGGAGCGGAGCGACGACGTCGCGGGCCAGCGGGTCGCTCAGCTCGTCCACGCGGGAGTCGCGGACGAAGCCTTCGAGCCGGGTGAGGTCGGAGCCGCGCAGCCACTCGGCTCGGGACTGCAGCAGCACGACGGCCGCCAGCCGCGGCTCGAACACCGCCGGCTCCCACAGCTCGGAGGAGAGGGCGGTCACGTCGTCGTGCTCGAGCGAGCGGAACTTCCTCAGCGCGTCGCGGACGGTGCCGCGGACCGCCCCGACCGAGGCGCCTGTCGAGTCGAGCCCTGCTCCCAGGCGCTCGCGCACGTCCTGCGCGCGCCAGACGTCGCCCTCGTACTCCAGGGCCGAGCGGATGAAGTCGCCGGGGTCGCTCACCCCTCCATCATGCGTCGCGCGTCAGCCCCGGCTGGCCCAGACGGCCCGTCCGATGCCGTCGTACTCGACGAGGCGGCCGTCGTCCTGCAGCACGAGGCGGTAGGGCGCGACGACGCCGCTCTGGCCGATGCCGAAGGAGATCCTCGGGAACCGCAGCCAGAGGATCCGGGAGTCGGCCACGTCGAGCCGGCCCTCGGAGCTCATCGAGAAGGCGGCACCGGAGGCGGAGGAGGTGTTCGTCGCCCAGTCCGCGCCGTTCGGCCCGTAGACGACGAAGTTGCCGTCGCGCTGCATCTCGGCCCGCCACTGCCCGCTCGCCGAGGTCAGCCGCGTGCCCGCGACGACGAGGCCGCTCGGGGAGAGCGAGTCGCGCACGACGAGCGCGGCACTGCTCCAGAGGACGCCGGAGTCGTCCGCGATCCGGAGATCGCCCTCGCGGAGGACCATCGTGGCGCCCGGCTCGCCGGACGTGTCCGAGGCCCACAGGGGCGCGCCGTCCGCGGTGTAGACCACGGCGTTCCCGTCGTCCTGCATCCGGAGGACGTTGCCCCGGCCGCGGGTGCCGCTCGCCCAGAGAGCCCCGCCCTGTCCGTAGACGACGAGGTTGCCGTCCGCCTGCATCACCGCCGTGGTGCCTCCCTGGGTGGCGAGCCGGTTCCCCGCGTAGAGGGTGCTGCCGCGGCGGAGGGTGTCGGTGCGCGGCTCGTCGATCCGGCCGCCGATGCTGCTGGCCCAGGCGGCCGAGCCGCTGCGGCGGTAGATCACGAGATTGCCGTCGTCCTGCATCCGCAGCTCGCCGCCCGGGTCGGCCACCGTGCCGCTCGCCCAGACCGGGCGCCCGTCCGCGGCGTACACGACGAGGTTGCCGTCGTCCTGCATCCGCAGGCTGTCGCCGCGCCCCTGCGTGCCCGAGGCCCAGGTGGGACGGCCGCCGGCGGCGTAGACCACGGCGTTGCCGTCGGTCTGCATCACGAGGGAGGAGGCGCCGTCGGGGGACACCAGGCGCTCGCCGCGCGCGAGCTGCTCGCCGGCACGGAGGACGGCGGCGGAGGCGACGGCGGAGGACGCCGAGGGCGGGGCCTCGACCGCGGCAGCGGGCAGCGAGCCCAGCAGGAGCGCGCCCGTGGCGGCGAGCGCCGCGAGGGAGGCGGTCAGGGAGCGGCCGGAGGGGAGGTGCGTCATCGCAGGGTTCCTGTCGGGGAGGGCGGCGGGGTCGGGGGAATCGTCCCACGGCGGGGGAGACGACGACGCCCCCCGGTCCGGGGACCAGGGGGCGTCGTGGCGGAGGGGCGTCAGCCGCGGCTGGCCCAGACCGCGCGGCGGCTGTCGTACTCGACGAGGTTGCCGTCGTCCTGCATGACGAGCTTGTAGGGGCCGACCGACGCGGCGGGCGGGACGACCGACCATCCGCTCGTCGTCTCGGTGCCCACGGCGATCTGCCCGCTGGTGTCGATGGCGAAGAAGGCGCCTGCGCGGGTGGTCTTCGACGCCCAGATCGGGCCGTTCTTGCCGTAGACGACGAAGTTGCCGTCCGCCTGCATCACCGCTCGGTAGACGCCGTTCGCGGAGCGGAGGAAGCTGCCCGCCTCGAGCGAGTTCGCCGCGTAGAGCGTCGTCGAGGGGAAGGCGGCCTGGCTGGTCCAGATCACGTCGTCGGACGGGTTCACGATGATCAGCGAGCCGGCGTTGTTGATGCCCAGGCGGAGGTCCTTGCCGCGCGTACCCGAGAACCACTTGACGGAGCCGTCGGAGCCGTAGATGACGGCGTTGCCGTCCTTCTGCATGGTGATGCGGTTGCCGGAGCCGCCGGTGCCGGTGCCCCAGACGGCGCCCTGGGGGCCGTAGCCGACGAAGTTGCCGTCGTTCTGCATGACGGCGCTGAAGCGGCCGTCGGCGGAGGTGAGCTGGTGGACGGGGCGGAGGGTCTGCTCCGTGAACAGCGTGTCGGTCACCGGCTCGGCGATGACGCGGCGGACGCTGCTCGCCCAGGCGGGCGAGCCGTTCTCGCGGTAGACGACGAGGTTGCCGTCGGGCTGCATGATCACCGAGGCTCCCGCCTCGTTGATCGTGTTCGTGCTCCACACGGGGCCGCCCTTGGCGGAGTAGACGACCATGTTGCCGTCGGTCTGCATGACCAGGTGGTCGCCGCGGCCCTGGGTGTTCGTGGCGAAGGTGGGGCGGCCCTGCGGGTCGTAGACCACGGCGTTGCCGTCGGTCTGCATCCGGAACGAGTAGCCGTTCGTGCCCGAGACGATCCGCTGTCCGGCGGCCAGCTCCTCGCCGCCGACGAGGGCGTTGTAGTAGCTGACGGCCGCGCGGGCGGTCTGCTGGGCGGCCTCGGGCGACTCGCTCGCGGGAGCGAGGCCGGTCGGCGCCTCCTCGGAGGAGGAGAGGGGCTTCTGCGGGTTCTCCGCGGCGAGGGCCGGGGTCGCGCCGAAGAGCAGGGCACCGGTCGCGACGAGCGCGATCAGCCCGGAGGCGAGGGGGCGGGGGG